>JAGZVW010000060.1:0-8831 GCA_018379295.1 Streptococcus parasanguinis | reverse complement strand
CATAGTCTCAGGACGTGTTGTTGCTACTTCAAGGGCACGTGAACCGTCTTCCAACATGTAGTTCATGTGGTAGAAGGCACCTTCGACATCCTTGTGAATTACCTCGATATCAGAAAGGGCTGTACGGGCTTTTGGATCCCAGTTGATGATAAATTCACCACGGTAGATCCATCCCTTCTTGTAAAGCTCTACAAAGACCTTACGAACAGCTTTTGACAACCCTTCGTCAAGCGTGAAACGTTCGCGAGAGTAGTCTACAGAGAGTCCCATCTTACCCCATTGTTGCTTGATAGTAGTGGCATATTCGTCTTTCCATTCCCAGACTTTCTCAAGGAATTTCTCACGGCCGAGGTCGTAACGAGAGATGCCGTCCTCAGCTAAACGCGCTTCTACTTTAGCTTGAGTGGCAATCCCAGCATGGTCCATACCTGGAAGCCAAAGCGTATCAAAACCTTGCATGCGTTTTTGACGGATGATGATATCTTGCAAAGTTGTATCCCAAGCGTGACCAAGGTGAAGTTTACCAGTTACGTTTGGTGGTGGAATAACGATTGAATAAGGCTTAGCCTTTTTATCGCCTGAAGGCTTGAAAACATCTTCATCAAGCCATTTTTGGTAACGACCAGCCTCAACCTCGGCTGGATTGTATTTAGGTGAAAGTTCTTTAGACATGTGTGTGTCCTTTCTCTATTGTTTTCATTTTTTCTTGAATCTGCTTTGCAACTTCTTCTGCGGACAGATTCGTATTATCAATTTTAAGGTAGTGGTAAAGACCACTCGGTTGCTTTTGGGAATTAAGTTGATCCGTTTTATCAGTCTCTAAAATCTCTCTTTCAGATACCTCAACATACCGTTTCAAGGGTTTGTATTTCAACCGATTCTCTGTCCGATTTCGACGTAATCGCTCCTCCAGAGACGTTTCTAATTCAACAAAAAGAATCTGCTGATGATACTCATTTAACAAATCTTGAATGTCCTTCAAATACATCAAATGGTATTGATTTGAAAAATCAGTTACGCCTGTTAAAATCACCGACCGATGATGCCTGGCGCTTGTTCCAAGAAAAGAAAAGTTAACGCTACGAACAAATTCCCACATTTCTTCCGTAAAATCCTGATAGATTTCGAGTGCGAAATCAATTGGTTGATGGTTGAAAAAGAGAGTCGCACCGGTGAGTTTCGAAAGTTCCTGACCAATGGTCATTTTCCCTGAAGCTGGAGCTCCAATGATGAAAATATGCATCAATCCACCTCCCACTCACTCTTCAGCAATCCATATATCAGACTGTCACAGCGGTTACCTTGAGCATCTTTGCGGTCTCGGATACGAGCTTCAAGGGTAAAGCCAAGCTTTTCCGCGACTCGTTGACTTTGAAGGTTGTAACCAAAGCAAGACAATTCTATCTTGTGAAGGTTCAATTCTTTAAAAGCTAGATCAATCAAAGCACGCGCTGCTTCGGGTACATAACCCCGGCCCCAATAGTCTGGGTGCAAGGTATAGCCAATCTCCAGCACATCGTCTTCGTGGCGATGGTTGAAGTCAACAGAGCCAATGATTTTATCGGTTCCTTTGACCACAATGCCGTAACCAGCTGGAAGATTTTCTTTTTGATTGCGCTCGGGAAGGATATGCTCTAGATAATAAATCTCATCTTCCAAGGTCTTGACGGGTGGGAAGCCTGCTGGGTAAGAGACTTCTGGAAGACTGGCGTAGGCATGGATGTCCTCAGCATCCGCCACTGTTCGGACTCGTAAGACTAGACGCTCCGTTTCGATTCGTTCAGGTAATGTTGCTCTTGTCATTCTTTTTCCTCGCTTTCTTCATAAAGCTTCCCATGGGGTCGACTCGGTCATCTAGATAACGGTAAACGAGCTGATGTCCGTCCCCCATAAAGTAAGTCGGCGCAAAACGGTCATTTTTAAAATGCCCCTTGTCATCTAAGAGCTCTGTATCAGCCAGTCTCTCAAGAATCTTAGCAAAGATATGGCAGATGCCATCTTCCTCGATAATTCGATCTACCTGGCAATCCAAAACGACTGGACAAGCCTCTAAAATCGGAGCCTGGGTCCGTTCAGAAATCTCGTAGTCAAGCCCCAGGTGTTTCAATTTCTCCCGATGACTGATAAAGCCAGCCTGTTCCGTCTCAAGCATGAGATTTTCATCAGGGATGTTGACAGTGAACTGTTGATAATGCTTAATCTGGTCAGCCGCATTTTCCTCACTACCAACCCCGATGACCAGCCAATCGCCCAAGCTATAAGAGGAACTGCAGGTCGTGATATTATGTCCAAAGTTCTTGTCCTGATACCCCAGGATGAAGATAGGAAAGCCATAGTAGAGTTTACTGGTGTTAAAAGATTGTTTCATGACAAGCTCCTTCAGCTAGGGGGATAAAATAAAAATCGTCCCTGTCATTAATCTGACAGGGACGAATGTGTTGATCCGCGGTACCACCCAATTTCGGGCAATGCCCGCAACTTTGTTTATTTCATTTTCATCCATTAGCAACCAGTTTTGACACATTTGTGGACTTCTCAGCACCGCCACTTTCTGTAAAATGTGGAATTCAAAACACCTCTAATAGGTTCATTTTAGCAAGTTTTCCTGGAAATAGCAAGAAATCATAAAAGCAATTATTTAAATTTAACGCCTAGTTCTTTCAATTTCTTGATTGTAGCTGGGCCGATTCCTTTAAGGGCCAACAACTCTTTTTCTGTCCAGTTTGCGAAGTCCGCAACAGAGCGAATACCTTCATCATAGAATGTTTGCGCACGATCAAGTGCCACACCTTCCAAACTTGCAGCAAATTCTTCCACTGAAGAAGCCGCATGTTTCACTTCTTTCGCCACTGCTTTTGTAGCTTTCTCAACTTTTTTAGGTGTTTCTTTCACAGCTGCAGTTACAGTTGCGACAGCTTTTTTCAAAAGATGTCTATTTTGATGCTTGTATTGTTTCGCACGGTTTACGTTCTTCTTTGCCATTTTTCCTCCTAAATTCAGTGATCAATTCCTAAGGCAACAAGGTTTCATCACCATCATTCCATTCAAAAATCCGTTGATGTCATTTCAACTTTTTTATTGTATCACAATCCCCTAAAAAATCAAGTCATTGCTCAATTTTCAGGTAAATCTAGCTAGTAAAACGCCTTCAATAAGGCCATTTTAATATTTTCTTTCACCAAAGAGGCCATCTGGTAAATCATGAAATCCTTTTCCGGCATGGAAATTTTCAAACTTCCCTTGCAAGAACTGATAAGCGTCCAAACGGCTTTCATAGCGAATCATCGCGATTTTAGCTCGCTCATCCTGGTCTTCGTCAAAAACCTTCTTACTTTCTTCGAGAGCCATTTCATTGATCATGACTTGAGTCTTGATCCACTCCTCAAACTCTTTCATAAACTCTGTTTCGTAACTCATCTTTACTCCATTCCTCTATAAAAATCCGTATCGATCTCCCGATAAGGTTGAATGTCCTGAACATATTCCAAGACGCCTTGAAAGTCTCCCGCTTCATCACGCACTGCTGCATAGGTGACATGGACAAATTTCCCACGCGATTCTGATTTGAACCACATTTCATACTTGTCTTTTTTCCCTTCACGAAGCCCCTGCATGATGGCTTTGACCTTCTCCAAATATTTCGGTGGGTGACACAGCTCAACATTGCGTCCTACCTGCGATGGCGTCCTCTTAAAAATCATTTCCTCAAAAGGCGCAGCATCATTGTAATATTGGAAAATTTCATCCTTATTGACAAAGGTGATCTCCATTGGTAACTGGTTCAAGATTAAATTCGCTTGCTCCACCGATAAAAATCCATGACCAAAAGCTTGTGGCTGCTTGCGATCGAAGCTCTCTTCTTTTTTCTTAGGCGTGAAGGTAATCGTCAATTGTCCCTCAGGAGTCTCAATGACCTGACGGTGCTCATCTCCTTTTGAAGAAGGAAGCGGTTCAGTTGAACTCTCTGACTCTCTTGCTCCTTCTTCCTTGAAGTCCACACGTTTCGGCACCCATTTCTCACTTGAGAGAATAATGGCATAACCATAAGCATCACTTTCTTCTGCAATGGAGAGCCAGTCATCCTGGGTAAAGGACTCCAGCAAAATCATCAAGAGGATCGACTCTTCCTTGAAGATCATGCCCTCAAACTCTTGTGCAAAGGCTTCAAAGCGTTCCTTGACTTCAGAAATACTAGAATCCGGTAATTTCTTTGCCGCATCCAAAGTTTTAGCAAAGAGTTCCCGAATCTGGTCATCTACTCCCCACATCACTTTTGGTGGGGAATCATGACCATATTTTTCCATAATCGGAAACATCAACTCTTCCTTACGACGGTAATGCCGGTCAAATTGACCCACCAAGCCCAGCTGACGTAACAAGCCCTTATGAATCTCCTGAATCATCTCAGGATCCTCAGTCGTCTCATAATTGTCTAGCAAGCGACGTACCCGCATCATAGCGGCTCGAAGGGCTAAGTTCTCCTGTTTAAAGATTTGAACAGGATGCCCTGGGTGGTCAGTATCTGCTACTTCGACCCCTTGAACCGCATTCTTAAAGAGATTGGCATGGACATCACAAAGCTCCATAACATCTTCAAAAGTAACCCCTGCATCGGAGTTCATCAGTTCATGCTCCATGAGAGAGATCTCAATCGCAGAAACCCCTGCAAAGGTCGCATCAAAGCGCTCTTGGACCGACTCAGGAGAGGCTCCATGATGCAGGTCTAATAAGATATCTCTCAAGACATGAATTCGTTCATCACTCATTGGTCTAGCCCCACTACTTCATAGCCATTAGCTTCTAGCGTTTGTACAATCTTCTCCATGGGAGTACCTTCTAATTTTGATCCTTGTTTTAAGGAAACCTTGCGCCCAACTGTATTACGCATGATGGGGTTGGCTAAAGGTTTAAAGCCCAACTCCACCAACAAGTCCAATACTTCCGGATGTTGATCAATGACTTGAGCCACTGGAATCGATACATCAATAACATTGTCCATTTTCCTATTTCCTTTACTCATTTCGTTCATTTTCACTTCTTCACTAACTTCACGACAGCCTCTGTCCTTGCCGTATGTGGAAACATGTCCACTGATTGAATGTATTCAACCCGATAGACCTTTGTCAAAGCTACCAAATCTCTTGACAAAGTCGATACATTACAAGAGACATAGACCATCTTGTCAGGTGCATAGTGCAATAAGGTCTCGATCAATTTCGCCCCTAAACCCGTACGGGGTGGATCCACAATGACTGCATCTGCTCGATAGCCTTCTTTGTACCAACGGGGAATAATTTCCTCAGCCGTCCCAGCTTCATAGTGGGTATTATCAAATCCCATCCGTTTAGCATTGTATTTGGCATCTTCAATCGCTTCAGGAATGATATCCATCCCCCGAACACTTTTCACTCTATTAGCAAAAGCAAACCCAATCGTTCCAACCCCACAGTAGGCATCAATTAGATGTTCCTCTGGCGATACATCCAAAGCCTTGACCGCTTCACTATACAAGACTTCAGTCTGCTCCGGATTCAGTTGATAAAAGGCTCGAGGAGAGAGGGAGAATTCATAATCCAAAACGCCTTCAAGAATAGCCTCTTCACCCCAAATAATCTGTGTTTGTTCACCATAGATTTCACTGGAGCGAGACGTATTTTTATTAACAGCAACGGTGACAATCTCAGGGTGTTTCTTAACCAAGTCTTCCACTAAATCCTTTAAATTAATCTGCCGACTGGTGACCACAATTATCTGAACCTGACCAGACTTCCGAGCTCGTCGAACCATCATAGTTCTGACACCCAGTTCTTTACGCTCATCAGCAATTGGAATCTGATAGTAAGTCAATAAATCCGCAAAATCATTGGCAATCGCTTGAATAACCTGATCTTGAACCAAACAATCTTTTAATTCTACCAAATAATGTGAATTTTGAGCATAGAGACCCGCCTTGACCTGGCCTTTAAATTTCCTTGTTTGAAATTGCAATTTGGCCCGATAGTAAAGAGGCTCCTGCATTCCGATTGTTGGCCGAATGTCATACTGTTCAAAGCCTTCAGGTGAGAACTTTTTCAAGGCTTGTTGCAATAAATCTGTTTTAAACTCCAGCTGCTTGTCATACTTCAAATGCATGATTTGACAGCCCCCACAGGTCTCATAGATATCACACATGGGTGTCACCCGATACTTAGACGCTTTATTCACAGATAAGAGTTTGGCTTCCGCAAAATTTTTCTTGACACTTGTAATTTGGCAGAAGATATCTTCACCCTTGAGGGCTCCTGGAACAAAAACAAGGGTTTTCTGGAAAAATCCGATACCTTCCCCGTTTATCCCCATACGCTTGATTTTTAATGGAATTTTTTGTTTGACTTTAAGACTCATAAGTCTATTATACCACGTAGTTTCTCAATGGTTAAGAATATGTTACAATAAAACCATGAATACAAAGACATCTCATTTCTCCCCATTGGATTTTCCTGAGCAATTACGAACTTATATAGAGGGAGCAACTCTTTCTGATAGCTCTTCTCATTCAGGCGCAAGGGTTCTCTATCTTGATTCAGGTTACTACTTGAAAATAGATCAAAAGGGAAGATTAGAGCGAGAAGCTAGCATTGCAAGGTGGTTTGAAACCAAAGGACTGGGAACTCCAGTTATCGAATATCTATCTAAAGATAAAGACTACCTCCTGACTAAAGAGGCTATTGGCCATGATGCTCTCGCTTTTTTAGACCAGCCAGAAAAAATCTGCCGTACCATGGCAGAGGCTCTTAAAAAGCTTCACAGCTTAAATCCGAAAAACTTTCCATCAGATAATCATTTACAAGCCTATAAAGAAAGAGCCTTGAAAAACTATGAAAAAGGTGAGTTCTATGCCAAGGCGCTCCTACCCCAATTCCAAATCAACAGTCGCGAAGAGGCCTTCCAACTCATCCAAGAACATGGGCACCTTTTAAAGACAGATGCCTTTATTCACGGGGATGCCTGTCTACCGAACTTTATTCTAAAAGATGCTGACCAATTCTCTTGCTTTATTGATCTTGGTTTGGCTGATTTCAGTGACCGGCATATCGACCTCTTTTGGGCAGTTTGGTCCCTCAACTATAACCTACAAGATCCTAAATACGCTGAACTATTTCTTGACTATTATGGAAGAGATCAGGTCGATATACATAAACTTCGACTCGTTGCTGCCTTTGAAGCGTTTGGATAAAAGAAAAAATATGAAAATTACAAAACTAGAAAAGAAAAAAAGACTCTACCTTCTTGAATTAGACAATGATCAAAAACTTTACATCACAGAAGATACCATCGTCAAATATTTTCTTTCCAAAGAGAAAGAAATCAGTGAAGAAGAGCTAAAAGAAATCCAAGAGTTTGCACAATACTCCTATGGTAAAAACCTGGCCCTTTACCATCTTTCCTTTAAAGCTCGAACAACAAAAGAAGTCCGAGACTACCTTACAAAATATGAGATTGATACTGAGATTATTGATAAAGTTGTCCAACACCTAAAAGAAGAAAAGTGGTTAGATGATCGTCAATATGCCAGAAACCTGATAGAGGCCAACCTCCTCAGTGGCGATAAAGGCCCTGTCTTATTACAACAAAAAATTCAACAAAAAGGGGTCCCAAAATCTATCCTTCAAGAAATTCTTGCTGACTATGATTTTACAGAAGTTATTAGCCGTACCGCAATAAAACTCCAAAAGAAATACCAAGGAAAATACCCATTAAAAGCCATTGAAACGAAAATCATCCAAGGACTCATTTCAAAAGGTTTTGCATACAACCAAGCAAAGATTGCATTCCAAAATCTTGAACTAGAAGCAGATGAAGAAACAACCAATGAGCTCATCCTAAAAGAATTAGAAAAACAATACCGTAAATACAGTAAAAAATATGAAGGCTATGACCTAAAACAACGTTTAACCCAAGCATTAGCCAGAAAAGGATACGATTATAGTGATATAACATCAGCCATTAGAGAATTTTTAGATTCATAAATTCCCATTCAAAAATCAAATTGAAAATAAAATAGAAAAATAAGAAAAAAATTAAAAAAATATGTTACAATATAGAGGATATACTTAGATTGTAGAAAGTTGGTAAGTTATGAAACTACCTAAAGAAGGCGACTTTATTACAATTCAAAGTTATAAACATGATGGCAGTTTACACCGTACCTGGCGTGACACCATGGTATTAAAGATAACCGAAAATGCAATTATTGGAGTAAATGATCATACACTTGTTACAGAAAGTGATGGCAGACGTTGGATCACTCGTGAACCAGCAATTGTTTATTTCCATAAAAAATATTGGTTTAACATCATCGCCATGATCCGTGACAATGGTGTGTCTTACTACTGTAACCTAGCAAGTCCTTTTCACATCGACCAAGAGGCCTTAAAATATATCGACTATGATCTCGATGTCAAGGTCTTTACAAATGGTGAAAAGAAATTGTTAGATGTTGAAGAATATGAGCAACATAAAGAAAAAATGCACTATTCAGATGACATTGACTATATTTTAAAAGAAAATGTAAAAGTACTAGTAGATTGGATAAACCAAAACAAAGGTCCTTTTTCAGAGGAATATATCAAAATATGGTATAACCGTTATGTTGAACTGCGAAATAAATAAAGTTGGAAAGAGCGCAAGCTCTTTTTTCTTGTAAATTATAAAAAAAAATCTAATGACATCATTAGACTCTTTTAATATACTATCGGGAAGACAGGATTCGAACCTGCGACACCTTGGTCCCAAACCAAGTACTCTACCAAGCTGAGCTACTTCCCGATCTAAAGCTACCGCTTTATGCA
>JAGZVW010000059.1:0-9027 GCA_018379295.1 Streptococcus parasanguinis | reverse complement strand
CCCACCTCCGCACAGTTGAGTAGGGCTGTAAAAGCTGATGAAATCAGCGTAGTAGAGCCCACTCAACCACTGCGTCTTGCTCGACAATCCAAAAATAATCGAGAGGCTAGGACTTTTGTCCCAGCCTCTTCAGATTGAAGATAAAGTCTTCTGAAAAACTTTCCTTAGGTGAGTACGGACGTCAGCGAACTTCTACGAAGTTCCATGACTTAGTTTTGAGCCTAAGGTCTCAAAACTCCCGAGTGCTAGAAACAATAGCGTTTCTAGCACTTTTCTCACGGCGGAAAGTTTTTAATCTTCAAAAAATAAAAGTCATTTTTTGAAAATCATCTAGCTGTTTTATGTAAAACAATAGTTTGTCTACATTCAAAAAGTTTGGAACAGAAGTTCCAAACTTTTTCTTTCTTACATGGTTTTATCCTTATCACGTACCACTAGTAAGTCTACTTTGGCGTGGCGAAGGATATATTCTGAGGAGGATCCGACCATTAACCGTTCGAAGGCATTGAGTCCGGTAGCTCCGACCATAATAAGGTCAACCCCTTCTTTACTTGGGATATCATTGGCTAAGAGGACTTTTGGATTTCCCATTTCTACAACAGTCACAACATTTTGAACGCCGACTTTTTCAGCACGTTCCTTGTAGCCCTTGAGCAATTCGTTGGCTTCTTCTTGCAATTCTTCGTAGACCTCAGCATCAAAAGTTGAGACGCTTTGAAGGGCACGGGTATCGATGACGTGGGCAATCGTCAATTTAGAGCCGTTGCGAAGAGAAACGTTAACCCCTTTTTCAAAGGCCAATTCTGCTTCATGAGAACCGTCGACAGCGACCATAATGTTTTCGTATTTTTGAGACATAATCCTACCTCCTTATAGCTTGAAAACATGGATAGAATAGAAGGGAATCCTATTCTTTATACACTTATATTTTATCTCTTTTGAGCTAGAATGTAAAGGTAAAGTCTCGCTTTTCTGCTATATTTTTGCAGAATTTTTAAAGTCCTCGGTTTGTACTCTATTTGAACTAGTGGTATAATAGAGATAATTTCGTGAATCGAGGCAGAATATGAAGAAATATAATAAATCAAGCAAACTCGAACATGTCGCTTATGATATTCGTGGTCCAGTATTGGAAGAAGCCATGCGCATGCGAGCAAATGGAGAAAAAATTCTCCGTTTGAATACAGGGAATCCTGCTGAATTTGGCTTTACAGCTCCAGATGAAGTTATCCATGATTTGATCATGAATGCGCGTGATAGTGAAGGTTATTCAGATTCAAAAGGGATTTTTTCAGCCCGCAAGGCCATCATGCAGTACTGCCAGTTGAAGAAAATTCCAAATGTGGATATTGATGATATTTACCTTGGGAATGGAGTGAGTGAGCTGATCGTCATGTCCATGCAAGGACTGCTCGACAATGGGGATGAAGTCTTGGTTCCCATGCCGGACTATCCTCTTTGGACAGCAGCCGTCAGCCTAGCTGGTGGGAATGCCGTTCACTATCTTTGTGATGAAGAAGCAAACTGGTATCCAGATATTGAGGATATCAAGTCGAAAATCACTTCAAACACTAAGGCTATCGTTGTCATCAACCCGAATAACCCAACAGGTGCCCTCTATCCAGATGAGATCCTGCTTGAGATTGTAGAGATCGCTCGCCAAAATAACTTGATCATCTTTGCGGATGAAATTTACGATCGCTTGGTCATGGATGGTGAAAAACACACGGCTATTGCAAGTTTAGCGTCGGATCTCTTCTGTGTGAGTATGAATGGCTTGTCAAAATCTCACCGGATTGCCGGTTTCCGTGTTGGTTGGATGGTTCTATCCGGACCCAAGCATCATGTGAAGGGCTATATCGAAGGCTTGAACATGTTGTCCAATATGCGTCTTTGTTCAAATGTCTTGGCTCAACAAGTTGTACAAACCTCTCTTGGAGGTTACCAATCCGTGGATGAACTCTTGCTTCCAGGTGGTCGAATCTACGAACAACGGAACTTTATCTACAAAGCCATCAATGATATTCCAGGCCTCTCAGCTGTTAAGCCAAAGGCTGGTCTCTATATCTTCCCTAAGATTGATCGGGACATGTACCGCGTGGATGATGACGAGCAATTTGTTTTAGAGTTCTTGAAGCAAGAAAAAATTCTCTTGGTTCATGGCCGCGGCTTTAACTGGAAAGATCCAGATCACTTCCGGATCGTTTACCTTCCACGTGTCGATGAGTTAGCTCAAATTCAAGAAAAAATGACTCGTTTCTTGAAGCAATACAAACGTTAATTAGATAAAGAATTGAAGAGGAAAGTCTTCAATCTTTTTTTGATTCATTTTATAAAATCCATGTCATCGAAACGACATTTTTCTGAATTGCGCATAATTGTAGAAAAAATAAATAATTTTCAGATAATTTGATTGAAATTCCCACACTTATATGATATACTTGAGCTGACTATATGCGAGGTTTATTATGGCAAACTTATTAGAAAAGACACGTAAAATTACATCCATCTTGAAACGGACTGATGAACAGTTGCAGTTCGAGATGCCTTATAATGATATTGCCCAGCAATTAGCGGATATTATCCACTGTAATGCCTGTATCATTAATAGCAAGGGAACCCTTCTTGGTTATTTCATGCGTTACAAGACCAACAATGACCGGGTAGAAGCTTTCTTTCAAAATAAAAAATTACCAGAAGATTATGCCAAGGCAGCTAGTTTGGTCTACGATACAGAAGCTAATTTAGATGTGGACCATGATTTGAGTATCTTTCCGGTCGAAACCAAGTCTGAATTTCCTGATGGCTTGACGACCATTGCGCCTATTCATGTTTCTGGGATTCGATTGGGTTCCTTGATCATTTGGCGCAATGATAAACAGTTTGCGGATGATGATTTGATCTTGGTTGAGATTGCGAGTACCGTGGTAGGGATTCAAATGTTGAACTACCAACGCGAGGAAGACGAGAAGAATATTCGTCGTCGGACAGCGGTGAATATGGCTGTCAATACCTTGTCTTACTCTGAATTGCGTGCTGTTTCTGCCATCCTTAGTGAATTGAAAGGAAATGAGGGACAGTTGACTGCTTCTATCATTGCAGATCGGATTGGTATCACCCGCTCTGTGATTGTCAATGCACTCCGGAAATTGGAGTCAGCTGGTATTATTGAAAGCCGTTCTCTTGGAATGAAGGGAACCTATCTCAAAGTGTTGATTCCAGATATCTTTGAGGAAATTAAGAAAAGAGATTACTAATGACTAAAGCTTTGATTTCAATTGACTACACTGTCGATTTCGTAGCAGATGATGGTAAACTTACGGCGGGTGCCCCTGCACAAGCCATTTCTGAGACCATTGCTCAGGTGACCCAATTGGCCTTTGACCAAGGAGCCTATGTCTTTTTTGCCATTGATGCGCATGATGTAGAGGATCCATTTCATCCTGAAAGCAAGCTCTTCCCACCTCATAATATCATTGGGACTAGCGGACGTGATTTGTACGGCCCTTTAGCAGATTTTTATCGGGAGCACAAAGCGGATCCACGCGTCTTTTGGATGGACAAACGTCATTATTCTGCTTTTTCAGGAACGGATCTAGATATCCGCCTGCGGGAACGCCATGTAGATACCGTTATTTTGACTGGGGTCTTGACTGATATCTGTGTCCTCCATACAGCGGTTGATGCCTACAATCTCGGCTACCAGATCGAAGTCGTGGAACCTGCAGTGGCGTCGCTCACTCCTGAAAATCACCAGTTTGCCTTGAATCATTTCAAGCATGTCTTAGGGGCAAGCTTGGTAGACAGCGCACTAGCTGTATTAGATACTAAATAAGAAAACATTGTAAAAGAGGTCATAGACATTTGTTTAGGCCTCTTTTTTGGGGCCTAGAAATTGTCTTCCTCTCTTGAAAATGGTATTCTAATGGAAGAAAATAAGGGGGAGTTATGAGTAAAAAAGCTGTCGTGTTTTCAGCCAATCTATCTTATATGGAAAAATTGGAAACCGCTATGAAGTCACTGTGTGCCCATCAAGACCAGTTGAAAATTTATGTCTTAAATGAAGATCTACCAACGGAGTGGTTTGCTATCATGAATCAGCGCTTGCGCCAGTTGGATTCAGAAGTGATTAATTGTCGGATGTCTCCCGAGCAATTCCAATCCTTCTCGCTTCCAAGTGACCATATTCACTATGCGACCTATTTCCGTTACGCTATTCCAGAGATGGTGGAGGAAGAGCGGATCCTCTATCTGGATTGTGACATGATCTTTACACAGGATTTATCGCCTTTGTTTGAGGTTGATCTAAAAGATTATGGACTGGGTGCAGTGGTCGATAAGCCAACGACGACAGATGGCTTTAATGCGGGACTTTTGGTGATTGATAAGACTTGGTGGCAAGAGCACCAAGTGACAGAGGCACTTTTTGATCTTACTCGTAAGTATCATCAACAGGTCTATGGAGATCAGGGAATTTTGAATCTGTATTTCAAAAATGCGTGGTTTCCATTACCTTGGACCTATAATTTACAAGTGGGGTCTGATAAGGATCAGTACCTCTATGGGGACTTGGATTGGTATGAGGCCTTCCAAGGGATTCCTGCGGTCATTCATTACACCTCTCATAATAAACCATGGACCTCCAAACGCTTCAATCGTTTTCGTGAATTATGGTGGTTTTATTATGCCCTATCTTGGGAGGAAATTTTGCTTCGAAAACCGATTTTGAAGCAAACTTATCAAGATCTAGTGGGAACTTTTCCTTATCATGCGGCTATTTATACCCATACAGCAGATATCCACGAGTTGGAGATGTTGCTAAAAGAGTTGCCAGACGTAGCGATTCATGTTCTTGCCCATAGCCATTTTGGTTTTAACTTGGTGCAATTGGAACGCTACCCCAACCTCTTTCTTTATCCCTCTTTTGATCCCTTGACCAGTCGAAAGGTCCTAGAAAAATTGGATTTTTATCTGGATATCAATCCATATGATGAGGTGGATCAGATGACGCAAAGGATCCAGCAATTGGGCTTACCGATTTTCTCTTTTGAAGGAACCAATCATGTAGAGAATGGTGTGAACCAAGTGTTTGCGGATGATCAGGTGCAGGAGATGGTGGCAGCGATTCGCGATTATTTAAAGAGAAATGAGAAGAAGCATGGAAACAAATGAAGTAGTGAGTATCATCATTCCCATCTATAATGTAGAAGCTTATTTGAGACAATGTTTGGAAACGGTTATCCATCAGACCTACCCTCATTTGGAAATTATCCTGGTCAATGATGGTTCGCCAGACCAGTCAGAAGAGATCTGTAAAGATTTTTTTAGGAAGGATGCGCGCATTCGCTACGTTCGCCAAGAAAATGGGGGCTTATCTGCTGCTCGGAATACAGGGATTGAGCTAGCGACTGGTGATTACATTACCTTTATTGATCCAGATGACTGGGTGACGGAGGACTATGTAGAAGTGCTCTATCGCCAACTTCAAAAGTATGATGCGGATGTTTCCGTAGCCAACTATAACCTCTATGATGACAGTAGTAGCAAATACTTGATCAAGGTAACGGACGACGATTATTCAGAGACCCTTTATGAGGGGAGAGAGATCATGGACCACGATGCCATCCAGGAGACCAGAGATATGGCCTGGGCTTGTGCCATGATGAAGCTCTATAAGCGTAACTTATTTGAAGGGCTTCGTTTTCCAGTCGGAAAAAATGTCGAAGACAACTTCCTGATGTACAAGTTATTCTTAAAAGCCCATCGGGTAGTTCATACGGAGAAATGTATTTATTGGTATCGCGTGGGGCGTGCAGATACTCTGTCCCAGGTTTGGACAGAAAAGAGAGTCGTCGATGAGATGGAAGCTAAGCACGAGAAGTTGGCTCTACTGGGGATGTTGGGCTATGATTTGACCTGGCATCGCTATATCTACAAAACGCGCTTGAAACGAGCCCTTGAAAAATTAGAGGAAGCAGGCCTGCAAGGGTCAGAAACCTATGAGCGCGTGGTGACCAACCTCCGTTTTATTGAAACGATGGACTAACCCCTTATTGATGAGAAAGGATCAGCATGTTCATTATTGCACCAGAGCAGACAAGAGAGCTGGATCGTTTGCAAAAATACTTGGACAAACTTGGCCAGCCCTACCGAGTATTTGTGACCAATTTGGAAACAGATTTGGACCAACAGACAGAGAGTCTTGCGACCTTTTTTACCCAAAAAGACCCAGTATCAAAAATTGGAAAACCTTTATTTTTCAATGATCTGGAAGTTCCAGAATTATGGGAATGTTGGACCTTGGGGATCACGACCTATCTTTTTGATGGGGAGGAACGTCGTGCAAATGTGGTTTTGCGAGGGGACATCTTGTCCCGAACGGTTGACAGAGTGGAGTGGTTTGGTCAGGGAGAAGAGATCGTATCCATTGATGTCTACAACCGCTATGGCTGGAGAAGCAAACAGAGTCTCCTGACGGAAACCGGTCAACCATATTTAGACATTTATTTGAACCCTCAGCAAGAAGAAGTCTTGCTTCACTTTGTCTCACAAGGAGTCTTTTTGCATCAAACTCCTAAGGGACGGGATCGCCTGTATGCCAATAAGAAAGAGCTGCAAAGAGCTGTCCTAGAACAAGTCTTGCCAGAAGATGAAGCCGTTCTTTTGATGGACAAGGCATTGCTAGATGTTGTGAAAGAGAAACCAAAGGAAAGACTCGCCTACTGTGCCAGTGACGCGCATGATCTAGACGAGATCAAAGAACAAGTCAGTCAGATTTTGTTGGTAGAAGATGGTCTGTTGAGTGAGAAAATAGACGGAATCACAGTCTTGTCAGGGCTGGTAGATGTGGAGCAGGAAAGTTTTCAACCAGAAGCCCTGGTCATGACGGCTTCTCAGGAAGTTGAAGGCTTATCTAGCCTGGTCCACCAATTCCCACAAGTGACCTTTCACATTGCTGCTTTGACAGCCATGGGTCCGAAATTAACAGACTTAGCGGCTCGACCAAATGTACGCCTCTATCCAGGTATTTCGCTGGGAAATTATGAGAGTTTATTAGCTAGATGCTCTATTTATCTAGATTGTAATCAAGGAGAAGAAGTGTGGAGTAGTAGTCTTCATGCTCTTGAAAATGGGCAAGTCTTATTTGGTTTGAAGAGCACGGTGCATCAGGAAGCCTATAAAGACTTGAGCACGATCACAGATACAGTCGAAGAAATGGAACAGCAACTAGATACCTTGCTCCAGCAGCCAGAAACCTATAAAGAATTGGTAAGAGAGCAAGCACGAATCTTGAAATTACCTGAAAAAGAAGCTTTGGAAGAGCTGTTTAAGCGATTAGAGGGAGGGACCGCATGACCATTTATACCTTTAATCTATTAGTGGGATTTGAACCCAATGGGGTCGATGTTGCACAGGCCTCTCGGGCAAAGATGCTCCGGGGTCTGGGAGTGGCAGCGAAGTTTGTCTTTACCACTTGGCCCACTCCAGAAAAATTGGCCTATTACCTCTCATTGGGGCACCGGGATGAGGAACTGCTTTTTGCCCATTTAGCTTTTACGGATCAACAGACTACGGTCCCTCAAAAGTCGGTAGGGGCCTTGCAAATGGAGTTTCAACTGACGCGTCTGGATGTTGTTGAAAAAACGGAAAGAGTCATTCGCTACCAATTTGCGGATGGAAACGCCCTGACCTTTCATCTGGATCCCTATCATCCAAACTGTGTCCGCTATGTAGACTATCTTTTGGCTGGAAATAGGATCAAGCGAGAGTATTATGGAGCTTGTAAACTTGTCACAGAGTATTTTCAGTATGGTAGTGTTGTCAGACGGACCTATCACCATCAAGATGGGACTATCGCTTTTGAAGAATCTAGGTTCGGTGGAAGCTGGCTCTATAAACTGGGGCCTGAGATTTTAACCAACCATACAGAAGTGATGAGACGTTTTTTGTCGCAGCTGTCGCTAAAAGAAGAAGATCTGATTTTGCTTGATCGGGCTTCGCGCATGGATTTTGCCCGTCCTTTGTTGGAGAAAGCTGCTCCTTCAAAGCTCGCTATGGTGTTTCATTCGGAGCATGAATTTGAAAATGGCCATCTCAATTATGAATATTATTATGTGTTCAAGTATGCCAAACGCTTCGATTATTTTATCACGGCAACGGATCTTCAAAAAGAAGTCTTGGAGCAGACACTTGCTAAACAAGGATGCCAAGGAATTCCAATCTATAGCATTCCAGTAGGGCATTTGGAAACATTGACGGAACCACAAGGAGATCGGCCTCACTTTAGTGTGCTCACAGCTTCCCGTTTGGATCCAAGAAAACGCATCGATTTGGCCATTCGAGTAGTGGCCAAAGCTCATGAACAACTCCCAGCCCTTCAGTTTGATATTTATGGGAAGGGTGGAGAAGCGGACAACTTGCGCCACCTGATTCAGGAGCTTGCAGCACAAGATTATATTCACCTACGCGGTCATGCGGATCTTCAGCAGATCTATCCTTGCTACCAAGCCTACCTCACCACTTCTCAGTGGGAGACCTTTGGTTTGACTTTGATGGAGGCGGCTGGAGCAGGTTTGGCCTTGCTGGGCTTTGATGCCCGTTATGGCAATCCGACTTTTATAAAAGAGGGTGAAAATGGCTTTTTGGTACCTTATAGCGAGACAGTGCCAGAAGAAGAGCTGGTGAAAGAGTTGGCGGACAAGCTGGTCCAGCTCTTTGAAAGCGACCTCGCCCCATTTCATCAGGCTTCTTATGACTTGGCCTCTTCTTACCTCGATTCTAACGTCCAGGAAGTCTGGAAAGAGACTCTGATGGAGATGGGGCAATTCGGCGGAAAAGAAATATAAATGAAGAATCTGTAGCGACAAAAAAGTCCTACAGATTTTTTCTAAGGCAAGCAAATTGGGCTAAATTATGGTAAAATAGAGGGTATTGAAAAATCATCATTTCACGAAAGGAAGCAAGATGAAAATTACGCAAGAAGAGGTAACCCACGTTGCCAATCTTTCAAAATTGAAATTCTCTCCA
>JAGZVW010000058.1:0-9093 GCA_018379295.1 Streptococcus parasanguinis | reverse complement strand
TGAAAATCAAAGAGCAAACTAGGAAGCTAGCCGCAGGTTGCTCAAAGCACTGCTTTGAGGTTGTAGATAGAACTGACGAAGTCAGTAACATATATACGGTAAGGCGACGCTGACGTGGTTTGAATTTGATTTTCGAAGAGTATTACAAGGATAGTATAACCCCTCCCCTTAGGTCAGAGTCAAGACTTAACATAAAAATTGTTTTCAGATAAAAAAGGCTTGAGTTGTTCCACAACTTTTAACTCAAACCCTTTCTTTTTTATGGATGACTCACGATCAATTCTAAACCTTGCCCTTCCAAAGTCCAAGATTCAACATCGCTCGGTAAGATAAAGTGACTTCCTTTTTGAATAGGATAATCCTTCCCATCTACCGTCAATTTCCCTTCTCCGGCTAAGACGCTCAACAAGCTGTAATCAGCGGTCTTTTCAAAATCAGCTTTTCCAGTCAGTTCCCACTTATAAACAGTGAAGAAATCACTGGCAACCAAGGTGGTCATACGAAGATCATCGATCACAACTGTATCTGGATGGCTATTGGCAGGCTCTCCAATGTTCAAGACATCAATTGATTTTTCAAGATGAAGCTCCCGCAAGTTTCCTTGAGCATCCTTGCGGTCAAAATCATAAACCCGGTAGGTGGTATCACTCGACTGTTGGGTTTCAAGGATCAAGATTCCAGATCCAATCGCGTGCATGGTCCCGCTTGGCACATAGAAGAAATCTCCAGCCTTGACAGGAACCTTTGTCAGTAAGGCATCCCAGTTCTTGTCCTCAATTTGCTGACGGAGTTCTTCTTTTGACTTGGCATTGTGTCCATAGATAATCTCGGACCCTTCATCGGCCGCAATCACATACCAACACTCGGTTTTTCCAAGTTCTCCTTCATGCTCCATCGCATAGGTATCATCTGGGTGCACCTGTACACTAAGCCAATCGTTGGCATCCAAAATCTTTGTTAATAAAGGAAAGACAGGCTCTTTACGATTACCGAATAATTCCCGGTGTTCTTGATAGAGCTGGTCCAATCCCATTCCTTCGTATGGACCATTGGCCACTTTAGAAACGCCATGCGGATGGGCCGAAATCGCCCAAAATTCCCCGACATGGTCGCTCGGAATTTCGTAACCAAATTCTTCTTTCAGACGAGTTCCTCCCCAAATTTTTTCCTGCATGACTGAATGTAAAAATAATGGTTGTCCCATAATATCCTCCTCGCATTTCATGTTTCTATTATACAAAAAAAAGAAAGTTTTTGAAAGCCCTTTCCATTATTTTCCTCTCTCGCCAGAAACTTCATTTTTGTGTATAATGAAAGGGATGACACTAAAAGAAAACATTATCCAACTGGCGCATTCTATTGGGATATCAAAAATTGGCTTTACAACTGCTGATGACTTCGCTTATTTGGAAAAATCGCTCCGCTTGGCCGTTGAGGAAGGATGGAATTCTGGATTCGAGCATAAGAATATTGAAGAGCGCATCCACCCCAAATTAAGTCTCTCCTCTGCCAAGACCATCATCTCAATCGCTGTCGCCTACCCCCACAAACTCAAGCAACAACCTCAAAAAACAGCCTATAAAAGAGGAAAATTTACGCCCAACAGTTGGGGATTAGACTACCATTATGTTCTTCAAGACAAGCTCAACCGCTTAGCTGCTGGGATTGAAGAAATGACGCAGGATTTTGAATATAAGGGCATGGTCGATACTGGAGCACTGGTTGATACGGCTGTCGCCCAACGAGCAGGGATTGGCTTTATCGGAAAAAATGGCTTGGTCATTTCAAAAGAATACGGTTCTTACATGTTTCTGGGCGAATTGATTACCAACCTCGAAATCGAACCGGATCAGCCAGTCGACTATGGTTGTGGAGACTGTCGGCGTTGTTTAGATGCTTGCCCAACCTCCTGTTTAATCGGGGATGGCTCTATGAATGCCAAACGCTGTTTGTCCTTCCAAACCCAAGACAAGGGCATGATGGACCTAGAATTTCGCAAGAAAATTAAAACGGTCATCTATGGATGTGATATTTGTCAGATTAGTTGCCCTTATAACAAAGGGCTAGATAATCCCTTAGCAACGGAAATCGATCCTGATCTGGCTCATCCAGAGTTGATTCCTTTTATCGAGCTGTCCAACGGACAATTTAAGGAAAAATTCGGACATGTTGCTGGAAGTTGGCGAGGAAAGAATATCCTCCAGCGCAATGCCATCATTGCATTAGCCAATGCCAATGACCGCTCGGCCATTCCTAAGCTCCTGAACATCATCGAAACTTCACAAAATCAGATTCATATTGCAACGGCTATCTGGTCTTTAGGGCAACTGCTCCGTGAAGTCACGCCAGACCTTGTTGAGCTCTTACGGAATATCAAACATCCGACCGATGCTATCATAGAAGAACGAACTGCTTTCTTTGAAAAATTCGGCATTTAAGCAGATTCACAGCTACAATGAAAAAACACTAAGGTTGTAATCTTAGTGTTTTTTTAGTTCTTTCAAGAAATACCAACTACCCATCTCTACTTGGTTAAAGCTAATCTCACTTGAATAGACTTCCTTGTAGCCATTTTTGGTATAAAAATAGACATTTCCTTTGGTATTGGTATAAAAGGCTAGTTTTTTCCCTTTGATCCCTTCCAAGAAAGGCTCAATTCCTTCTGTCATAAAGCGACTGCCATAGCCCTGCCGTTGGTGTTTAGGGGCGACTGCGAGAAGCATCAAATACCAATCAAAGTCTACATTTTGCTCCAATTCCTTATCCGTGTCCTCCATAAATTTAAAGTAGGCCAACATATTCTTCAAGGAAATAAACTTGAGCAAACCGAATCCCCCATTTAAGAGATAGGCCCGAAAAGGAATCGGTCCCTTTTGCAACAAGGCAACTGCATAAATTTCATCATTTTTTTCTGCCACAAGGCAAATATGGTGCTTAAGAAAAACCTTTACCAGGATGCGCATCATTGCCTCAACAAAGGCTGGGTATTGCTTGGGATCCCGAACCAAATCCTTGATAACTTTTAAAAATAGATAGTCCTCAAAGGCTGTACTGGCTACTCGAACCACCTGATCCAGATCTGCTTTTTCTGCTTTTCTGTACTTCATCTTCTCTCCTATTCTAAGTCCACTTTCCAGTATACACTATGATACGCTGTTAGACAAAGGTCAATTTTCAGCAATTTGTTCATTCAAGCCAGCAAAAAGAGTCCTCCCCAGACGAGTCCCAGCCCCCAAGCGACGAGGACATCCTTGGGATAATGAACCCCTCCAAGAACTCGAACAAGGGCTAATAGAAGAGATAGGAGCATGGAGCACATTCCTAGCGGAAGAGACAACTGACAGACACACATGGAGATAATGGTCGCCGAAAAAACATGTCGGCTAGGAAAGGAATGACCGGATGAATTTTTTTCTAATAAGGGTTGAATCTCCCATTTTTCATAAGGTCTCGGAACATTGACCCAATGACGAAAGAGGCTAAACAAGACAAAGCCCGAAGCTGGAATCCAGATAAAAGGCCAGATGCCTCCCATTGAAGTTTTCTTTAAAAATAGCCAACAAAAGACCAGGCCGTAGATGCCTGGCATGGCGAACGTCAGGATTCGATTCGTCCTTTGAAGGACCTGCACACGATGTGGCTTTCTCGTAAAAGGCAGGGTTAGCCAACGATAAAATTTCGGATAATCTTGAAGATTGGGCTTCATGTTGGCACTCCTGTCTATCATCTCATTTTTGTACTACTAGTATACGCGATCCTAAGAAAGCCTGTCAAGCCAGGCTTCTTTTTTATCTTTTCTTCCTTCTTTTTCACATGATTTAGCACTAAAATCTGATGATTTATCATTTTCCTGTCTCCAAGAAACGTCTTTTCCATTACTATTATCGATAAAAAAATGAGGCTGGGACAAAAGTCCTAGCCTCTAAATTGTCTTTGGATTATCGAGCAAGACGCAGTGGTTGAGTGGGCTCTACTACGCTGATTTCATCAGCTTTTACAGCCCTACTCAACTGTGCGGAGGTGTGACGACGAAATCGAATTCTAACGAATTACCGATTTCTGTCCCACTCTCATTTTTTCACTTTGTATGTTACGCCCTTTGTATCTTGTTGGAATTGCGACAGGACGAAGGTGGATCGATACCATCCACCTGAGGAGTTAGTGAGTCGTGTCGGCAAGGCACCATTGTGCTTGCCATTACACGAATTGAACACGCCCTAAATGCTGGGTGAAAAACGCTAACTATACTAGCACTAACCTCCAGACACAGTAGCTGATTGGATTCTTCTCTCGCCCATCAGCTCGGAAGAATCCTAATCAGCCTTGTGGGGGTAGGACGACGAATCGTCCACAATCGCATAGCTTCTGTCCTACTCCCTATTTTGACTGTATCCGCTACGCCCTTTGTATCTTGTTGTTACGCTACTTCTTCTGTGAATTGGCTATTATAGAGATCAGCATAGAAGCCATTTTGGCTCATGAGTTCTTGGTGGTTGCCTTGCTCGATAATATTTCCATCTTTCATCACGAGAATCAGATCCGCATTACGGATAGTGGACAAGCGATGGGCAATGACAAAGGAAGTTCGGCCTTCCATGAGTTTGTCCATGGCTTTTTGAATCAACTCTTCTGTTCGGGTATCGACAGATGAGGTTGCTTCATCCAAGATAAGAAGCGGGGCATCCTTCAAGAGGGCACGCGCAATGGTCAAGAGTTGCTTTTGACCAACGGACAAGGTCACTGAATCATCTAATACAGTATCATAGCCATTCGGCAAGGTCCGAATAAAGTGATGGACCCCAACCGCTCGGGTTGCTGCTTCGACTGCTTCATCTGAAATATCGGTTTGATTAAAGACTAAGTTTTCCCGAATGGTCCCTTCAAAGAGCCAGGTATCTTGCAAGACCATCGAAAAAGCATCATGAACTTCTTCGCGACTCATGGCCTTAGTATCCACACCATCGATGGTAATTTTACCAGCTTGAATGTCGTAAAAACGCATCAAGAGATTGACCATGGTGGTCTTACCAGCACCTGTTGGACCAACAATAGCGACCTTTTGTCCTGGCTTCGCTTCAGCTGTAAAGTCATGGATAATAGTCTTATCTGGTGAATAGCCAAAACGAACATGCTCAAATTTGACATGACCTTTTGTTGTTTCCAATTGACGTGTTTTTTGGGATTCGTCTTCCATTTCTTCTTCGTCTAAGAATTCAAAGACACGCCTCATAGCAGCACTAGCTGATTGCAATTGGGTAATTCCTTGGGCCATTTGACCAATTGGTTGGGTAAAGATGCGGACATAGGTCATAAAGGCCACAATGGTCCCGATGGTAATATCCCCATTAATGGTGAGGGCAGCCCCTACGATACAGACCATGACATAACCAAAATTCCCTACAAACTGCATCAAGGGCATCATAATCCCAGAGAAGAATTGGGATTTCCACATGCTTTGATACAAATCTTGATTGATGGCATCAAAATGATCTTTGGCTTGATGACGGCCATTGTAGGAAATAACAACATTATGTCCACTATAGATTTCTTCAACATAGCCTGAAACTTTGGCAAGATTATCTTGTTGCTGTTTAAACAAAGGCTGACTCTTGACCATAATGATGCTGGAAAGAGCAAAGCCGGCAAAGACGGATACAATCGCTGTGACAGCTAAGTGCCAGTCCGTCTTAAACATCATAAAGATAGATCCAATCAATAAGACGATAGAGGAGACCATTTGAACCAAACTTTGGTTAAAGGATTGGGTCATCAAATCCACGTCATTGGTCACACGAGACAAGGTATCTCCTTGTTCATGGCTATCAAAATATTGGAGAGGTACACGATTGATCTTTTCAGCGATGGCATTTCGCAAGCGTTCTGCGAAGCGCTGAATCATTGTTGAGATAATGAAACTACTGCTGTAGGACACCAGTGCTCCAACTCCATAAAGGATGGCTAAGGTCAGGGCAATCGAAGTGATTTTGTCAATATCAATGGCGCCTCCCATCCCTTTTGTGATGGTATCCGTGATTTCTTTTAACTTATCCGGTCCAATAACCGTGATAATACTCGATACGATTGAAAAGAGGATAGCAACTAGGAAAAATAGGTGGAAGCCCTTCAAATAGGGAGAAAGTTGTCTCCAAAGGGACGAATCTTGTTTTGTTTTATGCATGTTCCAACTCCTCCTTAGACAATTGTGAATAGGCAATTTCTTGATAGACTTCATTGGTCGCAAGCAATTCTTTGTGGGTGCCTTGACCGACGACCTTCCCTTGATCCAAAACCAAAATCAAATCTGCATCCATAATGGTCGAAATGCGTTGGGCAACGATCAATTTGGTCGTATCTGCCAGCTCTTCTTTCAGAGCTTGGCGCAAGATCCGATCTGTTTTGTAATCTAGGGCTGAGAAGGAATCATCAAAGATGAGGATCTCGGGCTTGCGTGCCAGGGCACGCGCAATGGCCAAACGTTGACGTTGACCTCCAGAGAAGTTGCTTCCTCCTTGCGCTACTTCTGTATCCAAGCCCTTCTCTTTTGTGGCAACAAACTCTTTGGCTTGGGCCAATTCAAGAGCTTTCCAGATGGCTTCATCCTCTAATTTTCCTTGGCTACTTTCTCCAAATTCCATATTGGAGCGAATCGTGCCACTAAAGAGCACTGCTTTTTGGGGAATGTAGCCGACTTTATTGTTCAATTCTTGGTGGCTATAGTCCTTGACATTGACGCCATCCACTAAGATCTTTCCTTCTGTCGCATCGTAAAAACGTGGAATTAAATTGACCAGAGTGGATTTACCAGAACCAGTTGATCCAATGAAGGCAACAGTTTGTCCTTTCTGAGCTGAGAAGGTCACATGTTCAATCACCGCACGGGAAGTCCGTCCATAGCGGAAGGAAACATCTTGAAATTCTACTGTACCTGCTTGGCCTGTTGTTTCTTTTGACTCACTTGGGAAGGCTACAGACGGTTCAAGAGCCAAGACCTGATTAATCCGTTTTGCGGATACTAGTGCACGAGGAAGAATAATCAAGATGGCCACCATCATCATAAAGCCAACGACAATCTGCATAGCGTAAGAAGAAAAGGTGATCATATCTGAGAAGACCTTGGTCCGATCCGCTAATGCAGGACTGGTGAAGATCTTTGTAGGATCTTTTGGCATGGCGATATCATTGATCAAGTGCGCCCCAATCCAGTAGATAGCAAGGGTCAAGCCACTTGATACCACTGTCATGACAGGGTTCATCAGAGACATCAAACGATAAACAAAGAGATTTAGACGGGTTAAGCCCTTGTTTTCAGCCTGGAATTTCTCATTTTGATACGCTTCCGCATTGTAGCCGCGAACGACCCGCACCCCAGTCAAACTCTCCCGTGTCGTCGCATTCAAGGCATCGGTCAAACCTTGAACCTTTTGCTGGCGTGGAAAGGCAATCAGAACCAGAACAGAAAGCAGAATCAAGACCATCAAGACCGCAATCCCAACAGAAGTTGTCCAGGCACTGCTCTTGCCCCAAATCTTGGTCAAAGCCCAAATCGCCATAATGGGACCACGCGTCACAACTTGCATCCCCATCACAATCATGATTTGTAACTGGGTCAAATCGTTGGTCGTCCGAGTCAAGAGAGAGGGAACGGAGAATTTCTTGATCTCAGCATCAGAGTAATCCATCACTTGATGGAAAATCTCTCCTCGAAGTCGCATCGTAAAGCTGGCAGCGACTCGTGATGCTAGAAAGCCCACAAAAACTGCCATCAAAAAGCTTCCAAAAGAGAAGAGCAACATCTTACTCCCTGGCTCCATGATATCAGAAACCTTGGTCCCCTCCTTAGCTAAGAGGGTCGTAATATCGGATAAGTATTCCGGGGTCTTTAAATCCATCCAAACTGCCAGACAGATAAAGACCGTACTAAGGGCAATCATGCTCCATTCTTTGGCGGTTAAGCGCCGAAACATATTGATCATTCCTCGCTCCTTTTTTTCATATTCTCATAAAATTGATGCATGACCTTGAAAAAGGCGGACAATTCTTCTTCTGATACACCCGCTACTAGACTCTGCTCCACTTCCTCAAAGAATTGCTTCATGTCATTCAAATTGGCTTTCACACTGTCTGTTAGGTAGACATACTTGGCCCGTTTATCGGTCGGACTAGCCTCTAAATAAATAAACCCATTTTTCTCCATTCGCTTGATCAGGCTACTGGCCACGGATTTTGAGATATGAAGTTCCTGCTCAACATCCCGAATCAAGGTCACTTTTCCCTCTTTTTCACGATGAGATAAGAATCTCAATACCTGACCTTGTGGTCCTGCGCTAAATTCAAACCCACGCTTCTTAGCCTCTCTTTCCACCATGAGGTGAATGAGATGGCCAATTTTTTTTAATTCTTGTAATGGCTTTTCCATCATTCCTCCAAATAGTTCTCTTAAGAACCTTAAAGTTACTATGAGAACTATTTTAGCACAAAAAAGATCCCTGGCAAGAAAAAAGTTTCTATAAGAACTAAAAAAATGGAGCCCAATCGACTCCATTAATGACTTCTAGATAATAATGCCTTCTAGATGATCCATTTCGTGCTGACAGATCTGGGCTGGAAAACCTGACAACTGAATTGTTTTTGCTTTCCAATTCACATCTCGATAGGCCACTGAAATCTCCTCATAACGAGTGGTCGGCCGACTCCCCACCAAGGACAAGCATCCTTCTTCTGTTTGGTAAGGCTTTTTCTTTTCAAGGAGAACAGGATTAAACAGGACCAAATTTTCACTTCCCATTCGGATGATAATCGCCCGTTTTTTCACCCCGATCATATTAGCCGCTAAACCCACACACTCAAGGAGATGAGCATTTAAAGTGTCCTGCAAATCCAAAGCCAAGGTGCGATCCTCAGGTGTCGCTTCTTCTGACTTTTGACCCAAGAATAAGACATCTTTTACAATATTCTTTTTCATTCCTTCCTCACTTCTTGATAGGTAGACGAAAGAAGAGAGTGGGACAGAAATCGGTAATTCGTTAGAATTCGATTTCGTCGTCCCACCTCCGCACAGTTGAGTAGGGCTGTAAAAGCTGATGAAATCAGCGT
>JAGZVW010000008.1:0-72283 GCA_018379295.1 Streptococcus parasanguinis | reverse complement strand
TGGAGTGTGTAGCTTTGCTTCTACGAGCTGATTAAACAAGGATTTAGCAAGTGAAAGTCCTAAAGTAAGGAGTTTAAACATGAAATTCCATGAATTTGGTGATAAGAATTCGCCTCCTATCTTGCTGATACATGGCGGTGGCAGTTCTTGGTGGAATTATCTTCGTCAAGCACGTATTTTGTCAGAAGACTACCGTGTTATTCTACCCACTTTGAATGGCCACGGCGAGGAATATCAACTTGATTATGTTTCTACGGAAGATTCTGCTTTGGAGATTCTAGACTATATCAAAGCAAACTGTGGTGGAAAATTGTTTGCAATCGGTGGCGTTTCACTTGGTGGTCAAATTGCCATGGAGCTTTTGTCCTTAGACAGCGAGATAGCTGAGAAGGCCATCATAGATGGAAGCCTCTGTATTCCTCAACCAAGGTTAACAAAAATCAGCATCTTTCTAGTATCACTATTTGGTAAAATGATGTTCAGTAAATTCTCTTGCAAACTTCAATTAAGCATGATGGACAAACTCTATCCTAAACTGGCTTATCCAGAGGAAATAAAAGCTTATTATTTGGAGGATCTGCCAAGAACGCCTGTCAAAACAATGGTGACCATTTACAAAACCTATATGGGGCGTTACAAGCTGAAAGGTATGATTTCTGCTAGCAAAGCTCAGGTTTTGTATATCTATGGTGAAAAAGAATTAAACTGTGTGAAAGCATCGGCGAAATTATTTCAACAACTGCATCCAAATACGATCTTGTATGAAGCCAAGGGCTACAATCATGGCTATTTGTCAGCTTACTTGCCTCAAGAGTGGGTTGATTTGGTGCTACCGTTTTTGGAGAATAACGATTGATTATACTTTATTAATTTAGAAAGCAGAGTTTCATGGAAGTCAAAAAATATAGTCCGCTCAATTCCTTAAAAAAGATAGCAGATAACCTCTGGATTGTAGATGGGGAAGAAGTACTGATGAATTTCAAACTCTTCAAAGTGCCTTTTTCAACTAGAATGACAGTTATCCGTCTGCAGAATGGTGGTCTTTGGGTGCATTCGCCGATTAAGCCTAGTGATAATTTACTTTTTGAAATCAAGCAATTAGGTGAGGTAAAACACCTTATTGCACCCAATGTCTTACATTATAGTTATATAAATGAGTGGCACGAACTATTTCCGGAAGCAGAAGTATGGCTAGCTAGTGGTGTTCAAAAGCGTGCCGGAAAATCGGGAATGAATTTATATTATGGTCATGAACTAGAGAAAGCCAATTGGAACGAGGAAATTTGTTTTACAACATTTGAGGGAAGTTTTTACGTGAAAGAGGTTGTTTTTTTCCATACTGAAAGTTCAACTCTAATTTTAACGGATCTTATTGAAAACATAGAAACAGAAAATTTATCGATTTTTGAAAAGCTACTGTTAAAAATAGGTGATAATCACTATCCAAATGGTAAAACACCAAGAGATTTAAGAATGACTTTTTTATTTGGTAAAAAACAAGCATTGAAGAGTTATCATAAAATAAAGAAATGGGAACCTAAGAATATTATTATTTCTCATGGACCGTGTATCATTGGACAAACAAAAGAGATGTTAAACCAAGCGTTCTTTTGGCTAGAGAAATAGGAATTTACTATAAAGAAATTAATAAAATATATCTAATATAATTGACTACAATTACTTGGAGTTGTTAAATTAAGATGTGGAATCTACTTAAATTGTTGATTCTAAGAGGTATCAGTTGACACGAGAGAAAGAATATAGATTAACTAACGGTATCTCTTAATTAGATTTAGTGAAAGAAGAATCCATTTTTCACTTGAATCCCTTCTCTTTCGTATGGTAGAATGTATATACAAATTGTATGTACAAAGGAGAGGTAGAAATGGCAAACACGAAAGCAGTGAATTTTCGCGCAGATGCGATGTTTTACCAAAAAACAAAAGAGGTACTTGCAGATCAAAAAATTTCGGTGTCAGATGTCCTAAATGCAGCACTTCGAAAAATTGCCAACGGGACTGTGGATCCAAGAGAATTTGTTTCAAGTGATTTGCAGGACACGCAGTATCAAGTGGCCTTTGAGGATTTGAAGAAGGAGATTTTAGTTGGGCACCAGGAAATTGCTCAAGGGAAAGTCACTTCTGTAGCCGATGTGAGAAAGGAATTTGGTCTTGACTAAGTTGAAACGCTATCAGGTCTTTCTTGCAGATCAGGCTAAGCAGGACTTGCGTGGCATTCACGACTATATTCTTGTGAATTTTTATAGCCAGCAAGCTGCAGATGGCAAAGTTGATTTGCTATTAAGTGCTCTTGAGACCCTAGAACTGTTTCCAGAAGCCTGTCCTCTGGTATCAAGCCGGGGCTATGGTGAGATGACGAATGATGGGAAACCCTATCGTTATATGCCAATAGAGAACTATCTCGCATTTTATTATATTGAGAAGCATACAGTGTATGTTTCTCGTATACTCAGTGCAAAGCAGGATTGGGTCAAGATTTTTTATAAGTAGGATGAGGACCCCATGTTAAAATCGAATAAGCTGATTATTTTTTTAATTTCCCTACCCTTTCTGATGGTCATTGTTTTCTATTCTCTTAGTGAGCATCCTGGATATAGTGATGATGGGAATTTCGTCAGAAATCATGAGGCTGCTATTAAGAGTGAGATCATCGCACACTTAGCTCAGGAAAAGCAAGACATAAAATCTGTTACGCTCTTACCAAATACTGCTAGAGGTGAGTATGATAATGGTGGTGATGTGAGTGGAAATTACCATATCTATTTTACAGCCTACGTCGATCATAATCGCGAGCGAACGATAAGCGTAGAACTATTCTTCCCAGATGCCAGCATTCCCCCTTTCACCTTGTTTCCTCCCAACCCTTATACAGACAAGGGCAAAAAGATGTCCAATTGGTTGATGGGGAATATTGAAGTATCGGAAGAAACCTCTAAATAGAGATATGGAAGAAGTAATGATGAATAGAATAGTAGATGATCAGATCACTCTTATTCCTTATTATAGAAATGATGACATCTCCCTTCTTTGGTATCAAGATATTGACGTATGCAAACAAGTGGATAATACTGATCAGATTTACGATGTAACAAAACTTCATAAAATGTATGATTACCTAACTTCACATGGTTCTTGTTATTATATCCAATATGAGGGAGTGTTAGTTGGAGATGTGACACTTCAAGATAATTCAGAGCTTTCTATAGTGATCAGCAAAGAGTATCAGAATTTACAGATCGGAAGACGATGTATTTCTGAAATGATACAGTTGGGCAAAGAGAAAAAAATGGTTAAGGTAACTGCTCAAATTTATCCTTTTAATACTCAAAGTCAAAGAATGTTTTTGGCTTTGGGATTTCAGAAAGTAGACGAAGAGTGGTATGAATATAAGTTGATTTAGGATTGTTGTAGATCATTTTATATATTTAAATACTGGTCCGTATTTTGTATATCAAAGAACATCAAATTGAAAATTAACTCATTAAAAACATATAATTGAAAGATGAAGCTGGTATAAATGTAGACTTGCTGTAAAAACTTGGTATAGGGGATCCATCGTTATATTTGGTAAAACTAAAAATCGAAATCTAAACAGATCTTCTATGTTTGTAACCGCTTTTTTCTGCTATAATAATACTAGATAGTAATACGGGAGTTTATTATGGTTACAAAACGATTTTTGAAAAATGTCATCGTTGGGATAGTCGCGGTTTTCATGACCTTAACTTTTGTTCATGGGGTTCAAGCTCAGCAAACGGGACTCGATTACCAAAGTCTCAACCTGCTAGCTTTTACTGGTAACAAGCAGCTCGTTTTAGGTGAGTTTGATCATTTAGGTCGTGCGACTTCAGCTCATATACAGTTACAGGACAAGGATGAACCAAAGCAGAAAAGAGAGCCACGGCTGACCTACAATCCGGTTGGCTGGCACAATTATAAGATTGCTTATGGAAACAAAGGGAAGAAGGCCTGGCTGTTCCATAGAGGGCATCTGATTGGCTATCAATTTAGTGGCCTGACCAATGAAGGGAAAAATCTGGTTCCTTTAACTGCCTGGACCAATACGGGGAATTATAAAGGGACAGCGGATAGTAATGTGGAAGGCATGCTCTATTACGAGAAACGACTCGATAGCTGGTTGGCCACCCATCCCAATTATTGGCTGGATTATAAGGTGACGCCTGTCTATACTGGGGATGAAGTGATTCCTCGGCAGGTGACCTTGCAATATGTAGGAATTGATCGAGATGGCAACCTCCTACCAATCAATTTAAGTAGCCCCAAAGAGTCAGTAGATGCTTATGGGATCACCACCGTTACCTTGGATAATTATTCCAAGAATGCGACCATTGACTATCTGAAGGGGACCGCTAAGCCATCTTTAGTGCCGACGGAACCAAGTAGTCAACCACAACCAGCCAGTCCTTCTGTAGAGACGAAACCAAGTCAAGCCCCTCAACCGAGTCAAGCAGTAGAACCAGCTCAGCCAGTCCAACCTGTCGAACCTGTAGCACCAACTCGTCAACTGGCTCCAGTAGTTTATGTAGCCAGAAATGGGAGTGCGGATGTTTATTGGTACTCTTTGGACAGTATGCCTCGCAATACTAATTTTTCTAAGGTGGTTCAGATGTCAGAAGAGCAAGCGCTAAGTCTTGGAAAGCGGCATACAAGTAAGGAATGAATATCAGTTATTTTGATAATGAGAAAGCCCAATCGCTGGGCTTTTTGTGTAGGGTAAGTACTAAATAGGATAACTAAAATGATTGAAAATATGCTATAATAATAGGACGGAGGTAGAATATGACCTTAGATGTAGATATAGAAAAAATGATGATTATGGGTGTGATTTTTGACAACAAAAAGGTTTTTAAGAGCGTCTGGTTTGCTCTGAGCACCAATATGATTGAAGGATGGCATCCCACGGTAGAAGACGTGGAGCGACTGAGAGAAGAGGCCATTCTGGAGAGCTTAAACTAGAATGATCTATTTTTGAACCATAAATGTAGGTTTAATTTTCTGAATGTATGAATAATTGCGTTAGTAAATTTTAAACAATACGAATAACACTTGAATTATCTAGTAAAAACTGTACAATATAATTAATAGGACCGCCCACCTCTCTTTGATGTGACAAGGCGGATATTTTGTATAAAAATATTGAAATAACTATTTAAGAATAATTCAATAAAGATCTTATAGCCCAAATACTGGGCTTTTTGTGTGCAATACAATCTTATAAAGTTAGTAGTCTAAAATTATCTCTCTCAACATATTGCAAACGTTTTTATAAAGTAGTATACTAGAAATAGTTTATGGAATCGTTTGCATAAAACGGTAAATGATGAAAAGAGAGTATAGTAGGAGACGAGACAGATGGAATTAACAGCTATTTATCATCGGCCTGAATCGGAGTATGCCTATCTTTATAAAGATGGCCAGCTCCACATTCGCATCCGGACCAAGAAAGAAGATATCAAACGGATTGTCTTACACTATGGGGATCCCTTTATTTTTATAGAAGATCTTTATGAGGCAACTAAGGAAATGGACAAGGTGACGACAGACGACCTCTTTGATTATTGGCAAGTGTCGGTATCTGTCCGCCATGCACGGATCCAGTACCTCTTTGAATTAGAGGACACAGCGGGAGAGAAGATCTTGTACGGAGATCGAGGTGTGGCAGCCTACACCAAGAAGAACCTGGACTTTGTCATGAACGGCTTTAAGCTTCCTTTTATCCATGAGATTGATGGGTGTGCTGTTCCGGATTGGGTGGCGCAGACGGTTTGGTACCAAATCTTTCCTGAGCGCTTTGCCAATGGGAATCCAGCCATTTCACCAGAAGGCGTCCGCCCTTGGGATGCCTCTATTGCTCCTCAAGTATTGGATTTCTTTGGTGGAGATTTACAAGGGATCATCGATCACTTGGACTACTTGCAGGAGTTAGGGATTACAGGGCTCTACCTTTGCCCGATTTTTGAATCTCCAAGCAACCACAAATACGATACCATTGATTATTTTGAAATTGATCGACATTTTGGTGATAAGGACACCTTCCGCCAGCTAGTGAAAGAGGCCCATGCGCGTGGGATGAAGATTATGCTGGATGCAGTCTTCAACCATATTGGCTATGATTCACCCCAATGGCAGGATGTGGTCAAATACGGGGAGGATTCGATTTACAAGGACTGGTTCCATATTAAAGAGTTCCCTGTCTCCTCAGAAAATCTGTGGAATAGTCGCGACTTGTCTTACCATGCTTTTGCCTTTGCGGGCTATATGCCTAAGCTCAATACGGCTAATCCTGAGGTGAAGGCCTATCTTTTGAAGGTGGCGACTTACTGGATTGAAGAGTTTGATATTGATGCTTGGCGACTGGATGTGGCTAATGAGATCGACCATCAATTCTGGCGGGATTTCCGTAAGGCGGTCTTGGCCAAGAAGCCAGACCTCTATATCCTCGGGGAAATCTGGCATTCGTCCCAACCTTGGCTTAATGGTGATGAGTTCCATGCCGTGATGAACTATCCGCTCTCTGAAAGTATCAAGGATTATTTCCTGCGAGGACATAAGGAGACGCAACGCTTCATTTGGGAGATCAATAGCCAGTCTATGTACTACAGGCAGCAGATCTCTGAGGTGATGTTCAACCTCTTGGACTCCCATGATACAGAACGCATCCTGACAACGGCTAAAGGCAATCTTCAGTCCGTCAAGTCTGCTCTTTCCTTCCTCTATCTGCAACGGGGAACGCCTTGTATCTATTATGGAACGGAGCTAGCCCTCATCGGTGGCCCAGACCCGGATTGTCGTCGTGTCATGCCTTGGGAGCGCGTGTCAGCGGACAATGACATGCTGACCTTTATGAAGGACTTGATCCAGCTCCGAAAAGAAGTGGCGGGCATGATTCAACATGGTAAAGTAAGCTTGGAAGAAGTAGAGCCAGATGTAGTAGCAGTAGAATGGCAGCATGAAGGCCACCTTCTCAAAGCCTACTTTAACCACTCTAAGAAAGACGTTGTCTTAGAAAGAGGACAAGCAGATCTGATCAGCCATGGGACCATTTCCGATGATCGATTGATCATCCAACCAAATGGATTTGTTATTTATAGGGAAGATTAGTAAGAAAGAAGCCTGGAATCGAGAGATTGCGGGCTTCTTTTTATAAATAGTATCTTTATTCGCACCCTTATATTATAATAGGAGATGAGAAGGGGGGAGACGGTGATGAAGATGTTAGCAATCAATCCTATTTCGGTTAAAAAAAGAATGATAGAATTTCTATTTGATTATCTTTTCATTCTAACTTATTTAGTTTTTCTGTTTATAGGTTCGATGCTTATTTACATCATTTTTTTTAATGGTGTCCCAGAGTTTACAGAAATTCAGTCACAGTGGCTTGTATTTTTAACATCTATTTTGCCAATCACTCTACTTTTTACATTCTTAGATTATACAAATAATGGGAGTTTTGGGAAGGCGAAAGCTGGACTTCAATTGGTTTACCAGAAAAAAACAGTGCAAGCTAGCTTGATTAGAAACACCATTAAATTTTTGCCTTGGCAACTCGGTCATATGGGCACGATACATGGTGTCTATAGTGAGTTTGATGTGTTATCCATTAGCCTCTCTATTTCGGCGACTCTCCTCGCAGTTTTGCTACTGGCAATGACAATGTTTAGAAAAGATAAGAGGCATCTAGGTGACCTGCTAGCCCATACGCAAGTTCAGCAAAAAGGTGACTAGGATACAGATTGTCTATTCTGTCCTCAATAATAATACAAACATAGTTAGGAAGTATTTGTATGAATGAGACCGTTGAGTTTACAAATCTTTGTATGGTAAGAGACGGCGATAGAGTTCTTGTTATTGATCGTAAAAAAGAGGACTGGCCAGGTATAACCTTTCCTGGAGGTCATGTCGAAGTGGTAGAATCATTTACGGAAGCAGTGATCCGTGAAGTGAAGGAAGAAACTGGCTTAAGGATAGCTTCTCCCCAGATTTGTGGAATGAAAGATTGGGTAGAAGACGGCATTCGTTATGTAGTTCTCTTTTATAAGACAGAAAAGTTTGAAGGAGACCTAATATCCTCTGAAGAGGGGGAAGTCTGGTGGGAGAACCTGAAAGAAATGCCAAATCTAGACCTCTCTCTAAATATGGAGGATATGCTTCGTATCTTTCTTGAAGAAGACCTGTCTGAATTTTTCTACTACCAAAATGGAGAAGACTGGAAGTACGATTTAAAGTAAAATTGAACGCTGATTCTGAAAAAAATAACCTGATCCAAGTGTAATAGAGCAAAGTTCCAAATTAAAAGTGATGAGTGACTTAGTCAAGAAATATGATCGGAATTGGGATAATAACTGTGTTAGATCTCACCATGATAGCATGCTTAGTCTATTAGAAACTGAGATAGAAAAACACAAATAAGTGTGGCTTACCCTTGGTCTATTTTTCAATTCCTTTAATTGTACTTTTACCTACATAGGTGTATAATGTTTCCTTAGGTAAAGAAAATAGAAGAATAAGGAGATTCATATGGAATTAAAAGATTTTACAGAAAAAGAACAAGAACAGATCAACCAAGGTTTGAGTACAGCTGAGATTTCTGATAAAGAAGCAGCGAAGAAGTTGCTCGCTTTAGTCCCGCAAGAATGGATCAAGCGTATTCCATTCTTTGTCAGAGGGCATGCGACGACCAAGACAGTTGAGCGTGTAGCCAAGCAATACCCTGAACTCTATGCCGTGGCGAAACGTCAAGGGGATCTTCCTGAAAAAGAAGGAGAAGAGCTCCGCAAGATTATGACAGCCATCTTTGAAGAAAAGATGAACAAACATAAGATTAAATAATCTTTTATAATACTTTGTTATTTTTTATCTCACAAATGAACAAGTGATTGCAGTTGAAATGCAGTCACTTTTTTATTTACTAGCCATAGAGACTTTTACACTAGTAAATAAAAATGAACAATATTTCATGATATAATACTAATGAAAGCAGTTCCAGAGGGATGAAAATTTCATTGGAGAAAAACAAGTAAAGGTAGTCATGATGAAAAAGTTTTTGATATTTATTTTTACAATTTTTGGATTATTTGCAGGAATGCTAGCTCTTATAGTAATTGATTATGAAATAAATTATAATAAATGGATAAATTCACGTTCAGGATCACAGTTGACTAATCCTGTACAAAAATACTCTTCTTCAAGTGATGGAAATAAGGATGATTTTGAATCATCAAAACAAGAATACGCTACTTCAAGTTCTAGTACGCAGAATTATGATTATAAAAAATACTCTTCTTCAAGTGATGGAAATAAGGATAATTTAGAATCATTAATGAATATGTTTATGAAAGGACTATTTCCTCCAACTTTACTATATCCAGAATATACAAGGGCATATGAAGAAGCTAAATCTTGGTCAAAAAAGCATTTATCGCAGCAGCAAATTAAAATATATCTTACTAAGTATGGCAGCAGGTATTCAGAGGATGCTACTCAGTACGCTTTAAATAAGCTTAATGTAGACTGGAAAGAGCAAGCACTTTTAAGAGCAAAATCATATCAAGAGTTTCATTTTTCGAAAGAAAAATTAGTTGAGCAACTTATAAATGTTGATAAATTTACTCAAGAAGAGGCTGATTATGCCATAGAACATGTTAATTTCGATTGGAAAGAGGAAGCTGTGAAAGAAGCAGAATCTTCTGCAAACGGTGGCAACATTTCGAAAGAAAGGTTATTAAAAAAACTTGTTGAATATAGAAAATTTACTCAAGAGGAAGCCGAGTACGCAATAGAACATGCAAAAATAGATTGGTCGAATTAAACAATAGTTTTAATTTAGATTTTTGTAACACATTGAAGAGCTGGATAGTCTGCCAGCTCTTTTTTGCTACATATAAAGTTTTCTCATTTCGTGAAAAATAGTTGGAGCTAAGTCAGTTTTAAACTATAATATAGGATAAGGAGATTCGATAGGAAAAAGAAATGTATCATGTTACAAAACATCTTAGTATAGAGAAAAGGAACTAATCTATGAAACCATCTAAAAAAATCATGCTCCTTACTAGCTGTGCCTTGGCGATCTTTGCTTTAGCGGCTTGTGGGACCAGCCAAAAGCAATCCAAGGAAAAGCAGGAAAAATCCACGGTCCAAAAGGCCAGTTCTGATAAGGAACACTACAAGGGAAGCTACAGCAACCTCAACAGCAAGGCGAGTGTCGAAGAAGTGCGGACTCTTTTGTCTGCTTATTTGGATAAGGACAGTGTAGACAAGTTTCTGGGTCTAGTAACGGACTACGATAGTATTGTTGGCTCGGTCGGCTTGACGGGTAACTTCAGCACCTTCAAGAAAACAGACTACAATGTCGAGAAGATCAGTGACTTGTGGACCAAGCAGAAGGGCGATTTCGTCGGGACCAACTGCCGGATCAATAGTTATACCTTGCTGAAGAACCGCATCGAGATTCCTAAGATGAAAGCGGATAGTGAACTCTTGTTCGTGGACAATGATGCCATTGACAGAGGGAAGATCTTCGATGAGGCAGACAAGGAAGCTTTTAACATTCTGTATTCACGGGTTCCGACAGAGGCGACGACGGATGTCAAAGTCCATGCCAAGAAGATGGAAGAGTATTTTTCTCACTTCAAGTTCAATGAAAATGCCCGCATGCTTTCCGTTATCGTTCATGATAACCTAGACGGAAATACCCTTTTTGTAGGGCACGTCGGTGTCTTGGTTCCTGCAAAGGACGGCTATCTCTTTGTTGAAAAGCTGACCTTTGAAGAGCCTTACCAAGCCATCAAATTTGCGACCAAGGAAGATGTCTACAAATACTTGGAGACCAAATACCAAGATTACACAGGCGAAGGTCTGGCTAAGCCCTTTATCATGGATAATGAAAAATGGGTTGAGATGAAGTAGAGGATGAAAGACAGCGTGTTAGAATTTAGAAAGATAATGGAGTATGCTCCGATTCTATATGTGCTCATTTTCTTGCTCGTTTTCAGTCTTCTCCTTTTCCTGAGAAGAAGGGCAATTGTGAGACGTAGTGGAGGTCCCTTCTTTGCTCCTTTCCATATTAGCTATGGAATCTTCTATATCCATGTCGCTCTGTGTTTCAGTCGTCGCAGGATCCCGCTGAAAGAGATCAAGCAAATCACGTATGCAATTTTTCGTGGACGATCTGGTGGCGGGGCTCGCTATGCTTTCTATATCGAGCTTAGAAACGGAAAGACTATTCCCTTCTTTTTTGGAAAAAGTAAGCGGAATGAAGCTCTGGTTGAGAAGCTCAAACGAAATGCTGGCAGGTATGGGTTTAAGGTAGATAGCACTGGTAATTATTGAAAGAAAAAGGAATCACGAATGAATAGAAAGCAAGCCCTATCTATGTATTTGTTAGGGACCTTTGGTCAAGTATTAGGAGTCAGCCTTCTGGTTTGTTTTTTAAGAGCAGGAGGAGTCAAGGTTGATTTTACATCATCATTTGGGATCATCGCTATTATTGTAGGTGGCTTATCATCTGTTTTTTGGGGGAGTCTTGCAAGCATTAGTTACTATCAATCTAGTTTCAAACAAGTTTTAAAAGATTTTTTTCAAGTCAAAGACAGTTTGGCAAATTATTGCTTGGTGCTCGTTTTCTTGTTGCTTGACTTTTTCCCATTTATCTTAGGTGGTAAGATCACCACTCAATCGTTGGTCTTGCCAGTAGTGCTCTTTTTCAAGGCTCTTCTTTTTGGTGGAGTTGAAGAAATTGGCTGGCGCTATTTCTTTCAACCAACTTTGGAGGAAAGAATACCTTATTTTTCAGCTACTTTGATCACCTTTTTAGCTTGGTCTAGTTGGCATCTTTTCTACTTCTACATCGACGGTTCTTTAGCTGTCATTCAATTGTTTCCGTTTCTAGTAGGTTTGCTAATTAACTGCTTTATCTTATCGGCCTTGTATCATAAAACGCAAAATTTATGGCTCTGTGTCATGACCCATGCCTGTATCAATTCCTTGTCTCAGATTCTAGTGAATGAAGAGGTATGGCTATCTATCGTCAGTAAAATTCTTATTATTAGTTTAGCAATCTGGATTGCAAGAAAGAAGTATGTAACTGTAAAGGAGGAAAAATGAGCAAATTTATTTCAAAACAATCAGTCGCTATCTGGTATGCACTGACTGCCCTCCTTGCTACATTTCTAGTAGGTCATGTTATCCTTTGGTTTCTCCCAGATAGGAGTAGTATGGGGGCCTCACTCCTGTTTATCCTAATGAACTTGATTCCCATGATAACGGCTCTTTGCTTTTCCATTGTCTTAGGTGAAACTAAATCCCTGGGAGAATTTTTCAAAAAGGTCTTTCTTCAAAAAGAAAGTTCCCTGGCCTGGATCCTAGCTTTCTTCATCCCCATCATTTATTATGGGATCTCCATCCTGCTCATGAATGTTCGCTTTACTGGGAATTCCCTCTTGGCCTTCTTCCTCTATTTCCCCTGGACATTTTTATATGGTGGTCTGGAAGAAGTCGGTTGGCGTTGGTTTTTACAAGAGCATCTTTCCTTTAGCAAGCACTTTATATCTAAAATGATGGTTCTTTCCTTTGTCTGGTTTCTCTGGCATATTCCCATCTATCAACTCCCTTGGATTACAGCAGGTTCGTCTAACTATCTCATCTTTTACTTGATGATTTTAGGGAATACCTTCCTATTTGGAGCGCTCAAGGAGTACTCGAAAGGTGCTGTTCCTTGTATCCTCGCTCACATGCTGATCGATAGTCTGGCTGTCCTTATGCTGGTTCAGAGTTCTCTTCCTCAGATTATCCTTCTGGTTATGTTCGAAATCCTAGTATCCTCTTGGCTAGTAGCAATACGAAAATCGGAAAAATAAAGTTTAACCTCTTTCTGTGAGAGTCTGTCATCTTCACCCTTTAGGACTTCAATGTAGAGTCCATAAAATGGTATAATCAGTTTAACGAAGAAACTAGAGGTAGGACCATAGTTTTAACACAGTCTGATATTTATTTACTAGGTAAGGGGGGAAAGACCATGCAAAAAACCTTTCAGTTATTGCGAAGAGGAGATATCGAAGGAGTCCGTCAGATATTGGATAAAAAGCCTGAAGAAGTCAATGCTGTTTCGGGTGACAAACCTAAAAGAGATCAAGGCCAATCCCTTCTTCAAGTCGCTATTAAATCGGGACATTTAGATATTGCGGACTTACTCATTGATAGAGGGGCAGATCTTAACTTTATTGAAGAACCTACAGAGCTGAATCCATTTTGTCAACCGGTTATCCAAACTGCCGGTGGAAGAGCTGTATTTGACTGCAGGCGCATGATCAAACGTTGGAATGGTCAATATGAGATGTATTCGTCTAAGGAAAAGGCTGACCAATCCTTCAAGGTTTTTAAAAAAATGTTAGAACTTGGAGCAGATATCTCTCAGAAGGACAGCCATGGTGGGACTTTGTTGCAAACTATTTTAATTGAAACCAAGGAAGTGCTGCCATCTTATTATTGGAAAACAAAAGAAACAAGCGATAATGTCCTCATAACGGATGAATTACGTCATGATTTAAATCGTATTTATGATCTATTAATTCGTTACGGTGTGACTGCGGACGAAATAGCGGTCTATCAGAACATTCCTCTCAAAGAACTTTACCAAGACAGCCCTACCATGGAGTTCTTAAATCGGTTAGATCAGAGCAGATCTTGATAAGCATTTGAACTACTAGTTAAAAGAGCCTCAGGGCTCTTTTTGCTTGGTCTGATAGAGCTGGAAGTACTAGGAAAATGTTAGATCGAATTTTCTTTAAAAAATGGATACAAATCCATGATGAAATAGAGTATACTAGTTGATGAAAGAACAAGATTTTTAAGTACCTAATTCAGGAGGGCAGTTTATGTCTCAAGAAACTTTCATCATGGCGATTGACCAGGGAACAACTAGTTCGCGGGCTATCATTTTTAATAAAAAAGGCGAGCAAGTCAGCTCTAGTCAAAAGGAATTCACTCAGATTTTTCCGCAGGCTGGTTGGGTGGAGCACAATGCCAATGAGATTTGGAACTCGGTTCAGTCGGTGATCGCTGAGGTCTTTATCGAAAGTGGCATCAAGCCAAATCAAATAGAGGCGATCGGCATTACCAATCAACGGGAGACGACAGTTGTTTGGGATAAGAACACAGGCCTTCCTATTTACAATGCCATTGTCTGGCAATCTCGTCAAACTGCTCCACTGGCTGAAGAACTTAAAAACCAAGGCTATGTAGAAACCTTCCACCAAAAGACAGGTCTAGTCATTGATGCCTACTTTTCAGCAACTAAAGTTCGTTGGATCTTGGACCATGTTGAAGGGGCGCAAGAAAGAGCTGAAAAAGGAGAACTGCTCTTTGGAACCATTGATACTTGGCTGGTCTGGAAGCTGACGGATGGAGCTGCCCACGTGACAGACTATTCCAATGCAGCCCGTACCATGCTTTACAATATCAAGGAACTGAAATGGGACGATGAGATTTTGGAAATCCTCAACATTCCTAAAGTCATGCTTCCTGAGGTGCGGTCAAACTCTGAAATCTATGGCAAGACAGCGCCTTTCCATTTCTACGGTGGACAAGTGCCGATTGCAGGGATGGCGGGAGACCAGCAAGCGGCCCTCTTTGGTCAATTGGCTTTTGAACCTGGGATGGTCAAAAACACTTATGGAACTGGATCCTTCATCATTATGAATACGGGTGAAGAGATGCAGTTATCGGAAAATAACCTGCTGACGACGATTGGTTATGGAATCGATGGCAAGGTCTACTATGCATTAGAAGGATCGATCTTTATCGCTGGGAGTGCTATTCAATGGCTTCGCGATGGCCTTCGGATGATCGACAGTTCACCTGAATCCGAGGCCTATGCTCTGAAGTCTCAGAACCAGGATGAAATCTATGTGGTTCCTGCTTTTACTGGTCTTGGAGCACCATATTGGAACCAAGAGGCGCGTGGTTCTGTCTTCGGGCTTACCCGGGGAACGACCAAGGAAGACTTTATCAAGGCAACCCTTCAATCCATTGCCTATCAAGTACGCGATATCATCGACACCATGCAGGTGGATGCTAAAACTCCTATCCCTGTCCTAAAAGTAGACGGAGGAGCAGCGAAAAATGATTATTTAATGCAGTTTCAGGCAGATATTCTTGGAATTGCGATTGCTCGTGCCAAAAACTTGGAAACCACTGCTTTAGGAGCGGCCTTCCTAGCAGGTCTGACTGTAGGCTATTGGAAGGACTTGGAAGAATTAAAATCTCTTCATGGAGCAGCCCAAATCTTTGAACCCAAGATGGATGAATCTCGTAAGGAAGAGCTGTACAAGGGGTGGAAGATAGCAGTCAAAGCTACTCAAGTATTTGCGGAGTCTGATGACTAAAGGGATCAATCAAACGAATAGTTTAAGAGAAGCCTTCGAAAGAAGGCTTTTTATGTAGGATTTACAGAATAGAACAGTTAACCGTTTTGGCTAAAAGCTTTACTCTATTTCACGCTTTCATTCACTTATCACTAAATAAAAATATCATATAAATAAACTTTTTTTAAAAAATAACAGGCCAGAGTTTGACACTTTTTTCACAAAGGAGTATACTGTTAGCATAGTTTTGTCGGATATTTATAAAAGATCCCATCAAAACTAGTTGTCAACCCTTGCTGTTCTGATAGGAACGTTTGCTGGTATCATTGATACCAAGGAGGAATCATATGTCTAAAGTAGCTATTGTCACAGGTGCTGGTCAAGGAATTGGTTTTGCAATCGCAAAACGCTTGGTGCAAGATGGCTTTAAGGTTGGAGTATTGGACTACAATGCTGAAACAGCTGAAAAAGCAGTTGCTGAGTTGTCCGCAGAAAATGCTTTTGCAGTCGTTGCCGATGTATCAAAACAAGCAGAAGTGGCTGCAGCTTTCCAAAAAGTTGTTGACCATTTTGGAGATTTGAATGTTGTCGTGAACAATGCAGGTGTTGCGCCAACTACACCACTTGATACAATTACAGAAGAACAATTTACACGTACATTTGCTATTAACGTTGGTGGCGTGATTTGGGGTGCACAAGCAGCTCAAGCTCAGTTCAAAGCACTCGGTCATGGTGGAAAGATCATCAATGCGACTTCACAAGCAGGTGTTGTAGGTAACCCTAACTTGACTGTTTATGGTGGTACTAAATTTGCAGTTCGTGGTATCACACAGACTTTGGCGCGTGACTTGGCAGATTCAGGCATCACTGTCAATGCTTATGCACCAGGTATTGTTAAGACTCCAATGATGTTTGACATTGCTCATGAAGTTGGGAAGAACGCAGGCAAAGACGACGAATGGGGTATGCAAACATTCGCTAAAGATATCACTTTGAAACGTCTTTCTGAACCAGAAGATGTAGCAGCGGCTGTCAGCTTCCTTGCTGGACCTGACTCAAACTACATCACAGGTCAAACCATTATCGTGGATGGTGGAATGCAGTTCCATTAAGATAAAAAACAGAGGTTGGGATCAACATCCTAACCTCTTATTTTGTGCGTTCACAATAAAAGAAACAGAGATCAAAAAAACCACTCCCAAAAGGGAAGTGGTTTTGTGTTGGTTCTTATTTGAGACCGTATTTTTTGTTGAAACGATCCACACGTCCATCTGCTTGAGTGAACTTTTGACGTCCAGTGTAGAATGGGTGTGAGTCTGATGAAATTTCAACACGGATCAATGGGTAAGTTTCACCTTCGAATTCAACTGTTTCGCTAGAGTATTTAGTTGAACCGCTGAGGAACTTGTAACCAGTAGTAGTGTCCATGAAGACAACAGGGCGATATTCTGGATGGATATCTTTTTTCATTTTGCAATATTTCCTTTCTGCCATGGTCTCTTTCCGAGCCATAGATTGTTACTAAGCTAGTTTACCAAATTTCCAGGATCTTGACAAGTATTTTCACTAATTTTATTTAAAATAATGATCAAAAAAATCACCCTGGCTAAGCCAAGGTGAATCTAATCTTATTATTGTTCAGATTGATTTGGATCTTTTGGTGCTTCAACTGGTTGATCAGCTTGTCCCTCAGTGTGTTCGTGTGATTCTTTTTTGATTTCATTTACAGCAGTTTTTACAGTAGAAGTTGTCACGCGTCCAACAGATTGGGCAAATCCTTTACCAGATTCAGCAAGTTCTTCGAATGTTCCTTTAGTGATTTTACCGCCTGACATCGCCAAGAGACCAGTTACAACAATAGCGATTGATGCGATTAAAGCAAGGATCAAACCAAAGCCAATTGAAACGCCATAACCATTGAAGTTAACAGCATATTTGTTTACACCAAATAGATCGATCAATGTTACGATAGTTGAGAGAGCCCCTGATACGATAACACCAATTGCAAAACCTTTTGGTAGTGAAGATTTCACATCGTTCAAGCAAGCAAGGACAATCGCAACGACTGCGAAGATAATAACAAACCATCCATCTCCGTGAAGACCATTCCAGCTGTATGAACCAAAGTTTCCAGCATTCAGGCTTGCCCATGGCAAGAAAGAGCTAAGAATCGCTACTGCAGCAGAGATAATGATAAACAAACGATTTTTTTCCATAATAAATCTCCTTAAAAATTTTATTAGCTTTATTTTACCATAAGAAGGAGCAAATGAAAACCCCATGACCAAGATAAAAAGGCTGAGAAACCGTTCTCAGCCTTCGTTCGTGCGAGCCACTTCTTGTAGCTCTTTGTAGATTTGGTCGTTTTCTTCGAGGGAGTAGGAGTTGGCTCCACTGGCTAGTGGATGGCCACCACCATTATGACGTTTGGCAATTTCGTTGATCACTTTTCGTTTGCTGCGCATCCGGACACGGAAATGACCGTCGGCCTGCTCGACAAAGATAGCCCAAACAGACACGGTATCAATGCGTCCAGGAGCACCAACAATGGCAGCAGTCTCTGAATCACGTAGATCGAATTTCTTCAAGAGCTCTTGTGTCAAGGTCACACGCGCAGCGCCATGTTCATCGATCTCAAGATGGTCATAGACATAGCCTTGAAGCTTAGCGGTTTTGAGATTGATCGTATCCATCTGACGAGCAAGTGATGTAAAATCAAAGGGAATGCTTCGAAGAAAGGCAGCGATCTCAAAGGTCCGAGTCGAAGTAGCAGGATAAAGGAAGCGACCTGTATCGCCGACAATCCCAGCATAGAGAAGACGCGCAGCACTAACAGGAAGTTCGAGCTCCAATTCCTTAGCAAAAAGTGCGATTAACTCACTGGTAGAGCTAGACTCAGTATCGACCCAGAGCAGATCGCCATAAGCATCGTCATTTGGATGGTGGTCGATCTTGATCAGGAAATCACCATTCGTATAGCGCTTGTCATCGATGCGAGGAGTATTAGCCGTATCACAGACAATCACCAAAGCTCCAGCATAGTCCTCATCGCTGACAGTATCCATCTCAGCAAGCCAAGTCAAGGTCGGTTCATCATAGCCAGTTGCCAAGACCCGCTTTTGAGGGAAGTGCGCACGCAGGAGATCCCGCAAGCCCACCTGGCTACCAATCGCATCTGGATCCGGATTCTGATGACGGTGGATAATAATCGTGTCATAAGCTTGAATTTTTTCAAGAATTTCATTCATTACGTTCATACATTACCTCATTTTCTCTGTCAATTTTAACATAAGAAAGGCCCATCCAGCAAGCATTTATCACTAATTAGGAGCTATGGAAGCGGTTTTACATTGGTTAGATATTTTGTTAGAATGGATGAATATGATGAAAGAAATGAAACAATCAACTAAAAGAAAACGATGGTTAGAATTTCCAAAAACAATTGTGGTAGTGTTGATCGTAATGCTTATTGCAGTATTCCTAAGTAGTTGTAGTAACAATCAACCGGCATTGAATGTTTTAAAGAAAAAGCAATTTGTTATGATCAAAATGGGAGATTCTACCGAAGACCATTTTGAGGTTGGGTTGGACCTTGAGAAAAAGGAATATTACTATAATGATGAGACCGCAGTGAAAGATGATACAGTTTATGGTGGTTATAAAACGGACTGGGATCGTAATCAGTATTACAAATCTGCAGTAAATAACGAATTATCATCGGTTCTATTATGTAAGAAAATTACTACTGATGAAATTAAGAAATCCAGCTATCAAATTACTAGTTCACCGAAAAGATTTGTGGATGATAAATTAATGAAAGAGGAATATCCTCCGGAATTTGAAACGATTTATTTGAAGAAAAATCGTCAATTTTCTAAGGTTCGAATTTCCTACAACAAAGAGTTTCTGCCTACTAAAATTGAGTGGTATTATAAAGATAAGGAAGGGCTAAAATGGTATACTTGGCGCACCTATTCGTATCCCTTCAAAAATAAGGCTAATTTTGATAAGAAATTAGATGAAGAAATTAAAACTATTAAAGCAATTCAAGAAGAAAACGAGGGCGATTAGGTTGAATCGGTCCAAATTCTTGAAACGTGTCCCTTCTTTCAGCTTATCGGGAAAGGTTTCGTGCAAAATGCTTGAAAAAGTGGTATAATACGGGAAATAGCTTTTGGGAGGAAATTATGACTGTAGCGAAGATTGTTTTTGCTAGTATGACTGGAAATACTGAAGAAATTGCTGATATCGTAGCGGACAAATTCCGTGATCTTGGTGTCGAAGTAGATGTGGATGAGTGTACAACTGTGGATGCGGAGGACTTCCTTGATGCGGATATCGCAGTGGTAGCGACCTATACATACGGCGATGGAGAGCTTCCAGATGAGATCCAAGATTTCTACGAAGATTTGGCTGGCCTTGATCTCAAAGGCAAACTTTACGGTGTGGTAGGATCAGGTGATACTTTCTACGATGAATTCTGTAAAGCAGTTGATGATTTCGACCGTTGCTTCGCTGCGACTGGTGCTGAAAAAGGTTCTGAGTGTGTCAAAGTTGATTTGTCTGCAGAAGACGAAGACATTGAAAAATTAGAAGCCTTTGCAGAAGAACTTGTAGCAAAAGCAAATTAATGACAAAGAGGATGGATCGATGGATTACAGCCTCGATTTATATCCAAAATAAAGAGGAGACACATGGATTTAGATCAGATTCGTAAGGACATTGACCAGATCGATCAAGAGATTGTAGCCTTGCTGGAAAGACGGATGGTCTGTGTCGGTCAGATTGTAGAATATAAGGAGCAGCAGGGCTTACCTGTGCTCGATCAAGGAAGGGAAAGAGAGGTGCTTGAGAAAGTCGGCTCTCTTGTGGCGGATGAGCAGTATCGGGCGACCATTCAAGCCCAGTTTCAAGATATGATGAAGCGCTCGAGAAACTTCCAAGAGGAGGTGAGGGCGCGTGACTAGTCTATCGATCAAGCAAAAAGCACAACAGTATGTGGTCCTAACAGGGATGGCGCTTTTCATTGGTCTCTTGGTCGGTGCTATTGACATGATTTTTGGTCAAGGATTGCTCCTGATCGGGGATTTCCGAAGCCAGCATTGGCCCTTGATTCTTTTTCTGGCCTTAGCGGGGCTTGTCATCGTTTATCTCTATAAACGTTTTGGTGGCAAGGCTTCAAAAGGGATGGGCCTCATCTTTGATGTCGGACACGCGCGTGAGGAGAAAATCCCCTTGGTCTTGGTGCCTTTGATCATGCTGACGACCTGGATGAGCCATCTCTTTGGTGGTTCGGTCGGTCGGGAAGGTGTAGCAGTCCAGATCGGAGCGACCCTTTCGCACCGTTTTGCCCGTCATATCAAGATCCCGGATGCTTCGCGTATTTTTCTCATGACCGGGATGGCCGCTGGTTTTGCGGGGCTCTTTCAGACGCCACTGGCAGCAACCTTTTTTGCCCTTGAAGTCTTGACAGTTGGGGAGTTGCAGTTGATGGCTCTCTATCCAGCGCTCATTGCCTCAATCGTGGCTAGCTTCACCTCTCATGCCCTTGGTTTAGAGAAATTTGCTGTGCCACTAAGAGAAACGCTGAGCTGGACACCAGAGACCTTGATCAAAGTTGCCATTCTTGGCCTGGCTTTTGGCCTTGCTGGGAAACTCTTTGCAATTAGCCTTTCCTGGTTGAAGAAAACGGTCGCTCAAGTCTTGCCCAATCCTTATATCCGGATTGCGCTTATAGGGGCTGGACTTAGTTTGGTCCTCTTAACCCTCCAGCTGACCAAGGTCGGAACATACAGTGGTCTTGGAACCAATCTGATTGATATGGCTTTTCATCAGGGAAGTGCGCAGAGTTATGACTGGATCTTGAAGCTTCTCTTTACCGTAGTGACCATCTCTGCTGGATACCAAGGGGGAGAAGTGACCCCGCTCTTTGCGATCGGAGCTACGCTTGGAGTCTTCCTTGCTCCTATGCTAGGTCTTCCAGTCTTAGTCGTGGCTGCTATCGGATATGCCAGTGTCTTTGGCAGTGCGACGACGACCTTGCTCGCACCGATCTTGATCGGAGGAGAAGTCTTTGGCTATGCCAACCTGCCATTCTTTGTCATTGCTTGCGCCATCGCCTATTGCCTGCCAAAAGAGTGGAGCATTTATTCCGGTCAAAAAGTTGCGAAAAAGTAGAGAAAAGAGCTTTACAAACCTGAAATTATCTGATATGATAGTTTCTGTGCGTAATGGAAGCACAAAAATACAGTTTATCCGCTGAGGGAGGTCCCTCAAGATTGACGAAGATAGGAGAATAAAATGAATCCATTAATCCAAAGCTTGACTGAAGGTCAACTTCGTACTGATATCCCTGCATTCCGTCCTGGTGACACTGTTCGTGTACACGCGAAAGTTGTCGAAGGATCTCGTGAACGTATCCAGATCTTTGAAGGCGTTGTTATCGCTCGTAAAGGTCAAGGACACACTGAAATGTACACTGTTCGTAAAATCTCTAACGGTGTCGGTGTTGAACGTACATTCCCAGTACACACTCCACGTGTAGAAAAGATTGAAGTTGTACGTTACGGTAAAGTACGTCGTGCGAAATTGTACTACCTTCGTGCATTGCAAGGTAAAGCAGCTCGTATTAAAGAAATCCGTCGTTAAGACGAACAAGGAGGCGGGAGTGATCTCGCTTCTTTTTTTATCGGTCCCCTTAGTTCAATGGATATAACAACTCCCTCCTAAGGAGTAGTTGCTGGTTCGATTCCGGCAGGGGACATAAATAGAAAAGAACACTGAATCTTCAGTGTTTTTTTGTTGGTTTATGCAAGGATGGTTCTTGGGGAAAGTTCTTGTATGGTATAATAGTGGAAAACGTAACATTGTCTTTTAAGGTAATTCTATCATGTTGGAATACCAAATTAAGAAGATTATGAGTGCTCTGCAAGTTTAGTCTAAAAGGGATATAAGAAAAGGAAGGAAAATGAAAATTTCTAGTCCAAGGTCTATCATCACTTTTGATTATGAAAATGGTAATGTTTTAAAAGCAAAAGGGAGAATTGTTGATTGATGGAAGTTTTACTGTATATAGGTCAAGTATACAGAATTGTGAGGCATCATTCAACCACATTCGTATCACACAGAACGAGATTGATAAACTTGTCGAGGAAGTGCAGTCCATGATGACTGAGCAAACAATGCATCTCGAATTTATCTGAGTTAGAGTAGGAGAAGGATGATGAAAATCGATTACGGTGAACGGATGGTCATATGGGAGTGGGATGGTTGTGTAATAAAGATAGAACAACCAGATATCATTCATGCGGAATATAATAAAGATGAGAACATTGTTATCGTCTATAGTGGAGAAAACTTTGTAAGCAAAATCATTTTCTACTTTAGTTTAGAAGGAAAATTGTTAGGGCAACAAAATATACTAGAAGGAACCCTAGATTGGAATCATAATGGGAAGCATCAGATTAGTTTTCATCATTTACATTATCTTCGCTTTAGCCCTAAATATCAGCGAATCTTCAGTATATTTCGATCATCCAGCGATTTTGACGTTCCATCAGAACTAGAGGTTTATAATTTAGAAGGTGAGAAAATCGACCAAATTGAATCTCCTGCAGGATTTACTATGCTATATATTTCTGAGATAAGTAAGAAGAAACTGGGAATTGTATGCGAGGCTCTTAAAGAGGATTGTTTTGATAAATCTGGTCGAAGAGATTTCTATTTTAATTTGGAGTTAGAAACTAGAAAATGGGTAAAAGATGGCATCGCCTATTGAGGAAGAGAAAAAGAAGCCTGATTTTATGATATTCTGGTTGAGAAAATAACTTGCACTAGGAGAATACAAATGAAACCAACAAAACTAGAATGGGAAGATGTTACCAAGTTTGAAGAGGTAAAAGGATACGGTCAGCATATATGGAGAGATGTGGACAAGTATTATTTGGTTTTAGAAGAAGGAACCATAGTTTCTTGGTTAGTTGTCTATGAATTACCAAATGAGCTGTTTGCCTTATTAGATAGTGGGGAAAGAACGCTAAGCGAAGTATCTTGGAAGATTAAACACGATTCTTGGCCACCATCGGAAGAAGAAAAGAACGAAATTAGAAAAAATAGAGCTAGAAAAAAACCAATTGTGCTGATTTCTAACCGTAAAAATCAGTTGCTTTTTAGTAACAAAGAACTTGAAATACTTATTCCCAAAGCGGAACAACAATGGATAGAATCAATGGGTAAACTTCCAGATGATTATGTATCACCACTTAAGTAAGGATGGTATAAAATGAAACCAACAAACCTAGAATGGGAAGATGTTATCCAGTTTGAAGAAGTAAAAGGATATGGGAAATCCATCTGGAAAAATGAGGATAAATATTATTTAGTTTCAGAAGAGGGAACTGTGGCTTCTTGGTTAGCAGTCTATGATTTACCCCAAGAATTATTCTCTCTATTAGATAGTGGAGAGAGATCACTACTCGAAATATCTTGGAAGATTAAGCACGATTCTTGGCCACCGACGGAAGAAGAAAAGAAGGCTAGTGAGAAACAATTTGTATTAAAAGGCTTAACTCCTTTAATAGCTAATCCTAAGAGTTGGGAATTATTTACTCAGGAAGAGCTTGAGACATTAATTCCACTTGCTGAACAAAAATGGATTGACTGGAGAGACAAACTTCCAGACGATTATGTATCACCATTGAAATAGACAAAAAGAAAATAGTATGACAACAGAAATTCAACAATACAAAAATTGTACGGTATTAAAAAACAATAATGATTATCAAATTCTGTGGAGTAGAGGGAAAGAAGTGCTTAATTTTCCCATTAGCCAGGAATTAGCAGAAAGTGTTTCAAAATCAGAAAAAGATTCTTTAGAAGTAATGTTTTATTGTGAACATCATCGTTGGCCAAAGAAAGATGAGTTAGTAGATTATAATCAATCGGATACGATTGTACATAGAGGTAATGGATTTATTGTATATGAGACAGACGGCTATTACGAAATTAGCTTCTTTAAAGAAATTGGCGGAGCCATGGGTCCCGAAGTTCGCTATCCTATTACTAAAGAACTAATGGAAAAGGCATTTCAATCATCTAGAGGAGCATATGAAGTGATGATTTATGCAGAAACAGGGAACTGGCCCTTAAGTAAGCAAGATGATATTGATAGAAACTATATACGTAATCATCCTGAAACTATGCTACCAAATATAGAAGTTCAACGTGAGTTGTTTGATGTTGAAGAGTTTAAAGCTCTTGTAAAAAAAGCTATTGTTTCAGAACTAGAACCTAGCGAACTTGACGCTATTGGTATAGTTGATAATCATTTAGAGCTTCTTCTGGTGGATTCAGTCGGCTGGCAGGAAGAGATAGAAGCAGTCCATCTGGAAATTCTGCAAGAAAAACTAAATAACTATATCGACTTCCTAGAAAGCAAGCAATATGTGGATAGATATGGCGATAGCTTTGATAAAAAAGTCATTCATATCACCTTCCAATGTTCTCCATCGGATAATGCACTATCCTTTCTCACCGCTGTTCAGAAGGTATTGCAACCAACAGATATGAGCTTGAAGGTAGAATTACCGGAGTAAAGAACAACTAAGAAGAATAAAATTAATCAATTTATGAGTGATAAATAATATTAAAGCGAAGGTCAGAAAAAAAATAAGATGGCTAAAAAGTAAACTAAAATTTTCTAAAAGCCTATTAGAATAGGATTTCTAAGCATATTTTATATTTCGGCAGGGGACAGAGATAGAAAAGAAAACACTGATAGTTGAACTGTACCCCAAAAGTTAGATTTTTTCTGTCTAACTTTTGGGGAGTAGTTCACTTATGACAGAGTGTTGACGTTTTAGAGCGTGTTGTTTCGAATGGTCCCAAAACTATTTTTTGTATGATATAACATAATATTTTAAAAATGAAAGGGCTTTCTATGGAAAATGATGTGTTTTTTGATTATTTTTTAAAATCACTTAGGTTTCATTTGGGTGATAGGTGTAAGGATATTGGATTTATAGAGTTTTTTAAAGATGAAAATAATTGTTTTATTACTATAGAGGATTATGTTTTGGAATCATTTGTAATATTGTCAAATATTTTGAGTACGGATAGGATTGTGTTTTCTTGTGGAATTATTTATAGTAAGGGGGTAGTTACTGGAGTAGAAGTATGTATAAATGTATTAGAGTTAGAAAGATTAAATAATTTGTACAAGATATAGTTTTGGAGAATATTAAAAGAATAAGGGAAACTGTCTATGTAGGATGTGTGGAGTTGATAGTATCAATGTTTCCTAGTTTTAGAGCTGTGTTCTTTCGAATGATCCCAAAACAAGAAAAACAAAAAATGATGGTCTAGGAGCTCGATATATTGAGCTTCTTTTTCTTTAGAAATTCAAATAATAATTTTACAGACTTTTATGCCCCCTCCGCTTTTTCTTTGACTCTCCTTTCTTATTTTTCTAAAATAGTAGGTGTGTGAAGGGAGATTGATATGAGAAAAGGTTTTGTAATTGTGCTTTCTGCTTTGGTCTTGGCTTCGTGTGGTCGTCCTCAGAGGACGGTGTCGCCAAAGAGTTCGGATACCAAGCAGATCAGCACTTCAGAAAAGAAACAGTCTGGTATGGATTTGAAAGCCATTAAGGCTAAGGACTACTCGAGTATCAAGGGGACTTGGATCGATGGTCGTGGTAATGAGCTGGTCTTTGATGACAAGGGCTTGGTCAGCGAGGATGTTGAGCTTGATGCATCGAGCTTTAAGCAGAAGGACCAGATCGCTGAGATGACGGTTAGTGCCAAGTCGGGTGTTGGAGGCTATGGTCTCTTGCTCCTTCCAAAAGGTCAGAAAGCGGGCAAAGACGATGCTTCGGATAAGTCCAAGGATCGGATCTGGGCTGGTCAGTCACCGGCTTATGGCGATGATGACAATTTCTACTATCGCAAGAAAGAGCAACCAAAAGATCGGGAGCAAGCAGATACGGACGATAGCAGTAGTACGACAAAGACCAGTAAGGCTAAGAAGTGGAATTCTCGCCCGGATGGCGAGGTTAAATCTTCGAAGAAGGCGGATCAGAATGGTTATCCAGGCTACACAGATGCTCAGGTCGAAGCTGCGCGTGTCTGGGCTTATGTGATCAAGAACGTGCCATCAGAATTAAATATTTCAAATAGTGCAGCTGGAACAAAGATTTATAATGGTGGCTTGGGCGTTGATTATCCCAAAGATGTCCGTCATCTGTTTGGTTCTTATTCAGCTGAAGGAAATATCACTTATGCATCCAACGGTGATGGGACGGTGACGATCTATCCTGTACCGAGCCACTGGCAACAATCTGCGGATGAACTCAATAGTGAGGAGTTTATGACGCAATTTACCCAAGGGATCTTGGACCATGCTGAAACGGTGACTTTGCCAGATGGGGATCCAGACATGATTCGGCAGATTCTTGCAGTACTGAAGTAAGAGAGATTATGGTAGAATAATATTAGATAAAAATTTTTTAAACTATTAAAGTTCTAATTACCTATTAGGTTATAAGATTAAAGGTTTGGAATATCTTTTACAGGAAGCTTATGCAATTTTGGTCAATTACAGGTCGTTTTCTACTTGTCAAAACAAAAGGAGAAAATCTATGAAAAAAACTATGTTTGCAACAATGACCATCCTCTCGCTATTTCTATCTTCGTGCGCGCAAAAAGAAGTGAAGAATGAAGACAAAAAAGAGCAGTCTACTGAACAGAATGTAAAAGATTCTACAAAGGAAAGTAAAGAATCAGTGGTCAAAGGGATGAATCAAGCCCCTACCTCATTGGTTGGAAATGAAAAACCTAATGTAGTATTTGCTTATATGCTTCAAAATCAAATCAATGGCGAAATTGAGATGGCGAAAGTGTATTATAATGAAGAGTATTTGATCCTTGTCTTCTCTGTATCAGAAAATATGCTATCTTTAGCAAATATAAATCCAAAAGATTATTGTAAGACGCTTTTTGATTTAAAAGAAGAGATAGTAAAGCAATACAATGCAACTCAAAACAAACCGAGCAGTATAAAACTTAAAATATATGATAAAGATGAGAAGCTCTTGGCGACGGAGGAAAATGGAGCGTTGGTGATTAAGTAACTAAATTTAGTCAACCATTTGTCGCCATCTACGTTTTATATTTTTCTCACTAATCCACATTTATTGTTTTTTTAAGCTGATCCTGTTACAATGATACTACACGAAAAAGACTGGACTTCCAGCCTTTTTCATTTCACAATAGAAAGGTCTTTTATGAAACGCAAATCGATTTTGTTTCTCTATTTACTCTTGCTAGCGATCGGCCTAGCCTATGAGACCCAGTCACTGACGGAAGGTTGGATGTCTGGTAATCAGTACGGGATTGTGGGACTTTCGACCTTGATCCTTTTGGTCTATGCACTTCCTGCTGTTTGGGCTCTCTTTCATTTCGCGAAGAAGTGGAAGTTGTCTTGGGTACCGGTGCTCTTTTCTCTACTAGGTGGGGGCTTTGTTGCCGGTTGGTTATCTAGCTTTGCCAATACCTATTTCCATGACATGATTCAAGCGATTGCTCCCAATAGCGAATTTTGGAACCAGTACGAGAGTGCCATCGCTGCGCCACTCTTTGAGGAACCCTTTAAGTTGATTCCGATCTTCTTTGTCCTCTATTTGTTCAGTGTCCGTCGCATCAAGTCGATCTTCCTCTTGGCGATTGCCTCTGGTCTTGGTTTCCAGATCGTCGAGGACTTTGCCTATATCCGTCAGGATCTGCCGGAAGGTTTCTCTTACACGGTGTCAGGGATTCTCGGCCGTGTGGCCAATGCACCCATGTCTCACTGGGTCTACACAGGCCTTGTCATGCTGGGGCTCTTCCTAATTGTCCAAGCAAGCAGAGGACGCAAGGATCTACGTCTAGCAGGCTGGGGATACTTAGTAGCTGGGTTTGGACTTCATTTTGTTGGCAATTCACCTTTCTCACAAATCGTGACCGAGTTGCCGATTGCGATTCCAGTCTTGAATGCTACCGGGCTCTTCCTAATCTACCAAGCTTATCAAACCGTCGAGCGATTAGAACAAGGAAAATAAAACAAAAATGCGTATGTTTGCACACATACGCATTTTTGTTATTTTCCAAGACAGAACTGGCTGAAGAGTTGGGTAATGAGCTCATCTGGAGCAGCATCCCCTGTGATTTCTCCTAGGATTTCCCAAGTTCGGGTGAGATCGACTTGGAGCAGGTCGACCGGCATACCGAGAGCCAAGCCTTCGTTGACCGCTTGGAGGCTTTCAACAGCTTTTTCGATGAGGGAGATGTGACGGGCATTAGAAAGATACGTCGCATCTTGCTCAACCAGCCCAGCATTTTCGAAGAAGAGGGCGTTGATCCGGTCTTCGATTTGATCGATGTTTTGGTTTTTCAGAACGGAGATCTTGATGTAATCTTCCGGCAGTTGGTCGATTTCGATCTTCTCTGGGAGATCGACCTTATTGAGGAGAATGATGCGGTTGCTGTCTTGAGAGATTTCAAGGAGTTGGCGATCTTGGTCGGTCAAGGGCTCGCTTGCATTGAGGACGAGAAGAACCAGATCAGCTTCCTTGAGGGCTTTTTTCGAACGTTCGACACCGATTTGCTCAACGATGTCTTCGGTCTCTCGGATCCCGGCCGTATCGACTAGTTTGAGGGGAACACCATTGATATTGACGTATTCTTCGATAACGTCACGGGTGGTTCCTTCGATATCGGTAACGATGGCTTTTTCCTCGCGAAGAAGATTATTGAGGAGGCTGGACTTGCCGACGTTTGGACGGCCTATGATAGCAGTAGAAATCCCTTCACGCAAGATCTTACCGCGACGGGCAGTCTTGAGGAGGTTGGTCAAAAGAGCTTCAAATTCACTGGTCTTTTCGCGGATGATCTCAGTGGTTGCTTCCTCGACATCGTCGTACTCAGGATAGTCGATATTGACTTCGACCTGGGCCAGAGTATTGAGAATCTCTTGGCGCGTGTTGTTGATGAGGTCAGACAGGGAACCGTCCAACTGTTTGACTGCAATATTCATAGCCTTGTCGGTCTTGGCGCGAATAATGTCCATGACAGCTTCGGCTTGGGTCAAATCGACCCGACCGTTCAGAAAGGCCCGCTTGGTAAACTCACCAGGTTCAGCTAATCGAGCTCCTTCACGGATGACCAGCTGCAGGATTTCATTGGTTACGGCAATCCCGCCGTGGGTATTGATTTCGATGATGTCCTCACGGGTGAAGGTCTTCGGCGAGCGCATGGCTCCAACCATGACTTCGTCGAGAATCTCGTCCTTATCTGGATCTACGATATGACCGTAGTTGAGTGTGTGGCTAGCAACCTTGCTTAAATCTTTCCCCTTAAAGATTTTTTGCGCAATGGCAAAGCTGTCTGTTCCGCTCAAGCGGACGATCCCGATAGCCCCCTCACCGAGAGGAGTCGAGATGGCAGCGATGGTATCAAATTCTTTAGTAATCATGTCATTTCTCTTTTCCTGTAGATTCATCTCTATTCTATCGTAAAGTCAGCAGACGGGCAAGGTTTTGCTTTTAGAACTAAAAGCTGGAAAGGTTTTCAATTAATTAGTGAAATCTCTTACAGAATATGCTATACTGTAATAGAATATAAAAGGAGGTCTATGATGGTAAACCTAAAAGAACAGGTAGGAATTAAAGCGGCTGAGTTTGTCAAAGACGGCATGATTGTCGGTCTCGGTACAGGGTCAACTGCTTATTATTTTGTGGCTGAATTGGGTCGTCGCATCAAAGAAGAAGGCTTGGAGATCACAGCTGTCACAACGTCGAGTGTGACCTATGATCAGGCTGAAAGTTTAGGCATTCCGCTCAAGGCTATCGACGATGTTGAAGTGGTCGATGTAACAGTAGATGGCGCAGATGAAGTGGATCCTCAATTAAACGGGATCAAAGGTGGCGGTGGTGCTCTCCTCATGGAAAAGATCGTCGCAACTAATTCAAAAGATTGCATTTGGATCGTAGATGAATCTAAACAAGTCGCAACTCTTGGGGCTTTCAAACTTCCAGTGGAAGTGGTGCAATATGGAGCTGAAAATCTCTTCCGTCACTTTGAACAAAAAGGTTACCATCCTGCTTTCCGTATCGCGGATGACCAACGTTTTGTCACCGACCAAGGCAACTTTATCATTGACTTGGATCTCAAAGTGATCGAGGATGCGGAAGCTTTGGCCAATGAACTGGATCACACCGTAGGCGTCGTAGAGCACGGTTTATTCTTGAACATGATTTCAAAAGTGATTGTAGGGACACCAGATGGCCCTGTCATCATTGAAAAATAGGTTTCTCTAAAGAGGGGCCGGATCTATCAACGGCTCTCTTCTTATAGGGATATGGTATAATATAGCTAGTTTAATAAAGGAAAGAGGCAGTATATGTCAAAATTTAAACGCATGCACTTAGTTGTGCTGGATTCAGTTGGGATCGGTGCTGCACCGGATGCCAATAACTTTGTCAATGCAGGTGTTCCAGATGGAGCATCTGATACTTTGGGCCACATCTCTAAAACCGTTGGCTTAAATGTACCAAACATGGCCAAAATCGGTCTTGGAAATATTCCTCGTGAAGTACCATTGAAGACTGTGCCAGCTGAAAGCAACCCAACTGGCTATGCGACAAAATTGCAAGAAGTCTCTCTTGGGAAAGACACCATGACTGGTCACTGGGAAATCATGGGGCTCAACATTACAGAACCTTTTGATACCTTCTGGAATGGTTTCCCTGAAGAAATTTTGACTAAAATTGAAGAATTCTCAGGACGTAAGGTCATCCGTGAAGCCAACAAACCTTATTCTGGTACAGCGGTCATCGATGATTTTGGACCACGTCAAATGGAAACTGGTGAGTTGATCATTTATACATCAGCAGACCCTGTTCTTCAAATCGCAGCTCACGAAGACATCATTCCTTTGGATGAACTCTACCGTATCTGTGAATACGCTCGTTCCATCACTTTGGAACGTCCAGCTCTTCTAGGACGTATCATTGCCCGCCCTTATGTTGGGGAACCAGGCAACTTCACACGGACAGCCAACCGTCGTGACTTGGCTGTTTCACCATTTGCGCCAACTGTTTTGGACAAGTTGAACGAAGCAGGTATCGATACTTATGCAGTTGGTAAGATCAACGACATCTTCAACGGAGCTGGTATCAACCACGATATGGGCCACAACAAATCAAATAGCCACGGTATGGATACCTTAATTAAGACCATGGGACTTCCTGAGTTCCAAGAAGGGTTCTCATTTACCAACTTGGTAGACTTTGATGCTCTTTACGGCCACCGTCGCAATGCTCACGGCTACCGCGATTGCTTGCACGAATTTGATGAACGCTTGCCAGAAATCATTGCAGCGATGCGTGAAGATGATCTCTTGATGATCACGGCAGACCACGGAAATGACCCAACCTACGCTGGTACAGACCATACACGTGAATACATCCCATTCTTGGCTTATAGCCCATCCTTCAAGGGCAATGGTGTGATTCCAGTCGGACATTTCTCTGATATCTCTGCGACAATTGCTGAGAACTTTGGTGTTGAAAAAGCCATGATCGGTGAAAGCTTCTTAGACAAATTGAACTAAGATGACACGCTTCGCTCTCCTCGTAAGAGGGATCAATGTTGGCGGGAAAAACAAGGTCGTGATGGCAGAGCTTCGAGAGGAGCTTCAAACGATTGGGCTGGATGAGGTAGAGACCTACATCAATAGTGGCAATATCTTCTTTGAATCTTCTGGTTCTAAAGAAGAATTGGTAGATTTGCTGGGACATTTCTTTCTTGATCACTATCCCTTTATCCAGTCTTTTTCTCTCTTTTCAGCTGAGGACTATGCGCAAGATCTCGCTGCTCTACCAGCCTGGTGGCAGGAGGATCTGGCCCGCAAGGATGTTCTCTTTTACACAGAAGGCCTCGATCAGGATGCTGTCTGGGAGCTGGTCTCCTCTTTTTCGCTCGGTGATGAAATCATCCATCGTGGAAGCCTTGGGATTTACTGGGGTAAATACTCAGAAGAGACCTATACAAAGACAGCTTACCACAGACAAGTCCTCAAGATGCCGGATTACCGTCTGTTGACCATTCGCAATGCCAATACATTTGACAAAATTGGCCAATTTTTAAGGAAATCATAAAGGAGATATGCAATGACATTATTAGCAAAAATCAATGAAACAGCTGCTTTTTTGAAAGACAAAGGAATGGAAGCGCCTGAGTTTGGCTTGATCCTTGGATCAGGTCTTGGAGAACTGGCTGAAGAAATCGAAAATGCCGTCGTAGTAGACTACTCTGAAATTCCAAACTGGGGTCGTTCAACGGTTGTCGGCCATGCGGGTAAATTGGTCTACGGTGAGCTTGCTGGACGCAAGGTTTTGGCCCTTCAAGGACGTTTCCACTTCTACGAAGGAAACACACTAGAAGTGGTGACTTTCCCAGTTCGTGTCATGAAAGTTTTGGGCTGTGAAGGGGTTCTTGTCACTAACGCTGCCGGTGGTATCGGCTTTGGTCCTGGTACTTTGATGGCTATCACAGACCACATCAACATGACTGGTCAAAACCCATTGATCGGTGAAAACTTGGATGATTTTGGTCCACGTTTCCCAGATATGTCAAAAGCTTATACACCTGAATACCGTGAGACAGCTCATAAAGTAGCTGACAAATTGGGTATCAAATTGGATGATGGGGTTTATATCGGTGTGACTGGTCCTACCTACGAAACTCCAGCTGAAATCCGTGCGTTTAAGACTCTTGGTGCAGATGCTGTCGGAATGTCAACTGTTCCTGAAGTCATCATTGCAGCGCATTCTGGCTTGAAGGTTCTTGGTATTTCATGTATTACCAACTTTGCGGCTGGTTTCCAAGAAGAGCTCAACCACGAAGAAGTAGTGGAAGTGACAGAGCGCGTCAAAGGCGACTTCAAAGGATTGCTGAAAGCGATTCTTGCTGAACTCTAATCCAATGAAAGTACGACTCCAAAGGCTGCCCTACGGACTGAGGTTACTTCTAGCCACTTTATCATTAGGGATCGGGACGGGTCTAGTCGGAATTGCCTGTCATTATCTACTAGAAGGGGTGCAAGAGCTGGCTTTTGGCCAAGCTAGTTCCGATTTGCTCCAGCAATTTCAAGAAGCTGGAGGTCTCCGTAGATTTCTGGTCTTGTGTGTGACTGGGTGCTTGGCAGCTGGCTTCTGGTATGTCCTGCAAAAGCGTTATAAGATCCTGTCTATTCGCCAGCAAATTGACTTAGCTGGAGACAGGGATCCAGCGCCCTTAGCCCACCTCCTTCATGCAGGGATGCAGGTGGCAATTGTTGGAGCAGGCGCATCGGTCGGAAAAGAAGGAGCCCCACGTGAGGTCGGGGCTCTTCTAGCTGGTCGCTTGGCGAAGGGATTCTCACTAGCTCTCAAAGAGCGAAAAGTCTTGATCGCCTGTGGGGCTGGAGCTGGTTTGGCTGCGGTCTATCAGGTTCCCTTTGCCAGTAGCTTGTTCGTCTTTGAGACCTTAGGACTCGCCTACAGTTGGCAAAACCTTCTACTGGTTTTGACCAGTACTTATCTGGCCACCTGGGTCGCTCAGCCCATCGTTGGTCAGGAGGCCATTTATCACCTGTCCGCAGTCTCATGGTCGGCTAGCAGCTTCTTACAGGCTATTGTGATTGCTTTCTTGGTCACTCCCTTGGCTCTGGTCTTTGCTTTCCTCGCCAAGCGGGCTAGTCACAAACGGCGGAAGGACGGGACGGTCCTTTGGGCTCTTCCTCTAGCCTTTCTAGTGCTGGGGAGCCTAGTAGCCTTTTTCCCTATCTTTATGGGAAATGGCCAGGTACTAGCGCAAGCCCTCTTGTCTAGTCAGCCGATTCCTTATCTTCCACTGACTCTTGCAGTGAAGGGGCTTCTGGTTTATCTCCTTTTGCGCAATGGTGCCTATGGGGGAACCTTGACACCATCATTTGCCTTAGGGATTGGATCTGGCTATCTAGTGACCTTGCTTTTGACAGTCCTTAGGATTCATCTGGATCCAGCTATAGGGATGTTACTTGGAGTTACAGTCTTTTTAGGGACGACCCTAGAAGCTCCTCTGACAGCCATTGCGCTGAGCCTTGGATTTACAGGGCAAACTTGGAATTTGTCTATTCCGCTTGTACTTGCGGCTGGTCTGTCATACGTGATTCGAAAGAGATGGGAGAAGAAATGATGAAGGTACATTTTGTACTGCATGAAACCTTTGAAGTGCCGGGCGCTTATCTAAAATGGGCACAGGAGCGTGGCCATCAAGTGACCACGACTAAAGTCTATGAGAATGAAACCTTACCAGAGTCAGTGGATGAGATTGACTTTTTGATCGTCATGGGAGGACCTCAATCGCCAGATGAAGATCGAGAAGCTTTTCCATACTACGATCCTCAGGCAGAGATTGAACTGATTCAAAAGGCCATGAAGGCAGATCGTTATATTGTTGGGGTCTGTCTGGGTGCCCAGCTCCTGTCTGTTGCCTATGGAGCGAAGTATGAGCACAGTCCGGAACGTGAGATTGGGGTTTATCCAGTGACCTTGACGCCTGAAGGACTCACAGATCCACATGTCGGTGAGTTTGGAAAAACTCTTGAAACTGGCCACTGGCATGGTGATATGCCAGGATTGACAAAAGATGCTGTTGTTCTTGCTACTAGTCAAGGGTGTCCACGTCAGATTATTCGCTTTAGTCCGAAACATTATGCCTTTCAAGCCCACTTGGAATTTGATCCAGAAGCAGTCGATCTCTTGATTGCTGCTGACGGTGAAGATGTTTTGGAAGAACAAAGTCAAAAATTGACCTTTGTTCAAAAACCTGAAGCCATTCGTGCTTACGATTATCGAGAAATGAATGCCAAACTCTTTGCGTTTTTGGATTCATTAACAAAATAAATAAAAAAAGAAAGGATGGGTTTACCGTATTCGCTGAACTGAATACGGGCGGAGAACTGTGTAAAAAAGATAAACTGTCTAGCATCTGTGATGCGTTGTCAGTTTCCTATTTTTACTTTGCCTCTTTAATGCCTATTCTAAAAAATAAAAAAGAAAGGAAGAGCATGTGTTCTAATTTGAACACGAGCGGAAAGCTCGGAAAATAGATAATCTGACTGAGAAATCAGGATTTCTCGTCAGATTCCTAATTTTCAGTCGCTTTCTGGTCGCTCTCCAAATTACTCAATAAAAAAAGAAAGGATGGGTTTACCGTATTCTCTGAACTGAATACGGGCGGAGAACTGTGTAAAAAAGATAAACTGTCTAGCATCTACGATGCGTCGTCAGTTTCCTATTTTTACTTTGTTCTCTGTCGCCCTTTATATCTTAATTATGTCTATCCATATTGCTGCTAAGCAGGGTGAAATTGCTGATAAAATTCTTCTTCCTGGAGATCCTCTTCGTGCGAAATTTATTGCTGAAAACTTCCTTGAAGACGCTGTTTGCTTCAACGAAGTTCGTAACATGTTTGGTTACACAGGTACTTATAAAGGTCATCGTGTTTCTGTCATGGGTACTGGAATGGGGATGCCATCGATCTCTATTTATGCGCGTGAGTTGATTGTCGACTACGGCGTGAAGAAATTGATCCGTGTGGGAACGGCTGGTTCTTTGAATGAGGATGTCCATGTTCGTGAATTGGTCTTGGCACAAGCTGCTGCAACCAACTCAAACATCATCCGCAACGACTGGCCTCAATACGATTTCCCACAAATCGCTAGCTTTGATCTTTTAGACAAGGCTTACCATATTGCCAAAGACCTTGGCATGACGACTCACGTCGGTAATGTTTTGTCATCAGATGTTTTCTATTCAAACTATGGTGAAAAGAATATCGAGCTTGGTAAATGGGGTGTGAAAGCTGTAGAAATGGAAGCAGCAGCTCTTTACTATCTTGCTGCTCAACACCATGTTGATGCGCTTGCTATCATGACTATTTCAGACAGTTTGGTCAATCCAGATGAGGACACAACTGCTGAAGAACGTCAAACTACGTTCACAGACATGATGAAAGTCGGTCTTGAGACCTTGATTGCAGACTAATGGCAAAATTCTTTCATGATGAATGGCTCTACGATCTCCAAAATTATCACTACAGCCGGGCTCTGCGCTCTATCAAGCAGCAGGAAGAAGTACCGGATTTGCTTGTGAGTTTACTGCAGTTAATGGCGGAACGTCGAGAGCTCAATATCCAACCCGTCATGAATCAAAAGTTGAGAACCGAGTTGCTAGAGGCGACTGGTTTTCAGCTTTTTTGGCATGAGGATCCAGAAGATGAACAGTTGGCCAACTACCTTTATGACTTAGAGGCGAAATTGCGAAATGAACAGATCATTGACTTTGTTCGTGCCGTCAGCCCAGCCATCTATCGGATCTTTATGCGATTGATTCAGTTGAAAATTCCTGATATTACAAACTATATCCATAATTCCAAAGAATCGAGTTATGACCGTTGGAAGTTTGAGAGCCTGCATGCGTCCGATAACCCTATCTTGCAGCAATTCCACAGCGAAAGTGTGGTCAATTCGTCCAGTTTGACGGAGTTGATTGTGCAGTTGGATTTGCCAGATAGCGTCAAAGTTGCGGCCCAACAATTGCGGGAGTTAGAAAAATCCGTTCGCAATCCCTTGGCCCACTTGATCAAGCCTTTTGATGAAGAAGAGCTCCATCGGACGACGGGTTTCTCTTCTCAAGATTTTATGAAGAATTTGATTGACCTTGCAAGCTACACAGGCATCCATTATGATCAAACTAATTTTTATTTTGATCAGGCCAATGCTGTGATGGAAGAGCTACTAAAGGAGAAGTAGATGGATAAGATTGCTCAATTACAGGAGATGATTGATCAGAGTCAACGGATCGTGTTTTTCGGAGGGGCAGGAGTTTCCACGGAGTCAAATATTCCAGATTTTCGAAGCTCAGACGGTGTCTATAGTGTTCAGGTAGGACGGCATTTGACAGCTGAGCAATTGGTCTCCCATACCATGTTTGAGCGCTATCCAGAGGACTTTTTCGACTTCTATAAGAAATATCTACTCTACCCAGATGCCAAGCCCAATGCAGCCCATCGCTATCTCGCTCAGCTTGAAGAGAGCGGTAAGCTCAAGGCAGTAGTGACACAAAATATCGATAGTCTCCATGAAATGGCTGGTTCCAAAAAAGTTTTGAAGCTTCATGGCAGTGCCGACCGCAATTACTGTACGGGTTGCCAGCGATTTTATGATTTGGAGTCCTTTCTAGCTTTAGAAGGCCCGGTTCCACACTGTCTGGATTGCGGCAAGGTGGTCAAACCTGATGTGACTCTTTACGAGGAACCTCTCGATATGGAGGTCTTTAGTCAAGCAGCTCAAGCCATCCAAGAGGCTGATCTCCTGATTATCGGCGGTACCTCTCTCGTGGTCTACCCAGCAGCTAGCTTGATCCAGTATTTCCAAGGGAAGAAGCTGGTTGTCATCAATAAAACCAGTATCCCACAAGACAAGCAAGCAGATCTAGTTATCGAAGGAAAAATTGGCCAAGTATTTTCACAATTAAGACAATAAAAGAACACCTGAGAGAAGTGGAAATCCACTTGTTTCAGGTGTTTTTATGTCTCCCTTTTGACTAGCGCTATAAGAATGTATTTGATTATGATATAATGAAATAGATTTTGTCAAGGAGGCGTGCATGAGGAAGTTTAAAAGAATATTACCGCTCGTTTTAGTAGCTTTAGGACTATTCTTCTTTGGACTTTATCACTATTTGAAAACATCTGTTGATCCTGGTTTGTTTGATAAGAATGATCAGTATATTAAGGTATATAACTACAAATCAGAGAAGATCGAGCCTAAAAAAGCAAAAGTAAAAGAAATTAATCTTGAATTTATATACGACGATAGGGCTGCTGTTCCTGATGGATTGACTTGGTCGGAAGATCTTCGGAATGATATTGGTGCTTATGACGGTGGAGATGTCATTTTACATGCCCTGTTAGAAGATGGCTCAAAAATCAGAATCCCGCTACAAAAGGCATTTCATTTAGGTCCAACATTTAGTCGGGATTTGGAATACAATGATAAATTAGAGGAGAAAATGCTTCCTAGATTCCCGAAATTCAGTACAGAGTATAATCGAAATCTTTCCTTTGCTTATTTTAGTGGAATGATGTATGTAGGAGACACTCTCTATCAAGTTCCTGAAACGGAAGCTGTTACGCGTTTTGATCTAAAGAATCCGAAAACTGGAAAGTTACAAACCTATTATGAATATGGGCATTTGCCAGAGAAAACAGATTCTCCTGTGTATTTAAAAACTAAAAAAGATGTGAGCCAAGCAGACATGCAATCTTTTTATGATGATTACCATAACAGTTGGAAGGGCTACTGGGATAGAGGAGTCGATCCTTTCCCTAAAGAGTTGACTAGCACCTACCCCTATCAGTTTCACTATTATAAATGGTTCTATTCAGATGCTCTATCGAATCTCCCTCTGAAAATAGATCTCACAGGTTCTGAATTTAAAACAACCGTCACTCGTACGCAGTTGATAAAGCCTGATCACAATGATCAGATGAAAGTGCGGACAGCCACAAAAACCTATACAGAGAAAAATAAAGAAGAATACGTACAAGAAGTCCTTGGTAAACTGTTGGAGTTCCACGAAATTAATGATCGAGCAAAAGATGAAGAGAAATATAAGTAAGAAACAAGAGCTTTCAATCTTGTTACTAGAGTTCATATTTAGGAGGTGAGCATGAAGAAGTTGAAGATTAAGAAGAAATATATCCTTCTTGCTTTAGTAAGTTTGTTTATTGGCTACATTGGGCTTCGGTATTATATCAAGCCAGATTGGTTTGATTCAGAACATATTTATCATAAGGTTTACAATTTAAAAGTTAGTCAGAAAAAGGGCCTGAAAAAGACGATACAGGATATTAATATTGAGTTTGTTCATTTTGATGAGTCAAAACCTGTTGAGGGGCAATGGATAGAATCTACAAGAAGGGATTTAAAATCTGATGGGAATTATACCATTTTACATTTATCCTTCACTGATAAGACAAAATTAGATATCTTATTCGACCGTTATAATAGCGGTTCACTCTTTAAATCGGATAGCTTTAATTATGAACAGTTTAATAAATTATCACTTCGTTTTCCGGGGATTGGAAAAGGAGATGGTAGTGAGTTTAGAAACTATCTAATGATTTACCAAGGGGATACGATCTATCAAAAATCAGGGGATCAATATGTAGTTACGAGTTTTCAGTTAAAAAATCCGAAAACACAGAAACTTCAAACATATTATGAGTATGACGTTGCACCTGATTTTAATTTTTTTCAACAGACCTATTTTTTACAAGATAAGTCACATTCAGCAGAAGAACGTCAAAAATTTTTTGATGACTATCAACCTGATGGCAAAAGAAATTATTGGATACGAGATTCTGATAGAATAATTGGTGGTACAGATAGCCTATTCAATGATAGGTTAAATATTAAGCTTGAATGGTACCCCTATCAGTTATTTTATTCTGAACGGTTTGAAAATTTACCAATTCATCTAAGTACGACAGGTAATAATTTTAAAACGACGATAACAGAAACGTATGTGATGGATCAGCAAAATGATCAAAAAGGAATCAGAGTTCAGTCTAGATCAAAAACTTATACAAACGAAACGAAAGACCAATACGTGACTGAAATACTAAATAATAAGGAAAAAACCAACGCCAGATAGCATAAAGCTATCTGGTGTTGGTTTTTATGGATATATTTTCCTTATTGGATTTGTAACGGTATATAAATCAGATATAGATAAGTCTGAATAGGTATCATCAGCAGAAAAATATTCTCGATTAAGAGTGAAATTCGCTTTATTATCCTCTGTTTCATTTAACTTTGGTGTTTCTTTTACCATTGTTGGTAGTTCAGAAATAATAGTTTGGTATACTTTCTTAGGGTTATTTTTGAATTCCTTTTTTAATTGGCCTTCTCGTTCATCAATTTTTCTATTCAGTGCATCCATGTCTGGAGGAGACCACTTATAGTGAATCTCAAAGTTATAAGTATCATCATTTACTGAGGATAACTGAAACTGATAGGTATCATACCAGCCTTTTATAAAGGCATTCCAGTAGGCTTCGACGATCGCTTTTTTCTCTTTATCTGTTGGAATGTAATAAAGAGTTATGTTTTCCCAATTAGTGTCAAGATTTTGGAATAAGTCTTCTTTAATCTCTTTCTCCAGATTTTGTTTAAAAAATTCTTTAGCAGACTTTTCAATTTTAGTTAAGTTTGTCTTGTTAGATGGAGTTGTAAAATAGGTATATTCTTTGGGTCTCGAGTATATATCTAAGTGAACAAATTTATATTTAGTATTCGGTCTACCAGCAAACCAAAGGGTGTAACTGCCATCGTCTAGATCCTCAAAGTCCAAGATCTCTTGTTCTTGATTATTGTTATCTAAAATACTGATATCATATTTAGAGATTTCTTCAGTTCCAATAATTTTAAATTCTAAATAATACCTATTGTCTCCTTCCTCCAAGTTTTTTAATGGATGTACAGAGTCAAAATAACCATTTAATTTTACATTTAGAGCAATATTAGGATTACTTGGAATAACATCAATTTTTGGATCGGGTTTCGATTTGTCGTTTAAAGCTATAATTCCAAAGATAAATGTAAGTGCAACGAAAAACAGAATGAATTTAGGTTTCATATCGCCTCCTTACTTATCAAACTTCACTTCCTCAAGCAAGTATTCGATGAATTTTTCTCCCATTTTTGAGAGGGCTGTTTTTTCATGTTTGATGTAGACCAGCTCGATCGGGTCTTCGATATCAAGGGGAATGGAGACAATGTTATTTCCGTTGAGATTGCTGTTGAGGATCCCGGTCGCAATGGTGTAGCCATCCAGACCAATCAAGAGATTAAAGAGGGTCGCGCGGTCACTGACGACGATGGATTTCTTATGATGCTCTTGAGAGAGGATCTCTTCTGAGAAGTAGAAGGAGTTGTGGGTCCCTTGGTCATAGCTAAGGTATGGGAAATCTTCCAGATCTGACAAGTGAACGATCTCTTTCTTGGCAAGAGGATTGGTCTTGCTGACAAAGATATGAGGTTGCGCTGTAAAGAGGTGGGTGGCAATCAGATGATTATCATCCAGCATCTTAGAGAGGACATCTCGATTGTAGCTATTCAAAAAGAGTACGCCAACCTCGCTTCGGAAATTCTTGACGTCATCGATGATCTCCCAAGTCCGCGTCTCCCGTAGGAAGAGCTCGTATTTTTCCATGTCGCTTTTCTTCAATAGTGAAACGAAGGCCTCAACCACAAAGGCGTAGTGCTGTGAAGAGACGCTGAAAAGCTCACGAGAACCCACGGGATTTTTATAGCGCTCGGACAAGAGGTCAATCTGCTCCACCACCTGGCGGGCATAAGAGAGGAACTCCATCCCATCGCGGGTCAAAGTGATCCCTTTAGGATTCCGGATAAAGATTTCAATCCCCATCTCATTTTCCAAGTCCTTAACGGCATTGGAAAGGCTAGGCTGGGTGATGAAGAGTTGTTTTGCGGCCTCATTCATAGAGCCGGTTTCGACGATTTTGATAATGTATTGTAATTGTTGTATTCTCATGCTTTTATTTTAACATAAAAGAGCGCGTTTTTCCCGTAAAATGTGGTCTTTCAAGGACTGTATCAGAGTATAATGCAGGCTGAGGTAGGTAATAAGAAGTAGGCTAGATCAAATATTTAAAAAATAGAAAATTGGAAACAAAATCTCCATCTGGGGACTGATTTTGTTGGAAAAATACAGTTTTGCCTTGATTAAGGGGAGATCTGATTGATAGAATGGTAAAAAATTGATTGAGGAGATCTTATGAAAAAACTAGTTTCCTGGTATAAGAAAAAGGATAAGGAATTGGAAACCCATTTCACAGCTGGTCTGTTGCAGATCAATTTTGTGACCAATGCTCTGATTCTATTGGCCTTTTACATCTATTTGGTTATTAGTCAGTCGCTCTACGCAATAAAGGATCCATTCATTCAATTTAGTGTTTGGGAGGTCATTGCCTTCACCATGGAGATCTTTCCTTACGGTTTGACTCTGGCCCTCTTTGTCCCCAATATTTTTGTCATCATTTATGGGATTGGTCGGTGGTCTAGCCTCCAGTTCAAAGAATCTGAGGAAGAAGCTCTCAAAGATCCAGAACTGTTTGAGGATAGAGGGCCAAAAGAAGGAGAAAGGACAAGAGAAGATGACGCATTCCTTATGAAGGAAAAGCAGGAATCACCTAGTCCTAAGCCTGTCAAAAAGAAAAAGCAACAGCCTACAATTGTTCTTTGGTTTGGTCTCTTTGGTTGCTTTCTCGAAGCGATTTTCATTTACATCGTCAAGGAGATGACTTTTTACGATTGGAGTGAAAGTTTGATCAATTCGCAGAAGCATGCCCTGATCTGGTCTGGCGCCTATCCGACCTTCTTCACACTGGCAGCTCTTACTTTAATAGCCTTGATTATCTATTCCTACCGGGATGCGAATTCACTCTCGCCGTTAGCAAATGTCTTCTGCATCAGTGGCATTCTAGGAGGAGTGGTTCTTCTCTTAGTTTTTGATAATCAACTGCAGGTAGCAAGTTTTCACACCTTTTTCTTACTGATCTATTCCATCCATCTTTTATGGGTTCGCATCAGGGAGTGGCAGGAAGATCGAACAGAGATAAGCTATGAGAATCGTCTGTTTCAATGGCTCCATCAGCTCTTAAACAAGTCGCGTAACTGGCCATGGCTAGCAGTTCTGGTTGCCCTTCCGACCCTAGCCCTTGTTGTCCTCGTTCTCATGCTCTTTGGGCAGCAGCCGGATTCCATGATCAAGGCCTGGACCAATACAGCTGACTGGGCCTTCTCACAGAAGATCCCTCCTCAGAATCTCATCATTGATGAGCACTATCTCTGTACAGTTGCGGCTGGTGGCCATGAAAATGTTGTCAAGCCCCAGCGGATGGGCGTCCGCCACGGACATCCAGTTGTTGTCAATCGCCAGCTTTGTATTGCCAACGCTTTTGAGCAGGTGCTGGAAGAAAAGACGCCACGTTTCCATCGCTTCTTGCGTCGCAATTATGACCGCTATGGCTATCCCTTTGCCAAACATATTAAGAAAAAATGGGCTATGGACCTGATCTACTACCTGATGAAACCGTTGGAATGGCTCTTTTTACTGGTTCTTTATCTAGTTGACCGCAAGCCTGAAAACCGAATCGCCATGCAATACATCAAACCGATCCCAGAAGATTTTGACCCTAAGAAAGCTTCCTAAGTTACTGATTTTACTTGACAAGCGAGAAGGAGCGCGATATAATGAGACAAATTTAACCTTTAAGAGGTCCAGAGAGGCCTGCAAGGAAAGACAGAAAAAAGATCAGCGGACGGAGTCTAGCTGATCATTTGTAGGACCTTGCTTTTGCGAGGTCTTTTTTGCTGAAAGAAAGAAGAGGAAACCAATGGTCAGTGACAGTTGTAAAAAACGCTTCGGTAAAATCATGATGGAGGAGATGGAGCTCGTCGCTCAAGAAGAGATCGCTCCCCGCATCTATTCTATGATCTTAAAGGGGGAAATGGTGGCGCAGATGCTGCCAGGTCAATTCCTTCATATCCGCGTCCCTGATGGGTCCAAGCTCCTTCGCCGTCCGATTTCAATTTCTGAGATTGACCGTAAGACACAGACTTGTCGCTTGATCTACCGCATCGAAGGTGGGGGGACAGCTATCTTTTCCCAATTGCCAATTGGTAGCAAACTCAGTGTCATGGGACCTCAGGGAAATGGCTTTGATCTCACCAATCTCGGCCAAGGTCAGAAAGCCTTAATCATCGGTGGCGGTATCGGTGTTCCTCCTTTGGTCCAAGTGGCTAAACAGCTGCATGAGCAGGGAGTAGACGTTGAAGTGGTTGTCGGCTTTGCGACCAAAGAAGCCGTCATTTTGGAAGAGGTGCTTTCTCAGGTTGCTCATGTCACTGTAACGACAGACGATGGGACTTATGGCACTAAGGGCTATGTCTCTACGGTCATTGATCAGATGGACCAGGAGTTTGATGCTATCTATTCTTGTGGAGCACCTGGCATGCTCAAATATGTCAATACCAAATTCCATGATCATCCCCGCGCCTATATTTCTATGGAATCGCGTATGGCTTGTGGGATGGGTGCTTGCTACGCCTGTGTAGTGCATCTGGAAAATGAAAGCCAAGCAGCCAATAAGCGCGTGTGTGAAGACGGACCGGTCTTTGAAACCGGTACGATTGTGATGTAGGAGGACCTTATGACAGCAAATCGACTAGCCGTATCCTTACCTGGTTTAGACTTGAAAAACCCGATTATTCCGGCATCTGGCTGTTTTGGTTTCGGTCAGGAATATGCTAAATACTATGACTTAGACCTGCTTGGATCCATCATGATCAAGGCGACAACCGCTGAGGCTCGCTTCGGAAATCCGACACCACGCGTTGCTGAGACGCCTGCCGGCATGCTCAATGCTATTGGTCTCCAAAATTCAGGCGTAGACGTGGTCCTAGCAGAGAAACTCCCTTGGTTGGCACAACATTATCCCGACTTACCGATCATCGCCAACGTAGCTGGCTTCTCCAATGAAGAGTATGCAAAGGTATCAAGAAAGATCTCGCAAGCCCCAAATGTCAAGGCCATTGAGCTCAATATCTCTTGTCCCAACGTGGACCATGGCAACAACGGTCTCTTGATTGGGCAGGTTCCTGAGTTGGCCTATGCGGCTGTGAAAGCAGCGGTAGAAGCGTCCTCCGTCCCTGTCTATGTCAAGTTAACGCCTAGTGTAGCAGACATCACGCAGGTCGCAAAAGCAGCAGAGGATGCAGGGGCGACTGGTTTAACCATGATCAATACCTTGGTCGGCATGCGCTTTGACCTCAAGACTGGTAAGCCCATCATTGCTAATGGAACCGGAGGTATGTCGGGTCCAGCCGTTTTCCCAGTTGCTTTGAAACTTATCCGCCAGGTTGCCCAATCCACTAAACTTCCGATTATCGGAATGGGAGGTGTCGATTCAGCCGAAGCAGCCATTGAAATGATGATTGCAGGGGCCTCTGCGATTGGAGTTGGAACCGCTAATTTTACCGATCCTTATGCTTGTCCAACCATCATCGAAGATCTGCCACAGGTCATGGATCGCTATGGTATTGACACACTTGAGAACTTCCGAAAACATGTACGGGAAAATCTACTGTAAATCCTTGACTTTTCCCAAATATCGTACTACAATAAATAAAAACCTTTAAAGTAGTCCAGAGAGGCTCCTAAGGTCTAGACGGTGAATCACGGTAGTTGTTCCTACCTAATTTTCGTGTAACCTTGCCTCGGGCAAGGTTTTTTTGTAGATAAAATGATCAATCAAAAAAAGGAGTAATCCATGCGTGAAGAACGTCCTATTATCGCCCTTGACTTCCCAGCTTTCGATGATGTCAAAAACTTTTTAGAGCATTTTCCAGAAGACGAAAAATTATTTGTAAAAATCGGAATGGAATTTTTCTATGCAGTTGGTCCTGAAATTGTACATTACCTCAAAGGGCTTGGACACAGTATTTTCCTTGATTTAAAATTGCATGATATCCCAAATACAGTCAAATCAGCCATGTCCGTACTGGGGACTTTCGGAGTAGATATGGTGACGGTCCACGCAGCCGGTGGTGTAGAGATGATGCGCGAAGCCAAGGCAGCTCTTGGTGAAGGAGCTAAATTGGTAGCCGTGACCCAGTTGACTTCTACCAGTGAGGAAGACATGCGTGATTGCCAAAACATCCAAACAACGGTCCAAGAATCTGTAGTTAATTACGCTCGCAAGGCGCAAGAAGCAGGCTTGGATGGCGTTGTTTGTTCAGCCCATGAAGTAGCTTTGATCAAGGATGCCACTTCATCAGACTTTGTCTGTGTCACACCAGGGATTCGACCAGCAGGAGCTGAAATTGGTGACCAAAAACGGGTTATGACGCCACAAGAAGCTCATAAAATTGGATCTGACTATATTGTTGTTGGACGTCCAATTATTCAAGCAGAAAACCCATGGGATGCTTACCATGAAATTAAGAGACAGTGGAATAGTTAAGAACGTCTAAGAAGCTGTGCTTCAAGACGTTCTACGGGAAGCCCGATAGGGCCTTCCCTAAACTATTCACTAGATTTAGAGGATAAAAATAATCGTTTTATCCTCTAAATCGTCGGAACACTAATCGCTACTAAAAGTGAAACTTTTGTAGCTCTACGGGAAGTCCTATGGGACCTTCCCTAACACATTCACTAGATTACAGAAGAGAAAATGATCGTTTCTCTTCTGTGATCGTCGGAATAATAATCGCCAGTAAAAGTGGAACTTTTGTAGTTCTACGGGAAGTCGGATGGGATCTTCCCTAACGCGTTAACTAACCTTTAATGTTGTTGTTTAAATCTAAAAATGATTTAATTCGTATATTATTAAAATCGTAAAAAGGAGTCGTCATGTCATTAGCTAAAGATATTGCTAGCCATCTTTTAAAAATCGAAGCCGTTTATTTGAAACCTGAAGAACCTTTTACTTGGGCATCTGGGATCAAGTCCCCTATTTATACAGATAACCGTGTAACCCTCGCTTATCCTGAAACTCGTACCTTGATCGAAAATGGATTTGTAGATAAAATCAAGGAAGCTTTCCCTGAAGTAGAAGTGATTGCAGGAACTGCAACTGCAGGGATTCCTCACGGAGCTATTATTGCGGACAAGATGAATTTGCCATTTGCCTACATCCGTAGCAAACCAAAAGACCACGGTGCTGGTAATCAAATTGAAGGCCGTGTACCACAAGGTCAAAAGATGGTCGTAGTGGAAGATTTGATTTCTACTGGTGGATCTGTCTTGGATGCCGTCGCAGCTGCCAAGCGTGAAGGAGCAGATGTCCTTGGTGTGGTAGCTATCTTCACCTACCAATTGGAGAAAGCTGATAAGAAATTTGAGGAAGCTGGCGTTCAACTTGAAACCTTGTCTAACTATACAGAATTGATTCATTTGGCAGAAGAACAAGGTTACATCACTTCTGAAGGTTTAGAGTTGTTGCACCGTTTTAAGGAAAACCAAGAAACTTGGCAAAATAAATAAAACAACTGAAGCGTTTTTAACGCTTCTTTTTTATACTCTTTTCACTAGTTGGTGGTTAACTTGATTCTCAAAGTAAAATCCGGTATGATAGTAGTAATTGTTTTTATGAATGAAGGAAAAACTATTTTTAAGGGAGAATAAGATGTCAAAAGAAGATTATTTGCAAATGAAGAAGCAGGCTCGGGTCTGGTTTACCGTCAATATCATCATCAGTTTGATCGCTATTGCAGGAGGAATTTTAGTGGTCATTAGTAAATCACGTCATATCCCATTTCTATTGATGGCCTTGGGGGCACTGACCTTGATGAACCAATTCTTGGTTACCCCTGCTTTCAACGCCAAAAAAGAAGCTGAGGAAGAACATCCAGAATGGAAGAGCTTGTCTACTAAAGGTACTAAAATAACTGCGGAGAATCTGCAAAAAGGTTTTTTGGTGTCAGCTATGGCTCTTCTGGTTGTCATTATTGGTTTCTTCATGTTCTATCGTCCTCTTCCGACAACAGACGCAGGAACTGAAGTGATCAAAACTTATCGAGAGATCCAGTCTGTGCCAGAAAGTTCGACAGAAAAAGAATCTAGCACAGTCTCCAATTTAACCCCGAAAGACGTTCAAACTTTACAAGAATTGAAAGAAGAAATCGAATCCAATGCCCCATCAGATTCAAATTCACTAGATATAAACAAAGCAAAAGATTTCGCAGAAAAAGCGCAGCAACAGAATTGGTTGAAAAGGGGAGAGTAAGATGACTTTTCAAGTGGTTTGAAATCAACTAGTTTTTGTGAAAGGGTAAAAAATCAATGACAGTAACAACATTCTGGCTTAGTTTGGGCATTCTGACCCTTGTTTTTCTGATCATGCTGTTCATCTTTTACACCTTGTATCGTCGTGAAATAAAAGTGAAAACAGAATCAACCGCAAAAGTTATGGGAGAAGTAGTTGCTTTTGATTCCAAAAATCAACTGCTTATTTCCCTGCCTGTGGTGGAGTATCAAGTCGGGGGCGAAAGATATCAAAAGACCTTTACCTACGCTTATTTCAGAGAGACTTCTTCTAAGTCAAGACAAACCAATGTTTTCGATAGAACCTATGTTCTTGGAGCAGGTAAAAATCTGGATTTGCGGATGATATTCCCAATTGGGTCTCCTATGACAGTTTTTTATAATCCAGTCGACCCACAGATTGGTTTTGTCGAACGATATGCCGGCTTAGTCGGTTTCTATAAAATCGGAATGACTCTAACGGTTGGAATTTATCTTGGGTTAGTATGCATTCTAGCTTTGTTAGGTTGAATTGTTCGGACCCATCTTAAATAAAAAGCACATTCATATATATTTGGTTGAATGAGAGGATTTTCAATGCTCACAAAAGGAACATGTTTTAATATCAGTTTGAATGGGAAAAGGCCTCTCTGGGGCTACTTTTTGTTGGTAACAGATCAAGGGGAAGAATTTATTATCAAACGCAATAGTAAAATCCCTTTCGACAGATACCGAAAAGTGTACCAGACCAGTTATTCGTTTAAAGATCAAATTTTTTCAAAGAAAGCACCAGCAAATGTTTCTTCTTTGATTGGTGTTCCATTAGGTTTATTATTAGCAAGGACATATAGAAAGATCCTTCCCATGGATCTTTTCTTTGGGAAAGCAAATCTTGATTTGAATGTTAGAGAAGGAGCGATAAATGTCCTTTTGTTTCTCTTTGCAGTTATGATCACTTTATGGTTGGTCACTATTGCCAGATATGTGCAGTTGAAATGGTTTGTTGAAAAAAATGAAGCAGAACTAGTATTTGTTGGTCAGATAAAGCCTACAGAGTATCTTCAAAAAACAGCAAATGGAACCGAGGTGTGGTGAATGCGAAAAATGAGAAAACGTCAATTGTTTGCCCTTGTTTGTTTAAGCTCTATTGTTCTGTTTTTAGCTTATTTTGTTCAAATGCGCTTGTTTTTGGTATTGATTTTATATTTGTTGGTTGTTCTTTTTTATAGAGGCCTTGAATTCACAGAGCCTCGGGAAATAGAGTTTGATTTTAAGAAAGACCCTAAATAATTAAGATTATTCCCCAACCTGAATGATTTCGTACCACCCCAAAACAGCAGAAATGCTGTTTTTTTGATATAATGGACCTATGTTATCGAAAAGTAAACGTATTCTATTTGGGATGCTTCATGTTGTCATGTTGCTAGTGATGGTTCACTGGTTCTTGATCAGTGTGACCTATCTGAGAGAGATTTCATGGCTAGCCATTTTAGGTGCTGGATTGCTATTTCTGCTAGCCTGGTTGAAACGCGATGGGCTAAAGAGTGCCTTTGCTTGGTTGACCCGGCATAAAAAAGGCTTCTTGCTTGGAGCCCTTGTCTTTCAGTTGATTGTTATGGTCTGTGCGGAGCTCTTTATCCGTCGGGATGCTGCGGTTGTTTTCAAAGGGGCTTTTGATCTTCTTAAGCAATCCTCTATCACCAACTACCTCAGTCGCAATCCCAATAACATTCCGCTCTTTCTTTACGAGAAGTTTTTCTATGTCTTATTTGGCTCTAGCGGTCTGTGGGTCATGCAGGCTCTCAATATCCTCTATGTCAATCTGGGTGCAGTCCTCTTGTACAAGCTGTCCCAGAAGCATTTCAATCAAAAAACGGCTGATCTAGTCTATCTCTTCTATGTGAGCTTGATCTGTTACTCGCCGTATTTCTATTCCATGTACACGGACATTCCGCCGCTTCCTTTGATCGCTCTTCAGTTATGGTGGGCCTTGGATCTCTTGAAGGAAGACCAAGCAAGCATCTCTTGGAAGAAGATAGTTGGCTTGGGCATCTTATCTGGCCTATCCATGTTGATCCGTCCAACGACGATTATTGTCATGATTGCCTTTTGGGCTGTACTCTTCTTCAGAGGAAATTGTAAGGCCTTTGGCAAGATTGCTACGGTGACCGTGATTATGACGGGATTTGTCTTTGCAGGATTGAATACGGCGGTCAATCATCAAAGAGTTGTGCCGATCTTGAAACAAGAAGGGTTGGCTAAAGGACCGCTCTTGTTTATCAATCTGGGCTTGACAGATATGGGGCACAACCAAGAAGATATGAAAGAAGGCTTGCTAGCCTATATTGATGAGGATAAGCGCTCGGATTACAACAATGGCCTCTTTAAAAAAGAAAATGTGATCAAAGAAATCAAGCGCCGTCTTAAGGAGTACGGACCGTTCGGTTTGATCGGGCATATCTACTACAAGCAATCTTTGACGGTCGCAGAAGGGACCCTAGGTTGGCTCTACCGAGATGTAGAGTATGAGAAGACGCCTTTTATCAATCCTCTCTATGCACCCCTGACTAAAAATAATGGTCTGGCAAAATGGGTGCGGACCTATTTCCTCAGCATTGATCGACCGCAGTACAAGTATTATGAATTTGTGAAGCAGGTGATCTGGATCATCCTATCGGCTGGTTTGGTTGGAGCTTATCTCAAACGTCGAGATACAGATGAATTTAACTTCCTTTCCTTAGCGGTCTTTGGTGGTTTGCTCTTCTTAACCATCTTTGAAGGTGGGAAAACCCGCTACCTCATCCAATTCTTACCGCAAATTTTACTAGTCGCTTCGATCGGTCTAGCAGGATTTACCAAGAAAGAAAATACCTAAAAGCTCTGGCTTGTTTGACAGGCAGAAATTGAGGTTGGATAAAAATGTCCCAGCCTCTTTTTTATCCAGTGGATCTGCGCCAAATGTGGTATAATGGAAGGTAAGAATTTATTGGATAGCGGAGAGTTTCCATGCAGCATTCACCCTGGCATGAAGCCATCAAATCCCATCTTCCAGAAGGGTATTTTCACCAGATCAATGACTTTATGAATGAAGTCTACAGCAAAGGAGTGGTTTATCCACCGCGTGACAAGGTCTTTAAGGCCTTGCAGACGACAGAGATGGATCAGGTCAAGGTTTTGATTTTAGGCCAAGATCCCTACCATGGACCGGATCAAGCGCAGGGCTTAAGTTTTTCTGTTCCGGATCATGTACCAGCGCCGCCGTCTTTGCAAAATATTCTCAAAGAATTGCGCTCAGATATCGGAGAGAAGCGTTCCCATGATCTGACCTCTTGGGCGGAGCAAGGAGTGCTCTTGCTCAATGCCTGTTTGACAGTGCCTGCTGGTCAGGCAAATGGTCATGCTGGTCAAATTTGGGAGCCTTTCACAGATGCTGTGATCAAGGTGGTCAATGATTTGGAGGAGCCAGTTGTCTTTATCCTCTGGGGATCTTATGCCCGTAAGAAAAAGCCGCTGATTACCAACGATCGACATTTGGTCCTTGAATCAGCTCACCCAAGTCCCTTATCGGCCTACCGAGGATTCTTTGGTTCCCAACCCTTTTCAAAAACCAATCAATTTTTGAAAGAGGCGGGACGTGAGCCGATTGATTGGTTAAGATAGGAGAAAAAATGCCACAATTAGCAACGATTTGTTACATTGACAATGGGAAAGAATTTCTCATGCTGCATCGCAATAAAAAGCCCAATGATGTCCATGAAGGCAAATGGATCGGAGTTGGTGGGAAATTAGAACGCGGGGAAACCCCACAGGAGTGTGCGGCGCGTGAGATTTTTGAGGAGACGGGCCTTAGAGCCAAGCCAGTCTTGAAAGGGATCATTACCTTTCCGGAGTTTACTCCAGATTTGGACTGGTACACCTATGTCTTCAAGGTAACAGATTTTGAAGGAGAACTAATCGAGTGTAACGAAGGGACCTTGGAGTGGGTGCCTTATGATCAAGTCCTCTCAAAACCAACCTGGGAAGGGGACCACACCTTTGTCGAGTGGTTGTTGGAGGATAAACCCTTCTTTTCAGCAATGTTTCGCTATGACGGCGACCGCTTGTTAGAGTCGCATGTTGATTTTTATGAATAAAGGAGAATGCAATGGTTGTCATTAAAAATGGTCGCGTAATGGATCCCAAGACTGGCTTGGATCAAGTCTGTGATCTTCGCATTGAAGGAAAGAAAATTGTAGAGATCGCTGAGAACCTCCCAACGGATGGACAAGAAGTCCTTGATGCTACTGGTCTGGTTGTGGCACCTGGTTTGATCGATGTTCACGTGCATTTCCGCGAACCCGGTCAAACTCATAAAGAAGACATCCATACGGGTGCCTTAGCCGCAGCTGCTGGTGGTTTTACTCGAGTGGTCATGATGGCCAATACCAATCCGACCATTTCAGATATTGCGACCTTAGAGGAAGTCTTAGCTTCTGCAGCCAAGGAAAATCTTCACATTCATACGGTTGCGACGGTGACTAAGAACTTTGACGGTCAACACCTGACAGATTTTGAAGGCCTGCTTAAGGCTGGTGCAGTAGGATTTTCAGATGATGGGATTCCCCTTCAAAGCACTAAGGTTGTCCGCCAAGCTTTGGAAGAAGCTAAGCGTCTAGGAACCTTTATTAGTCTGCATGAAGAAGACCCTGAGTTGAATGGCATTCTTGGTTTGAATGAAAACATTGCCAAGGAACACTTCCATGTCTGTGGGGCGACGGGTGTAGCTGAATATTCAATGGCTGCGCGTGATGCCATGATTGCCCATGCGACAGGTGCTCACCTCCATATCCAACACCTTTCCAAGGAAGAAAGTGTCAAGGTGGTGGAATTTGCCCAAGGATTAGGTGCTCATGTGACGGCAGAAGTGGCACCTCAACACTTTTCGAAAACAGAAAGTCTGCTCTTGACTAAGGGAAGCAATGCTAAGATGAATCCACCTCTTCGCTTGGAATCTGACCGTCTAGCAGTGATTGAAGGCTTGAAGTCAGGCGTCATCTCTGTGATTGCGACTGACCACGCGCCTCACCATGCAAATGAGAAGAATGTTCCTGATATTACCAAAGCACCATCTGGCATGACTGGGCTTGAAACTTCGCTCTCTCTTGGTTTGACCTACTTGGTGCATGCAGGCCATTTAAGCCTGATGCAATTGCTTGAAAAGATGTCCTATAATCCAGCCCGTCTCTATGATTTTGATGCCGGATATATTGCAGTGGGTGGACCGGCAGATTTGACCATCTTTGATCCAGAAGCAGATCGTCTGGTATCGGATCATTTCGCTTCAAAAGCGGGCAATTCACCATTTGTGGGCGAAACATTAAAAGGGAAAGTTGCTTATACAATCTGTGATGGACAAGTGATTTTTCAAGGATAAGCGATCGAATTCATATGAATCTTAAAAAAATGATGCAAGGCTTGGTTTTCTTTTTAACCAGCCTTCTTGTCTTTGTCTTTCTATTTCGTGCTCTGTTACCAACTGCGTCCCCTCGCATGACCAAGCCCAAATCGGCTACGAAAGAAATCACCTATACTTATGTAGCTCTAGGTGATTCACTGACCGAAGGAGTAGGGGATAGCACCAAGCAAGGGGGATTTGTGCCCATCCTTGCCCAAAGCCTGTCCAATGAAAATGACGGCCAGTACCAGCCTGTCAACTATGGAGTAGCTGGGAATACAAGTGCTCAGATCTTAGATCGACTCAAGAAGCAAACAGACCTTCAGAAGGATCTCAAGAAGGCGCGTGTCATGACCTTAACAGTTGGGGGAAATGATCTGCGCAAAGTTGTTGTCGATCATCTGAATGATTTTTCTCTATCAGATATCCAAAAACCGCTCAAGTATTATACAGCGAACCTCAAAGAAATTATTACAAAGGCCAGAAAGGACAATCCCCATCTTCCCATATATATAGTGGGGATCTACAATCCTCTTTACCTGAATTTTCCTGAATTAACTAATATCCAGACGTCTGTAGATCGTTGGAATGAGACGACGGAAGAAACCATCGCGCAATTTGATCAGGTCTATTTCGTTCCGATCAATGATCTGCTCTATAAAGGAATTGATGGCAAAATGGGCGTATCAGAAATCAGTGATGGGAAGACAACCGTTATCAATGATGCCCTGTATGAAGAGGATAGCTTTCACCCCAACAATACGGGCTATGAAAAGATGAAACAAGCAATATTGGAGAGAATCAATGCCACAAAAAAAACTTGGAGTCAAAAATAATCCCATCAAAGAGAAGGTCCCCTTCCTTCAAAAAATCAATATTTGGAAATGGTTATTTTTAGGTTTGGTCAGCCTTCTCTTAGCCTTCGTTATAGTTGTGCAAGGACGCTTAGCGACGCCAAGAGAAGATGTTAGCCAGCTTCATCAAGCAGTTGGCACCAAAGATGTCAAAGTTGGAACCATGACAACGACTCGGGATCAACTCAATGATACCATCAAATCGCTCCTAAAAAAATATAAGCTGTCCGACTACAAGGTCTATGCGGACAATCAGCAAATCCTATTAGAAGGGCAGTTGAGTCTCTTGGGGAAGGATTATCCCTTATATATTTACTTTCAACCATCCAAATTGGAAAATGGGAACATTCTCTTGACGGTGAAGGATTTTTCAGTCGGAACCTTTCAAATTCCACAAAGGATGGTTTTGCAGCTCTTGAGTAAAAATAAAAATATCCCAAAATTTGTTCAGATCTCACCCAAGCAGTCTACCATCACCATTGTATTGCCAGAAATTGACAATGACTTTGGAATATATGTCAAGGCCAATACCATTGACCTCTATAATGACAAGATCGTTTTTGATTTGTATCAGAAGAAGTAGGGCGGAAGAGACTATTCAAATTGAATTCAAAGTCATCTTAAAAACTTTCCTTAGGCTTAATAATTCCGAGAGAGTGGGACAGAAATCGGTAATTCGTTAGAATTCGATTTCGTCGTCCCACCTCCGTACAGTAGAGCCCACTCAACCACTGCGTCTTGCTCGACAATCCAAAAACAATTGAGAGGCTAGGACTTTTGTACCAGCCTCTTTTCTCACGGCGGAAAGTTTCATTATATGATGTGTTTGAATGACCCTAATTGTTTATACCATTATAATTTTTTAAGAGCACCTAGGTTTTCTTATGTAAAAACAGGCTGTCTATAGTCTAAGAAGAGCAGAAAGCTCTATTTTGTTCTATTCAAAAAATTCAGAATATTACGGAAAATTCTTGACATTGCTTTTTCTCTATGCTAAAATACTAAACAAGACATTGAACAAAGGAGAAAGTCAAACATGAAAACAGCTAAGTTTATTCAATTTGCTTTGTTGTTGAGGTATAAGGGCTAGTGCAGAAGCATTAGTCCTGTTTGGCTTACCAAGCGGGCAAAAACATCTCGCTTGGTTGACCGAGTGAGATGTTTTTCTTTATATCCACTACATAGAAATGAGGAGACCCTATGCGTAAAGTTGAATTTTTAGATACCAGCCTTCGGGACGGTGAACAGACTCCAGGAGTCAATTTCTCAATTAAAGAAAAGATTGCCATTGCCAAGCAATTGGAAAAATGGGGCATTTCTGCTATTGAAGCAGGTTTTCCTGCAGCCAGTCCTGATTCCTTCACTGCTGTGCAAGAGATTGCGAAGGTCTTGACCAAGACAGCCGTGACAGGTTTGGCTCGTTCTGTCAAATCAGATATTGATGCTTGTTATGAAGCCTTGAAGGATGCTAAGTATCCACAAATTCACGTCTTTATCGCAACCAGTCCCATTCACCGGGAGTTTAAACTCAACAAGACTAAGGAAGAAATTCTTGAAGCGATCAAAGAGCACGTTTCTTACGCTCGCTCAAAATTTAAAATTGTTGAATTCTCGCCAGAAGATGCGACCCGGACGGAATTGGATTTCCTCTTGCAAGTCGTACAGACTGCAGTCGATGCAGGGGCCAGCTATATCAACATTCCTGATACAGTCGGTTTCACGACACCAGCAGAGTACGGTGCCATTTTCAAATACTTGATTGACCATGTCAAGACAGATCGCGAGATTATCTATTCCCCTCATTGCCATGATGACCTAGGAATGGCGGTGGCGAATAGCCTCGCTGCTGTTAAAAATGGTGCCCGTCGTGTCGAAGGAACCATTAATGGGATCGGCGAACGGGCAGGAAATGCGGCGCTTGAAGAAGTAGCAGTTGCTCTCAATATTCGTGAAGACTATTTCCAAGTGGAGAGTCCGATTGTCCTTAATGAAACCATCAACACCTCTGAGTTGGTCTCTCGTTACTCTGGGATTCCAATTCCTAAAAACAAGGCGGTTGTTGGTGGCAATGCCTTCTCACACGAGTCTGGGATCCACCAAGACGGAGTTCTTAAAAATCCTCTTACCTACGAAATCATTACCCCTGAGTTGGTGGGTGTTAAGAGCAATAGTCTTCCTCTTGGAAAATTGTCTGGTCGCCATGCCTTTGTCGAAAAACTGCATGAGTTGGGACTGGATTTCACAGAAGAAGACATCAAGCCATTGTTTGCTAAGTTCAAATCTCTTGCAGACAAGAAACACGAGATCACAGATGCCGATATCCGCGCCCTTGTTGCCGGTACAGCAGTGGAAAATCCTGAAGGATTCCAATTTAATGATCTCCGCTTAACCACCAATGCAGACGAAACGATTACAGCAGCGGTTAGCCTCCGCAATGAAGAAGGGGAAGTACTTGAATTCCTTGCTAATGGTCAAGGGTCGGTTGAAGCGATCTTTAATGCGATTGATAAATTCTTCAACCAAACTGTTCGCTTGACATCATACAATATCGATGCAGTGACTGATGGGATCGATGCCCAAGCCCGTGTCTTGGTATCCGTGGAAAATGTCGATACCGATACGATTTTCAATGCCTCTGGTTTGGACTTCGACGTATTGAAAGCCTCTGCCATCGCTTATATCAATGCTAACACGCTGGTTCAAAAAGAGAATGCGGGTGAGATGGGACGAGCTGTCTCCTACCGTGATCTTCCACAAGCCTAAGAGGAACTGAACATGACAAAGAAAATTGTAACACTTGCAGGAGATGGGATTGGGCCTGAAATCATGGCAGCTGGACTAGAGGTCCTCGCAGCCGTCGCTCCCAAAATTGGCTTTGATTATAGTCTAGAAGACAAACCTTTTGGGGGTGCTGGAATTGATGCCGCTGGCCACCCACTTCCCCAAGATACTCTAAAAGCAGCTAAAGGAGCGGATGCTATTCTTCTTGCAGCCATCGGGAGTCCGGAATATGACAATGCTCCTGTTCGTCCAGAACAAGGCCTGCTCGCTATTCGCAAGGAATTAAATCTCTTTGCCAATATTCGTCCTGTACGGATTTTTGACGCCTTGAAACACTTGTCTCCTTTGAAACCAGAGCGTATCGAGGGTGTCGACTTTGTAGTCGTGCGTGAATTGACAGGTGGGATTTACTTTGGAGAGCATATCTTGAAAGAAGATACAGCGCGTGATATCAATGATTACAGTGCAGAAGAAATCCGTCGGATTATGCGCCAAGCCTTCAAGATCGCGCAAGGACGTGGTAAGAAAGTGACCAGTATCGATAAGCAAAATGTCCTTGCAACGTCTAAATTGTGGCGCCAAGTGGCAGAAGAAGTTGCCAAAGATTTTCCAGATGTGACTTTAGAGCATCAGCTTGTCGATAGTGCAGCCATGATCATGATTACCAATCCAGCCCGCTTTGATGTTGTAGTGACAGAGAATCTATTTGGAGATATCCTATCTGACGAATCCAGCGTCCTTCCTGGAACACTAGGCGTGATGCCATCTGCTAGTCATTCTGACCAAGGACCAAGTATGTACGAACCGATTCATGGTTCAGCACCTGATATTGCTGGTCAAGGCATTGCCAATCCGATTTCCATGATCCTGTCCGTTGCCATGATGCTCCGAGACAGTTTTGGAGAAACAGCAGGTGCAGAAATGATCGAAGAAGCTGTCAATCAAACCTTGAATCAAGGAATCTTGACGCGAGATCTAGGTGGTCAGGCTTCTACTGCTGAGATGACTGCAGCCATTATTGGGAATCTCTAAGATGACTTGGAGAGATCGCTGTTTAGTTGTTATTGCTATTTGGAATAGTATCGTATTTCTGACCTATGGTTTAGATAAACGAAAAGCTATCCAAAACAGGTGGCGGATTCCTGAAAAGGTCCTGTTACTCGAGAGCTGGCTGCTTAGTGGATTTGGAGCTCTACTAGGTGGATATCTTTTTCACCACAAGGTGCGGAAATGGTATTTTCAAGCCACCTGGTGGGGCAGTAGCCTTCTTTTAGCAGGTGTCCTCTTTCTAATCCTTCAATGGATTTCCTAACAAGAAGATAAATGGAGAAAGATGATGAGTGGAAAATCTATCTTTGATAAACTTTGGGACCGCCACGTGATTACAGGAGTGGAAGGGCAACCCCAACTCATGTATGTGGACCAACACTATATCCACGAAGTGACGAGTCCGCAAGCCTTTCAAGGATTACGGGATGCAGGACGCAAGGTTCGACGACCCGATTTAACCTTTGGAACCTTTGATCACAATGTTCCAACGGTCAATATTTTTGATATTCGAGATGTGATTTCAAAAGCCCAGATTGATAAATTAGCTGAGAATGTGGTGGACTTTGGGATTGATCATGCTGCCCATGGTTCTGCTAAGCAAGGAATCGTTCATATGGTGGGCCCTGAAACCGGTCGGACCCAGCCTGGGAAATTTATTGTCTGTGGAGACAGCCATACCGCAACCCACGGAGCCTTTGGTGCCATTGCCTTTGGGATTGGAACCAGTGAAGTGGAGCATGTCTTTGCTACCCAAACCATCTGGCAAGTCAAACCAAAGAAAATGTTGGTTGAATTCACCGGAACCCCACAAAAAGGGATCTATTCAAAGGATTACATCCTAGCTTTGATAGCGCGCTACGGTGTTGCTTGTGGAGTTGGCTATGTCGTAGAGTATCGGGGTGAAGCAATTGATCGCTTGACCATGGAAGAACGCATGACCATCTGCAATATGTCGATCGAGTTCGGGTCCAAAATGGGGATCATGAATCCAGATGAGACGACCTTTGACTACCTCCGGGGACGCGAATGTGTGCCAGATGATTTTGAGGCCGCAGTAGCTGATTGGAAGACTCTGGTTAGTGATGACGATGCCGTTTATGATAAGGTCATCCGTATGGATGTATCCGATCTTGCTCCGATGGTGACTTGGGGGACCAATCCTTCTATGGGAGTGGACTTCGAGACTCCTTTTCCAGAGATTCGAGACATGAATGATGAACGGGCTTATCATTATATGGATCTAGAACCTGGCCAAAAACCAGCAGACATTGAATTGGGCTATATCTTTATCGGTTCTTGTACCAATGCGCGTCTCAGTGATTTGGAGGTGGCAGCCAAGTTTGTGAAAGGCAAAAAAATTGCACCAAACTTAACTGCTATTGTGGTCCCTGGCTCTCGTCCGGTTAAGCAAGCCGCCGAAAAGTTGGGTTTGGATAAAATCTTTATGGATGCAGGCTTTGAATGGCGTGATCCAGGATGCTCCATGTGTCTAGGAATGAATCCGGACAAGGTGCCGGATGGAGTCCACTGTGCCTCTACTAGCAACCGGAACTTTGAAGACCGCCAAGGATTTGGGGCTAAAACCCATCTCTGTAGCCCAGCAATGGCCGCTGCAGCAGCAATCGCTGGTCGCTTTGTCGACGTGCGCCAAATGCCAGAAGTCGAGTAATAGGAGGAAGCATGGAGAAATTTACCATTTATACGGGGACCACAGTTCCCTTGATGAACGATAATATCGATACTGACCAGATCCTCCCCAAGCAATTCTTAAAGCTGATTGATAAAAAAGGTTTTGGGAAATACCTCATGTATGCTTGGCGCTATTTGGATGACCAGTATACCGAGGATCCAGATTTTATCTTTAACAAGCCAGAATACCGCAAGGCAACCATTTTGATCACTGGTGACAATTTTGGGGCTGGTTCCTCTCGGGAGCACGCAGCCTGGGCTTTAGCTGATTATGGCTTTAAAGTCGTTATCGCCGGATCTTTCGGAGATATCCATTACAATAATGAGCTTAATAATGGCATGCTGCCGATTGTTCAACCGCTAGAGGTTCGTCAACAATTGGCAAGTTTGAAGCCAACAGATGAGGTAACAGTGGATTTGGAAGAGCAGAAGATCATCTCGCCTGTTGGAGAATTTCGCTTTGAGATCGATCAAGATTGGAAGCACAAATTGCTCAACGGCTTGGATGATATCGGGATTACGCTTCAGTACGAAGACTTGATCGCAGCTTATGAGAAGAATCGGCCAGCTTACTGGCAATGATAAAATTGTATACTTAATTACGAATTTTCTGAAAATATATTGAATTTGAGATTATTTTTTGATACAATACTAAAAAGAATAGAAAAGGAAAGAGACTTATGACAAGACACATTCAATGGGACGGACAACTTTCACAAGAAGGATTTGATATTCTTAAAGGAGAAGGGGGCTGTATCGTCTGCCCTACTAAAGTTGGCTACATCATCATGACCAGTGACAAGGCTGGCTTGGAACGGAAGTTCGAAGCCAAAGAACGCAACCGCAACAAACCAGGTGTGGTTCTTTGCGGAAGCATGGATGAACTTCGTGCCCTTGCACAATTGAATCCTGAAATCGAAGGCTTCTACCAAAAACATTGGGATGAAGATATCTTGCTTGGTTGTATCCTTCCTTGGCGTGAAGATGCTTATGCAAAATTGCAGGCTTTCGGAGATGGACGTGAAGAACTCATGACAGACGTTCGTGGAACTTCATGCTTTGTCATCAAATTTGGTAAAGCTGGTGAGCAAATCGCCAAAGAAATGTGGGAAAAAGAAGGCAAGATGGTTTACGCTTCTTCAGCCAACCCTTCCGGTAAAGGAAACCGCGGGAAGGTCGAAGGAATCGGTGAGCGCATCGAAGGTGCCGTTGACTTGGTCATTGAAGCCGATGATTATGTAGCTTCTATCCAACCAGACAAGACCATTGAAACTCGTTATGAACAAGGTGTGATGGTTTCTATGGTTGATGCGGAAGGAAAATTGATTCCAGAACAAGGAGCAGGTAGCCGTTCTGTCAATACGTGTCCAGTTGTGATCCGTAAAGGATTGGATATCGATAAGATTATGATGCACTTATCTGATCATTTCAACTCTTGGAACTACCGTCAAGGGGAATACTATTAAGAAACAGAAAAAAGCATTCCATTTGGGATGCTTTTTTTGTGAAAGGATAAAAGATGGTATAATAGAGGCAAACGATGTTCTAATAGAAGGGGAAGTGGTATGATCTCCAGAAAAGCGTTTATCGATAAATCCAATCAGGAAGGTTTTTCCTTCAACATCCAAATCCCATGGTGGAGGTACAATAACTTCAAGTCATTGGTTTGGAAAAGAAGGCTCTCTGAGGAACAACTCTATCAGATCTTTCTTTTACTTTGTAGAGAGGTAGAAGACCGGCAAATGCAGGTAGTAGAGGATAAGAGGAAGTATCAGACCGGATTTTATGTAGTGGCATGTAATGGCCACGAGTTTCGCTTTGAGTTTGCTTTTAAAAAGAACCAAGAACTAAGAGTTTATAATTTATTTGAGACCATCAATGGTCGTAAGAAACTCACCTTGATGGATCTGCTTGATTACATAATGGATTGACTATGTATAGAAACAATAAAGATTCACTACAGATTGATAAAAGAAAGAGTGGTTCTATGATTTCAAGAGATGCATTTTTAGAAAGAATCAGCCAAGAGGGATTTTCATTTAGTATTGACATCCCGCGCAGAAATTTTTCGGATTTTACATCATTAGTTCGGAGAAGAAGAATTTCAGAAGAAGACCTCTACCAGCTGTTTTATAACTATTGTCAAGAACTAGAAAACTGTTTGAAAGAAGCAGGGGAGAAACGACGCTTGCTCTTCAATAAGTTTCCAGTTAGCCCCGTTCATGATAAATATAAAACGAAATATGATACAGTGGCACCCAACGGACGCGAATTCCGCTTTGAGTTTGTATTTAGCAATGACAATCGTTTAAAAGTTTATCATCTTATTGAAACGGTTAATGGTCGTAGGAAAAAAACACCTATGGAAATACTGACGGACTTAGTCGATGCCTTATAATGAAGATCTGTTCAAAAGTATAAGGGGGATCCAATCAAAAAAACTAGAGTATGCGCTCTAGTTTTTTGGTTGTTGATGGGTGATGTTCTTTCCCCAAGGGATGAGATTTTCTTTTTTCTCTTTGATCCGTTGGATATTGTCCTTGTGACGAAGAATAATCAAGGTCGCTAAGGCCAAGACAATGATTGTAAAAAGTGGATCATATTTGTGCAAGATCCATCCAGTCAAAGGGAGAAGGAGGACCGATAGAATGGCGAGTAGCGCAACAGTAACACTCGAAAACGAAATCATGCTGGTTAAATACAGGCTGGCTACAAAATAAACAGCTAAAATGAGCAGCAGGATAGGCGAGAAACCAAGTAAGACACCAGCACTCGTCGCCACCGCTTTTCCACCCTTAAATCCAGCAAAAATTGGGAAAGTGTGCCCCAAAACAGCTAAGAGACCAAAGACCATCGGCGAGATCCCCTGAATTCCAAAGAAAGTCGGAAGGAGAACTGCCAAAGTTCCTTTCAAGAAATCAATCACAAAGACGATGATCCCAGCTTTCTTCCCTAAAATTCGAAAGGTATTGGTCGTTCCAGTATTGCCCGAGCCATGTTCCCGTAAATTAATATGGAAAAAGATTTTCCCAATCCATAATCCCGAAGGAATGGAGCCTAACAGATAGGCTAAAATTAAAACACTTATTTCTTTTATCATACTCTCATTATATCAAAAAGCCATCGATAGAAAAAGCAATTTCTGGAGTTCAAGTGTGACATCTGAAGAAAGTGTCCAGCCAGCTTTTTTTACTAAGATGTAGAAATCTCCATATAAAGAGAAAAAATTTTGCAAAATTTCCTAAAAAACTGTAATATAGAAAAGATGAACAAACAGGAGGTTCCTTGTGGCAAAAAAGGAAATCAATATTAATAATTATAATGACGATGCCATTCAGGTACTAGAAGGGTTGGATGCGGTCCGAAAACGTCCAGGGATGTATATCGGATCGACCGATGGAAATGGCTTGCATCACATGGTCTGGGAGATCGTGGATAATGCGGTCGATGAAGCCTTGTCTGGCTTTGGATCACAAATCGATGTAACGATTAATAAAGATGGTTCGCTATCAGTAGAAGACCAGGGACGTGGAATGCCGACCGGGATGCATGCTATGGGTAAACCAACCGTTGAGGTGATCTTTACGGTCCTCCACGCCGGAGGGAAGTTTGGCCAAGGAGGCTATAAGACATCTGGAGGTCTTCACGGAGTGGGATCTTCTGTCGTCAATGCCCTTTCTAGCTGGCTAGAGGTAGAAATTACCCGTGATGAAGCTGTCTACAAGCAACGTTTTGAAGATGGGGGAAAACCAGTTACAACACTCGAGAAGATTGGCTCTGCTCCCAAGTCTAAGACAGGGACCAAGGTCACCTTCATGCCAGATCCAACCATCTTTTCAACGACGGATTTCAAATTCAATACCATTGCTGAGCGAATCAAAGAATCAGCCTTCTTGCTGAAGGACGTGACGTTGACGCTGACCGATCTCCGCAAGGAAGAAGATAACCATGTGGCCTTTCACTATGAAAATGGTGTCCAAGATTTCGTAGAGTACTTGAACGAGGACAAGGAAACTTTGACACCGGTTCTCTACTTTAGTGGCGAATCAGATGGATTTCAGGTAGAGGTGGCCATGCAATACAATGATGGCTACTCAGATAATATCTTGTCCTTCGTTAATAATGTCCGCACCAAAGATGGGGGAACCCACGAGACGGGTCTGAAGACAGCCATCACTAAGGCTATGAACGACTATGCAAGAAAGACAGGACTCCTCAAAGAAAAAGACAAGAATCTGGAAGGATCAGACTACCGTGAAGGTTTGTCTGCTGTTCTCTCGATCCTGGTTCCAGAGGCCCATTTGCAGTTTGAAGGACAAACCAAAGACAAATTAGGAAGCCCCTTGGCTCGTCCAGTCGTCGATAGCATTGTTTCTGATAAATTGACCTTCTTCCTTATGGAAAATGGGGAGTTGGCTTCTAATCTCATTCGTAAGGCTATTAAAGCCCGGGATGCGCGTGAAGCCGCTCGTAAAGCCCGGGATGAAAGCCGAAATGGCAAGAAGAGCAAAAAAGACAAAGGACTTTTATCTGGTAAATTGACACCAGCCCAGTCTAAAAATCCTAAGAAAAACGAACTCTATCTAGTCGAAGGAGATTCAGCCGGTGGTTCGGCTAAGCAAGGTCGAGACCGGAAATTCCAAGCGATTCTTCCCCTTCGTGGGAAGGTTCTTAATACTGAGAAGGCCAATATGAGTGATATCCTCAAAAACGAGGAAATCAACACCATGATCTACACCATCGGTGCTGGAGTTGGTGCTGACTTTACGATCGAAGACGCCAACTATGACAAGATTATCATCATGACCGATGCGGATACGGATGGGGCCCACATTCAGACTCTGCTCCTAACTTTCTTCTACCGCTATATGCGACCCTTGGTCGAAGCAGGGCATGTCTACATTGCACTTCCTCCTCTTTATAAGATGTCGAAAGGAAAAGGCAAGAAAGAAGAAGTAGCCTATGCTTGGACAGATAGCGAATTAGAAGAGTTGCGTCGGACCTTTGGCCGTGGAGCAACCCTTCAACGTTACAAAGGGTTGGGGGAAATGAATGCGGATCAGCTTTGGGAAACCACCATGAATCCAGAAACTCGTACCCTGATACGTGTCACCATTGATGATTTAGCGCGTGCAGAACGCCGTGTCTCTGTCCTTATGGGAGATAAGGCTGCACCACGTCGTCAATGGATTGAAGACAATGTTAAGTTTACCTTAGAAGAAAATACAGTTTTTTAATCACTTTCTACTTATAAATTAAATAAGCTGGGATGTAGAAATGGTAAGGAATCGACATGAGAACTGATACAGAAATGATGAATCTGATTTTGCAGATAGCTGAGTCCTTGCAAGTGGAAGCAGTGGCCTTATCCGGTTCGCGAGCCAATCCTCGGGCACCCAAAGACGAGTTTCAAGATTATGATGTGGTCTATATCGTTGATGATCTAGAAGACCTGATTTCAGATTTATCCTGGTTGGATCAGTACGGAAACCGACTCATCGAACAGCACAACCGACTGGGACACCGTCGTCTGTATCTCATGCTCTTTGAAGATGGCAACCGTATCGATTTGACCCTCTGTCCCAAGGAGTCTATCCAAGAGTGGGTGGACAGCGAAGCAAATTTTGAAGTTATAAAAGACGACAAAGGCTTGTTTGAAGCCTATCAGCCTAATTCCAAGCGCTATTGGACCTGTCCGCCTACCGAAGAGGAATTTGTAGCTGCCTGCAATGAATTTTGGTGGGTATCGGCATATGTCGTCAAGGCCATTCGAAGAAATCAGCTTATCTATGCGACCGATCACCTCTATGGCATTTGCCAGCAAGAACTGCTCAAGGTCTTAGCTTTGCAGGTGACAAGCGATAGGGGAGTAGTTGATATCGGAAAGAACTACAAGTACCTCTTCCAGTATCTACCAGCTGAGCAAGAGAAGGAGTTCTCAGCTTTGCTTGATTTATCCAGTTTCGATAAAATCATTCAGTCTTTATTTGCTACCATGGGGCTATTCGATCGAGAAGCTCAAATTCTGGCCCAAAAGATGGGATTTACTTACGATAAGGAAGTGGCTGAGAAGATGATAGCTTATGCTAAAGAGAAACTTTCAAATCATTAATGAATCTATTTTAAACTAAAAAAAGGATCCTTTGGTTACTTGGTGTAACTGAATTCCTCTATATATAAAAGACTACTCAACATTCTTTGAAAGGAGTTGAACACGCCCTGAGTGCTGTGTGAAAAAGATAAATTTCTTATTTTCACTTTGTATTTTACGGGCTTTGTATCTTATGTCTAATATTCAAAATATGTCCTTGGAGGACATCATGGGGGAGCGCTTTGGTCGCTACTCCAAATACATTATTCAAGAACGGGCTCTTCCTGATATTCGGGATGGCTTGAAACCTGTTCAACGGCGGATTCTTTATTCTATGAATAAGGATGGCAATACCCATGACAAGGGCTACCGCAAGTCTGCCAAGTCTGTCGGAAATATCATGGGGAATTTCCACCCTCACGGGGACAGTTCCATCTACGATGCCATGGTCCGCATGTCTCAGGACTGGAAGAACCGTGAGATTTTAGTTGAAATGCACGGAAACAATGGTTCCATGGACGGTGATCCACCAGCAGCCATGCGTTATACCGAGGCGCGTTTATCTGAAATTGCAGGATATCTCCTGCAAGATATCGAAAAGAACACAGTACCATTTGCCTGGAACTTTGACGATACAGAAAAAGAGCCAACTGTTTTGCCGGCAGCCTTTCCAAACCTCTTGGTCAATGGAGCTACAGGGATTTCAGCTGGTTACGCGACTGATATTCCGCCACACAACCTTGCAGAAGTCATCGATGCTGTGGTCTACATGATCGACCATCCATCTGCCAAAGTAGACAAACTCATGGAGTTTTTACCTGGACCTGATTTCCCAACTGGTGCCATTATCCAGGGACGCGATGAGATCAAGAAAGCCTATGAAACTGGTAAGGGCAGGGTGGTTGTCCGCTCTAAAACAGAGATCGAGCAACTCAAAGGCGGTAAGCAACAAATCGTTGTCACCGAGATTCCTTATGAGATCAACAAGGCAGTCTTGGTCAAGAAGATCGACGATGTTCGTGTTAGCAACAAGGTTGCCGGTATCGCAGAAGTCCGGGATGAGTCTGACCGAGATGGTCTTCGTATTGCCATTGAGCTCAAAAAAGATGCCAATGCAGATTTGATCTTGAACTACTTGTTCAAGTATACAGACTTGCAGGTCAACTATAACTTCAATATGGTGGCAATTGATAACTACACACCACGTCAAGTGGGGATTGTACCGATTCTCTCTAGCTACATTGCTCACCGTCGGGATATCATTGTCGCTCGCTCGCGCTTTGATAAGGAAAAGGCAGAACGACGGCTCCACATCGTAGAGGGCTTAATCCGCGTGATTTCTATCCTCGATGAAGTCATTGCCTTGATCCGCGCTTCTGATAACAAGGCAGATGCCAAGGAAAACCTCAAGGTCAGCTACGATTTCACGGAAGAACAAGCAGAAGCCATTGTCACCTTGCAATTGTACCGTTTGACCAATACAGATATCGTCACCTTGGAAGAAGAGCATGCTAACCTCAAGGAGCAAATCGCTACCTTGGCTGCTATTATAGGGGATGAACGGACCATGTTCAATCTCATGAAGAAGGAATTGCGTGAAGTTAAGAAGCTCTTTGGCAATCCGCGACGCAGTGAGCTACAAGATACTGCTAAAACGATTGAGATTGATACAGCCAGTCTCATTGTCGAAGAAGAAACCTTCGTTAGCGTGACCCGTGCTGGCTATATCAAACGGACCTCTCCTCGTTCGTTCAATGCCTCAACACTGGAAGAAGTTGGAAAACGAGATGATGACGAGTTGATTTTCGTAGAGCCTGCTAAGACTACCCAGCATCTTTTACTCTTTACCAACTTGGGAAATGCCATTTATCGACCAATTCATGAATTGACAGATACCAAGTGGAAGGATATTGGGGAGCACTTGAGTCAAACTTTGACCAATTTCGAGCAGGAAGAAGAAATTCTCTTTGCGGAGATTGTGGATCAGTTTGAAGGTGTGACCTACTTTGCAGCTACCCAACAAGGACAAATCAAGCGCTTTGAACGCAAGGAATTGAGCCCATGGCGGACCTACCGCTCCAAATCAACGAAGTACGCTAAGCTGAAAGACCAAGAGGACCGTATCGTAGCGGTTGCACCAGTTGTCCTCGAGGACATCATGATCATTACCCAAAATGGCTATGGTCTGCGCTTCAATATTGAAGAGGTGCCGGTAGTTGGTGCTAAAGCAGCAGGGGTCAAAGCTATTAACCTGAAAGATGGAGATCAAGTGGTAGCCGTCTTTAAGTCAACGACTCCAAGCATGTACATTCTGACCCAGCGAGGCAGTCTGAAACGGATGTCCCAGGACGATATTCCTGTTACCAGCCGAGCTAAACGCGGACTTCAAGTCTTACGTGAACTGAAGTCTAAACCACACCGAGTCTTCAAGGCAGGTCCAGTTTTCACGGACCAAGGAGATTTTGATCTCTTTACGAGCCAGGAAGAAGTAGGAGAGCAAGATCAAATTCTTGCTATTACCTCTACCACTGGACAGGTGACAGAAGTTGATTTGACACAATTAAGCATTTCTGAAAGAACAAGCAATGGATCCTTTGTCAACGATACCATTTCGGATCAAGAAGTTTTTTCAGCTACTATCAAATAAGAGAAAGCGTCGGTCCATTCTAGGACTGACTTTCTTTGAAAATAAATTTTCTGAAAATTGAAAATTTCGCTTGAAATTCTCATGAAATGGTGTACAATAGTGTACATAGATTGAGAAACTGAATCGACCTGCATCAGATCGACAAGGAATAGAAAAAATTAAAAGGAGCACTATCATGACAGTATCACTTGATTGGGAAAACCTTGGCTTTTCATATATGAAATTACCTTATCGCTATTTGGCACATTATCGCAATGGAGCTTGGGAAAAAGGGGAATTGACAGAAGATGCGACTTTGCATTTGTCCGAATCTTCTCCAAGTTTGCATTACGGTCAGCAAGCCTTTGAAGGGTTGAAAGCCTACCGTACAAAAGATGGAAGCGTCCAATTGTTCCGTCCAGATCAAAATGCTAAACGTTTGCAACGTACAGCAGATCGTTTGTTGATGCCTCAAGTTCCAACGGATATGTTTGTGGATGCTTGTAAGGCAGTTGTAAAAGCAAATGAAGAGTATGTTCCACCGTATGGTACAGGAGCTACCCTTTACCTTCGTCCTCTTTTGATCGGTATTGGAGATATTATTGGCGTAAAACCAGCAGATGAGTATATCTTTACTATCTTTGCCATGCCTGTCGGTAACTACTTTAAAGGTGGTTTGGTTCCAACGAACTTCTTGATTCAAGATGAGTATGACCGTGCTGCACCACATGGTACTGGGGCTGCAAAAGTTGGTGGGAACTACGCAGCTAGTATGTTGCCAGGTAAGATTGCGCATGATCGTAACTTCTCTGACGTGATTTATCTCGATCCAGCGACGCACACCAAGATTGAAGAAGTTGGTTCTGCAAACTTCTTTGGAATCACTGCTAATAACGAATTTGTGACGCCATTGAGTCCTTCTATCTTGCCATCGATTACCAAGTATTCTTTGCTTTACTTGGCAGAACACCGTCTTGGTATGACACCAATTGAAGGGGATGTCTTTATCAATGACTTGGATCGCTTTGTAGAAGCAGGAGCTTGTGGTACCGCAGCTGTCATCTCTCCAATCGGAGGTGTTCAACACGGGGATGACTTCCATGTTTTCTATTCTGAAACAGAAGTAGGACCTGTCACACGGAAACTCTATGACGAGTTGACCGGTATCCAATTTGGCGATGTCGAAGCACCAGAAGGATGGATTGTCAAAGTCGATTAAACCGAAAGCATCTGAGATCAAAGTGTCCAGGCTTCAATGAGAACAAGTCTTAACGAAAAGACGCAGTAGCTAATGTTTCTCTTCATTCGCTTTTAGGAATAGAAGGGTGACGAATGACTCTTGCGGGGGTGGGATAAAGAAGGAATTTCTAACTAAATTCTTTCTGACCCACTCCCTTTTCTCTTGCGTCATCAAGAGAATTTTTGTAAAATAGAAAAAGTGAAAAGAGGGTTGAAATGAGTAAAAAAGATAAGAAAATTGAGATTCAAATCGTTGATAGTAAAGTAACCGTCGGGAAAGACACTTTTGATGGATTCACTTTGTCCATTGGAAAGAAAACGATTGGTGAAATTGCAGACATGTCTGGTCAATTTGCCATTATCAAAAATGGAAATGTGGATTCTCTTTACAAAAAACTTGAAAAAGCCGTTGAAATTTTAATAGAAAATTATAATTTGAATAAATAAGGGCTTGCAATCATAGTAAATCAATGGTATAATAGATCCTGTTGATTTATATGGAGAGATAGCGAAGAGGCTAAACGCGGCGGACTGTAAATCCGCTCCTTCGGGTTCGGGGGTTCGAATCCCTCTCTCTCCATTTCATCCATGGGGTATAGCCAAGCGGTAAGGCAAGGGACTTTGACTCCCTCATGCGTTGGTTCGAATCCAGCTACCCCAGTTCTTAGGTAATATCAGATAAGTGATAAAATATCTATCCAGGTATTTTATTTCTTTATAGGATGAGTCGTTAAAGATTGTAGTTGATCTCATTGCGAGTGCTTGCTTAGGAAAAATAATTATAAGTATGTCAAGTTTTAGAAAACTTGATTGTTGGAGGATTTTTTAGATGAATGAATTTGAAGATTTGCTAAACAGTGTTAGCCAAGTTGAACCAGGTGACGTTGTTACTGCTGAAGTATTGACAGTTGACGCGAACCAAGCTAACGTTGCAATCTCTGGAACTGGTGTCGAAGGTGTCTTGACTCTTCGCGAATTGACAAACGATCGTGATGCTGACATCAACGACTTGGTAAAACCAGGTGAAACACTTGAATTGCTTGTTCTTCGTCAAGTAGTTGGTAAAGATACTGATACAGTAACTTACCTTGTATCTAAAAAACGTTTGGAAGCTCGCAAAGCATGGGACAAATTGGTTGGACGTGAAGAAGAAGTTGTTACTGTTAAAGGAACTCGCGCTGTTAAGGGCGGACTTTCAGTAGAATTTGAAGGACTTCGTGGATTTATTCCAGCTTCAATGCTTGATACTCGTTTTGTACGTAACACTGAACGTTTCGTAGGTCAAGAATTTGATGCTAAAATCAAAGAAGTAGATCCAAAAGAAAACCGCTTTATCCTTTCACGTCGTGAAGTTGTTGAAGCTGAATCAGCTGCAGCACGCGCAGAAGTATTTGGTAAATTGAACGTTGGTGATGTTGTAACTGGTAAAGTTGCACGTATCACAAGCTTCGGTGCCTTCATCGACCTTGGTGGTGTTGATGGATTGGTTCACTTGACAGAATTGTCACACGAACGCAACGTATCACCTAAATCAGTAGTAACTGTTGGTGAAGAAATCCAAGTGAAAGTTCTTGACTTGAACGAAGAAGAAGGTCGTGTATCACTTTCATTGAAAGCTACAACACCTGGACCTTGGGATGGCGTAGAACAAAAATTGGCTGCTGGTGATGTTATCGAAGGAACTGTTAAACGTTTGACTGACTTCGGTGCATTCGTTGAAGTATTGCCAGGTATCGACGGACTTGTACACATCTCACAAATTTCACACAAACGTGTTGAAAATCCAAAAGATGTTCTTAAAGTTGGACAAGAAGTAACTGTTAAAGTTCTTGAAGTAAATGCTGCAGATGAACGTGTATCACTTTCTATCAAAGCTCTTGAAGAACGTCCAGCTCAAGAAGAAGGCGAAAAACAAGAAAAACGTCAATCTCGCCCACGTCGTCCAAAACAAGAAAAACGCGACTTTGATCTTCCAGAAACTCAAACTGGATTCTCAATGGCTGACTTGTTTGGCGATATCGAATTGTAATATTCAAAAGAGGCTGGGACCAAAGTCCTAGCCTCTTTAATTGTTTTTGGATTGTCGAGCAAGACGCAGTGGTTGAGTGGGCTCTACTACGCTGATTTCATCAGCTTTTACAGCCCTACTCAACTGTGCGGAGGTGG
>JAGZVW010000007.1:0-73106 GCA_018379295.1 Streptococcus parasanguinis | reverse complement strand
GGATTATCTGGATAAAAAGAAGAAGGAGCTTAGACCTGAAGATTTTCCAAAGCTAAAGGAATTGGCTCAAACCAAATCATGGTGGGACAGTATAGATCAATTGGACCTTATCATCGGAGAGATTACTTTTCACTATCCAGAAACCAAGCAGGTTATGCTAGATTGGAGTAAGGATCAGGACTTTTGGTTGAGGCGGATTGCCATTGATCACCAGCTTATGAGGAAAGAAAAAACAGATACGGATTTGTTAGAAAAAGTGATCCTCAATAATCTAGGTCAAAGCGAGTTCTTTATAAATAAGGCAATCGGCTGGAGTTTACGCAATTATTCCAAGGTTAATCCGGATTGGGTAGGGGCCTTTATCGACCGCTATCGAGAGCAGTTATCTCCTTTGAGCATTCGGGAAGGAAGCAAGTACCTACCTTCTTGACAGTTTGTGGATGTTCATGGTAAACTAGAATTATGCGATGAGTCGATTGGCTCTTAGGAGCCTTTTGCGCTGAGGAGGTCTACATTCAATTGTAACGCAGGAGCGGACCTTGAACAGTTGTGTGAACCGGCTGTTCTCACCGAAAGGTGCCTCAAATCCTGGTCTTCGGATCAGGATTTTTTTGTGTCTTCAAAGAACTGAAAACTATTATAATACAGTTGCTACAAAGTTATGTTGGTGTTATAATATAGTAAAGTGCCTTGTGTCAGAAAGGAGTGGAGTTGATTGGGAGATTTCTATCATTCTAATGATTCAGCATCTACAGACTATTCGCAGAAAATTGAGGAGCTTGAAAACTCCAAACAATTTCAGGATGCCATCGGATTGATCCGAGAACAGATGAAGAACAATCTTCAGTGGAATGTTTTGCGATCTTTTGGTATTATTTGCGCCATACTGTCTCTCATTTTATTGCGTTTTGCAGCTATTCCTTTGATCCTTTTAGTTGTTGGTTTGTATTATTGGCCGCAATATAAAAAACGAAAAGCCTTGTTTGGGGATCGAATTCGTTCGAACGATGAGATCTATCTTGATGATATCCTGTCGCCTGTATTAAAGGAAGTTTTTCCTAAGGCTTCGATCAAAGAGGACGGTTCCATCCCTTCTGAAGCTCTCTCGCATTTATGTCCTCGATCGACTGATTTTCTATGTTTCAAAGAACTATCGTTTCATGATGACAAAGAGCTAACGGTGTCAAATCTCTATGCCCATCATACGGAGACTCGTTACCGGACGTCTAATGGACATACGAGGACGGAACATGTGGAAGTTACAGATTTTCTTGGACAAGTGTTCTCTTTATGTCTACCGATCAATTTCTCTGGTCATCTTCGGGTGGTTCCGACCAAGAAATCCTTTCTTTTTAAGAGGGAGGTGAATGGGGTTTATCCTGGAGCCAGAGGGGATGAAGTGCAGATTGAAACCGAGGATATTCGCAATAACGAAAATTACAATATCTACTGCACGGACGAACTGTCTGCCCGTAAATTTCTCACCCCTAAGATGTTGGAATGGTTTGATCGACAAATTTCTCAAAATGCCATGTGTGTATTTTTGAAAGACAAGAAACTATTTATTTCTTTGTATACCGATCGCTATATCTTTCCGACTCCCCAAAAACCGGAAGATATTGATCAACTATCTTTGGTATCTGAATATCATAAATTATGCAGAGAACTAGCTTTAATTAAAGAAATAACAGCAATTTTTGAAGGAGAAGCATCATGAATCTCATTATCGGCTTAATCATATTTGTTGCCCTATTGGCTATTTGGTTTATTAGTGTAGGAAATCGTCTCAATCGCTATCTAGTGACCATCGAAGAATCAAAGAGAACGGTCGATATCGTTCTCGTAAAACGCTATGACACCATTTCGGAAATGCTAAAAGTAGCCAAAGCCTATGCCAAACATGAGCAACAGATTTTCACTGATTTAGTTGCTTTACGCCAAGGAGCGACTATTCAAGAATCCAATCAAGTCATTACCAATCAAAATGATGTCTTGGCACAAATTCGTGCAGTCGGTGAAAACTATCCAGAGCTATTGTCTTCTAACCAATTCTTGGCCTTACAAAAGGAAATTGCTGACGAAAATGAAGATCTTGCTGCAGCGAAGCGAATCGTCAACAGTAATGTCAGCCACATCAATCAAGAAATTGTTTCATTTCCGGCGTCTATCGTAGCAGGTGTAAAGGGGATCCATCAAGTTCCATTTCTTGCTGAAGAAACACAAGGTAAGAAAGATTTAAGTGACTTGAACTATGACCTGAACTAAAGAGCTATTTATTATAAATAACCATCAACAATCCTGGTCTTAGAATCAGGATTTTTTCCTACTGTTGGTACTTTTCATTTATGTTAAAAAATTGTATAATAGTACAAATACTCAATTTTTAGAAAATTTTGAAAGAGGATTTACTATGGGATACACAGTTGCTGTTGTCGGTGCTACAGGTGCCGTTGGTGCTCAAATGATTAAAATGTTGGAAGAATCTACTCTTCCAATCGATAAAATTCGCTACCTTGCGTCAGCACGTTCTGCAGGAAAAGTCTTGCAATTTAAAGGGCAAGACGTGACCATTGAGGAAACGACTGAAGATGCTTTTGAAGGCGTTGATATTGCTCTCTTCTCAGCTGGTGGATCAACTTCTGCAAAATACGCACCTTATGCTGTTAAGGCAGGCGCAGTAGTCGTAGATAACACTTCTTATTTCCGTCAAAATCCGGATGTCCCATTGGTTGTTCCTGAAGTCAATGCACATGCGCTTGATGCTCATAACGGAATCATCTCTTGTCCAAACTGTTCAACCATTCAAATGATGGTAGCTCTTGAACCAGTCCGTCAAAAATGGGGCTTGGACCGTATCATCGTGTCTACTTACCAAGCTGTTTCAGGTGCCGGTATGGGAGCGATTCTTGAAACCCAACGTGAGTTGAAGGAAGTCTTGAATGATGGCGTGAATCCACGTGATGTCAAAGCGGAAATCTTGCCTTCAGGTGGTGATAAGAAACACTACCCAATTGCTTTCAACGCTCTTCCACAAATCGACGTCTTCACAGAAAACGACTATACTTACGAAGAAATGAAGATGACGAATGAAACCAAGAAAATCATGGAAGATGATAGCATTGCCGTTTCTGCAACATGTGTGCGGATTCCAGTCTTGTCAGCTCACTCAGAGTCAGTCTACATCGAAACAAAAGAAGTGGCACCAATTGACGAAGTGAAAGCTGCTATTGCAGAATTCCCAGGTGCAGTCCTTGAAGACGATGTTGCTCACCAAATCTACCCTCAAGCAGTCAATGCTGTAGGTTCACGTGATACCTTCGTTGGACGGATTCGTAAAGACTTGGATGCTGAAAAAGGAATCCATATGTGGGTGGTTTCAGATAACCTCCTTAAAGGAGCTGCTTGGAACTCAGTCCAAATCGCAGAAACCCTTCACGAACGTGGGCTCGTACGTCCAACAGCTGAATTGAAGTTTGAATTGAAATGATTCATTAAGTAAATAAATTGTATAGGGGACAGCTATCAACTTTTGGTGCTGTCCCTCTTCCCTATGATTGTCTCAAGAAGGAGTATGTATGTCTTATCAAGATTTAAAAGATTGTAAAATCATCACTGCATTTATCACCCCCTTCCATGAAGATGGGAGCATTAATTTTGACGCTCTTCCTGCCTTGATCGAGCACCTCTTGGCTCATCATACTGATGGGATTCTCTTAGCTGGAACGACTGCAGAAAGTCCAACTCTGACCCACGACGAGGAATTGCAACTCTTTGCGGCTGTTCAAAAGATTGTCAATGGTCGAGTGCCTTTGATCGCTGGTGTCGGAACCAATGAAACTCGCGACTCGATTGAGTTCGTTAAAGAAGTGGATGCTTTTGGTGGCTTTGCAGCAGGATTGGCTATCGTCCCTTACTACAACAAACCATCCCAAGAAGGAATGTATCAACACTTTAAAGCGATTGCGGATGCATCTAATCTTCCGATTATTATTTACAATATTCCTGGACGCGTGGTTGTGGAAATGACGCCTGAAACCATGCTTCGTTTGGCAGAACACCCAAATATCATTGGGGTCAAAGAGTGTACAACCCTTGCTAATATGGCCTACTTGATTGAACACAAGCCAGAAGAATTTCTCGTCTATACAGGGGAAGATGGAGATGCTTTCCACGCTATGAATCTTGGTGCAGATGGAGTGATCTCAGTGGCTTCTCATACGAATGGAGATGAGATGCATGAGATGTTTCAAGCTATTGAACACAACGATATTAAAAAGGCAGCGGCCATTCAGCGCCAATTCATCCCAAAAGTCAATGCTCTCTTCTCTTATCCAAGCCCAGCTCCTGTCAAAGCAGTCTTGAACTATATGGGCTTTGAAGCGGGGCCAACTCGTTTACCATTAGTGCCAGCTCCTGCTGAGGAAGCGAAGCGCATTATCAAGGTTGTAGTGGATGGGGATTACCACGCGACCAAAGAAATCATTACGGGAGTTCTTCGTCCGGATTATTGATGTCTTAGATTCTTGACAAATCCCCTATTTATTAAGATAATAGAAGTATATTGATGATCAAGGAGAATAAGATGGAAGTCATTAAACGTAGTGGTGAAGTTGTAGAATTTGACCCAGATAAAATCTATCAAGCTGTTTTGAAGGCAGCACAAACAGTTTATGTCTTGACGGATGATCTTCGCCAAAACTTGGCGCAAGTGACCAAGAAAGTTGTGATGGATTTGGAAGAAGCTAAAGTGGAACGTGCAACGATCAGCATGATCCAGTCAATGGTTGAGCACCGTTTACTTGGTGCTGGTTATATTACCATTGCTGAACACTATATTTCTTATCGCTTGCAACGTGATTTGGAACGGAGCGGCTATGGTGATCATATCGCCGTGCATTTGCATTTTGAGCAAATTCGCTAGAATATAAAATAGAAGTTACTTAGGTAGCTTCTTTTTTAGTATTTTTCTTAATCACAGTGATTTCAGAAAACATGGTATAATAGAAGAGATTGAACTGGAAAGGAATGGAGAACATGGCAACTATACAATGGTTTCCTGGACACATGTCCAAAGCTAGAAGACAAGTACAAGAAAATTTAAAATTTGTGGATTTTGTGACGGTTCTGGTAGATGCTCGTTTACCCCTATCAAGCCAAAATCCTATGTTAACGAAAATTGTTGGTGATAAGCCTAAATTAATGATTTTGAACAAGGTAGACTTGGCAGATCCTGTGGCAACAAAAGAATGGCAGGACTATTTTGAGTCTCAAGGCATCAAAACCTTGGCTATCAACTCCAAAGAGCAATCTACGGTTAAGAAGGTCACAGATGCTGCTAAGAGCTTGATGGCCGATAAAATTGCCCGTCAAAAGGAACGAGGGATTCAGATTGAAACCCTTCGGACCATGATTATCGGGATTCCTAATGCCGGGAAATCAACTCTGATGAACCGCTTAGCGGGGAAAAAGATTGCTGTTGTTGGAAATAAACCAGGGGTGACCAAGGGGCAACAATGGTTGAAAACCAATAAAGACCTTGAAATCTTGGATACCCCAGGGATTCTCTGGCCAAAGTTTGAAGATGAAGAAGTGGCTTTAAAGCTCGCCTTAACAGGAGCGATAAAGGATCAGTTGCTTCCAATGGATGAAGTGACCATCTTTGGCCTTAACTATTTTAAAGAGCATTATCCAGCTGTTTTGCAGGAACGTTTTAAACAAATGGATCTGGAACAAGAAGCTCCTGAAATCATTATGGAAATGACCCAGAAATTAGGATTTCGTGAAGATTACGACCGTTTTTACCAACTCTTTGTTAAAGACGTCCGCGATGGAAAATTGGGACGCTATACGCTGGATCGTGTAGGGGAAATTGATGGCAACCATTAAGGAAATTAAAGAACAATTGGCAGGCATTCAGCGGTTAGACGATCCTTTATTGACTGAATTGGAACAGGATAGCCGATCTGGTGTGATCCAAGCGATCGCAAAGCGAAAAAAAGAAATCCAAAAACGTTTAGATGAAGATGAACGTTTGGAAGGAATGCTGGCCTATGAAAAAGAACTTTATACTCAAGGGATTCACCTTATTGCAGGTGTGGATGAAGTAGGGAGAGGTCCTCTGGCTGGCCCTGTCGTCGCAGCAGCCGTCATTCTGCCGGAAAATTGTAAAATTCCAGGGTTAAATGATAGTAAGAAAATTCCGAAATCGAAGCACCATGCTATTTACCAAGCGGTTTTAGATCAGGCTCTCTCTGTCGGGATTGGGATAAAAGATAATCAGGTCATTGATCAGGTTAATATTTATGAAGCAACCAAATTAGCTATGCTAGAGGCTATTCAAGAATTAGACCCACGACCTCAACATCTTTTGATTGATGCCATGAGGTTGGATCTTCCTATTCCCCAAACTAGTATCATCAAAGGGGATGCTAACTCCTTATCCATTGCTGCAGCATCCATCGTAGCCAAGGTGACTCGGGATCAGATGATGGAAGAGTTTGATTGCGAATATCCGGGTTATGATTTTACGCAGAACGCTGGCTATGGGACGGCTAACCATCTGGCTGGCCTTCACAAGCTGGGAGTGACTCCTATCCATCGGCGTTCATTTGAACCCGTCAAATCAATGTGTGAGGATTAGGTTATGCTATTTACCATCGATATCGGAGGGACCTTTATAAAGTACGGTCTGATGGATGCAGACTATCAATTGATCCGTACAGACAAGATCCCAACACCATCTACGATTGAGGACTTTTGGCAAGGATTAGAAGGAATCGTTGCTCCTGTACGGGAAGAAATCGAGGGAATCGCCATTTCATGCCCTGGTGAGATCCAAAAGAGCCTTGGCTTTGTCTTTCGAGGTGGTCTCATTCCATATTTACGAGGCATTCCTCTAGCAAGTAGACTAGAACAAACATTTCAAGTACCTGTCACTGTTCTCAATGATGGAGAAGCTGCTGGACTAGCGGAAGCAAGGCTTGGTAATCTAAAAAATTGTCCTTGCGGTGCGACCTTGGTCCTAGGGACAGGAGTTGGCCTTGCTCTTCTTTCTAACGGTGACCTATTGAAAGGTTGGCAACTGACAGAATACATTCGGTCTATTGATAAGGCAGAAAGAACACCAGAAAATCGCCGCTTTCATCGCGAACTCTTTTTGCAAGGCATTTCCAATCTTTTGGAAAACACCGGTTCAGCTGTTCAATTCGTTGAGAAGGCTAGTCACATCTTGAACTTAGAAAAGGCAGATGGTCTAGCTGTTTTCAAAGCTCTTGATCAAGGAGGCCATGAGGAGCTGACATCCTTGTTTCAGGAGTATTGCCATGATATTGCTATTCTGATTTTTAATCTTCAATCTTTGCTCTTGCTTGAAAAAGTGACGATTGGAGGGGGCATTAGTAGTCAACCACTATTGATCGATGAGATCAGTCTACAATACCATGAGCTACTCTCTCAAAAAGGGCATAAACCATTTGAGGCCTTGCCCATCCAAGCTGCTCGCTTCCATAATGAAAGCAACTTGATTGGTGCCGCATCTTACTTTTATTCTTCGACATATCAAAAAAAGTTCTAGAAATAGAGCTTTTTTCTTTTCTTTTTCGAATAAATAAGTGAGAGGAAGTAGAAGGTGACCATGGAGAAATTTGAAATCTTTAAATTAAAAGAAGCCGGTTTATCAAATGAGCAAGTCTTGAGAGTTTTGGACTACTGTAGGAAAGACCAAGCCTTACCAAGCTTAGAAGAGATAGCAAGGATCGCTCGCTGTCGCAGTATTATTCATTTTGTAGACAAATACCGGCAGCTGGATGAAGAGCATTTACACAAGGAGTTTGAACGGTTCCCATCTCTATCCATTTTTGATCCTGAATACCCTGAGGAATTGCTACAGATCTACAATCCTCCTGTACTCCTTTTTTACCAAGGGGATTTGCAACTGTTAAGCAAACCGAAGATTGCAGTTGTTGGAGCTCGAGAGACCACGCGAGAAGGGGTTCGTTCTGTAGAGAAGATAATTAAGGAACTTGGAAATGAACTGGTCATTGTTAGTGGACTTGCTAAGGGAATTGATGCGACAGCGCATTATGCCAGCATTCGTAATGGTGGAAAGACCATCGGAGTGATAGGAACGGGGCTGGATGTTTTTTATCCGAAAAGTAATCAGAGATTACAGACCTACATGGGAGAGCACCATCTGATCTTGAGCGAGTATGGTCCAGGACAGGCCCCTTTGAAGTTTCATTTTCCTGAGAGAAACCGCATCATTGCAGGACTCTGTCAGGCTGTGATTGTGGCAGAGGCACGACTTCGTTCAGGGAGTTTAATTACTTGTGAGCGTGCCATGGAGGAAGGACGAGATGTTTTTGCTATTCCAGGAAACATTTTAGATGGAAAATCTGCAGGATGCCATCACTTGATTCAAGAAGGTGCAAAGCTTGTCACATCAGGCCAGGACATTCTTGATGAATTGAAATACGAATTGTGATTTTCCTATAGGAGAAGTTCCTAGTTGACATCTTTCTTAAAATGTATTAAACTCAATGAGATTTATACAATACAGAGGGATAAAACGTGGTAACAAAAAAGAAAAGCAGTACAACCAAGAAAAATTTGGTGATTGTGGAGTCTCCTGCTAAGGCGAAAACAATCGAGAAATACCTTGGTCGTAACTATAAAGTCATGGCCAGTGTTGGTCATATTCGGGACCTGAAAAAATCAACCATGTCAATTGACTTCGACAATAACTATGAACCGGAATATATCAATATTCGCGGAAAAGGTCCCTTGATTAATGATTTGAAAAAAGAAGCTAAAAAAGCCAAACAAGTCTTTCTCGCAAGTGACCCGGACCGAGAAGGAGAAGCTATTTCTTGGCATTTGGCTCATATTTTGAACTTGGATGCTAAGGAAAAGAACCGTGTGGTCTTTAATGAAATCACTAAGGATGCAGTTAAAAATGCCTTTAAAGAACCGCGTCAAATCGATATGGATTTGGTTGATGCCCAACAAGCACGTCGGGTCTTGGACCGGATTGTAGGGTATTCGATTTCACCTATTCTTTGGAAAAAGGTTAAAAAAGGACTTTCTGCAGGGCGCGTGCAATCAGTTGCCCTCAAATTAATCATTGATCGTGAAAATGAGATTAATGATTTCAAGCCGGAAGAATACTGGACCATTGATGGTGTCTTTAAAAAAGGGACCAAGCAATTCCAAGCCAGCTTCTATGGGATTGATGGCAAGAAGATGAAGCTCAACACCAATGAAGAGGTGAAAGCTGTTCTTGAACGCTTAGATGGCAAAGATTTTACCGTTGAAAAGGTGGAAAAGAAAGAACGTCGTCGGAATGCGCCACTTCCATACACCACCTCTTCTATGCAGATGGATGCTGCCAATAAGATCAACTTCCGTACACGTAAGACCATGATGGTCGCCCAGCAGTTGTATGAAGGAATCAATATTGGCTCTGGTGTTCAAGGTTTGATTACTTATATGCGTACCGATTCCACACGGATCAGTCCAGTTGCGCAAAATGAGGCAGCGAACTTTATCGTGGATCGCTTCGGTGAGAAATATTCCAAGCATGGAAGCCGAGTGAAGAATGCTTCTGGTGCCCAAGATGCCCACGAAGCGATTCGTCCATCCAGCGTCTTCAATACTCCTGAGAGCATTGCTAAATACTTAGACAAAGACCAATTAAAACTCTACACCTTAATTTGGAACCGCTTTGTAGCTAGTCAAATGACAGCAGCTGTCTTTGATACCATGAATGTCCGTTTAGGTCAAAATGGGGTTCAGTATACGGCAAATGGGAGCCAGGTGAAGTTTGATGGTTATTTGGCTATTTATAACGACTCAGATAAGAACAAGATGTTGCCGGATATGGTAGAAGGCGATAGCGTTAAGCAAGTCAATAGCAAGCCTGAGCAACACTTTACCCAACCACCTGCTCGATATTCTGAAGCAACTTTGATTAAGACCTTGGAAGAAAATGGGGTTGGTCGTCCTTCAACCTATGCTCCGACGATTGAGACCATTCAAAAACGCTATTATGTGAAGCTGGTAGCTAAACGCTTTGAACCAACAGAGTTAGGAGAAATCGTTAATAAACTGATCGTTGAATTCTTCCCAGATATTGTCAACGTGACCTTCACAGCAGAGATGGAAGGTAAACTCGATGATGTCGAACTTGGAAAAGAAGAGTGGCAAAAAGTCATTGATGCCTTCTACAAACCATTCTCTAAAGAAGTCGCAAAGGCTGAGGAAGAGATGGAAAAAATCCAAATTAAAGATGAACCAGCTGGTTTTGATTGTGAAGTCTGTGGTAGCCCGATGGTGATTAAATTAGGACGTTTTGGTAAGTTCTATGCTTGTAGTAATTTCCCAGATTGTCGTCATACCCAAGCCATTGTCAAAGAAATCGGCGTGGAGTGTCCTGACTGTCATCAAGGTCAAATCATCGAACGTAAAACCAAGCGCAACCGCATCTTCTATGGATGCAATCGCTATCCAGAGTGTGAATTTACCTCTTGGGATAAACCAATCGGTCGGGATTGTCCAAAATGTGGCCACTACTTAGTTGAGAAAAAAGTTCGTGGTGGCGGCAAACAAGTCGTATGTAGCAATGGCGACTACGAAGAAGAAAAAGTGAAATAAGCTTTTAAATGATTCAATGTCTATTATAACGGCAATTTTTATAAATGTCTGTTATAATAGACATTTTGTTTTTTTTTCGTTATAATAGACATAAGGAGGTGGGCTTATGTATCTTGCTTTGATTGCAGATGTGATTGATTCCAAAATCGTACAAGAACGTTTTGACCTGCAAAAACAGTTAGAAAAAACCCTTCAAAAGATCAATGAGCTTTTTAAAGACTATCTAGCATCGGCTTTTACCTTAACTTTGGGCGATGAGTTTCAAGCGCTTTTGACAGTAGAGGCTCCCATTTTTCAAATCATCGATACCTTGCGTTCAGAACTAAAACCGACTCAACTTCGTTTCGGTATTGGCCTTGGGGAGATTGTAACGGATATCGATCCCCTGCAAAGTATCGGTGCAGATGGACCAGCCTATTGGAATGCTCGTGCAGCTATAAATCTGGTCCATCAGAAAAATGACTATGGCAATACACAGATTTATTTTTCAAGCGGGAAGGAAAACCAAGACTTTTTTGTGAACGCCCTCATCGCTTCTGGAGAAGCCATTCGTTCAGGTTGGCGGGATAGTCAGGAGGAGATCTTGCTCAATCTTCTAAAGAGATCCGTATATAGCGAGTCCTTTAGTCAGCAGGATTTGGCTCAATCACTAGCTATTAACCCAAGTGCCTTGTCCAAGCGCTTAAAGAGTAGCAGTATTCGCGTTTATTTACGGGGACGAGCAGCTGCCCTGGCTAGTATACAAAGCACAGTGAAAGGAGAGGAAGATGAGCGGATTGTCTAGTATCGTAGTGAATCCATACTTGATTCTCTTGTTGATTTGTCATTTACTATCAGATTATTATTTTCAAAGCCAAAAGATGGCGGATCGCAAGGATCAGGATAAGAAGGTGCTAGGGCTTCACATTTTATATGTAGCTCTGCCTCTGATCGTCGTTTCCTTCTGTCATCTAGATTTGTGGTGGATTTGCTTGGTTATTTTACTGACCCATGCTACAATAGATTTCTTAAAACCGATCGTGCAGAAGCAATTGAAACTACCAAAAGCATGGACTTTTGCATTGGATCAAGTCTTGCATATCGCCATCATTAGCTGTCTAGTCCTTTTAGGAGCGAAGAATGGCACGACCTATCTGCCAATAGACACTTTAAATCTGATTTTTTATGTTCTTCTAGTTGGGAAACCAAGCAATATTGCTTTTAAAATTCTGTTTACTAAATATCAACCCACCAGCAAGAAGAAAATGGATACGATCACTGGGGCTGGTTCTATGATTGGTTTTTTAGAGCGTTTGGTGATTGGCGCCTGTCTGGTCTATGGACAATTCGCTTCGATTGGGCTAGTCTTTACAGCCAAGTCCATCGCTCGCTACAATAAAATTTCGGAGGATCCAGCCTTTGCGGAGTATTATTTGATTGGTTCCTTATTCAGTATCCTATCTGCCCTCCTAGCAGCCTGGTTGTGTCTATGAATCTGGAAGGATGCTATGTCAAAAAAATATAGATAATTTTATAAGATCACCAATCAACTGGAAATTGATCCCTTTAAGATTCTAACTGTAACGAAAATAAGGATTTTGTTTAAATTGCATGCTAGGAGGAGAAATGAAAAGAAAAGCGATTAAGAAAGTAATTAGTGTACTCTTACCTATGCTGACATTATTAATATTGTCATCATGTAACAACGGAGTAGATAATGATTTAGCGAATACGGCTATATCAAATATTCGTTCCGTAGTAGAAGCTGCAGGGCTAAAAGCGGAAGGATACTCGACAGCTGATACGTTCGGCTATCAGGGATCTCCAATTTACATTGAAGGAACTGAAAAATTTGTTGATGTCTATGTAGATTTTGAAAAAGATTATGTTGAGAAAACTCCAGTCCTCAGATATAATCCGAAACTTAAAGAAGTCGAGAAGAAAATTTTCCTAGGTTTTTCGAAGAAAAAAGTCTATCGCCTAGAAATGGAGTATGCTTCTGGTGATGACAATTATGATAGGCTAGACGAAGCATACAATAAGATACTTCAAAGTGGTAGTTTGATTTCGACATTTTTAAGCGATGATGCGATTAGGAAACTTTATATTAAAAACTCTGTTGAATTGGCCTCATTTGACTCCTATTATTCTTTGGTGCCAAAAAAAGAATATAGTGGCAACCCGGAAACCTATCTTGAGGAGCAAGAAAAAAGAGAGTCTATTTTAAAAACAGATGTCAAAGAACTCACTCCCTTAATTGAGGACCTAGACCCAAGTAGAGTCAACAATCTTGATGAAGAAACGCTTGTTCGCGATCGAGATCTACTCTTAAAAAGAGTTGCTGATAATCGTTCGACCTTTAGAATTGATATAGACATTGATATAAAAGAGGTACGAAAACAAAACCTACAAGTAACTAATGAAGATATTGAAAATTGGACGGATTCTGATTTTCAATACTTACTTACTCAAATACTTCAAGTTGATAAACTACCTAGGAATACAGAAGTGGGCTTTAGCATTAGTTACGAAGACAAAAATCAGCTGAATGCTTATAGATCATTCAACTTCAAGAAACAATGATTTTCGAAGACATTCAGGAATCCTCCTGTCTGTCTTTTTACTTGCCTTTTTGGTATAATAGACCGAGTATCAATTTAGAAAGATTTGTGGGTGTCTAACAGTCCAGTAGCTTGTTTTAATTTGGCCTTAGTTTTCACCCAAAGAGGTATTAGTGTCATGTCTCAATCTTATATCAATGTTATCGGTGCGGGCCTTGCGGGCTCGGAAGCGGCTTTCCAAATTGCCCAACAAGGTATTCCGGTCAAGCTTTATGAAATGCGTGGAGTCAAATCTACTCCGCAACACAAAACAGACAATTTTGCTGAGCTAGTTTGTTCCAACTCTCTTCGTGGGGATTCTCTAACCAATGCTGTCGGGCTCCTCAAAGAAGAAATGCGCCGTTTGGGTTCTGTCATCCTTGAAGCAGCGGAAGTGACTCGTGTGCCAGCCGGTGGAGCACTTGCTGTGGACCGAGAAGGTTTTGCTAGTCGGGTGACCGAGAAGGTATCCCAACATCCGCTCATCGAAGTGATTCGCGATGAAATTACGGAATTGCCGACAGATGCCATCACTGTGGTCGCAACGGGTCCTCTAACTAGCGATGCTTTAGCTGATAAGATCCACGCGCTCAATGGTGGAGATGGCTTCTATTTCTATGATGCAGCGGCTCCCATCATCGATGTCAATACAGTCGATATGAACAAGGTTTATCTCAAGTCTCGCTATGACAAAGGCGAGGCAGCCTATCTCAACTGTCCCATGACCAAACAAGAGTTTATGGATTTCCATGAGGCCTTGGTTAACGCGGAAGAAGCGCCGCTTAACTCTTTTGAAAAAGAAAAGTATTTCGAAGGTTGTATGCCAATTGAAGTTATGGCCAAACGAGGCATCAAAACCATGCTCTATGGACCTATGAAGCCAGTTGGGCTTGAGTATCCAGATGATTACAAAGGACCTCGTGATGGGGAATTTAAGACCCCTTACGCAGTCGTTCAGCTTCGCCAAGACAATGCGGCGGCTAGCCTCTACAATATCGTTGGCTTCCAAACTCACCTTAAATGGGGTGAGCAAAAGCGGGTCTTCCAAATGATCCCCGGTTTAGAAAATGCGGAGTTCGTTCGTTACGGCGTCATGCACCGCAATTCTTACATGGACTCGCCAAATCTCCTCGAGCAAACCTACCGTTCTAAGAAACAACCAAACCTCTTCTTTGCAGGTCAAATGACAGGGGTAGAAGGCTATGTTGAATCTGCAGCTTCTGGCTTAGTTGCTGGAATCAATGCAACTCGCCTTTTCAAAGGAGAAGAAGCAGCTATTTTCCCTGAAACAACTGCTATCGGAAGCTTGGCCCACTATATCACCCATGCCGACAGCAAACATTTCCAACCCATGAATGTCAACTTTGGAATTATTAAGGAGCTAGAAGGACCACGTATTCGAGATAAGAAAGAACGCTATGAAAAAATTGCCGAACGTTCCTTGCAAGATTTGGCTCAGTTTATGGAAAAATAACCCAAGAAAGGAAAAAGTTTGGAGAAAATCCAGACTTTTTCTTCTAAAAATGGTATAATGAATAAAATTTAGAATATAGAGAGTTTTCTGACAATGAACAAATCCTACTTTTATTTAGATATGAAGACACACGAGTTGAAAGTGCCTTATACCGGAAAACTCCGTCGTGTGCGAGTCTTATTACCTAAGAATTATGAAACAGATACCGATCGACGCTATCCTGTTGTCTATTTTCATGATGGCCAGAATGTTCTCTATAGCAAGGAAGCTTTTGCAGGTCATTCCTGGAAGGTGATTCCAGCCATCAAGCGCAATCCTGATATTAGCCGCATGATTGTCGTTGCTATCGATAATGATGGTTTCCAACGCATGAATGAATACTCTGCCTGGAAGTACAAGGAGTCCAATATTCCCGGAATGCAATTTGGTGGCAAGGGCGTTGAGTACGGAGAGTTCGTTATGGAAGTGGTCAAACCTTTCATTGACCAAGAATACCGAACGCTTGCTGACAGAGAACATACAGCTATGATTGGCTCCTCGCTTGGTGGAAATATCACCCAATTTTTGGGCCTAGAGTACCAAGATCAAATCGGTTGTTTAGGGGTCTTTTCATCCGCTAACTGGCTGCACCAAGATGCCTTCAATCATTATATCGAGCGTAAAAAATTATATGCAGATCAACGCATTTACATCTATGTGGGGACGGAAGAGGCTGATGATACAGATAAAACCCTGATGGCAGGGAATATCAAGCAAGCCTATATTGACTCATCTCTTCGTTACTATCATGATGTCATTCAACAAGGAGTAGCTTTAGAAAATATCGCCATTCGGATTCAATCTGGGGCTATCCACCATGAAGAAGCCTGGGCAGAGAATTTACCGGAATGTCTTCGTTTCTTAGCAGAGAAGTGGGATTAGAAGCTTTTAAAGTTTTATAATAAAGAAAGAGGGAACCTATGAATATTGAACATCTAAGCCACTGGAGTGGCCAACTTAACCGCGAAATGTATCTAAACCGTTATGGACATGCAGGGATTCCTGTAGTGGTCTTTGCTTCATCAGGGGGAAGCCATAATGAATACTATGACTTTGGTATGATTGATGCCTGTGCTCAGTTCATCGAAGAAGGACGGGTTCAATTCTTCACCCTTTCGAGTGTAGACAGTGAAAGCTGGCTTTGTGATTGGAAAAACCCACACGATCGAGCTGAAATGCATCGCGCTTATGAACGCTATGTGATTGAAGAAGCCATTCCTTTTATCAAACACAAAACAGGCTGGTTTGACCCGATGATGACAACTGGCTGTTCTATGGGGGCTTACCACGCGCTCAATTTCTTCTTGCAACATCCAGATGTCTTCAACAAAGTGATTGCCTTGAGTGGTATCTATGACGCTCGTTTCTTTGTTGGTGAGTTTGGAGGGGATGAAGCTATTTACCAAAACTCTCCATCTGATTATATCTGGAACCAAAATGATGGTTGGTTTATCGATCGTTACCGTCAGGCTGAAATCGTTGTTTGTACTGGTTTAGGGGCTTGGGAGCAAGACGGGCTTCCATCTTTCTACAAACTGAAAGAAGCCTTTGATCACAAAAACATTCCCGCTTGGTTCGCTGAATGGGGACATGATGTAGCCCACGATTGGGAATGGTGGCGCAAACAAATGCCATATTTCCTAGGCCAAATGTATCTATAAGTGAAAAGGGAGGAGACCTCAATGAATTATATCGTTATTTCACCATATTACCCACAAAACTTCCAACAATTTACAATCGAACTGGCTAATAAAGGGATCACTGTCTTGGGAATTGGTCAAGAGCCATATGAACAGTTAGATGAGCCATTGCGCAATAGCTTGACAGAGTATTTCCGAGTTGAAAATTTGGAAAATCTGGACGAAGTGAAGCGTGCGGTAGCCTTTCTGTTCTATAAACACGGCCCAATCGATCGTATCGAATCTCACAATGAGTATTGGTTGGAATTGGATGCGGCGCTTCGGGAGCAATTCAATGTCTTCGGAGCTAAGCCAAAAGATCTGAAGAAAACTAAGTTCAAATCCGAAATGAAGAAACTCTTCAAGAAGGCTGGAGTTCCTGTCGTTCCTGGTGCTGTGGTAAAAGCAGAAAAAGATATCGACAAGGCTGTGAAGAAGATTGGGTTGCCATTGATTGCCAAGCCTGATAATGGAGTAGGTGCAGCAGCGACCTTTAAACTTGAAACACCAGAAGATGTAGATCATTTCAAGGCAGAATGGGATGGACATACGGAGTACTTCTTTGAGAAATTTGTCACTTCTAGCGAGATTTGTACCTTTGATGGTTTAGTTGATCGCGATGGTAACATTGTCTTCTCGACGACGTTTGACTATGCCTATACGCCACTTGACTTGATGCTCTATAAAATGGATAACTCTTATTATGTTCTTAAAGAGATGGATCCAAAATTACGTCAATATGGGGAAGCAATTGTCAAAGCTTTTGGCATGAAGGAACGTTTCTTCCACATTGAGTTCTTCCGCGATGGGGATGACTATATTGCGATCGAGTACAATAATCGCCCTGCAGGTGGCTTTACCATCGATGTCTACAACTACGCTCACTCGATTGATTTGTACCGTGGCTATGCTGCCATCGTAGCAGGAGAACCTTTCCCAGCTTCTGAGTTTGAGCCCCTTTATTGCTTGGCAACTTCTCGTCGTGCCAATGCGGCCTATGCTCTGTCAGAGGAAGAAGTTTTGGCTAAATACCATGATCAATTCCGTGTCAAGAAAGATATGCCTGCAGCCTTTGCTGAGCTTCAAGGTGATTACCTTTACATGTTAACAACGCCTAGTCGTGAAGTATTAGAACAAATGATTCATGACTTTGGTCAACGCCAATCATAAGATAACGACCGGTAGGATAGGATCCTATCGGTTTTTTATATTTTAATGCAATCTCATGAAAGATAAGTTTGTGAAATAGTTTATTTTAAGTTGAAAATGCTTATAAAACCTTCCTCCAAGGTATATAGTTTGTGAAATCATTTGAGCATTATTTTTGACAGTGCTTTCATTTTTGGCTAGAATAAAAGAGAATGAATAAATGCTAAGAAAGGCGAAATGATGGCAACATTAGATAAAAGTCTCTTATTGGAAATGTTCCGTAAAATGGAAGAAATCCGTCGCATGGACTTAAAAATTGCACAGTTAGTAAAAAAAGGGAAAGTGCCAGGAATGACGCACTTTTCTGTTGGGGAAGAAGCGGCTAACGTTGGAGCGATGTTGGCTTTAAACGACGATGATTTGCTGACATCTAACCACCGTGGTCACGGACAAGCCATTGCTAAAGGAATCGATTTGAATGGCATGATGGCTGAAATCCTGGGGAAATATACGGGTACTTGTAAAGGGAAAGGTGGCTCTATGCATATCGCTGACTTGGATGCCGGAAACCTTGGTGCCAACGGGATTGTTGGTGGCGGTATGGGAATTGCAGTAGGTGCTGCCCTTACACAACAAATGAAAAAGACTGGTAAGATTGTCGTCTGCTTCTTTGGGGACGGCGCAACCAACGAAGGTGTCTTCCACGAAGCAGTCAATATGGCTTCCATCTGGAATCTGCCAGTAATTTTCTACTGTATCAATAACGGTTACGGAATCTCTGCCGATATCAAGAAAATGACCAATATCCAGCATATCCATGAGCGTTGTGCTGCTTATGGCATTCCTGGTATGTTTATTCCTGATGGGAACAACGTTATTGATGTCTATGAAGGGTTTAAGAAGGCAGTCGACCATGTTCGCTCTGGTAAAGGACCTGTCTTGATTGAAAGTGTCACCTATCGTTGGCTTGGTCACTCTTCATCTGACCCTGGTAAATACCGGACTCGTGAAGAAGTAGAAGAGTGGAAGAAGAAAGATCCAATCGAAAACCTTCGCAAGTATCTCCTTGAAAATGAGATTGCGAGCGCAGAAGAATTGGATCAGATCCAAGAAGAAGTAAAAGAAGCAGTGGAAGCTTCAGTGAAATTTGCGGAAGAAAGCCCATTCCCTCCACTTGAATCAGCTTTCGAAGATATTTACGCAGACTAAGGGGGAGTAGAGAATTATGGAAACTAAATTAATGTCTTTCCGCGATACCATTATCCTTGCTATGTCTGAGGAAATGCGTCGCGACGAAAATGTATTGTTGATGGGGGAAGATGTCGGAGTTTTCGGTGGAGACTTCGGAACTTCAGTAGGAATGCTTGAGGAATTCGGTCCAGAACGTGTCCGTGACTGTCCGATTTCTGAGGCTGCGATTTCAGGTGCAGCAGCAGGTGCAGCCATGACTGGACTTCGCCCAATCGTTGATATGACCTTCATGGATTTCTCTGTGATTGCCATGGATGCTATTGTCAACCAAGCTGCTAAGACTCGTTATATGTTTGGTGGGAAAGGGCAAGTGCCGATGACCATTCGCTGTGCTGCTGGGAATGGAGTTGGATCTGCAGCCCAACACTCCCAATCGTTGGAATCATGGTTTACTCATATTCCTGGTTTGAAAGTTGTTGCTCCTGGTACGCCAGCGGATATGAAGGGACTTCTCAAGTCATCTATCCGTGATAACAACCCCGTTATCATTCTTGAGTACAAATCAGAATTCAACCAAAAAGGGGAAGTGCCAGTTGATCCAGATTACACGATTCCACTTGGTGTCGGAGAAATCAAACGCGAAGGAACTGACGTTACTGTTGTAACCTACGGGAAAATGCTTCGTCGTGTGATGCAAGCAGCTGAAGAATTGGCAGAAGAAGGCATCTCAGTAGAAGTAGTAGACCCACGGACCTTGCTCCCACTCGATAAAGAGATCATCATTAATTCTGTCAAGAAAACAGGAAAAGTAGTTCTTGTCAATGATGCCCACAAGACAAGTGGCTATATTGGTGAAATTTCAGCTATTATCTCTGAATCAGAAGCATTTGATTACTTGGATGCACCAATCCGCCGTTGTGCGGGGGAAGATGTGCCAATGCCTTACGCACAAAACCTTGAGAATGCAATGATTCCAACAGTTGAAAGCATCAAAGATGCCATTCGTAAAACATATAACAAAGAATAATACATAACATAAATTATGTAATGTCATTTAAATTAGACGAGGAAACTTTGTATCTTTTTAGGTACAAAGTTCTCTGTGTCCTTGATATCTTAGATTAGAGCACGGGCTAAAAGCTCGGAAAAAAGATAAATCTCCTTGACTTCATCGAAGTCTGCGTTGATTTCCTATTTTTCGGTCGCTTTTAAACGCCCTTTGCATCATAAATAGAATAGGAGAGGTCATGGCTGATGATAAGCTAAGAGCGACTCCTGCGGCTAGAAAATTAGCGGATGATCTTGGGATCAACCTCTATGATGTTTCTGGTTCAGGCGCAAACGGTCGTGTCCACAAAGAAGACGTGGAAACATATAAAGACACAAATGTGGTTCGCATTTCACCACTTGCAAAACGAATTGCTTTAGAACACAATATTGCTTGGCAAGAGATTCAAGGAACTGGTCATCGTGGTAAGATCATGAAGAAGGACGTCCTTGCTTTCCTTCCTGAAAATATTGAGAATGAGACCATTAAGTCACCTGCTGAAATCGAGAAGGTGGAGGAAGCTCCAGATAATGTGACACCTTATGGTGAGATCGAGCGGATTCCGATGACACCAATGCGGAAGGTGATCGCTCAACGGATGGTGGAATCTTACTTGACAGCACCAACCTTTACTTTGAACTATGACGTTGATATGTCTCAAATGTTGGCCCTTCGTAAGAAAGTATTGGATCCAATCATGGAAGCCACAGGCAAGAAAGTCACTGTAACAGATTTGCTTTCACTTGCGGTTGTTAAGACGTTGATGAAACACCCATACATTAATGCGTCATTGACGGATGATGGCAAAACTATCATCACTCACAACTATGTCAACTTGGCGATGGCAGTTGGGATGGACAATGGTCTCATGACTCCAGTTGTCTACAATGCAGAAAAAATGACCTTGTCAGAGTTGGTGGTAGCCTTCAAGGACGTTATCGGACGTACTTTGGATGGTAAGCTTGCGCCAAGTGAATTGCAAAACTCAACTTTTACCATCAGTAACTTAGGAATGTTTGGCGTTCAATCATTTGGACCGATTATCAACCAACCAAACTCTGCCATCCTTGGAGTTAGTGCAACGGTTGAAAAACCAGTGGTTGTGAATGGTGAAATCGTTATTCGTCCAATCATGAGCTTGGGCTTGACCATTGACCACCGCGTTGTCGATGGAATGGCTGGTGCCAAATTCATGAAAGACTTGAAAGCCTTGATTGAAGACCCGATTTCAATGTTGGTCTAATCAACGAGAGAGAATAGAGACAAGAAAAAGAGGGAAATAAAATGGCCTTAGAAGTAATTATGCCAAAAGCCGGCGTAGATATGACCGAAGGACAAATCGTTCAGTGGAATAAAAAAGTCGGCGAATTTGTAAAAGAAGGAGAAGTGCTCCTTGAAATCATGACAGACAAAGTCAGCATGGAATTGGAAGCAGAAGAAGACGGTTACTTGATCGCTATCTTGAAAGGGGACGGAGAAACTGTTCCTGTAACAGAAGTAATCGGTTACCTTGGTGAAGAAGGGGAAAATATCCCTACAGCTGGAGCAGCAGCACCAGAAGCGAGCCCAGCACCAGCTGCAGCAAGTGCTTCAAACGATGACAATAAGAGTGATGATGCTTATGATATCGTAGTGATCGGTGGGGGCCCTGCTGGTTACGTATCTGCCATTAAGGCAGCTCAATTAGGTGGTAAGGTTGCTCTTGTTGAGAAATCTGAACTTGGTGGAACGTGCTTGAACCGCGGATGTATCCCAACTAAGACTTACCTCCACAACGCTGAAATTATCGAAAATATCGGACATGCAGCCAACCGTGGTATTATCATTGAAAATCCAAACTTCTCAGTGGACATGGACAAGGTTCTTGAAACCAAGACCAAGGTCGTAAATACCTTGGTTGGTGGTGTTGCGGGTCTTCTTCGCAGCTACGGAGTGGATGTTCACAAGGGTATCGGTACCATTACGAAAGATAAGAATGTCTTGGTAAATGGTTCTGAATTGCTTGAAACCAAGAAAATCATCCTTGCTGGTGGTTCAAAAGTCAGCAAGATTAACGTTCCAGGAATGGAATCATCCCTTGTCATGACAAGTGACGACATCCTTGAAATGAACGAAGTACCAGAAAGCCTTGTGATCATCGGTGGTGGGGTTGTCGGGATCGAACTTGGTCAAGCCTTCATGACTTTTGGTTCTAAGGTTACGGTCATCGAAATGATGGATCGCATCGTGCCAGCCATGGATGCGGAAGTTTCTAAGAACCTTCGTTTGATCCTTGAACGTAAGGGAATGACCATCTTGACTGATACGAAACTGCAAGAAATCATTGAAGAAGATGGCAAACTCCGTATCAAGGTTGAAGGCAAAGACGATATCATCGCAAACAAAGCTCTTCTTTCAATCGGTCGTGTTCCAGATCTTGAAGGAATTGGAGAAGTAGAATTTGAATTAGACCGTGGTCGTATCAAGGTCAATGAATACATGGAAACATCTGTTCCAGGTATCTATGCGCCAGGTGATATCAATGGTACGAAGATGTTGGCCCACGCCGCCTTCCGTATGGGTGAAGTAGCGGCTGAAAATGCCCTTAAAGGAAACCACGCTGTTGCCAAATTGAACTTAACTCCTGCAGCTATCTACACACTTCCAGAAGTTGCGGCTGTTGGTTTGACAGAAGAACAAGCTCGTGAGAAATATGATGTCCAAATTGGTAAATTCAATTTTGCCGCAAACGGACGTGCCATTGCATCAGATGCGGCTCAAGGATTTGTTAAAGTCATTGCAGAAAAAAAATACGGTGAAGTTCTTGGGGTTCACATCATTGGTCCAGCAGCAGCTGAATTGATCAACGAAGCTTCAACTATCATTGAGATGGAAATCACTGTAGAAGAAATGCTTAAGACCATTCATGGTCACCCAACCTTCTCAGAGGTAATGTACGAAGCTTTTGCGGATGTACTTGGCTTGGCAGTTCACTCACCTAAGAAGAAATAATATTATTCTTTCAACTAAATTTTCTTTAAGTAGTACGGACGGCAGCGACCTCTCATAGAGTTCCATGCCTAAAAATTGAGCCACTTGTCTCAATTTTTCCGAGAAATGTAACGATAACTCGTTACATTTCTTTTTACTACTTCAAAAAATTAAGTGAAATTCAACTATTTCTGTCTAATGCTCATCCTGCTAAGAGTAGGATTTATAAAACGAATTTTTTGGAATTACTATGAAATACATTATTAATTATTCAAATGATACTGCTTTTAATATTGCTTTAGAAGAGTATGCTTTTAAGCATCTATTGGATGAGGATCAAATCTTCCTTCTCTGGATTAACAAACCATCGATCATTGTAGGTCGTCACCAAAATACCATTGAAGAGATCAATCGTGACTATGTACGCGAAAATGGAATTGAAGTAGTCCGTCGAATCAGTGGTGGTGGAGCTGTTTACCATGATTTGAACAACCTTAACTATACAATCATCTCTAAAGAAGATGAAAACAAGGCCTTTGACTTCAAGAGCTTCTCTACTCCAGTTATCAATACTTTAGCTGAACTTGGTGTTAAAGCTGAATTTACAGGCCGTAACGACTTAGAGATCGACGGTAAGAAATTCTGTGGGAATGCCCAAGCCTATATCAATGGCCGGATCATGCACCATGGTTGTCTTCTCTTTGACGTGGATTTGTCAGTCCTAGCTAACGCACTTAAAGTGTCTAAAGATAAGTTTGAATCAAAAGGGGTTAAATCAGTCCGTGCTCGTGTGACCAATATCATCGATGAGTTGCCAGAAAAAATCACGGTTGAAGAGTTCCGTGACCTACTTTTGGACTACATGAAGAAAGAATACCCTGAGATGACAGAATATGTCTTCTCGGATGAAGAATTGGCTGAAATCAATCGTATCAAGGAAACCAAGTTCGGTACCTGGGATTGGAACTATGGGAAGTCTCCTGAATTCAATGTCCGTCGTGGCACAAAATTCACAAGCGGTAAGGTGGAAATCTTCGCTAATGTCATTGAATCAAAAATTCAAGATATCAAGATTTACGGTGACTTCTTTGGTATCGAAGATGTTGCAGCAGTAGAAGATGTTCTTCGTGGCGTTAAATACGAACGTGAAGACGTCCTCAAAGCCCTTCAAACTATTAACCTAGGTCGTTACTTTGCAGGTATCACTGCAGAAGAAATTGCTGAAGCAGTGGTGGAATAAAGTCATAAGAGATTCGCAGAAGCGGGTCTCTTTTTTGAAACTAGTTTCACATAGAAATTATTGTTTTACGAAGGATTTTGTAGTATAGTAAAGGTGGAAAAGTGTATTTGCTAATCCCTGTATCCTAATTTTATTTAGTCTCGTGATCGTTTTCTTGAAGGAGAAAAATCATGAAAAAAGTTTGTCTATTCATTGTATTTCTGACTTTTCTTGGTTTATCTGGCTGTAAAGAGACACCAAAAGAAAGTAAAACAAGTCCTTCCAGCTCTCGTAAGGCCACATCTGCTTCATCAACAAGAGTCAGTGTAGAAACAAAGGAGCGTACAGAACCTAATCCACCAATGCCAGCAGAGGTAGCAGAGCGATTAAAAATTAAGGAAGGCAATACGGAAGCCGGTGGTCAGGAAACATTGCCATCTTCAAGCGAGGAACAAGCTTCATTGAAAGAGAATACGCAACCTTCTCAATCGGTCAAACAAGAAACATCGTCCAAAGAGAATCAAGGGATCCGAAAATTATTGCCTATTCCTCTAAAACTTCAAGAAGAATGGTATTTCTGTGCTCCGGCGACAGTCCAAATGATCCTGGCTAGTCGAGGGGTTAGCGTCTCTCAACATCAATTAGCTAAGGAAATGGGGACTTATAACCCCTATGGGACTCATAATCGAGATGCCATTCGCGTCTTGAATCAGAGTCTATTTGGCTATCCAGAACCAAGTGGAAATCAAGCGGGTTATCGACTAACTACTGTAACGGACACTAGTCCAGATTCTGAAGATATCCGACTCTTTAAAGAACGCGTGCGCAAAGATATTGATGATGGCTATCCTCTCTATTACACCTTCAATGTAGCTCAAATCTATCCTGGAAAAAGTGGGGAACATAATGTGATTGGAGTTGGCTATGAATTGACAGAAGATGGTAAGGATATCTCAGCAATCTATTATCTAGACCCCGATACACATGTACAGGATCCAACCTATGGAGGCTTGAAGAAACTGACACCAGAGGAGTTGTTAGCAGCAATGGCTACCTGTGGTGAGAAAAATTATGCTTGGTGAGGTGATATCGTAATAAAACGAAAGTTCGTTTATGACATAGTCTCTTTTCTTGATAATTAAATATCATGAGTGTACAATATAGAGGAAATCTGAACAAAAAAGGGGATCATATTCGATGATGAAAATTCCAGTTGAAAATCTTGGTCTATTTGAACAGTTAGATCGTATAGTAGTGGCTTTTTTTAGCAAACAACAACCTTCCAGTCCTTACGATTTAAATGTCAGTATTACACAAGAACACCTTGACCAGAAAAAGCAGGAGTTAGAACCATTAGGTTATCAAGCTGTCCAACTACCATTAGGAATGGCTTTAGATAACATCATCCAGCAACCTTATTATAAAAACTTAATCATTGGTGGTCTTGCTCCTGAGGAAATAATCGTTAGCAAAGAAGAATTAATGCCTTTGAAAGATATCGTGGATAGCTTTTGTATTATGTACGCTGCAGCGAATAATAGATTGGAAAATAGTAAAGCTTATGAATTAATGAAAGATAAGACGGTTTATTTTATTGGTAAACTATTTACAGATTTTCCGAAGGCCGGTGATGAAATTGCTTATTTAGGAATTGATCGAATAGCGAGCGATGGTACACCATATGAAGCTGTTAAATGCTTTCTAACGAAAGAGAGTGCAGAGAAGTTCAATGGTGAAAAAAGACCTGTCACCCCTGCAAACTTGGCCTATCTAAAATCATTCTGGGGAAAACCAGTCATTATTGAGCCACACCGTAATTATTGGATCGAATTTTTATAGAAAGTATAAAAGAGCGGTAGACATTCAAAAAATCTATCGCTCTTTTTAAAACTAATATATTACATAATTTACGTTATGTAATTTTATAAACTATCCAAGGCATTTTTCTGCTCATCATTAACGATATGCGTATATAAGTCTGTAACTTGGGTGCTAGCATGTCCTAGCTGGTGGCTGACCAAAACCTGTGATTTGGTTGCATCATAGAGACGAGTTGCTAATGTATGGCGTAGTTTATGGGGCGTCACTCGGACTTTGAAATCTTCTGAATACTTGGCGACCATCTTTTCAACACTAGAAGCATCAATTCGGTTTGGAACACCTCGATACAAGGTCAGAAAGAGAGCTGTATCAGTCTTTTCTGTCTTGTAACGTTTGTCTCGAATAGCGAGATATTGTTCTAGATAAGGCTTAGCAAAGGCAGCAACATTAACAGAGTCTCGTTTTCCACCTTTTCGAGTGACGTCAATCACCATTATCTTAAGATTGAGGTCACGAAGGTCTAGGTTAACGGCTTCAGAGAGACGAACACCAGAGGCGAGAAGGAGTGCTATAATGGCTAAATCTCGCTCTTTATTCTTATTAAAAGAGGATAAGGCGCGGTTTGAGAGTGTTTGCGGGTACTCCTGGTCGATATAGTTAAGGAAACCTTCTGTTTCATCCCCTAAAAAGAGTTTTTGCTTGATATTTTCAGCTCGAGCCGCCAAGGTTTCTTTCTTTTTCTTGGTAGCAACCTTCTTCATAACATTTCGATAGAAATAAGGTTCACCTTGCTCGTTTTCAACTTCCTCAGTTAAGTATTTATAGAGACTAGATAATGCAGAAAGGGTACGGTTAATGGTTGTTTGGGAAACCCCGTTTTTTGTCGTATTGGCATTGAGCAGAGGACGTTCACGTAGGTAAAGAATAAAGGATTCCATGTCTTTCTTAGTCATGTGCTCCAGAACGTCTAAAGGGATCTCGGCCATGGTGTCAGCATCCGATATACCAGATTCCAAAACCCAGGTGAAAAATCGATCGTATTCCTTTAAGTATTCGTACAAGGTCGTAAAACTGTATGGAACGGCCAGTTTTGATTGGTAATATTCCAATACGTACCAAGGCATGACTTGTTTGAGTTTATCAATCCGTTCTAATAAGATCTCGCGTTTCATGTTTTTCTCCAAATCTTTCTATACTAGTAGTATAGCATAGCCAGATATATTTTTCAAGAAAATTATAGTTTTTCGGAAAGATGTTATAGGGGTTATATAGGTTTGTTTTGTATCTCTTTCTATCCTAGATCCCTTTTAAACACAATAAAATCAGCAAATCTCATGGATTTACTGATTGTTTTCTTCTGTAACTTATTTTTCTACATATCGAAATGGAATCTTGCTACCACAGAGCCAATTATAGACTCGATCATTGACTTGAACATTCATAGCTTCGTGGGCATATTCTGGCATGAATAAATGCTCTTTTGGACATTCTAATCGATTATAAATGGCAAACTGCGTTTCAGGATAACAGACATCATCATCCAACCCTGTAATCATGTGAACCTGTCCTTTGATGCGATGGGCAAAATTTTTCACATCAATATAGGCCAATGTCTGCATCAAACGATCTTCCGTTTCATGAAATGGATCGTGGAACTTGAAATAACGGAAAAGCTCATCATAGGCTTCGCTGGTGTTCCCAATCTCTAATACACGTCTGAAATCCGATAAGAATGGATAAATGGCTACCGTTCGTTGGATTCGGGGATTCAATCCAGCAGCAACCAGAGCAAGGGCACCGCCTTGAGATGCTCCGTAGCTGGCAAGTTTGCTGTCATCTACTTGAGGAAGGCTGGCTACAATTTCAATTAACTGGTAAAGATCTAAGTAGACATCCTTATAAAAGAGCTGATCCGGACCTTCCACGGCTCCGCGTATAATCTGTCCTTTTACCGTATTTCCAAGTGGTGAACGATCTCCGTCTGTTGAATAGCCTGACTGCCCTCTTACGTCCATAGACACAACACCATAGCCAGCTACTGTATAAGCCAGCATGTCGGACCAATCCCAACAACGGCCCATATAGCCATGAAAATGGAAAATAACGGGAACTTTTTGATCTGTTTTGGGGAGAACAACCCGCGCATAAACAAGCCCATCTCGTGTTCCTTTAAAGGTTAATTCATAACATTGAACATTTGGAATGCTGAAATCTCGTTCTTCGAGCTTGTATTCAGGCAGTTCAGTCATCTTTGCTAGGGCTTGATCCCAAAAGCTATCAAAATCATCAGGAACATCATCCCGTCCCTTGTAAACTTTCATTGTCTCTAGTAATTTAGGATCCTTCATAAAATCCTCCTTAGGTATGTGTAATCGCTACCAAAAATGTACCATATTTACTTAAGGATTGCAAGAGACAAATAAAAATTACATAACCGAAATTATGTAATTTAATTATAGATTCAAAAATAGACTTAATTGTTTCACTAGATCTGGATTAGTGGGTAAAGCTGAATGATGAGCCTTACGACCGTTTAAATTCACTTCTGTATAGGCCTGATTGTCAAAAATAGATTGTGCTGCTTGTGCGCTAGAAAGAGGGACGATGCCATCTGATTTTCCAGCAAAGCTACCGACAAAATTAAGGACTTGTACTTCTTTTCCCAGGCGATGCTTCCATTTTTGAAAATCGTCAAACATTTCTTGATTGAATTGGTAAGGACTGCCAATAATAGCCAACTTGCTGACGTTTACCTTCTTTTTCTCTAAAAAGCCACTTTCCAATAAACCAGTCAAAACCAGTCCACCATTAGAATGCCCTACTGCCTTGAACTCTGAAAAATGATAGTGATCAAGAAGGTAGGTTAGAGCTATCTTAAGGGATTCAACTTGCTGCTTGATATTGCTGTAGCCATCTCGATTGTTCTCAAAGCCAATCACAATCATCGGATTCGGCTCTTTCGTATTCAGTCTTCCTTCCATCTCTATAGACTCATCTTTGTTGACTTTTATTTTTAAAAGACTTTGCTTTTTTCTAGAAAATCGATGGAGCATGCGGATGGTTCCATTGAATCGCTGGATACTGGCTGAACTCCCAGGTACAAAGATAATCGGTCTGATCGGAGGTTTCTTCGACCCTTTTGGGAATTCAAAGGGCTTGCTGTGCGAAGAAAACAATCTTGCAAAGAAACGAATGACTTGTTGAAATAGTTTTTTTAACATGTTTCCTCTAGTAGTAGTTTCTAAAAGAACCCAGAACAGTGTGTTCCAGGCCTTTATTAGAAAGGATTATTTCCGTTTTTTCTTATTTTTGCGCATTTGTTTGGCCATTTTGTTCATCGCCCGTTTCATCATAAATTCACCGGCTTTTCCTTTGAGACCGCCACCAAACATTTGGCTCATATCAGGCATTCCAGCGCCTCCGCCAAGAGCGGACAAGTCAGGCATGCCACCTTGTCCCATCATGCCTTCGAGGGCAGACATATCCGGCATTCCACCAGGCATGTTTTTCGGCATGTTATTTGGATTGAGGCCCATTTGTTTCATCATCTTGTTCATATCGCCAGAGAGGACGCCTTGCATCATCTGCTTGGCTTGGTTAAAGTCTTTGATGAATTTGTTGACTTCGACAAAGCTGTTTCCTGATCCAGCAGCAATCCGACGACGACGGCTTGGATTTAATAAATCTGGATTTTCGCGTTCAGCTGGGGTCATGGATGATACAATTGCACGTTTGCGAGCAATTTCTCGTTCATCGACCTTGAGGTTCTTCATGGCAGGGTTATTTGCCATCCCTGGAAGCATCTTGAGCAGGTCTTCCATTGGTCCCATGTTTTGAACTTGGTCTAACTGATCGATGAAATCGTTGAAGTCAAAGGTATTTTCCCGCATCTTCTCAGCGAGTTCAAGAGAGCGTTTCTCATCGTATTCTTGAGAAGCCTTCTCGATCAGCGTCAGCATATCCCCCATACCGAGGATCCGACCAGACATACGGTCTGGGTGGAAGGTTTCGATATCAGTGATTTTTTCACCAGTACCAGTGAACTTGATTGGTTTCCCAGTAATCTGACGGACAGAAAGGGCTGCACCACCACGGGTATCCCCATCGATCTTGGTCAAAATGACCCCGGTTACTTCGAGTTGTTCATTGAACTCACGCGCCACATTGGCTGCTTCTTGACCAATCATAGCATCGACAACCAAGAGGATTTCATTTGGCTCGGCAAGGGCTTTGACATCCCGCAACTCGCCCATGAGTTTTTCATCGATTTGCAGACGACCAGCCGTATCGATCAAGACATAGTCATTGTGGTTGGCTCTTGCTTGCTCCAAACCTTGACGAACGATCTCTACTGCAGGGACTTCTGTACCAAGTGAGAAGACAGGGACATTGATCTGTTGACCAAGGGTCTTCAACTGGTCGATGGCCGCTGGACGATAAATATCGGCCGCAATCATCAAAGGACGCGCTTTTTCTTCCTTGACTAATTTATTAGCTAATTTCCCAGCAAAAGTTGTTTTACCAGCCCCTTGAAGACCGACCATCATGATAATGGTTGGAATCTTTGGAGATTTGATAATTTCTGCTGTTTCTGAACCCAAAATCGCAGTCAATTCTTCATCGACAATCTTCACGATTTGTTGGGCAGGGTTCAAGGTTTCGATGACTTCATGACCTACAGCCCGCTCGCGGACCCGTTTGATGAAGTCTTTTACAACAGGAAGGGCAACGTCGGCCTCTAAGAGGGCTAGACGAATCTCTTTGGTTGCCTCTTGGACATCCGCTTCAGAGATTTTCCCTTTCTTACGAAGATTTTTAAAGACGTTTTGTAAACGTTCGGTTAAACTTTCAAATGCCATACTCTTTCTCCTAGTTCTGTCTTGTATTTAATCATTAGTCTCGATTATCGATACTGGAAAGTACAGAAATTTGTTCCTGTAAAAAAGGATCTTCAGGGTATTTTTCAGAAATCTGATCCAAAATCTGACTACGAACAATGTAATCGGAATACATATGGAGTTTCATTTCGTAGTCTTCCAAAATCTTTTCTGTACGTTTAATATTGTCATAGACCGCTTGACGGCTCACTCCAAACTCTTCTGCAATCTCAGCCAAGCTGTAGTCATCTGCGTAGTAGAGCTCGATGTAGTTCATCTGCTTGTCCGTCAAGAGCGCTGCATAAAACTCAAAGAGCGCATTCATTCGGTTGGTTTTCTCAATTTCCATACCTTTCATTATATCAAAAAAGCCCGCTAAAGACTAGCGGGACTTGATGCTTTTTGAGCTTGAAATAAGAGGAATATTCATCGTTAAAGTTTCAGTGCCAACATATTGACCGTCATCCCTGCTGCAGTTCCCATCAAGAAGATGGTATCTCCTTCCTTCACATATCCATGATCCAGTGCATAGGCTAGGCCGAAAGGAACGGCTACCGAAACCATATTTCCATAATCACTGACAATATTGAGGTACTTGTCTTTGCCAACGCCCAATTTGTCCATGACGAGTGGTAAGGCGCGGCTTGCTTGGTGAGGAATAATATAGTCTACAGCATCTTTAGAAATGCCTGATTTCTCTTGGAATTTTTGGAACATTTCTGGAATAACACGGGCAGAAAGCAAAAGAATCTTCTTCCCTTTCATATCAAACATGAAATCAGTCTTGGTTGCTTCAGAGTACAATTTCGGATGATACGCTGTCAAACCACCACGAATTTCGGTGTCATGGGCTCCCTCAGACCAGGTACGTTGCATACTGGCAATGATTCCTTTATCTTCCTTTGTTGCTTCAAAAATAAAGGCTGCAGCTCCATCGCTAAACAGTTCAAAGCTTTCTTTTTGTTTAGGATTCAGCCCTAGGCTCCCTACTTCACTGGATACAATCAGCACCCGTTGGTATTCTCCACCTTCAATCAGATAAGAAACAGTGCTTAAAGCTGATACAAAACTGGTACAAGTGGTATTGATATCCATAGCAGGAATCGTTAGTCCCTTGGCCACGCGCTCATGGATCAGAGCAGCTGTACAAGGAATGGGCTGAACACCAACTGCACTAGCCGAAACCAGGCAGTCTATGTCTGCCATTTCAAGCCCCGCATGGTTTAAAGCAGCTTTAATCGCACGCGCTGCAAGATCAATCTGTGTTTCTTCTCCTTCTTTCACGCGGTAACGAGTCTGGTCTTTGAAAGAAACTGTATGAGCTGGAAGCGCTGTTCCATAGCCTTTAATTTGCAAATGTCTTTTTACAGTAGTCATAGGATTCTCCTTTTATTGAAGTCGTTGAACACGTTTTAATTTACGTGTTGGGTCCCGTTGGTAATCGATAAATTGAATACTTGGAAGAATGAATTGTTTTTGCTGAGCTAAGAGTTCGAATTGAGCAAAAATCGCTTGCTCCATAGACTCTGTCCGGTGACTCAAGGCAATGGTAATGGATCCATCTGCCAACTGAGTTACTTGGTAGTCCTGAATATTTTCGACAAAGAGAATGCACCGTCGAATAAAATCCGGATAGATCATCTGGCTACTGTCATCTTCTTTTTTGAAATAGAAAATATCGTCCGATCGTCCTTCGATCTTTGCGATTCGAGTAAAGACAGAACCACAAGGGCAAGGGGACTTTTCTTCCACCAAAATATCATTGAGGCGGTAGTGATAGATGGGTTGACTGGTTCGTTTGAAATCCGTAATAATCGGATAAAAGCGGCTATCATCAAGATACTCTTTTTCGACATACAAAATATCTTCGTTGAGATGTAGATTGCCTTCTGAACAGGTACAAGCTAAAAATCCCTCTGTCGCTTGGTAGACCTGATCAACCTTGTCTAGTTGAAAGGCCTTAGCGATTGTCTCAGCATCTCGTTCCTCTAGGATTTCTGCGACAGAGACAACCTTGACGGGTTGGATCGCAAGTTGCTGATTGCTGACATAGTTGGCTAACTCAATCAAGGTTGAAGCTGGTGCGACCACAATAGTTGGTTGATAGTCTTTGAGACGCTCTAAATGCTCCTTGCTATCCTTGAAAATATCAAAATATTCCAAGCGGATAAGGCCTGAGTTAATGGTTTGATAGAGTTCATTGTCCGCTCGTAAGAAAAAGGCAATGCGATGACCAAATAGTTTTCCTTTCGGAAGCATCTTGGCTAAGATCGCTGCAGCCCACATACTTCTCTCTTTTTCTGTGGTGACAAAAACTCCTCGGTGGCCTGAAGTCCCAGAAGACAAGCCTACTGCTACTTCTCCATTCATCTCAGTAAAATCTCGCGTCTGTTCTCCGCGAATCGCCATTTCTAAAGCCTGATCTCGATCCACCCCTAGGGTATTGAGTTCATTGAAATGTGTCATCATGAAGGTTTTATCCATCGTTCCAAAGGATTCGGGAGAATGGGCTTGAAAATAGGGAGACTGAGAAGTGATAAAAGCATGGTAGCGCGCCAATTGCTTATCTTGATATCGCTTCAAGGCCTCTTTTGAACGGAATCGGTGGCACCATCTGGTTTCAATAAAGGTTTTCAGAAAGACTGTTTTTTTCATTTAAAATCCTTTCAATCCGATCTTGCGGGTCGTGGCTGACCACAACTTGAATGCCATCTTGCAAGAGTGTTTCCAGCAACTCAGCTCCTTTAAGATAAGCCTTCTTATTATCCTGAACCAAGGAGGGGATGAGACGCATTTGCCCTGTGTAAGGCAAGAGGTCCACTCCCCAAGAAAGATCCGCTCCAATAAAGAGCTTGAGCTCATCCAGATAAAGACAGCCTTGCCCTCTCGCATGTCCATCGATGGACGAAACAAGAATGCTCCCATCTCCAAAAAGATCCGCGGTCGGGCGATAGGGGAAAGCAGGATGCCTTTGATCTGCTTTGAGACAAGTCACCCGATCTTTGAAATCAGCTGGCAAAAACTCTTTAAAAATCAGATCTTTAAATTTCGGTTTTTGGTACACCTCATAGACTTCCTGGGTAACAAAGAAATGAGCATTTGGAAAAAGTGCTGCTCCGCCGAGATGGTCAGGGTGCAGATGCGAAAGAATCACATAAGTAATTTCTGCTGGATCAATCCCACGCTCTTGCAATAAATAATCGATCTGGTCTTCTTTTTTCATCTGCATTGGGGTGGCTAGACGGTACCAGAAATACCGAGCTTTTTTCTTAATCTCGTAGTGATAGCCGGTATCGTACAAAATATAGCCTTTTTCACGATGATGAATCAAAAAGACACCTGCCGGAAATTGCATTTTTTCATTTGGAATTCCTTTAAATAAGAGACCAGAATGACTGCTACAATAGCCTGCTGGAAAATAATCAATGCGCTTGATCATGTTGGACATAGTTGTCAATCCCTTCTTCAATAGTCATTTTTGGATAGTAGCCAAGTTCGGTTTGGGCCTTTTGAATATCGAGGGTTTGGCTATATCGAAGGAGATAGTAGGTATAGCGAGTCAATGGGGGTTCAGCTTTCAGATGAAAGAATCGATATACTCCTTCAAGGCTATAAGCCGCACCTGCTACTAGACCTGCTGGAAGTTTCCGATAGCGAATCGGTTCTCCCAATCCCTTTAATGTTGTTTCGATCAAATACTTAAAGGTCTTTGGTTCCCCATTTGTAATATTATAAACCTGCCCGTGTGCTTCTTTTGCTTCCAAAGCCAAACGAATGGCCAAGGCAACATTTTCCACACAGGTCATATCCATGAGCTGCTCTCCCCCTCGAATCAAAGGAATTCCAATTTTTCGACTGAGGCGTAAGACACGAGGCAAAATACTGGTATCCCCCACACCAAATAATCCTCTAGGACGCAAGATGATACTTGGCACATCTGGATAGTCAGAAAAAAGTTTTTCGGACGCCAATTTGCTTCGGATATAATTGTTGAGGTGATTTTCTTTTGGAGCATCACTTTCCATGATGTTTAATTGGTCTTTTCCAGCTGCGTAAATACTAGGAGAAGAAACGTAAACCAAGCGTTTTACCGCATATTCACGGCACAAGTCAAGGACATTTTGAGTACCAACTACATTCGCCTGATAGAAGGCCTTCCAAGGTCCCCAGGCAGTGGATAAAGCTCCAGCGTGAACCACAGCATCAACAGACTGAAAGGCTTGTCTTAATTCCTCAATAGCGCTCAAATCCCCTTTAATAAATTGAACGCGCTCACCTTCCAGAGCCTTCCCAATTTTTTCGTTTCGGCCAAAGGCTACAATGGTATAATCGTGAGCCAACAACTCATCGATCACATATTTTCCAAGGAAGCCAGTCGCACCTGTTACAAGTATTTTCATAGTTTCCCATCCGTTCCACGTCTTAATAATCGTTGAATTTCAAACTCCAAGGTATCCAACGGCTTGTAGGTTTTTGAAAGTTTGTTTAGTCTTTCTAACTTTTCCCAAGACTCTTTTTCTAATAGGGCATTAAAACCTGCTTGAATCTCTTCGGTGCGATTGCGATGAGCTTGAAAGGCAATTCCTGCTTCTACTCCTCGAATCGCATAGTCAAATTGGTCATAATCATGTGGCAAGATCAAGGCTGGTTTTTTAAATTCGATACACTGATAAAAGATTCCAGCTCCTCCATGGTGAATGACATAGTCCATCTGCGGAATATATTCTTTGTAGGGCAGATAAGAGACGACCGTCACATTTGGCGCTACTTCTTCTTCAGAGAAGTCTTTTGCCCCATCTCCTAAGGTGACAAAAAAGTGGCATTCTGGATGCTCTTTGGCCAACTGCTTGGTTTGTTCTAGCAAATTCTCTTTTGCCCAAGGCAACTGGGTTCCACATGTCACGAGTACCTTCGTCTTGTCTTCGTAAGGACTGAGATCTAAAGGATAATCTTCAGCTTTTTCAAGAGAAGTCCCCAAAGGGCCAAGCCAGGCATATTGATGAGGGAAATGTGTCTTCAACTCTAGCTCCATCATACCAATTCCAAAGATGGCATAAGGAGAGTAGATGGTCTCCACTCCATTTTGATTGTACAACTTGAAATTGTAACGTTTTAAGCGTTTGCGTAAGAGGAAAGCCCCACAGTATTTTCCAATGCGAGTGAGTTTACGGCATAGTGCTTGGATCTTCTCTTCCTTCTTCGTGCGCGCGACTCCCATCCCTCCGAAGAAGCAAGGGGGACCATAAGGAGTTTCGATTGCAAATTGGGTTGCCATGGTGGTGATCCAAGGAATTTCTAACTCTTCTGCCACAAAGCCTGCTGATAGAGTGATAAAATCAGCAATGACAATATCTGGACGATTGACGCGCCATTCCTCTAGCAATTGATCCGATACATGATTAATCAAATCCAGACTCTTAGACAATTGCCGATAAGCTGAAAAGAGATTGTGTTTTTTATCGTTATTAGCCACACGTTCAAATTCTTCTACTTTGTCCTCTAGAATCGGAACGACCGTGAAGCCGAGACTTTCTGCGACGGCTTTTTTCTGAGGACCCGTGAAAACTCGGATTTCCATAGTTGGATCATCTAATAAGGGTTTAACGAGATTTAAAGTTGGGTACAGATGCCCACTCAAGGGAACAGCTACCACATCGATTTTAATTTTTTTCATTTTTTCCTGCCTTATATCTTTTTTTAGATCTAAAACTAGCTTCTATCTATTAATTCGTAAAAAAAATCAAAAATTGAAGAAAAAATAAAATTTTTTTTAAAAATTTTTAAAAATTTTCAATGTTGCCTTTACTATCACTATTTAGAAAGAATGATTTCAACCTAAAAAAAGCTCCCAAATGCCAAAGAGAGTGAGCCTCTCACACATTTGAAGAGTTTTCTATTTTTACGATTTGCGAGCTTAGTTATTTTCTAAATAAAATTCGAACCGCTCGCCGACATACTGACTTTTTACATACTCAAAAGCCGTCCCATCTTCAAAATAGGAAACCTGTGTCAGACCTAAAATAGCCTGCCCTTTTGAAATCTGTAAGTACTCCGCAATCTTATCCTTGGCCAATCGCGCATAGATGGTCTGATGCGACTTTCCAATCTTATAGCCATGACGCTCCAAGGTTTGGAAGAAGTGGCTGGTAACCTCTTCACGATTGAAATTCTTAATAAATTTCTCTGGAATAGAGGCCACTTCATAAACAACAGGGATCCCATCGGCATACCGGACCCGCTCCATCCGAATGATGGTTTCTGTCTTATCAATGCCCAATTTGTCCACTTCTTGGAGGCTAGGAATGGTTTTACGGTAAGAAATCACTTGGCTAGAAGGTTCCTTGCCTTGCGATTTCATAATTTCTGTAAAACTGGTTGTGCCTCGCATTTTTTCTTGGACGCGCGTGCTAGTGATAAATGTGCCACTTCCTACTCGTCTTTCAAGCACTCCTTCTTCAACCAGAAGGGTAATGGCCTGACGAAGCGTCATCCGACTCACTTGAAATTTCTCAGCTAGATCGCGTTCGCTGGGAAGACGCTCCCCGATTTTCCATATTTTTTGATCAATCTCAGACTTAATCTGATCATGAATTTGAATGTAAGCTGGAATCATAACCTTGCTCTTTCTCTGTGTTATCTCTATTGTAGCGTAAAATTCCTAATTCTTCAATCAGAGATTGGTAAAGACAAGGCTTTTGTGTTAGAATAGAGGAAAGTAAATTTCTTTAAGAAGGGGATAAGATGACAAACCTATCAACTGATTTGCATGATGTTGAAAAAATCATCGTGCTTGACTACGGTAGCCAATACAATCAGCTTATTTCACGTCGGATTCGTGAAATTGGAGTCTTCTCAGAGTTGAAGAGCCACAAGATTTCTGCTGATGAAGTTCGTGCAATCAATCCAGTTGGGATCGTTCTTTCAGGTGGACCAAACTCTGTATACGAGGAAGGTTCTTTTGATATCGATCCTGAAATTTTCGAACTCGGTATTCCAATCCTTGGAATCTGTTACGGGATGCAATTGTTAACCCATAAATTGGGTGGGAAGGTCGTTCCTGCAGGTGATGCTGGTAACCGCGAATATGGTCAATCTGAACTGACTTTGACAGAATCTTCTGCTCTTTTTGCCGGCACACCAGATAAACAATTGGTCTTGATGAGCCATGGAGATGCTGTTACAGAAATTCCGGCTGACTTTATCCGCACTGGTACTTCCGCTGACTGTCCATTTGCATCCATTGAAAATCCAGACAAGAAAATCTACGGAATCCAATTCCACCCTGAGGTTCGTCACTCTGTTCACGGTTATGATATCTTGCGTAACTTTGCCTTGAACATCTGTGGAGCTAAAGGTGACTGGACCATGGACAACTTCATTGATATGCAGATCAAAAAAATCCGTGAAACCGTCGGGGACAAACGTGTCCTTCTTGGTCTTTCAGGTGGTGTTGACTCTTCCGTTGTTGGGGTTCTCCTTCAAAAAGCCATCGGCGATCAATTGATCTGTATCTTTGTAGACCACGGTCTTCTTCGTAAAGGCGAAGCCGATCAAGTGATGGATATGCTTGGTGGTAAGTTTGGTTTGAACATTGTCAAAGCAGACGCTGCCAAACGTTTCTTAGACAAATTGGCTGGCGTATCTGATCCAGAACAAAAACGTAAGATCATCGGTAACGAGTTTGTTTATGTCTTTGATGACGAAGCAAGCAAATTGAAAGACGTGAAATTCTTGGCACAAGGAACTCTATACACTGACGTGATCGAGTCTGGTACGGATACTGCTCAAACTATCAAGTCTCACCACAATGTGGGTGGACTTCCAGAAGACATGCAGTTTGAACTGATCGAGCCACTGAATACTCTTTATAAAGATGAAGTTCGTGCGCTTGGTACTGAGCTTGGCATGCCAGACCACATCGTATGGCGCCAACCATTCCCAGGTCCAGGTCTTGCTATCCGTGTTATGGGAGAAATCACTGAAGAAAAACTCGAAACCGTTCGTGAATCAGACGCTATCCTCCGTGAAGAAATCGCCAAAGCTGGTCTTGACCGCGATATCTGGCAATACTTCACTGTCAACACAGGCGTTCGTTCTGTTGGGGTTATGGGTGATGGCCGTACCTACGACTACACTATTGCCATCCGTGCTATCACTTCTATCGATGGAATGACAGCTGACTTTGCGAAGATTCCATGGGAAGTCCTCCAAAAAATCTCAGTTCGTATCGTAAACGAAGTTGACCACGTTAACCGCATCGTCTACGATATCACAAGTAAACCACCTGCAACTGTAGAGTGGGAATAAAAAAAAGGTCCAGTGGACCTTTTTTTCACGAGCTTAGAAATAGAAAAGCGAGTTTTAAGGTCCAGTGGACCTTGATTCACGAGCTTAAAAATAGCAAAGACTTATACAATAAAAGATCTTGAAATGATTATGATTTCAAGATCTTTTATTAACTTAATCAGGTTCTACTTCCTCATCTCGATTTGTTGGTAAGATCATAAAAAGAAGCATGAAAAGCCAACCTACGTATGGAATAAGGGCAACAAGAAGATATAACCAGTGCAATCCTGCATCTCTTAGACGCCGAACTGAAAGAGTTAATGAAGGTAGGAAAATAATGAGTCCAAATACAGAATAAAGTGGGCGTAACGAAAAAATCAATTGATAAGCAGACACATCATTAGGATCGATTTGAAGTTGTATTAAAGCGTAAAACAATGGCATTGTAATAAGCAAATGAATGAAGTGTGGCCACCAGTATTCAGATACCGTTGAGTAACCAGTAAAATCTGCATAGCCTTCCCAAAATTTTTTATAAGCTTTTAACATAAGTCCTCCTTTAATTTGCTTTTCAAAGTATACTATGTTTTTCAATTCTTTGCAACTGTTCTCTTCTATGCAGCAACTATTTTCAATACATTTCAAGTTAGCAAACACACAAAAAGCACTCTGACTTCTTGTCAAGAGTGCTTTCCTGCTATTTTTAGCCAACTAAACCACTAAAGAATTTGACAATGGCATTCCAGATGGCTCCGAAGAAGCCGGCAATGGCATTCCACGCATTTGTGAAGAAATTTCCACTGTCTTTTAGAATAGCATTGGTATCAAAATTGAGATTGATATTGTTAAAGGTATCGCCTGCCTTGTCTACGATACTATCTTTCAGATCCGACAAGGTTTTGGTAAAGCTTTTGCTGCTGATGACGCTACTCTTTGAGAGGTTGACTGCGAAATTTACGATCAAATTGATCTGATTACCTGTCACAGTTGTATCCAGCTTATAATTTTTAAGGGTTTCTTCGACGATCTTTCGAATATCATCCTTGCTTAAATCCTGATTGTTCTGTTTGGCATTGGCTACTGCCGTTTTTATGTCGGTCAATGCTACGTTTAACTTATCCGCATCGAAGTTTTTCTTTCCCGCGTTTTCTTCATTGATCCCGGATAGAGTCTTTAACTCTTCTTGAGCCAGATCTTTGCTTTCTTGAGAAACTTTGGCACCATTTTTCTCAAGCGAGTAATAGATCCCAGCTAAAGCACTTTCTCCAGTCACTTGGATAGGTGAAGCTACTGTAATTTGAGCATGCTCCAATCCAAGTGTAACGGCTGCATTACGATACATATCTGCAGTGACCTTGGTGATGTTTTGAGGCGTCACGATATTGACTTCTAGTGGCTTATTTTTGCCTAATTTTTGAATTTTAACAGAGGAATAAAGTTCCAAACTATCATCGTTGGTAACGTTCATAATCGAAGAATAAACCTCTGGTGTCATGGTCTTCCACTCTTCTTTATCTTTCGAACTATCGTAGTTCAAGAGACTCAAAGTTTGTTCGATTTGACTTTGGTCTAGTGAATAGCCCAAAACATAGTCTGGTTTGACATAGGTTTCGTCGATGACTTTCTGCACATTGTTATCTGCAGAAACCCGAGGGACAGCGGTAAACAAGGCTAAAGTCGTCGTTACAAACAATGCAATCTTCTTTAATTTCATCTTTTTCTTCTTTCTAACTCAAATCAACTCTGGGCATCTCTTATTACTTTTCTCACCTCACTAGAGATGAAAAAAGAAGTAAATAAAGAGTTTACCCACTTCGATTTTTATTATACAGTTGATTTCTTAAAACTAGCTTACAGTTTTTTTAAGAATGCATGACATTTTTATTTTCCCTAAAAACTGGAGGCAGAACTGATCAGCTTAAAAAAAGAGCCAATTGGCTCTCTGGAAAATGATTAAAACCATGAAAATAACTTCATAATCGTCATATTGGTTTCTACTAAACGAGAATAATAAATGTTACCCCCATTAATGTAGAGTTCCATCCCGTTTAAAAGAGAGATAGGGTGGAGGTAAAGATAAGTTTCACCGGTTACATTGCCAAGACTTGGCGCTACTACATCCCGTGAATAAGCGCGGGCCAACTCTAGGGAATTTGTTCCACCGTGTTTTGCGACGTAATCGATGTAGTCTTTCCCAAAATTATAGGCTTGAACCGCAGTCCAGCTATCAACGCCTTTTTTCTTGGCTTCTTTTAACTCATCTGAAAGAGTTTGAATTCCTTGGCGAATACTGGCCTTATTATCACTAATAGTATTGGTCTCACCACTTGCACTCTCACTCGCCTGCATGACATCGTCTTCTCTGCCTTTGGTCTCCGTATAGATCATAGCCAGAATGAGGTTTTCATTGGCCGTGGTGTCCTCCTCAGCAAGGACTTCTCTAACCAGGGAGCGGTACTGCATGACTTGTTTGACATCATGGTGGATCTGAACACCCTTGTAGATTCCAAATATTAGTAAGATGAATAAGAAGATCTTCACTATACGTTTAATCATTATTTACTCTGTATATCCTCAATATTTTTGATCAGAATAGAATAGGTCCCGTTCTCGTTTAGAATAAATTCAACAGATTCTGCATCTTCATAGACATTATTCGGAACGATCAGTTCAATTCCATTTGACAATGACAATTTCTGATTTTCGAACTTCTTCAACTGGCGACTTGCATCAATCTCTTCAAAGGTGACAGGTTCTGGTACAGCTTCTTTGACTTGGTCAATAAAACTGAGGCGAGCTGTCAGATTGTCGTCGAAGAGATCATCCGCTAATTTCTCAGGAGAGAGTTTATTTTCTTCCTCAATATGGTTAAAAATAGCTGATTTAACCTTTGATTGAAATTGAAAATCATCTGTGTTAAAGCTTTCCGCAATCTTCTGGGCTGTTTTTTCCAGTGCCTTGATCGATTTTTTTGGAGAGATCTTGGGTTGCGCCTGCAACAGATTCTCAGAAAAATAATTCAAGAACGTCCCATTGTACTTGATCCGTTTTTCAATCAAGTGGTATTTGCGGCTTTGAAGATTGATGACCAAAGCTTCATCTGCACCAGTCCCAAAACCAGGTAGATTATTTTGCGTCAACTTAATCGGATTGTCCACTTCACCGCCAAGATGCGTCAAGGTTTCCCGTAAGGCGATCCGAAGAAAGGCAAAATGGTCCACCCCTTCTTTTGAGAATTGAATGAACACCAAATCGTTGGTCTTTTGATTCTCAGAGACGACAAATTCTTCCTTCCAGCGATTCGCTACTGCGACCGAAGTTTCTAATAGGTCATCTGAGATCATCTCAAGAAAAGGATTGTCCTCTTCGAAAATACCGGTCCTGGCTTCATCGGAATAGACCCGTTCAATCTTCTTACGCAAGTATTCCTCGATTTTAGGCGTGATATTGAGAAATTTATCTGCCAGATAGAGATCGGTATCGTCAGGGCTAAATTGATGAATGATGGCTTTTTTTACGTAAATATCCATAAGATGGTTTAGACCTCGTAAAGTGGAAAGGCGTCTGTCAAGGCTTTGACTTGGCTACGTACTTCGTCTAATACTTCTTGCTTGTCCGCATTCTTCAGCGCTTTGATCATCAGTTCAGCAACGGTGCGACTTTCTTTTTCACCAAAACCACGAGCGGTGATAGCTGCTGCACCAATCCGAATCCCACTGGTCTTAAATGGAGACAAGGTTTCATAAGGAATAGAGTTCTTGTTGAGAGTGATATTAACTTCATCCAACAAGTTTTGCGCCACTTTCCCATTTTCAACGACTTTAGTGACGTCGACAAGGAAAAGGTGGTTCTCTGTTCCTCCTGAAATAACTCGGAAATCTGGATCTTGCAAGAAGACATCAGCCATGGCCTGACTGTTCTTAATCACGTTAGCTGCATACTCTTTAAAGGCAGGATCCAGCGCTTCTTTGAAGGCGACAGCTTTGGCTGCAATGACATGCTCCAACGGTCCTCCTTGAATACCAGGGAAAATAGCAGAGTTAATTTTCTTAGCCAATTCCTCATCATTGGTCAAGATTAGGCCTCCACGAGGTCCACGAAGGGTCTTGTGAGTGGTCGTGGTCGTGATATGGGCATAAGGAACTGGACTTGGATGAAGACCTGCTGCCACGAGACCAGCGATATGGGCCATATCAACCATGAGCTTAGCTCCTACTGCATCTGCAATCTCACGGAATTTAGAGAAATCAATGATATGAGAGTAGGCTGAGGCACCAGCAACGATGAGTTTTGGCTTCACTTCTTGGGCTTGTTTTAAGATGGCGTCAAAATCCAAGAGCTCTGTTTCAGGATCTACACTATAGGACACAAAGTTATAGGTTTGGCCAGAGAAGCTCACAGAAGCTCCGTGCGTCAAATGCCCACCAGCAGCTAGATCCATCCCCATGACAGTATCACCAGGCTCAATCAAGGCCATATAGGCAGCACAGTTTGCCTGACTTCCTGAATGCGGTTGAACGTTCGCAAATTTAGCGCCAAAGATTTCTTTGGCCCGTTCGATCGCGAGACTTTCGACCACATCGACCACATCTGTCCCCCCATAGTAACGACGACCAGGATAGCCTTCGGCATATTTATTGGTCAGAATAGACCCTTGAGCAGCCATCACTGCCTTAGAGACGACATTTTCAGAAGCAATCAACTCAATATTGTTTTGTTGACGCTCTTCCTCTTTAGCGATCGCATTCCATAGGTCTGCATCATAGGCTTTGTAATCTTCTTTATCAAAAATCATCGGTCTACTCCTTTATAAAAAATTATTTATGTACATTATCACTGAGGAAGTTCATCTTCCTCAAAGGAAATCTCGGGCACTTGTGCAAGCAAATCAGCTTTGGTAATCGAACCTTGCCTCAAAATCCTAGCTTTAGAACCAGAGATATCCAAAATAGTTGAATCTTGGCCAGTCAAGAAGTCATCATCCTCTATACCAGGAACCACTTGATCAAATTCGCTTATAATAGCCTTATACTTTGTTCCACTTGCATGACCTGAAAGATTAGCCGAGGGACCAACCAAAGGGCCATATTTACGAATTAATTCCAACGTTTTTGGGTGAGCCGGTATACGGAAACCAACTGTATCCAATCCTGAATGAATCCAGTCTGGCACCTTGTCATTCGCCTGAAGAATAATAGTCAGAGGTCCTGGTAAAAATGAATCAACTAGTTTTGTTAAATAACTAGGTTGATTTTTCGAATAAAGTCGAATCGCTTTTTCATCGGCTACATTTAAATTCAGAGCCTTGTCTCTCGGTCTACGTTTTAATTCGTATATATAATCGACTGCCTCTTGATTCAAAGCTTTGGCGAAAATACCATAGACTGTCTCAGTTGGCAGAATAACTGCACGTCCTGCTTCTAATTCTTTCTCAATGTGATCCATTGTCTACTACTACCATTCTATCTTGTCCAAATTGGTCTTTCAGAACGCGAACTCGTTTGTTAGGAAACGCTTCTTGAAAGAGCTCTTTTACTTTGGCTCCTTGCTTATAGCCAATTTCTAGATAGATCTTTCCGTCTGGTGTTAAAACACTTGGTGCTTGCTGGGTAATCTTTTCGTAGATAGCATATCCATCACGGTCTGCAAAGAGAGCTAAGTGGGGTTCAGAGGCTAAAACATTGGCTCCAACCTCTTCTACATCATCCCGAGAGATATAGGGAGGGTTGGATACAATCAGGTCATAAGGACCTTCTAGTTCGTCCAGTACATCTGACGACTTGAAGGCAAGGACTGCTTCTAGCTGCTTGGCATTTTTTTGAGCCAGGGCTAAAGCCTCTTCTGATACATCGCTAGCTTGAACCCGCCAGGTAGGTCTAGCAAGGGCTAAGCTAATAGCGATAGCACCACTTCCTGTACCAATATCCAGAACTCGTAAGGCTTTCTCATCGTTTTCTTCGAGAATTAGAGCCACCAACTCCTCTGTTTCTGGGCGTGGAATCAGCACGCGCTCATCCACTGTAAAAATATGGCCAAAAAAATCTGCGCTACCAATAATATATTGGGCAGGAACGTGATGTTTCAGCTGCTCAAAGATGGATAGAAGCAAGGCCTGATCCTCTACTTTAACTTCTTTTTGCAAGGCAAGGACAAAGTCTGTAAAAGTCCAGTTTTTTAAAGCACGATACGCGAAGGAGAGGCTTTCTGCTTCCTCTCCAACGGCTATTAATTCTTCTTCATACTGGGCTAATAATGGTCCCAACAACATTATTTGTTCAACTCTTCTAGTTTTTGTGTTTGGTCATACAAGACCAAAGCATCGACCACTTCATCTAATTTACCAGATAAGATGGTATCCAGTTTTTGAAGGGTCAAGCCAATCCGGTGATCGGTCACACGGTTTTGAGGGAAGTTGTAAGTCCGGATCCGCTCTGAACGGTCACCAGTCCCGATAGTAGACTTTCTCTCAGCGTCTTGCTCATCTTGGGCAATCTGAGCAAAGTGGTCAGCCACACGCGCACGGATGATCTTCATGGCTTTTTCGCGGTTCTTCTGTTGTGTCCGTTCTTCCTGCATCTCTACCTTGATATTGGTTGGCAAGTGGACGATACGAACGGCTGTAGCGACCTTGTTGACGTTCTGTCCACCCGCACCAGATGCGTGGTAGATGTCAATCCGAAGGTCTTTTGGATCAATGTCATACTCGACTTCTTCGATTTCTGGCATGACCAGAACTGTGGCAGTTGAAGTATGGACACGACCTTGGCTTTCTGTCACTGGAACCCGTTGCACCCGGTGGGCACCAGATTCATACTTGAGTTTCGAGTAGACTGATTGACCAGAAACCATGGCTACGACTTCTTTGATCCCACCAACGCCATTGTAGGAAGCTTCCATGACTTCAAAGCGCCAGCCTTGGCTTTCTGCATATTTTTGGTACATCTGCAAGAGGTCACCAGCAAACAATTGGGCTTCGTCTCCTCCAGCTGCCCCACGGATTTCCAAGATAATGTTCTTGTCATCGTTTGGATCTTTAGGAAGAAGTAAGATCTTCAATTTTTCTTCGTACTCTTCTTTTTCAGCCTTAGCATCTTTTAGCTCTTGCTTGGCCATTTCTTCCAAATCCGCATCGCCGCCTGCTTCCTTAATCATTTCCTCAGCGTCAACAATGTTTTGAAGGACTTGCTTGTACTCACGGTAGGCTGTCACCGTATCACGCGTGGAAGCTTCTTCTTTTGAAAGCTCCATAAAGCGTTTGGTATCAGAGACCACATCTGGGTCACTCAGTAATTCTCCTAACTCTTCGTATCGGTCTTCTACAGCTTGTAGTTGATCATAGATATTCATGTTTGCTCCTTAATTCTTGGTTGTTAGATCATAGATTGCTACAATTTCGTCTTCTATGACTTCGCCAGTTTCTTTAAATCCATAATGGAGATAGCAAGATCTCGCTTGATTATTTTCCGGTTCATAAGATAACCAAAGACTTGTTGCTTTTCCAGCTGGCTCTGTTCGAACAAAGTCAATGACTGCATCCATAGTCGGTTTAAAATAGCCTAAACCTTGAAATCGTTTATCGATCATAAAACGAAATAACAAGTAGTTCCCCTTGCTGATTCCAATTTTCTGGTCATAGGCAATCATAACAAAACCAACTAATACTTCCTTATCATAAACTGCTAAGGGAGCTATAAAATCACCATTTTTATCATATACATAGGCTTCAGCTAAGCTAATGGAATTGGATGCAATAAAATTCCTTTGGTTTGGATGAACTTCTAGATTTAAAACGTCAAAATAATTCTCTATTGTAATATCTTTTAAACAAATAGACATTATTATCCTCTCTAAAACGTTCTAGACGCTTTCAGTTGGAATGTCTGGATTAAAATAATGTTTGCGGCAAACGGAGATATAGGTCTCGTGTCCACCGATCTGGATCTGCTCTCCATCATAGACAGGTTTACCCGCTTGGGTACGCAAGACCATGGTCGCCTTGCGGGAACAGTATTGGCAGATGGTTTTGATCTCCTCGATCTTGTCGGCTAACAAGAGGAGGTGTTTGGAACCTTCAAAGAGTTCATTTCGGAAATCATTTTTGAGGCCAAAAGCCATGACCGGCACATCCAGTTCATCAACGACTCTTGCCAAGTCATAGACATGGTGGCGTTTCAAAAATTGAGCTTCATCGATTAACACACAGTAAGGTTTGATTGTTTGGTTTTTAATAAAGCCAAAGATATCCGTATCGTCTTCAATTGCAACGGCTTCTCGTTTCATACCGATCCGACTAGAAACCACTCCTACTCCATCTCGTGTATCGATTGCCGAGGTCATGATAACGACGCTCTTGCCTTGCTCTTCATAATTATGGGCCACCTTCAAGATCTCAATGGTTTTCCCCGAGTTCATGGTCCCATATTTATAATATAATTGTGCCATTTTCCTTCTGTTCTCTCTAAAATGTGTTTCATTATCATTTTACCATAATTTTGCTAAGCTTTGTATCTCAAAATGTGATAAAATAGTCCTATAAAAAATTTAGGAGGTGGCCATATGCCATTTGTACGAATTGACCTATTTGAAGGACGCACCTTGGAACAAAAGAAAGCCTTGGCCAAGGAAGTAACCGAAGCTGTTGTCCGCAATACTGGTGCTCCTCAGTCAGCTGTTCACGTCATCATTAACGATATGCCTGAAGGAACCTACTTCCCTCAAGGTGAAATGCGCACCAAATAATGGTTCCACTAAAAAAGCCTTTCTTGCTTGTGATATCACATAGCAGGAAAGGTTTTTTCTTATTTTTCTTGGGCTTGACGTTCTGCTTTCCGTTCTTCGAATTCTTCGTCACTCATCAAGGTTCCACCGACGTTGGCTGATTTGGCAAAGGCTGTATAGCGACGCAACCAACCACTGGAGATTTTTGATTTGAAAGGTTTCAAATGTTTGCGACGTTCTGCAAGAGTTGCATCATCGACAAGCAAATCAATGGTACGATTTGGAAGATCAATCACGATTTCATCCCCATCTTCGATTAGGGCGATATTTCCACCTTCTGCTGCTTCTGGAGAAACGTGACCAATAGCAATCCCACGAGTAGCTCCTGAGAAACGACCATCCGTAATCAGTGCCACATCCTTACCAAGACCGCGTCCGACAATCTTAGAAGTTGGTGCCAACATCTCTGGCATTCCAGGACCACCCTGAGGACCCTCGTAACGAATGACAACGACATGTCCCTTCTTGACTGTTCCATTGTCAATCAACTCAAGGGCTTGATCTTGTGAATCGCAACAAATAGCTTTACCACGGAAAGTAGTCACAGATGGATCGACCCCACCGACCTTGATAACAGCCCCATCCTGAGCGATATTTCCGTAAAGGATCGACAAACCACCTACAGGTGAAATCGGATGCTCGATTGGATGGATAATTTCTTCATTTTTGATTTCAGCACCAGCTACGTTTTCTTTCAAGGTTTTACCAGTAACTGTGATACGATCACCCTTAATGGCACCTTTTTTGATCAACTGATTGATAATGGCTGGTACACCACCAGCTTCATGCACATCATGCATCGTGTAAACACTTGAAGGGGCAATTTTAGAGAGATAAGGTGTCTTCTTAGCAATCTCGTTGATATCTTTGAGGTCATAGTCAATCCCTGCCTCACGCGCAATTGCGAGCGTATGAAGCACAGTGTTGGTTGAACCACCCATGGCCATATCGAGCGCAAAAGCATCGTCGATAGCTTCTTTGGTCACGATATCCCGTGGACGGATACCCTTTTTAATATTCTCTACCAATTGTTTGGCCGCTTGGCGAACCAATTCCCGGCGTTCATCTGAAACAGCTAGGATGGTACCATTTCCTGGAAGAGCAAGGCCTAATACTTCCATCAAACAGTTCATGGAATTGGCAGTAAACATACCAGAGCAAGAACCACAAGTTGGGCAGGCATTTTTTTCCAAGAAATCCAGCTCATCCATGCTCATATCACCAGCTTGATAAGTACCTACAGCTTCAAACAAACTTGAGAGTGTCGCCTGATGCCCTGTCATGTCAACACCACCCTTCATGGGTCCACCAGAACAAAATACGGCTGGCACATTGGTCCGCATAGCTGCCAAAATCATTCCTGGTGTAATCTTATCGCAGTTGGGAATATAGAAAACACCATCAAACCAGTGGGCATTGATGACTGTTTCAGCAGCATCTGCGATCAACTCGCGTGATGGCAAACTATAACGCATCCCGATATGACCCATAGCAATCCCGTCATCGACACCGATGGTATTAAATTCAAAAGGAATCCCACCAGCCTCGCGAATAGCTTCCTTGGCAACATCTGCTAATTCACGCAGGTGAACATGTCCTGGGACGATATCAATATAGGAGTTACAAATGGCAATAAAGGGCTTTTGCATATCCTTTGCTGATTTTACTTGCCCTGTTGCATAGAGGAGACCACGCGCTGGTGCTCGGTCGATCCCCATTTTGATCATATCACTTCTCATCTTGTTCTCCTTCTAGTTCTTCATTTCTACCTCCTAATCTTACCACTTTGATATCAATTGTCAAGAACTTTCAGAAAATTTATGAAATTCACGGTAGACAAAAAGCCTGGTTTCCCAGACTTCATTCTAGTTTGTTTGCTTTCTTTCGATCTGCCAGAGCCGAAGTTGGTAACAAATTCCACTTACGACAAGGCTAGAAATAAGGCCGATCCAATAAGCATATGGACCCAAGTTGGTCACATGGTCAAGGAAAATCCCTAGTGGGATAGAAATGCACCAATAACTAAAGACTCCTAATAAGAAAGGAACCGTTGTATCCTTATAGCCCCGCAAAATCCCTTGTAGGGGGGCTGCGAAGGTATCGGCTACTTGGAAAAAGAGACTATAGGTCATGAAAATAGCTGTTTGCTGCACAAAGACTGGATCCTTGCCGTATAGCCCCGCCAATTGAAAGCGGAATGTATAAAGAAAGACAAGGGTGACAATGGCAAAACCAAAGGCTGTCAGACGTCCCAAACGGCAATATTGTTTGACCACTTCTGGTCTTCCTGCTCCCAATTCGTAAGATACGATAATAGCCATGGTGCTCGAGATACTGACTGGGAAAGCATACATCAGGGTAGAAAAATTCATGGCCGATTGGTGACTAGCGATGGTGAGTGATGGGAATTTTGCCATCAACAGACCAACCAGCGAGAAGATGATGACTTCTGCAAAAACAATTCCACCGATTGGAAGCCCAAGTCGCAATACTTCTTTCATCCCTTTAAAATCATAAGGCTGTGGCTTCCACAATTGGAAAGGTGCTACCTTAGGATGCTTGCACAAAATCAAAACCGCAATAACCAGCAAGACCCAGTAGGCCAGAGAGGTTCCAAGACCTGCTCCTGCTCCTCCCATCTCAGGAAAACCAAATGCCCCATAGATCAGGATATAGTTAAAACAAGCATTCAAAGGCAAGAGCAAAAGCATCAAGTACATGGATAGACGCGTCATTCCCAAGGTATCGAGGAAGGTCCGCACGATACTAAAGAGCAACAAGGGTAAGATTCCTAGAGAAAGGAAATATAAGTAGCGAATGGCTATTTGGGCAACAACATTTTCTAAACCGATCTGCTTGAGAATCATGGGTGCAATGCCCCAAACAAAACCAATTAAGAGAATGGCCATACCAAATGACATATAGAGGAATTGGTAAAAATCACCAGCAATCCGCTCTTTATTTCCCTTGCCTAAATGATGCCCAACAATCGGCGTCAGCGCAGAGACAATCCCTGTCAGGAAAGTAAAAAATGGATTCCACAGACTGGTAGCCGTAGAAACACCAGCCAAATCAAGGGTCCGGTACTGACCAGTCATGGCTGTATCGACAAAGCTGGCTGAATAATTGGCTAATTGGTAGATTAAAATCGGCAAAAATAGACTCAAAAACAAGCGCAAGCGCTCTTTAAAGTGATAGGTTACATACATGATTCTAACTCTCTTCTCATCAAATAAGATTTTCTCCTCTTCCACTCTACTATATGTTTCTTTAAAAGTCAAAAAAACCGAAGATCCAAGGACCTCCGGTTCATGTGAGATTAGTGTTTGTTGCGGTTTAAAATAGCATTGAGAACGATCGCCAAGACACTGGCAACGACAATTCCGTTCGCAAAGAACATTTGGAATCCTGTTGGAAGGCCATTGAAGAGGGTGCTGTTGTTCAAACCAACCCCTGCAGCAATCGATACAGCAGCGATCAAGAAATTGTGCTCATTGTGTTCAAAATCAACACGCGCAAGGATCTGCATCCCTTGAATCGATACAAAACCAAACATGACCAGCATCGCTCCCCCAAGAACTGGACTTGGAATGATTTGGGCCAAAGCTCCAAACTTAGGAAGGAGACCAAGAAGAACAAGGAAACCAGCCGCATAATAGATTGGGAGACGAGTCTTGATACCAGACAATTTCACCAAGCCAACGTTTTGTGAGAATCCAGTGTAAGGGAAGGTGTTGAAGATACCACCGAGGAGAACGGCCAACCCTTCAGCGCGGTACCCATTGCGAAGGCGCGTGCTATTAATTGGATCTTTGGTAATATCAGAAAGAGCAAGATAGACACCTGTTGATTCAACCATGGAAACCGTCGCGATAATACACATCATTAAGATGGAGGTGATTTCAAACTTAGGAGCTCCAAAGAAGAAAGGTGTTGGAACGTGAACGACTGGTGCTTGCGTCACAGGTGTGAAGTCTACCAAGCCCATAGAAGCCGCAATGGCAGTACCTACGATCAAACCAATCAAAATTGAAATGGATTTAATAAAACCAGTCGTATAGATATTAACGACTAAAATGATGAGAATAGTCACCACAGCCAAAATCAAGCTTTGAACGGTTGGTTTTGGCGCATTATTTCCCATATTTCCAATCGCTACTGGAATCAAAGTCAAACCAATGGTTGTAATAACAGATCCCGTTACAATAGATGGGAAGAGATTAGCAATCTTAGAGAAGAAACCAGAGACAAGGATGACATAAATCCCTGAGACAATCAAGGCACCAAACATGGCACCACTACCATGGCTAGCCCCGATCATGCTAAGAGGTGCCACAGACTGGAAGGCAACCCCAAGGACGACCGGAAGACCGATCCCAAAGTATTTATTGAGCTGCACTTGAAGGAAAGTTGCGACCCCACACATGAAGATATCTGTAGAGATGAGGTAAGTTAGCTGATGAGCATTGTAGCCCAAAGCTCCCGCGATCATGATCGGCACCAAAATAGAACCGGAATACATGGCCAATAAGTGCTGCAAGCCTAGAACAGCGGCCTGTGAATGGCTTTCTTGTTTTTGCATTAGATGTCTGCCTCCTTAAATACAACCTGACCATTTTCAAAACGGTCCAAACGTGCGAGGGATACAACTGGATATCCCAACTCTTCTAACAATCCCCGTCCATCTTGGAAGGATTTTTCAATCACAATCCCAATCGCTTCCACTTGAGCACCAGCTTGTTCGATGATCTGAATCAAGCCCTTAGCTGCTTGGCCATTTGCAAGGAAATCATCAATAATCAAAACCTTATCCGCTGGATCTAAGAATTTACCAGCAATTGAAACCGTACTGGTGACTTGCTTGGTGAAGGAATAAACCTCAGCTGTCAAAATCCCCTCATTCATGGTAATGTTTTTCGCTTTCTTCGCAAAAATCATAGGGACATCTAGTGCTTCTGCTACATAAAGGGCTGGCGCGATCCCAGACGCTTCAATGGTGACGACTTTGGTAATACCCGCATCTTTGAACCGGTCCGCAAAGGTCTGGCCAATTTCTTTCATGAGTTTGAAATCCACTTGGTGGGTCAAAAAGGAGTCCACCTTGAGGATATTCTCACCTAAAACGTTGCCATCTTTTAAGATGCGTTCTTCAAGTAATTTCATACTTCCTCCTACTTTCTATAAAATCCGTTACTTATTCACAAAACACAAAAAGGCCTGCAAAGCAAGCCTTGAATATCCTCTCACAAAAGGATTTATCTCGACTTACTTATTGTTAGGTGTTCCGGCACCTTGTAGAAACATCACGCCCATTCGTGAAATAAATAAGTAATTCAATTAGTGTGCATCGCCATTCCAGATGGAATTCTTAACGATCACATAGTCAACATGTTTCAAATCTGCTAATTTTCGGCCTCCAGCATACGAGATCGAACTTTGCAAATCTTGTTCCATTTCTGTCAAGGTGTCTTGCAAATGACCCTTGGCAGGCAATAGAATCTTCTTGCCTTCGACGTTCTTATAAGCGCCTTTTTGGTACTCTGAAGCAGATCCATAGTACTCTTTAAAAGACTCTCCATCGATTTCGACTGTTTTACCAGGACTTTCAATATGACCTGCAAAGAGAGAACCGATCATGACCATAGACGCCCCGAAACGAATCGATTTTGCAATATCACCATGGGTCCGAATCCCACCGTCCGCAATAATTGGCTTACGCGCTGCTTTTGAGCACCAGCGAAGAGCAGCCAATTGCCAACCACCTGTACCAAATCCAGTCTTCACTTTGGTGATACAAACCTTACCAGGACCAATCCCGACCTTAGTCGCATCAGCTCCCGCATTTTCCAATTCACGAACAGCCTCAGGTGTTCCAACATTTCCAGCAATGACAAAGGTATCTGGTAATTCTTTCTTAATGTGTTGGATCATCCGAATGACACTATCCGCATGACCATGTGCGATATCAATGGTAATGTACTCAGGTGCATCTGCCTTTAATTGACTCACAAAGTCGTATTCGTATTCTTTAACACCGACCGAAATCGAAGCGATCAAACCCTGCTCATGCATACGTTTGACAAAAGGAATCCGACCTGCTTCATCAAAGCGGTGCATGATGTAGAAGTAACCACCACGCGCCAACTGCTCTGCCACATTCTCATCCAAGATTGTCTGCATATTGGCAGGAACAACTGGAAGCTTGAAGGTATGCTTACCAAATTGGACGGTTGTGTCTGCTTCTGACCGGCTATTGATGATACATTTGTTGGGAATCAACTGGATATCTTCATAGTCGAAAATAGGAAATTCATTTAACATAGATTGAAAAATCTCTTTTCTAAAAACTGACCTACCTATGCGCAAGCGCATCGCTACGTCTCTTGACGTTTCCTTGATAGATTATACCAAAGATACGGACCTAATGCAATGGGAATGATTTTATAGGAAATAACGTTCGGAAATTACAAGACAAAAACCTGTTTCACACAGAGAAACAGGTTTTATTTATGAACATTTTGGAGCCAATTGTTGACTTCTCTAGCCACAATTTCTGGCGACTCTGTATACAGTTCGTGCCCCAAACCATCTAGTAAGACTTGCTCGATCTGGGGATCTAGTTGCTTCAGAGCGTCTTTTCTCCATTCCGGTTCTTCTTGGTACCGAGGTCCAATAAAAAGGGCAGGCAGGTCCGCCAGTGGAATCTGGTAAGTCTTGATCCGACGCCGTAGACGCAATAAAGCCATGACCTTTTCGAGATCCAGATTTAATTCATATTGTTCACTTGCTGGATTCCAGCGAAAGCTAGCCTCTACTGCTTTTCGCGCTATAGGCGTAGGATCTGCTTCCTCACCGAATTCTGCTAACACAGCTTCTTCTAAAGTTGCAAAAACTTGCTGCTGCATGAAGGACGCCGTTCCTTCTAGTTCTTCTTCAAGAGGCAGGATCTTTTCCATATCCAGATAACCCCCATCCAGGAGAATCAAAGACTGGATCTGAGGAAACTCAGTAGCCAGATAACGAGCCAAATCTCCACCCAAGGAATGCCCAAATAAGCAGATCTCTTCAGCCTGGCCAACCCGACCTTGGAACCAATCACGAAGATCGTTTTCTGTCTGAATCATTTCCCTATAGGGATCTAGAAAGGTCACAGGAAAGCCTAGCTCATCCATTAGTGGAGCCAGATGGTAGCTATTACCACCTAGGCCACCGATAAAATAATACTGCATGTGTTTTGTCCTTTCTTTTTCATTCTATTTCATTGGTTAGCGCTACTCTCTCGCGTCTCCTTTATGGAGTTCCGTATTATAAACAATTTCTGCACCAGGGCTTCCTTTATCATCCTTTACGACTCCTATTAACTGACCATCTTCTACTAATAATTCAATATTTTCATCTGTACTACTTGCCTCTGTGAGTATAGCTCTCTTAGGCAAATGCTCCTCATTTGAAACGTCTACAGGTTTGCCATTTGAGTCCAGTAACTCAATGACTTCATTGCCACCTCCATCAAAATCAAGAACAATGTCTGAAATCAATCCATAACTTAATGGAATAAATTTCTTTATTTTATCTCCCAGAGTAGCTTTATTTCCATACTTGTCATAGATCGTCGGACGCACATAGGCATTTGAGAATGTTGACCCTTCTTCAGTAACGTAGATTGGGGAGAACTCAATCTTCTCAATCCCAGTATAGTGTTCTTTGATGTAGGTTCCGATTTGTTCTTCTAGCAAAAGAAAACCATGCTTATAGAGCTTTGTTGTTTTCGGTCCAAGATTCGGCTTCGTTAGTTTATTGTAGACAAAGTAACTACCGGATAGGATGAAAATTAAAATAGCAATGATCTTTACCCACTTTCTGCTCATCAGTCGCTCCTCCTTCTATCTACTTCAGTATAGCATATTTGGTTGGCTTTCCATCGCTATTCCTAACGAAACGGAATATAAAGATTTGAAATGTGGCGAAATTTTAAAGCATTTCACAGTCTCATGAAATACTTTTAAACTGTATTATTTTTATATGAATAGAAGACTAGTTCCTTCAGTTTTCTTGGTCTCTTCAATCCAATATTGCTCCTCTTTGGGGATCAAATGATCAAAACGTCCTGAAAAAAACTTCCATCCGTTTGGCACATATCTTTCGTAGTTTTTCATCCCCAGATGGTTTGAATAAAATTCTTCTTTATCAAAATCGATGAAAAGATCCGGAAGCAAGGCTTTTCCTTCCAGAATAATCTCTGAATTCAAGTTCTCCTCTTCCATTGAACGTTTGATCATTGAGATCAATTCTTCAACCGTCACCTTCAGCCAATCATCTTTATACATTTCTAAGTAGCTCTCAAGATTGCTTTTTGTAATCACATGAAGATTCTGCTGAATCTCAGGTAAATAGGAGAAATCAACATCCAGACCTGCTTCCTGGTATGCCTGAATATATTTATCGATATCCATTGTCCACATTTCGTTTGAACAAATATACCAGTTAAACTGATGATTTGCAATAACCCCAACAATATTTATTTCTGGTTTCTCTATCAATTGGTCTTTATTCACTAGTTTTTTCTCCCCTTCTCCTATCTACTTGTTCCGAACTGACAATAGGACTTACTTACCAAACATTATATATCTATGATACCGAATTATATTTTGACAAGCAAGTTAATGACCGAGTCGCTAACAAAAAAGCCAGCTAAAAGGGTTTAGCTGACTGATGTCATATCTAATAAATCTTTCTCTGCTCGATCATCTAGCAGAGAAAGCAAGTATCCCACATTCTCTTATATTCTATAAAACAAAAAAGCACTCTGCAAAAACAGAGTGCTATCGTCTTTAATACTTTATATTCCGTTCGACAAACTTGAAGTTGTTTACTTACAGTACTCCTCTATTTTGTAGCTATATTCTTTTAGAAGTCCCCGTGAATAAATTTTTTTATTTTTTGAATCTCTAACTTCATTCCAAAGGATAGCCGCAACTTTTAACTTGTTGGAGTAATGATTGCTAAATTCATCGGCACAAAAGTCTTTTAGAAATTGATTCCATTGGCAAGCTGAATTATCATACTTGGCGTAGTCTGACTCTCCATAGTATATTTTAATCATATCTTGGATTGTAAAATTTATGTTGTTGTCCCGTTTTACTTTTCTCCAAGCAGTTGCCATATCAGCATTAAACTTAAACGGATTAACACCTGTTACAGCTGAAAAATAATCACGAAATTTCTGATTAAAGGAAAACCCACATTCAAGTAATGATGTATTTAGGGTTATTATTTCGGTTTGATTTTTGTTTCTTTTCCTCAAAACTTTTTCTACTCTATTTTCCCTAAAATATTGTTCTATAATATGATTTAATTCTTTTTTTGTACATCTGTATTCTAATCCAAGGTACTTACAAATTTGTGAAAGCTCTTCTCGATACCAGTAGTATCTGTTAAATTCTTCAAATGATTTTATATCTCTAAAATCAGGTCTATGTTCTTCCAAATGCTCGCCTCTACAACTCCAAATTTATCTCATTATACCATAGATAATAAAAGTCATATCAATTTATACCCATGCCACATAAAGCTATAACAGAATATATTACAATCTTGTAATTACTGTATTTCTATTAAGCTTAACATTCTTATAAAATAAATAAGAAAAACAAACGATATAGTCCATCACTAGTAACAAGAAATACTAGAATTTGAAAGATATAAAAACATTTAAATGGAAAGCATAGCAATAAACAAAACAGTCAGTAAAACGATGGTTTTGTTGTGTTGTTTCACTTGCTTTCTAATTTCCTCTTTTGACTTTATCCGCAGACGCCCTTTGTATTTTGATTTAGTCATGGAACTTCTAATAAGTTCGCTGACGTCCGTACTCACTTAAGGAAAGTTTTTTATATGACTTTATCTTCAATCTGAGACCGTTAAAACCTCTTTGTTTGAATCTTTCTAACTGAATTGGACACAAAAAATCCACTCACTCGGGGTGAAATGGATTGTTTCTTCATTAACGGTTCAACAAGAAATTGAACAATTTTTCGACAATTTTTACGACCAACCAGCATAAGAATCCGATATAGCTAAAATAGAAAATGAGTGACAAAATCGTAATAATCATGGTTTCCTCCTTCGTCGATTGCAAGTACTTGTCTTATTATACCTTTTTATGCAATCGAACTCAATAGAATTTTGAAAATTGTCTGATTATTCTTTTTCTTCTTTAGCTTCTTTGGCGTCTTGATCTGCTTCTTCACTGCCTTTATTGACAGCTGTCTTAAATTCAGCAAACATTTTGCCGATAGACTGGCCCAACTCAGGCAGGCGTTTTGGTCCAAAAATCAAGAGGGCGCCCAGGATGATGATGATCAAACCTGGTGCTCCAATATCACGTAAAATTCCCATTAGTTTCTCCTTTTTCTTGAATAGATGACTTTACTGATGGCGACACTGACTTCAAATAAGAGGATCAAAGGGAGTGTCATGGCCAAGTCACTGATAAAGTCTGCAGGGGTTAGCACGACGGCCAAGACCAGCAGGACAAAGTAAGCGTAACGTCGGTAGGTTATTAAAAACTGTGGTGTCAAGAGCCCAATCGAGGTCAGAAAAGCGACCAAAACTGGTAACTCGAACAAGACCCCTAAAGGCAAGGTGGTGTGCCATAAGAAGGTTAAATAATTTTGTGCCGTCAATTGGGTATCAAACAGCCCTTCTCCCAAGCGCATCAAGACCTCTAAAATAGCTGGGCTGACAAAGAAATAACCAAATGCAAGCCCCAGTACAAAGCAAATAAAGCTAGCTGGAATGTAGGCAAAGACTGCACGCGCCTCCTTCTCCTTCAAAGCCGGCCTTACAAATTGCCAAATCTGGTAGACAATAAAGGGCAAGGTCAGGCTAAAAGCTGTGAGATTAGCCAGCGATACATAGATCCAGAGGATATCATTCGGTCCCAGTACCAGCAGTTTTTGATGGAGGCTAGCCGTCAAGGCTTGGTAGAGTTCTCCACCAAATACAAAAGCCACCAGAAAGACGATAATATAACACAAGACCACTGCGATCAATCGTTTTCGAAATTCGACCAAATGTTCAACAATGGTCATTTCATCTGTTCTACTCTTTGCCATGTTGTCTCACCGTAACGAGTGCGATCAAGGCCACAAAGATACCTTGAGGAAGAAGAACTTCCCAGCTTGGATAGATGCCCGCCCAATCGATGGTTGGAAGTCCATTGACCAAATGGCTAGGTAGGATATTGGTCAACTGCAAGGCGTGAATGCTGACACCGAGCATCTTGAAGGCCAAGGCGTAAATCAACCAAGTCAGAATGAAAAAGATTCGATGAGGTTTGATAGCTTGACTAGCCTTGGTCATGGCCACTGCAATGATGATGAGAACGGCTATAGCAAGCCCGATTCCCAGTAAGAAATTCGCAGTTGTAATCCGCGGAATGATCCCGACATAAAAGAGAATGGTCTCAGCCCCTTCACGAAAGACTGCTAAGAAACTGAGAGCAAACATCGATACAAAGCTTCCTGTAGCCGTCACTGTCTTCATTTGACGGTCCATAAAGGCATTCCACTGTTTGACAGAGGACTTGCTGTGGAGCCAAATTCCGATGAGGATCATCATGACCACAGCGAAAATCCCAACCCCACCTTCAATGATTTCCCGATTAGACCCCGAAGTAACGGCTGGAAATGCTACTTGCAGAACAAGAGCAATCGCTGCACTGGCAAGAACACCAGCTATAGCTCCACCGTAAACCCATTTGAGGCCTTTCCTCATCTTAGTGGCTTTAAGGGTCGTTACAAGCGCCATGACGATCAGAAGAGCTTCTACTCCTTCACGCAGAAGAATTAACATGGCGTCAAAGACGTTGTAAGAAGCTGTCGTATCGATCGCAGACAGGTCCTTGATCAAGGCTTGTAATTTCTCTTGATAGGCCTTTTCTTTCCCCTTGACCATAATGACCGGGGATTCGCTCTCTACGCGCGTGTAGAGACTGGGATTGGTCGTGCTAACATCTCCCTCGATGGTTGGCCAGATCGTGATGAACTGCTTCATAGTCGCTGCAGCAGATTTATCGTCGCCGGATTGAAATTGGCTTTGCGCCTTCTCCAAAAGCTTGATCCCATCTTTCAACGTCAAATCCGTACTGGCACTGCTAATGGCTTCTCCTTTTACAAAGGCATCAATCCCAATTTTGAGGTCATTATAAGAGGACTGGATGTTAGTGAAATCAGTAGGCTCTGTTTCAATACTACTGCGCAAGAGCGAAATGGCCGTCTCGATTTTGCCATAGTAGGCTGTGCTGTGATCTCTTACCACCGCTTCGTTTCGCGTCCAGGTGTTATTGAGATCAGCATAGGTTTGACGGGTTTTATCCAGATCCTTAGCTGTAATGGCCTCTTGTAGGTTCTTAAAATAAGGTGCGAGCCGACTCACGAGTTTGTCTTTTTCCGCCTCTAAATCGACCGGATTTTGCTCTTTTTCAAAAGCCAGCAAGGCTGATGAGATCTTGGTAAGATCGTCTTTGGTTACCTCCCCTTTTATAGCCAGGGCTTGGTTAACTTTTTTCCCTGCCTTGGAATCATGGTGATCTTTGGATTCAAAATCAGCCTGAATCTCAGCGATTAATGCCTTGGCCTTTTTCTGGTCCTTATTTTGTACAGCGGTTGTTGCATCCGTGATCTTGATAAAGAGATCGCTATAAGACTCCGCAGCCACTGGATGAGTCCAGAACAAGGCAAGAAGGCCTAAAAGGATCAAGAGTTTATTCAAAGAGTGCTTGACCAAGATACCCTCCTTTCTCAACGCCTGCAAAGCAAGCAAAGAGTCCACTTCCGATATGAGTGATATACTCGTTCATTTTGTCTACTGCGCCCAAGTTGGTTTGGATTTTGACAAAGCTGTTCGGATCCTTTTGAAAGGCGATAAAGATCAAGCCTGCATCAAATTGCCCGGTTTGTTCATTGATGCCATCCGAATAGGAATATGACCGGCGTAAAATCGGTCGATCGACTTCTTTGGCCAAACGGACATGTGAATCAACTGGTAGTTTAGATAAATCTACTTCATCAAATTCGTTGGTTTTACCAAAGGGAGCACCGGACTCCTTGTAGCGACCAAAGGTATTTTCCTGTTCCTGCAAATTGGTTCGATCCCAAGTTTCCAAGTGCATTTGCACTAGGCGAAGAGCCATATAGGAACCACCCTTCATCCAGTCCTTGCTGTCAGTCCAGACGACCTTGTCAAAATCCTTCTCCGTCGTGACATTTGCTGTTCCATCCTTGAAACCAAAGAGGTTGCGCGGCGTTTCTTTTCGGTCACCAATAGCTGCAAAGCCTGATTTGCTCCACTTCATGGTAATGGTATTGCGACCCTTACGAATCAGATTTCGCACCGCATGAAAGGCTACTTGCTCATCATCTGCACAGGCTTGAATGACGATATCACCACCAGTGTATTTGTCCTGCAACTGCTCCTTTGGAAATGGAGGCAAATCACGAAAGAGTTTCGGACGCTTGGACTCCAAGCCCAGTTTCTTTAGAAAGGAAGCCGAAACCCCAAACGTCAGGCTCAAGCGATAGGGGTTAAGTCCTACTGTTTCACCAGTATCTGTTGGTGGCAAGAGGGCATTGGACCCATCTTTTTTGACCAACTCTCCTTCGACTAATTTACTACTATAATCAGTCCAGTCTTTAAAGAGCTGGATGACTTCTTTTTTGTCCGTCGTGTGAAGGTCTAACACCACCAAGTAGCAAGCCTTCTGCATGGCTGTCGTAATCCCTGCTTGGTGCTTCCCATAAAAGGAGATGTCTTCATCCTCATCATAAGCTTTTTTGCTGGAACTTTCTTGTTTAGCGAAAAAAGCAGATGCACCAGAGAGACCTAGCGCTAGACCAGCCCCTCCAATACCTGCTTTTTTAAGAAATTCACGACGGTCCATTTTTTTATCTAAAAATTTTTCGTCAGCCATTTTTCTTATTTCCCATCTAAAATCACACCCATTTGAGACAAAGGTTCACCAAGTTTGGTCACAGCTTCAGCCAATTCCTTGGTATCTTCCTTGGATAAATCTGTGTAAGACTTATAGTTTGAATCATCTGTCATGTGTTTGTCCAATAAAGCATTAACATTCTTGAACTCTGCTTCCAAGGTTTTAACCAATTTAGCATCTTTTTTCTCAATCAAGGGTTTAAAGAGAGAGAAGATCTTTTCAGCCCCTTCAATATTGGCACGGAAGTCGTAAAGATCTGTATGAGAGAAGACTTCTTCTTCACCCGTAATCTTTTGCGTTGCCACTTCATTGAGCAAATCGACAGCTCCGGTCAACATGATATCCGGTGTTACTTCTACTGTAGCAATTTTAGCTTTCAACTCCTTGATATCGTTCACCAGTTGGTCAGCGTATTTGTCTGTTCCATCTGTGGTATTGTTTTCCCAAAGGATACGCTCAATCCGGTGGAAACCTGACCAGCCATCTTCTGATTTATTTTCATCCACATAATCCACCAAACGGTAGTCGATCTTGACATCCGATTCTCCGAAGGTTTCAGCAATCGGTTCGGAACGTTCATAGGCCATACGGATCAAGGGATATTGTTTTTTAGCTTCTTCCAAATTCCCGTCTTTTAGGGTAGCTCGGAATCCTTCTGTATCCTTGAGCAATTGGTCAATTTGCATTTCAACAAAGTCTTTGTATTCAGCTGTCGCATTGTCCAAGGTCTTCTGGTCAGCCTTTGACAACTGCACCGTTGAGCTGGTTTGCGTCTTTTGACTGGACTGTTTGCTAGTAGTATTTGCACACCCTGCTAAAAGAGCAACACTCAATAAGAGTAGACTATATTTTTTCATGAAAGACTTCTCCTCATTTGTTCTTGCCCTTATTTTACCAGATATTTTCTCATTTTTCAATAATTGTCTGAAAATTTAATAATAGAAAAACTTTTCTGAGAATCTGTCTTTTACAAAAGAATATCTTTGACTCGTCCGATTTCGGATTCTTTAACCACCACAAAGATGCTATCACCTAGATACAAGCGGGTCGCACCATTGACCGTATAGCTCTTACCACTTCGCATTTGCGTGGTGATCAAGATATCTTGAGGGAGGTGCAGTTCATGGACTTGCTTTCCTGCGATCTTTTCTGATACAGGGATCTCAATTAAAGTCAACTCTCCTTCTTCTTGCGCCTTATCTGGCAAGAGTTGCTCCAGCATGGCTTCATAGACTGGCGCACCATGGAAGAGATCCATAATCATATAAGCTACCAAGGTGACCATCCCTAGTGGCATTAAACTTCGAATATCGCCTACCATCTCTGTTACCAAAATCATCGCTGTTAAAGGAGCTTTCGAAATAGCCCCAAAATACCCACTCATTCCTAAAATAATGAAGAGAGGTAATTGATTTTGAGAGATAAAGCCAATATTTTGGAGGAAAGTTCCAACAATGGCCCCTAAAAGAGATCCTAAAGCTAGAATGGGCAAGAAAATTCCGCCAGGTAGACCACTACCATAGCTCAACATACTCCAGATAAACCGGATCGTAAAATAGAGAAGGATCGATAGAACTGGATACGGTACTCGAGCTAAATCTAACACCAATTGGTTCCCGCCACCAAGAATTTGTGGAAGAAAATAGCCGATTGGAAGAATCGAGACAAAGGTAAATAAGGAAGAGTAATGAGAGGGAACATGAAAAATCTTTTCAAGTAAACGATACAATCGACCGATATTGAGAACCACTATTTCGTAGACATAACCCGCTGCCCCTAAAAAGACTCCAAGAAAAAGATAAATCCAGTACTGAGACAGATGGAGCGGCGGAATATTTTGTGGCATATGAAGCACTGGTGTTTGACCAAAGACATTGAGTGAAATAAAATTAGCAGTCAAACTAGCAGCCAAGGTCGAAATCCAAAAGAAGCGTGAAAAATGATGGTAGACCTCTTCAACCACAAATAAGAGACCAGCAATAGGCGCATTAAAAGCAGCCGCAAGACCAGCAGCAGCCCCACTTGCTATCAAAGACCGCTCCTCAACCGGACTGACCTTCAAATGATGGGCCACTCCTTTTCCACCCATCGCTCCTAATTGAATACTAGGACCTTCACGACCAAGCATCAAACCACTTCCGATGGCCAAGACACCTAGAATATACTTCTTCCACAGGGTATCCCACCAACTCACCGCCAAGAGTCCCTTGAGTTCTGCTTCGACTTGTGGAATACCTGATCCCTTGATATCCCGATTGGTGCGAATGAGGCGACCAGCAAGCAGTACGACCACCCCATACCCCAACAGCATCGCTGGCAAATAAAGTGGTTGACCAGACATCTCCTTGTAGACGCCCTGAACAAAATGAAACAAATGCTCGATCAAAAAACGAAAACTCGAGACGATGCATCCCACAACAATCCCAACCAAAACACCTCTGACAATATGGGCCACAATTGAACTAGAGGCAAATTGAAATTCATTTTTAAAGGCTTCTTCTTTAGCAGACATTCCCTAACTCCTTCAAACTCTTATCCTATTCATTATACCTTATTTCACTGCCTCTGAATACATGTAAAGACAAAAAAAAACAAAATCACCCTTGTTAGTTTTGTTTAGAATGTAGACAAACCATTTTATCAAGTAAAATAAGTTAAGAAATTCTACAAAGAAATATAAATATGTTCTATTTATTATGGAACGAATAAAGAAAAGTCAAAACTTTCCGCTGTGAGAAAAATGCCTGAAACAATACAGTTTCAGGCACTCGGAATTATTGAGACCTTAGGCTCAATAATTAGTCATGGAACTTCTACGAAGTTCGCTGACGTCCGTACTCACCTAAGGAAAGTTTTTAATAGAACTTTAGTTATTATTCAGCAGTTAAAGCCGCCATTGTGATGTAGTTGTAAGGTTTGTTGAAGTGTGGCAAGAAGAACAAGTCAGTCAAAGCCAATTTATCAATCGTCACGTGTTCTTGAATCGCAAGTGAGAACATGTGGATAGCCATTGAAATGGCGCTATCACGTGATACCATTTGAGCCCCAAGGATTTGACGAGTGTCTTTATCGTAGACGATCTTGATACCAACTTCGTAATTATCATGTTTGATAAATTCAGGTTTTTGAAGGTCGTTGAAGCCAGTTTCAGTGGCATTGAAGCCTGCAGCTTTCGCTTTTTCAAGCGTCAAACCAGTTGAAACCATGTGAAGGCCGTAGATAGAGATACCGTTAGAACCTTGAACACCGATTCCTTCTAATTCATGACCAGTCGCATTGTAGGCACCGACAATACCTGAACGAACCGCATTAGACGCAAGAGCGATGTAGCTCATTTCGTTACGAGCGTTATCGAAGATAGTCGCACAGTCACCAACTGCGTATACACCTGGAAGTGAAGTTTCTTGTTTCTTATCAACAAGGAAGGCACCATTGCGGAAGAGTTCGATCTTACCATCAGCAAGAGCTGTATTAGGACGGAAACCAACAGCCAAGATAACCATATCTACATCGAAGGTTTCTTTATCAGTTACAAGGCGTTCCACCTTACCATCTCCTTCAACCGCTTGAACTGTTTGTCCAAGTGCCAAACGGATGTTGTGGTCTTCCAAGTTTTTCGCCATGATGTCAGTGAAGTCTTTGTCGTAGTAGCCATTCAAGACAGTGTCCACGATATCCACCAAGACAACGTCTTTACCAAGACGTTCGAAAGCTTCAGCAAGTTCAACACCAATGTAACCACCACCAACTACGGCGATACGATTCAAGTGTTTGCTGTTGTCTTTCAATTTTTCGATCACTTCTTCAGCGTTTTGGTACAATTTAACGAATTGAAGATTTTCAAGAGTTGCTTTGAATTCGCGGTTACCAGGTACGATTTCAACTCCTTTAATTGGAGGAATGATTGGTGTTGATCCAGTCGCAAAGATCAATTTTTCGTAAGATTCTTTGTGTTCTTTTCCATCAACTTCTGCAGTCACCACTTTGTTGTCATAGTCAATTGAAAGAACAGGAGAGTTCATGTAGACTTTTGCACCTTTTGCTTCCAATTTTTCTTTGTCAGAGTAGAAAAGACCTTCAGGACCATCGATTTGCTCACCGATCCAAAGCGCCATCCCACATCCAAGGAATGAAATGTTTGAGTTTTGGTCAAAAACTACAATTTCATTTTCATTTCCGAAATTATCTAACATAGTGTTGATACAAGCTGTTCCGGCATGGTTAGCCCCTACAACAACGATTTTACTCATAGAATAAATCCTACCTTTAATTTAATTTACTTCTTGAGTATATCACAAAAATGATATCGGTTACAATTATTTTGCTCAGAATTTGTGATCTTTTTTTCAATTTTCCAGAAAATCACATTTCACATGTTTCAAAAAATGTCAAATAATTTGACTGAAAGGATTGTGAAAACGGTCTCTTTCTGATATACTATAAATAAGTGAAAATAGGAAAGGATAGATTTTTAGTGGACCTAAGTAGTCGATCCGAACGTTTGATGGGAACAACCATCACTGTTTCAATCTGTCACCCACAAGCGAATGAACTCTTAGCCCGCTGCTTTGAACTTCTTCGCTCCTACGAACATCGCTTCAGTGCCAATGATGCAAGTTCTGAACTCATGGAGGTCAATCACCAAGCTGGTATTGCGCCAGTTCAGGTGCATCCAGATCTTTTTGAACTGATTGCTTTAGGAACCTTACATAGTCAAGCTCAAAACAGCCATTTAAACATTGCCATTGGTCCTCTTGTACAGACCTGGCGAATTGGATTTTCAGATGCTAGACGTCCCCAGCAAGGGGAAATTGATCAAGCCCTGGCCAAGATCGATCCTCACCAAATCCAGCTCGACCTAGAAAACCATACAGTCTTTCTGATGCGTCCTGGAATGAAGATTGATTTAGGAGCCTTGGCTAAGGGTTATAGTGCAGACTGCATTGCGACCTTTTTAAAGAGCCAGGGAGTAACAGATGCCTTGATTGATCTGGGAGGCAATATCCTCACTGTCGGTCAACACCCCATCAAACAACAGCCTTGGCGGATTGGTATTCAAAATCCAGTCGAAAAAAGAGGCCAGCACCTACTGGTCCTCTCAGTCAAGGATAAATCTGTTGTCACCTCTGGTATCTACGAGCGTCATTTAGAAGTTGACGGCCAGTCGTTTCACCATATTTTTGATAGTAAGACGGGCTATCCGGTTGAGACAGACTTAGCCAGTATCACCATCATATCTGATCGATCCGTAGACGGGGAGATATGGACTACCCGCCTGTTCGGGGAAGCTCCTGCTTCTATCCTCAACACTGTTGAATCACTTCCTGGTATAGACACCTTATTGGTTTCTCAATCAGGCAAGATTGCCTATACAAGTGGGCTTCAATCTTATTTATAATTCTCCTATCAGAAAGGAATTTTCCATGATAAAACTTATTGCGATTGTGGGGACTAACTCCAAACGTTCTACAAACCGTCAACTGCTTCAATACATGCAAAAACATTTTGCTGACAAGGCTGAGATCGAATTGGTCGAAATTAAAGATATCCCTGTCTTTAACAAACCAGCCGACAAACAAGTGCCTGAAGCTGTCTTAGAGATTGTTGCCAAAATTGAAGAAGCTGATGGGGTGATTATTGGGACTCCAGAATACGACCACTCTATTCCAGCAGTCTTGATGAGTGCACTCGCTTGGCTGTCATACGGAGTCTTCCCATTGTTAAACAAACCGGTCATGATTACTGGGGCTTCATACGGTACGTTGGGATCTTCACGCGCCCAACTCCAACTTCGCCAAATCTTAAATGCTCCAGAAATCAAAGCGAATGTCTTGCCAGATGAATTCTTGCTCTCCCATTCATTGCAAGCCTTTGATCAAAATGGAGACTTGGTGGATTTAGATGTCATTCAAAAATTAGATGCCGTCTTCAATGATTTCCGTGTGTTTGTAAAAATCACAGACAAATTGCGCAGCGCCCAAGAATTACTTCGCAAAGATGCTGAAGAATTTGACTGGGAAAACTTGTAAGATAGGAGACAGAAAAGAATGAAATTTGTTGGACTTGTAGGATCGAACTACGATCAATCATATAACCGTAAACTTTTGGAATTCATTCGCCGCCAATTTAAAATCAAATTTGAATTGGAAGTTCTTGAAATCGACGAAGTTCCAATGTTTAACCAAGATGAAAAATGGGACGAAAGTTTCCAATTACGTCTCTTATATAACAAAATCACTCGTGCAGATGGTGTTATCATTGCCACTCCAGAGCACAACCATACAATCTCTGCTGCTCTCAAGTCTGTTCTTGAATGGCTCTCTTTCGAGGTGCATCCATTTGAAAACAAACCGGTTATGATCGTCGGTGCTTCTTACTATGATCAAGGGACTTCACGTGCGCAAGTTCACCTCCGTAAGATCCTCGATGCCCCAGGTGTCAATGCTTATACCCTTCCAGGAAATGAATTCCTTCTTGGAAAAGCAAAAGAAGCTTTTGACGAAGACGGCAATATCATTAACGAGGGAACCGTCAAATTCCTTGAAACCTGCTTGGATAATTTTATTAAATACGTTGAGGTTGTATCTAAATTGAAAAAACCAAAACCAATTGAACCAGAAGACTTGGATTGTAATCATCCAATCGCTACAACTGTTACTGAAGTCGATCCTGACGATCCAGATTGGGTAGAAAAAGTAGCTGAAATCACTGGTGCCGTTTCCGGCGATACCTATGTCAAACTCGACCACGGTATCCTAACCGTTAACCAAATTGATATGTTCTTAAAGGCTATGCCATTTGAATTGACCTATGCCGATGATAACAACCAATTCCTCTACTACAATAATGCCCATCAAGATCCTGATACCATGTTTGCCAAACGCGTGCCACCTCAATCAGGAAGCCGGATGTCAACCGTTCACGGCTCCCTACCACCAGCACGTATGAAAAACGTGGAATGGGTGATTGGTACCCTTCGTAACGGTAACCAAGACTATGTTCGGACTATTGTTCCAGGATCTCCTGAAGGCGTGATCAACACTCACAACTACCAAGCTATGTACTATGAAGATGGTTCATACGCTGGTATCAATGAGATCGTCTTCAACTTCAAACCATGGTTGGACTGGTACCTACAAACAACAGGACAACGTCTAGTTGGCGGAAGCGGTCCATTTGCTCCTGCTAGTGGACACGGTAGTGCAGATGCAACTTCTGGTGCTTCTGATGCTGGAGGACATGGTGACGGAGGGCACGGAGATGCCGATGCTACATCTGGTGCAAGCAACTAAGAAACTAGAAAAAAATGAAGCTTCGTGCTTCATTTTTTTATTGTAACTCTTTAATGATCTTCTTAGCATCGTCGTTTGAAATAACCCCTAATTGGACATGTCCAATTTTCCCATGACTGTCTATAAAGACTTCTGTAGGAATAGAGCGAACCTGATAATCTGCAAATGCAGAACCGTCTGGATTGTACAAGACCGGTACGGACTTGTAATCTTGTTGATCAAACCATTTAACGAATTCTTCTTCTGTTTTTTCACCTTGGAGTCCTGGTGCCATAATGGTTAGAATTTCAAAGTCTCTATCCGAATCCTTGACCAATTTCTCTAATTCAGGCATACTTTGCCGGCAAGGGCCACACCAGGTTGCCCAAAATTTCAAATAGACTTTTTTGCCTCTATAGTCTGAAAGTTTGACCGTATTCCCCTTCATATCCTTTAGTTCAAAGTCACTAGCGTCTTTTCCTACCAAAGGATTCTTATTCGTTGTTGTATTCATTGTTGGCTGATTGTCCATACTACTCTCACTGGATTGATTCATGGAACAAGCTGACAGCAAAGCTAAAGAGAGAACTGAGAAACAAGCGTATTTAAAACCTTTCATCATGCGTTAAACCTCCGGATTATTTTATGAAAAGATAGATGACAAACTGTTCAATTGTCCCAAAAGTAAGAGAATTCCCATCAGAATAATGATGGCTCCGCCGATTTTCTTCAGCAATAACAAATGGGGTTTGAGACGATTAAAGTAAGGTAGGACCAGACTAGATGCTAAGGCCAACAGTAAAAACGGAAGAGCCATTCCCAAGGTATAAACAAGGAGATAAATAGCTCCCATAAGAGCATCTTGTCCATCTGATGCTGCTAAAGCAAGAACTGATCCTAATACCGGACCAATACAAGGCGTCCAACCAAAACTAAAGCCAAGACCAAGGAGAAAAGCTGAAAACAATTCATTCTTCTGTTTGTTGGCTCCAAAATCTACTGATTTTTGCTTTTCAAGGAAATGAAAATGAAAGACTTCCATTTGATGAAGACCAAGGATAATGATGAGGGCTCCCATCAGATAACGAAACCAATTGGTGTACATGATCTTTCCAAGCAAGCCCGCTCCAAAACCAATGAGGAGGAAAATAACAGAAATACCTGCAATAAAACAAAGGGTTTTCAGCAAGCCATGCCAGCGAATTTTTTTCCCGAACAATTGGATAGCCTTTTCCTGATCACTTCCTAGTAAGATTCCAATATAAACCGGAAGCAAAGGAAAGACACAGGGAGAAAAGAAAGACAGAATACCCGCAAGAAAAACTGTCAATGAAAAAACGATTGGATTCATAGTTCACTCCGTATATTGATATGCTACATTCAGTATAACATTGACTGACAAAAAATAAAAATTTCTGCTACGTTTTTTTACTAAAGTTTGGATTTAGATACTAGTTTCAAAAGAAAAACTCTAAAGCATGAAACTTTAGAGTTTCTAATATAACTTATTCTTCTGCCGTTTGTTTATTTGGTAATACGAGCGATAAAAGAATCCCGATGACTACTGGCACTAACCATGGAAGAGATTGAGCCGCAAATGGAAGCAAAGCAATCCCCTTTTCTACTAGTGAAATTTTAAAGGTACTTGCCAGAACACTTGCAAGAGAGACCAAGCTGGCCAAGAAAATAGTCAGTTGCATTCCTGGTTTTGAAAGAGCCACAAATTTATTCACTATCACAATCAATACAATGGTAATGGTGATTGGGTAAAGAATCATCAAGACTGGCAATGAGAAAGCAATAATGGTATTCAAGCCAAGGTTGGCAATCGCAAAACCAATCAGAGTGAAGACACTTGCATAGACCTTGTAAGAAACCTTAGGGAAGGTGCTATGGAAGAATTCACTAGTAGAGACGATTAAACCAGCTGTTGTGGTAAAGCAAGTTACCGTCACCATTCCTGCTAGGAAAATCTGAGCAGTCGGACCAAAGATCGCTTTGGTCGCTTCTGATAATACATACACCCCTTTATTGGTATCAGATGCCATAACAGAAGCCGGAATTGGAAAATGATTCCCCAGATATCCTAAACCGATATACAGCACACTAAAACCAAGCGCTACGACAATCCCAACCAACCAAATGGTCTTGATGTATTCTTTCTTACTTGAAAATCCAAGTTGATTCAGGGTAGTCACTGCGATCACACTAAAGGCAACAGAAGCCAAGGCATCCAAGGTATTGTAGCCCTCTAAAAATCCTTGCCCAAAGGTAGAAGCCTGATAGGCTTTGGTGGCCACCATTGGAGCGTGTCCACTGTATTTTAAAGCTCCAAGAACGACCAAAATCAAAATGAGAATCGCAAAGATTGGAGTCAATATACGACCGATCCGATCTAGAATCTTAGATGGATTCAAAGCAATCAGAAAGGCTAACAAAAAATAGACCAGGGTAAAAATGAAAAGTGCTAAACTGGCATTCATTCCACCTAATAAGGGGGCTGTCCCCACTTCGAAAGATACTGTCGCCGTTCTTGGAATGGCAAAGAAAGGACCAATCGAAAGATACAGCGCAACTAAGTATACAATTGCGAAAACAGGTGAAATCTTACGAGAAATCTCATCAATATAACCTTTAGGATTGAGTGTCCCGATAATCAAGGTCACAATGGCAATTCCCACGCCTGAAAGGACAAACCCAGCAATTGCTGGCCAAAATTGATTACCCGATAAAGCACCAAGAGTCGGCGGGAAAATCAGGTTTCCAGCACCAAAAAAAATACCAAACAGTAATAAACCTGTCAGGGAACCTTTTCGTAACATACGATCTCCTTAAAAAAACGATAATCTTAACTTTATCAAATTCATTTGAAGAAAGCAACTTATTTGCATGAACAATCCGCTATTTCTATCAGTCATTATGGTACAATGGATGTAAGATTTTACGAGGTGCAAAACATGTATCTATATCTATTCTGGTTATTTCCAGCTCTTATTTTTTTATTGTTCTTTATGAGTGATCGCAGAAGGCTTTTCAATGCTTATCTCTTTTCGATAAACCTGGGGCTTCTTCTACTGATTTCTGCATTTCTACTAGTCGTTCGAACTGAGCTATGGTTTAATCAACAAATTGCAATTATTGTATTTGTTGTGATTTCCATCCTCGTTTTTCTCAGCATTATTTTCTCATCTATCTTTCTCCTTTTTAACGGCCGTCAAATGATGTTTTTTGAAGGAAAAAGACTGGCCAACCTCCTCTCTCTGCTTTATGGACTGTTTATTATCGGAGCTTTGGCACTACATTTTTTACCCTATTTCCCAGGGAATGACATCCTCATTTATCTGACTGACTTCTCCCTGTTTTACATGACCTTTCTCTACCTCTCTTACGTATCCTATGGGACTTTTTGCAATCTCTTTCCAGTTCGCAAAGAGCCAGACGCCATCATCATCCTTGGCTCAGGTTTGATCGGAGACAAGGTTCCCCCACTCTTGGCCCAGCGTCTTGAGAAGGGAAAGGCCATCTATGAGCAGTTCGAGGGACGACCAAAGCTGATTGTTTCTGGTGGTCAAGGGTCAGATGAGCTGATCGCTGAGGCAGAAGCTATGGCCGGATACTTGATGGAACACGGGGTTCCAGAAGACGCCATTCTCATCGAGAATCGCTCTCGTACTACTTTTGAAAACCTGACCTTTAGCAAGCGTCTCCTTGAAGAAGAGGGGCTTGGCAAGCGAGTCCTTGTAGTAACCAATTCATTTCACGCGCTCCGTGCAGGTGTCTTTATGAGACGATTGAAAATACCTGGTCGAAGTATCGGTTCAAGAACAGCTTTTTACTATCTCCCATCCGCTTGGATTCGAGAAACCGTTGGCTTGGTTTCACTTTATTGGAAATGGCATGTTACCTTCCTAGCTCTTCTATTTCTGCCTTGGTTCTTTACACAAATCATGAAACTGATTGAGTTCTTCATTAAATATCTAAACTAAAAGAGAGTGGGACAGAAATCGGTAATTCGTTAGAATTCGATTTCGTCGTCCCACCTCCGCACAGTTGAGTAGGGCTGTAAAAGCTGATGAAATCAG
>JAGZVW010000057.1:0-10034 GCA_018379295.1 Streptococcus parasanguinis | reverse complement strand
AGACAAAGAACAAGTCAAAAATTATTATATAGAAGCAAGAGAGTTATGTAAGATTTATAACAATCCTTTAATGTTGATGAAGATAGAAAATTATTTGAAAGAATTAGATACTGTTTAGTTAATCTTGACATTATAGTTTTTCTGAAACGTTAAATAACCTGTAAGGCTGATAGTGAAATTAATACTATCAGCCTTATAATTTTTCCATGGTATCTTAAATAACTATACTGATTTTGTTTCCCGTTCTAATTTGGTAACATTTTGATTTCTTGTGTTATCAAGTATATGGTAGAAAAAGAGTTCTACACTTTCAGTAGAACCCTTCTTATTAGCAGTATTTTGATTACCTAGTTTTTTCTATTTTTCCTAAATTAAAATAAGAAATTATTGATAAAGTTCTCCTGGAAGATTGTTCATAAAAAAGTGTATCTTTGGCTAGAGAAAATCACAAAATCTAAATAAAACAGAAGACACAAAATATTTATAATATGTAAAAGGTAGTTCAAAAATATAGAACTACCTTTTGTTGATAATAATGAAATTAGATACTTGTTCTTTTGAAATTAGTAGAGTAAAAATTGCTAGAGGGGAATCATCAAACTGCTTTGATTTAGCTATGGTTATTTTACTTTTGTGGCCGAGAACAAATGGAAGATATGGGATTACACAGAGTGAGTATTTCTTTTTGTTTTGATTGAGACACATGAGTATAGATCTGAGTTACAGAAATAGAGCTATGTCCAAGTATTTGCTGTATATAACGAATATCTACATTTTTATCCAGTAGCATTGTAGCAAAGCTGTGTCTAAACATATGTGGCGTGATAGTTATAGATAAGTTGTTTTTCTTAACCATCTTCTTTAAAATTAGACGTACGCTTTGTTCTGACAGTGCTTTAAGAGGATGAGTTCAAGTAAATGTTGCACTTATTCTTGCAATTTATCATGTACTCATAAATTAGCCCTTCGTCACTTATCAATTCCTCCCAGTTCTCTCAACCGTTCCTGTCCCAACTTCAACATCTCTTTTTCCACCTTATTCCATTTTCCAAATAGGCATTCGTGTAGGACTACTGCTGCTGATGTTTCGTCTACTTGCGAATCATAAACACACGATTGATCTCTTCGGTAAATTTGAACTTGATTAAAAATCTTGTCATTTTCTAACTCTCGTAAGTTATCAACTAAATGTTCTACAATTCCATCATGGTGCTCTTTGGGAGTCGCTCTCGCTTGACTTGGGTCTATTGCATGGAGCTCCTCATAACGTATCAAGGTACTGAGATAGGACAATTCTGGCTTGGTCGCAATTACTGCAAGTGAGACTTGGTAACCTTTAGTTGTCAATAATTGTGACGTTTTTCTAGGGACTTCTGTTGTTCTTAAAGTACCCTCGATTAACAAATGATAACCTTGTTTACTCAACTCATCTACAAGATATTCAACCATTTGTCCCGCGAATACTTTGGTATAATCCACACTATCTTTGCCATACTTTTCCTGTAGGCCAAGGTAGTTCGGATGAAAAGAGCGATAACTATCTCCATCAATGATAATGATATTACCTTGAAATTCCCTTTGTTTAATACGATGAATCGTTGTTTTCCCAGCACCACTCTGTCCACCGAGCAAGATAGCCTTGGGCTGAGATGAGGTTGTTTTTCCACGAGTTAAAGAACGAACGAGTCGTTTGGAGGCTTGTTCAAAATTATCTTGACTAAATTCTTCTAGTTTCATTAAGCCACCACCAGATGACTAGCTTGTTCTAGCATACGTTCAATGCCATCCAAATAGCCATTATATCGCTCTAAATCCTCAAAAGTTGCAACAAGATAAATCCTCGTGTTAATCAAATCAGACAAATCATCGCTCATTAGAACCCAAGGATTCAAAGTATCATCAAATGCAATTCCTTGGTCATCTTGAAAACGATAAAGTTGCGCTAAGATATTCGCCCCTCGTTCTTTAATCACTTCAATTTTCAGAGTTAATTGATAATCTTCTACTGGTGTGAGCATTTTTTCCTCCCCTACGATATCGATATACGAAACATTAAATTTCTTGCAAATACGATCTATTAATTCTGTCGAAATTCGACTTGTCCCATTTTCATAACGACTCAGACTATTTCGAGAGATACCAACAATCTTTGCAAACTCAGGCTGAGTTAGGTTATGTGCCTTGCGTAACGTTTTAATATTTTCTCCGATCATGAAGGTCCTCCTTTAATTATTCCTATTATAGCACAAAAAGAAAAAACGCACCAATTTTGGTGCGTTTTCAAATCTGGTAGATGAATCTTTAATTTAACCAACTGATCTCAGTATGTTAAAACTAATCCAAATATATAATTTTATCAAAAAGAGATCTTATATTTTCATCTAGATGATGGCTTACAAAAATAACAGTTTTTTCTGTCATTGAGAATAGATGTTTCTCAATTTGATACCGTCTTTCTTTATCAATCGCATCAGTTGCCTCATCAATAATCAAAATTGGTTTTTCTTCAAGGTAAGCTCTAGCTAAACTAATTCGTTGCTTCTGTCCACTAGAAATATCTTGGCTAATTTCCGATAAAGTAGTTTCCAATCCATGACTCAATCCATTAATCCAGTCTCTTAAATAAAATATTTCCAATGCTTTTTCGATTTTTGAATCTTCTATTTCACGGCCTAATGTCAAATTAAATAAAATGGATTCGTTAAAAATATGATCTTCCAAACTAACATAAGAAATATTTTCATGAAGATCCTTGAAATTCATATTTTTTGAATCGATATTATCATAGAAGATGTGGCCTTTCGAAATTGGGATTTCACCATTAATAGCCTTTAATATAGTTGATTTTCCTGAACCAGATGACCCTGATATTGCATACTTCTTATTTTTTTCAATTTTAACATTTAAATTATCTAAGACAATCTTACCATCACGTTCAATAGTTACCGATTGAAATTCTACTTTATCTATAAATTTCTTCCAAGTTTGTTTATTAACATTACTTTCATGAATACTTTGGTCACCTTCCAATTCAAATTTTTCAAATATTTTGTTTACAGTTTTAAACTCAGCGTAATTTGCTGTTAAGCCTGTTAAGCCCGCAAAGATAATTGATGAAAAATATTGAGAAGAAGATACAGCCCCAATCGGAATTAATCGGTTAAAATATAAGACCCCTGCGTGGGTCAACATGGCAATTTGACTCACAAAACTAGTCCCATTTTGAACAGACATAAGCCCACCAAAGGTTTTTGAATATGAAACTCTGGACTTCGAATATTTTTTTGAATAAGATAAGATTTTTACCATTAAAAAATGAAGTTGATTAGCATTGGATAACATTCGAAATCCACTTAAAGAATCATCAATTGCTTTAACTAATTCTTCATTCTTCTCAGTAAAGTAAACAGCTTTATTCTCCATTTTCTTTGTAAATATTTTAGGAAGATTTACCATTAGAATGAAGAATATCAAAATTGTAAACAATAATGAATAATGGAAACTAAAAAAGGCAATAATTGCAAAAATGATATTTAATGCTTGACTAATCATTAATTCAAGTGTTTCAAAGCCAAGATCTCGAATAGTATTAAGATCATTTGTCAGCCATGAGGTATAGGCGCTAACACTTTTTGAGCCAAAACGAATCACACCCTTACTTTCAATACTTTTTACAATATCTTTACGTATTTCGGTACACATTTCTTGTATGGCTTTTTCACTTGCTTTTGAGTTTTGATATATTTGCAATACCCATATTAAATTTACAGCTAAAATCGCTCCACTTAAATACAAAAATCCCTGTAAATCAAAATTTACAATTGTAGAAATTGCTTTAGCACTCAATATACCATTTAAGTAAACACATAATGAATTAATAAAAATCCAAAACAACCATATAGAATTACTTCGTTTGCATCTAATTAAATAAGTTTTTAATGTCATATCCCAGCCTCACTTAAAAATTCCAAATATTTCTTCACCAATTATTTTTCTCTGATATTTAATGGCAATATAAGATAATAAAATTCCTACTAACTTTTAGGGCGCAGTTCAGAGTAGTCGATTTCTATCTATTTCCTTTATTATTAACTTGAAATTTTCTAGCTTTTTTTAAACTTCCATTATTCTGTTTCATAGATATATTTTTAGACCGCTGATCAACTTTATGTTCTTTTTTTAAATTATTCTGCATAACTTTCTGGTTCATTTTCTATTCCCTCACTTTCCTTAAATGGATTGTTAATAAATAACAAATAAAACCCTACTAATACCGTAAATATATTTATCGTTATTCCTAGAATATGTATATCCGAATAAAATTGAGGGACTATTAAGAATACAATTGAAAATAAAGCATATAAGCTTGAATTAGTAGAGTAGATTAACCCCATATTTTCATAGTTATATTCAGAATAAATCATTTTTTCAAACATATTACCAGATATACCAATAATTATAAAGGATAATCCAAATAGCAAAAGCTTAATCAATGGAATTGGTATTACAAATACTAAGAATAAAAAGAAGCCCGATACAATATAATCAATAAAGAAAAACTTTTTATATGATATTTTTATCCTAGGTGCCACAAAAGCACCTGTCAAATCTGCTAATCGTTGTACTGCCAATACCAACCCAAGATACTGAATAGGAATTCCTTCCGATACAAGATATAAGGGGGCTAAAGTTAAAAGTAGATCTGTTCCACCACTTAAAATTGACTCTGTAATTACAATAAAAGAGGCAAATTTTGATTCTCGAAAAGCAGAAATTGTGTCCAAGAGTTGAAAAGTTGATTCACTTTCGCTTTCTATATTTTCAGACGTACCATCTGACTTTTTTTTATCAGGTATATCTAACCTGATTTTCAACATAAAGTATATCGCAGCTACAAAAAATGGAATACTCATATTGAAAACAACAAAATAGGACAACACTCCTAACAGTAACGAGGCAAACAGGTTACTAATAATATCTAACACATTTGAAGCCATATACTGAACATCTATAGATTTGTTTATCGTTTCTTCATTATTTTCTAATGTTCCTGGAACAATCTTCATTTGCAATGTGTTGAGTAGATTTGTTGATAAACTAAACAAAAAATTAAAAATATAAAGATAAAAAACTTCAAAGCGATATCTTAAGCATAGAATAGTAATGAAAATTATAAAAAGTTGAAGAACTTGAAAAGTTACTAGCCAGACTTTATCTCTTTGAATTTTATTTACAAAAATTCCATAAAAAACGGCAAGTAAGTTAGGGATAAAACCTATTAGAGTAAATAAAGATAACTGACCAGCTTCAATATTATAAACTTTGATTAACCCAATCGACAATGCAATGAAGTAAAAACTATCTGCAATGTTTCTAGAAGATCTACCTAATATCAAGTTTTTAAAGTTACTACTGAATTTTTCTAATATCATGTTTGTATACCTCGAAATTCATACAATCGATTTGGATATAATTTGTTATATTTAATAATCCTGTCAAGGAATCCAATACTTTGTAGGAAATAATTGCTACTGCCATATACGATATCGGTGAAATTACACTGTATGGTGTCTTACTATTAATTTTCTTGCATTTATTTTAGCACTCCGTCATCATGTTGTAAATATCTTTTTATAAACTATTTTTATTTTTTTTAAAATAAATCATTTTTGTATCTATGAGATATTAAAAAAACGATGCTCAATTGAACATCATTTTCATTATTCTGTCATATTTGCAATATAATGTTCGACTTTCAAAGCCATTGACATATTTTCATCCAATTTATAAAGAAAATGTGCTGTCTCAAAATATTCTTTTACCGAAATCTTAGAAGAAAAGTCCTTACTTACATTTCCCATCAATAAATACAAATCAGCTAAAAGATAAGTTGTTCTGTAAGCCTGACACTGCTTTATAGTAGCTGTTATTTTAGTAATAGCTTCTTCAATATTATTCTGTAGCCATAAATATCTACAAACGTTATAGTTGAACTTAATAAATAGTTCTAACTCTTCGAGTGTATTTAAATTGAGTTGATTTACTTGATACTCTAATGTTTTTCGAATCTCATCAAATCGCGTTAAATCTCCAATATCGTAATAAAAATTGAATAGAGTGTTTGAAATTTGGAGATAGTTCATATCAGATATACTTAACTGTGACAGCACCTTCTCCAATCTTTCAACTGCCTCCTCTTGTTGCCCATAGAAATAAAAATCTATCAGAGATTTTATCCACTCCATATAAAATTTATCTGCTAGAGATAAACGATGAGACTTTACATTTTCTAATTCATATATATATTTCAAAGACTCATAATTTCTATTTATGATAAATGTATGTGCTAATTTCTTAAACTCTGCTAGCTCATCAACCTCCTCAACAATCTGCTCATCAAAAAAATAATCCATACTAACTTTTAATTTCTTAGCAAGTGCATGTAAAAAATCCGCCCCAGGAGTGAACTCTCCACTCTCTAATCGACTAATTTGCCCCTGTTTACAAATACCTTCGGCCAATTCTCGCTGGGACAATTTTAATTCTTTTCGTCTATTTTTTAATCTGGTTGCTAATAATGTACCCACGTTTGGATATTCCTTTTCTAATTGATTTTGATTTCAATTTTAATTGTAACATGATTAAATCAAAAATTCAAATATATGTCCATAAAGATACAAATTTTATATAAATGGTAGCAAATCTTTTTTGATCTACTTCGTCTTCTTTTGAAAATAATCTACTCAAATAATTTCTAGATTGTCAAATTAAGTTAGACTTTTCATGTAACTCAGAAAAACATATATAGGGTTTGATAGTTCAAGTAATTCCTAAAAGTCTTTGAAACTAAAAACGCATAATATCAGGTATTCAAAAAACTGATATTATGCATTTTATTTTAGTCTAAATTAGGGAGATTATTTCCAGATAAAGTTTTTGGCAAGCTTCTTATCTGTTTAAGGTACATCTCCCCATCGAAATGAGCGAGCTACTCTTATTAAACGATCAAAAGAGTTAGGTTTACCTAATTATGGTTTTCACATATTCCGCCATACTCATGCGTCTTTAATGCTCAACGCTGGAGCAAATTGGAAAGAACTTCAAGAACGTATGGGACACAGATCTATTTCAACCACAATGGATATCTATGCGGAATTAGATCCTAACCGAAAGAATGAAGCAGTCGATATTTTAATAGAACGACTTGCACAAATTAAAAAAACTAATTAGAGACTATTATATTTAGCTATAATAAATCATTTTACAATTAATGTAAATTTTATATTGCTATTATAAAATTTTAGGTATACAAAGACCTATAGATACTTTATTGGTAAGATTAATTTTATAACATTACTACAGTTAAAAAAATCCTACATTATAGTTTCAATTGAAAAAAAAACTCATTATTGATACCGGAATGTTCTCAGAGATTTTTCAACTACTTTTGTACAATGTAAGTCAAATACAAAATTACCTACTTAATAATATTTTTTTACTACTACAGTTAACAAACATATTAAGATTAGTAGTGAGGAAGTTTCCGACTGGAGAGAGTACTCACTACTTTATCTTATCATGAAAATAATTCAATTTTTTCTTAGTTCAATGACTTGATCGTATCGACTTTCATCATCGATATGGTGAGCGATTTCTAACACCATCATCGGTAGTGAGAAAATCAAGTCTCGAACCATCTGACTATTTTCTGCGTCAAGAGCTGCAGTTACCTCATCTGCTAATAAAATATCCTTTTTACGAAGTAGGAAGCGGGCTAGTTCAATCCGGACACGTTGTCCGCCTGAAATATTTTCTCCGTTATTAGTGATTACAAAATCAAGCCCATCAGTTAGTTCATGGTCGAGTTTGACCTGTCTTAAAACAGTCTCTAATTCTTGATCTGAAAACTCCTGTCCCAAACTGAGATTGTAGCGAATAGTATCATTAAAGAGGAAAGGATGCTGGCTGATAATGCCTACCTGACGAACAAAGTGACTTGTTTTAACTCCATCTCTTGTACGACAAGTAATCGTTCCGGCATCCGGCTTTTCTTCTCCTGTGATCATTCGGAAGAGGGTTGATTTCCCACAGCCACTTGGCCCTTTGATGAGGACTTTTTCGCCTTGTCGAATGGCTAGATTAAGATCGCGAAGAATCTCTCTACCGTTATAAGATTTACTTAAATGGGAAATTTCTAGCTCTTCTACTTGGGAGATCGAATGATTGTCCGATTCACTATCATCTGCTCGATTTAAAATTCCGAAAATCTTTTCTGCCGTTGTTTTGGCTCCTTGTACTTCAACCACATCATACATGATATTTTGGATAGGCCCTACCAGTTGACCAGCAGCAATATACATAGCAACCAGGCTAGCCACTGAAACATGATGACCCTGCATAGCAAGGAAGAACCCTAATACCAAGGGGAGTACTTGGCTCAGAAAGACCATAAAACCATTACAAAAGAAAACAATATTATGGGTAAAAGCAAACCTTTGAATAGCTCGTTGATAACGAAGATTGATATTCCAGACGCGCTGAGAATTTTCAGGCAAGGCTTGATTCATCCGCAAGGTCTGAGCTCCTCGAATACTATCAGAGATTTGGTTATGAACAGCTGTTCTTCCCTGAGACATTTCATCCCCTGAATTCTTTAGCTTATTATTCATCAAGAATTGTGGAATGGGACGTAAGATTGTGAAGAAAACAAAGATAGAACCCAATAAAACATTTTGGGCAATGATATAGATCGCCGTAATCAGTGCTCCAAATCCCCAACATGAAATAGACATATAGCGTTCAAAAAAGTTATCTCCTAGAAATTCCATATCCTGTGTCAGCAAGGTAATCTTTTCATCTTCACTATATTCCCTGTCTTCCATTAACTTCTGAAAAAGGGCCGTTCGGATATTCATGTGAATTTCACGTCTAAAGACATTATTTGCATGATTACAAAATAACATTAGACTATACAAAGCGAAATAGACAGAAAAACCAAAGAGAGCAAATTTCCAAATAGAGGAATAGGTAAGGTTATTTTGATCTATCGATAGTGCTTTGGCAACAACCAAAGGTTGACCTAATGCGAGACCCCCATTTGCCAGTGCTCCAATAATGGTTAGGTATTTTGTTTTTTTATCAAGATATTTAAAGATATTAATCATAAATCTCTCCTAGAAAATAGAACCCTATGATTGAGAAATATCAGATGTAATCATTAAATCTTATTACATATTATTCTTTGTGATATATTTTACATGCTCATTATACATCTAAAAATAAGTCTAGTCAATGAATATTCAAAAGATTAGAAAAGTTTAAACTGTTAATGATATTCCGAGTTTTTCCCAGTAAGTATTCATCTTATCCATCCCAATAAAAAGTTACTGTTGGAAACATATAGGAGATTAGAAACTATGGTATACTAGTGATAATAAATAGTTATCGGTAGGAGAAATCTGGCGTGAATAATAAAAAAATAAGAGTTTTTTTGAGTAGACCTAATCCATTTACTAAAGAACAACAGTACTTTATAGAAAAATTAAAAAGTACCTTAGATAAGTACAATATCGAAAGTATAAAATTACAGTATAATAAAGTTAACTAGTCTTGTAAAAATTATTTTATCATCATATCTGAGAGTTAATCAGCTATTGCGTGAAAATTATCAATCTTTGGCTGAGATACATTTGTCACAATCATAAATAGCTTATAGTTCTTGACATATAGACTTGTATATGAAAAAATACTTGTTGGAGGCTAATAATATGACTGAAAAAATCAAAAACTGGGTTAACATTTGCGTTTTGAAAAATCAAGAAATTTTATTACTTAATAGACAGCACGATAATTTTCCTGGCTGGATTCCACCGGGTGGAAAAGTTGAATTTCCTGAAAGTTTTTTTGAAGCTGCATTACGGGAACTTAAGGAAGAAACTGGACTTACCGCATTAAATCTTGAATTAAAAGGAATTTCAGGCTTTACTAATTCAATTGGTAATGAGAGATTTGTCTTCTATGACTTTTTATGTACT
>JAGZVW010000056.1:0-10124 GCA_018379295.1 Streptococcus parasanguinis | reverse complement strand
CTCACTCCCATAGAAAAAGCCACCGGTTTTGGTGGCTCTTATAGGGAGATTATTATGAAAAAGTTTAGGATTTTCTATCAAACAAAGTTAGGAGGTCTTCATTTGATGGTTTTATTATAAGGTTGATTTCTTAAAGAAAACTTAAGAAAAGACGCTGTTTATAAGAATCGGTCTTAGGTCTGATATTTTTTTACAACAGAAACTATTTAGAATTTTTTCTAAATAGAGTTGACAAAGCCATCCGAAAGTACTAGAATCTATTTAGAAAGAAATCTAAATAGATTGGAGAAGATAGAGAATGAATTTTGCGCAAACATTTAAAGCTTTATCGAATCCGATAAGAAGAAGTATCTTAGAGCTGCTAAAGGCAGGGAAATTATCCGCTGGCGATATCGCTGGCCACTTTGATGTAGCAGGAGCGACCATTTCCCATCATTTAAGCCTCCTCAAGCAGGCAGATTTAATTCGAGAGGAAAAAGAGAAGAATTTTATCTACTATGAACTCAATACTTCTGTCTTGGAGGATTTAATGGTCTGGCTCGTTGATTTGAAAGGAGACTCTACTGATGAAAACGAATAAAAAACTATTGCTATTAACTTCTATGGTGATCCTTTTCCCCATGCTTTGGGGGCTGATGATTTGGTCGCAATTGCCTAACCAAATCCCGATTCATTTCAATTTTGCTGGCCAGGCCAATAACTTCCAATCGAAACCCCTGGTTGTGTTTGGTCTTCCTATTTTCGATCTCATGGTGCATCTGTTTATGATCTTTATGATCGGACGTGATCCTAAGAATAGCGCTATGAATGAAAAAATGATTAGAGCGATTTACTGGTTGACCCCAATCGTTTCCTTAAGTACCTCCTATCTCATTTATAGCAAGGCGCTAGGATCTACTACCAATCCATCTGTTTTTGTTTCGGTGTTGCTGGGTCTTATCTTTGTGATCATGGGCAATTACATGCCTAAGTTGAAAGTGAATCACACGGTTGGAATCCGTCTGCCCTGGACCTTGCAGAGTGAAGATAACTGGCACAAAACCCATCGCTTGGCAGGGAAGTTGTGGGTCCTCGGAGGCTTGATCCTTCTGCTTGAAGCAGGCCTTCAATTCGCCCTTTCTTATGTTTTGGCGCTGGTCATCCTCGCCATTGTCCTTATCCCTGTGATGTACTCTTATCAATTAAGTCGGAAAAATCGTTAGTATGAAAAACAACCAGAGAAGAAGCCAGTCGGGAACGGTTTCTTTTCCGGTTGTTTTTGCTTGTTCATCGTTTCAAATTTAAAACTTTCAGGAAAATACTTATTTTTCGGAAAGAATCTATTAGGAGCTGATATACTATGCTATACTATATATAGCAGTTTATCTTTTTTTGAAAATTTAGGTTATGGTTTTTATGAGTAAAAAAATTCTCTTTATTTTATAGTTTACGAGGTGAATAAATTAAGAAAAAAATATATTTGAAGGGATGGGTAGGATACCCTATTTTGATACAATAGGGAAAAATGATTCGACTCTAATATCGTTTAAAAAACTGAAAAATTTGGTTGTGAAGGAGTGACATATGCAAGAATTTACAAAGATAACTATTGAAAAAGACTACTTACCTTATAGGAAGATAGAACTAAATTGGTTGAAGAAAGAAAGCAATCCGGATACTGAAATACTCAGAAGTATGATTATATTTGGAAGAAATGGAACAGGGAAAAGTACTATTTCTAAATCTATTTCTAGTTTAAGAGACATAAGTGAGGATATTACCCTTATTAATGAAAAAAATAGAGTGAGTAACACGATAAATATTACTGATAGAGATAAAGAAACTATATTTGTATACAATGAAGAATTTCAAAATGAAAAAGTAACTTTTATAGAAAATGAAAGATTTGAAGCAATTGTTCTTATTGATGATCAAAAAGATTTAATGTCGAAAATAGCGTTAAACAAAAGTGAAGTAAAAAGATTAGAGTCTAAATTGACTCAATATAACGATGCTCTTTCAACTGCTGAAAATGACATAAAAGAAAGTATTGTAGGCACGAAAAAATCAAGGTGGAAGAGTATTTTTAGTGAATTAAATGATAAAAATCCATACTTTAATGCTAGTTTAATAAATAGAATTTCTAGTTCTGTATCTTCAAGATCAGTGGTAGAATTAGGGGAGAATCTTAGTAATCTGATAAAAGAAATAGAATCAGCTAAGAATGAAAAAAGGATTAACAGATGTTCGGAAGTAGAAATTCCCATTAATGAAATAAAAAACAAATTAAAAATTATTGCTGAGCCAGTTAGTATGATAGAGCTAACCGAGAGAGAGAATCAGATTATTGAAATACTTGGAAATAATGTTGACAGTAGTATAGAAAAAACAGAAAATATATTAAAAGGGAATTCAAATAATTGTCCAACATGTTTTCAGGAAATCAACGAGGATTATAAACGAGATACTTTAGCTCAATTAAAATCTGTTTTGAAAAAACAATTGTTAAATAATGAGATATCTGAACATATTGAATGTATAGATCAAGTTATTAAAATATCTGAGCTTATAATTGCAGAATTAGATTTTGTAGATTTAGATAAAAGAATAGAAGAAGATGTAAGAATAAGTTTGAATAAATCAATAGAAGATTTGAAATCAAAGCTTAATCTAATGATTAAGAAGCTGAAGGATAAGAAGAGTAATGTATATAGGACCTCTGACTTTAATGACGAAACTCTTTTTAAAGCTAAAAATGCTTATGATGTATCATTATCTAAATACAATAGAGCTTGTGATGAGTATAATATAAGATTTAATAAACTTGATGAAAATATTAAAGAAGCAAATAAGCTGAATGATAAATTAGCTTATAAAGAAACAGAGAATTTTTGTAAAGAATTATTTGAAAATAGAGAAAAAATAAATAAAGCTGAGAAATCAATAGAAGAGTTAAATGAGGAAATTGTAAAAGATGAGCAGTCGGTAAAAAATACTACTTTAGCTCTTAACAATATTAATAAACAATTGGGTAGAGTGTTTTATGAATCTGAGCGATTAAAATTAGAACAGGAAGATGGATTTTATTATGTTTTATCCAGAGGTAAAAGGACAAAATTAAGTAGTTTATCTACTGGAGAAAGAAATGCAATTGGTTTGTGTTACTTTTTTTCTATAGTCAATCAAAATCAAAATGTTGATAATCAATATAATTTACCACTTTTAATAGTTCTTGATGATCCGGTATCTAGTTTTGACCATGAGATTAAATTAGGAATATATAGTCTGCTTAGAGGAGAAATTGAGAAAATTGGTATTGGTAATGAGAATAGTAAGATACTGATACTAACTCATGATAGTGATGTCTATTATAATTGTTTTAAAATATTTGAAGATATCTTAGATGCTGATGGGAAGAGAGTTTTTAGAGATAATCAGATTAAATTAAAACAATTGAATTCTATGACTGGTATAGAGACAGCTGAGAAAGAGGAAAACTTCTATTCTACGCAACTTACAAAAATATATGACTTTGCTTGTATTGAGGATGAGGAATGTGATTTTGCAAAAGAATTTTCTCCATATATAGGTAACGTTATGAGACGAGTGTTGGAAGCTTTTTCCACATTTAATTATCAAAAAGGGATATCAGAGTTAAGTTCGAATGAAGTATTATTAAGTGAATCGATTGATGATAGAGAGGAGAGAGAGCTTCTAAAATCTCATATGTATAGATTGCTTTTGAATGGAGAAAGCCACTATTCAGATAAAATTTATGGAATAACTGAAAGAGATAGAGAAGTATTGTTGACAATTAAACAAAAGATTCAAACAGCTAGATTTGTATTAGTTCTTTTATATAGTCTTAATCCAATTCATCTTAAATACCAAATCAATAATTTAGATCAAACAATATTAGAAAGATGGAAATCGGATCTTATAGGTAGTAAAAAATAAAGATACCATTTCTACTCATCATAAAGTTGAAAAAGTTTCTCCTTTTAAAACAATTTGAATGAAATTTTTTCAAATTATTTAAGTAAGTGAAGTACGTTTAATGTTGTTATACTATGATTCTGAAATATGTTAAAATACTTCTCTATCAAACCAGGTCTTAAGAAAGCTCGTAAAGCATCACAATTATCAAAACGTTAATCAACACGCTTATATCAACGTTTACAGACATTTAAGAAATTTCTCTTGGATGTCTTTTTTTGTCTAGCTAAATTTTACAAATTGGGCAATTTAGGTTACTCAATAATATAAAAAAGATAAAAATTTAAAGTTCGAATTTTAATTTTAAAAAAAGTAATTATTATTGAATATCTGTTCAAACATTTTTTCTTTTCTAAGGTTAATATAAGTATATATACTTTAAAAAAGGAAGTCAAACATCTTGCTCATAGATTTTTGCATTTTTAAAAAATACATTTTGTCATATAATAATGTGGAAAATTGACGGATTCCTTACATAATCATATAATATGAATATGTAAACCCTTACATACTATTCTACTTATACTTGATAAAATGCAAGTTCTTGAGGATCTATAAATATATAGACACTCTTCTATTTATAAAGTGAAATAAAGAATCACGGAGAAAGTTTATGGATATTAAAGAGACATTCAACCAGCTAGACAATACAAAATTTAATGATTTCAATAATCGCCTTGAAGGTTTTGAGAAACTTTTTAAAGACAAATATTATTTTACCCATCCCGAAGATTTTAGCTCAATCTTTAGCATTTTGGTAAAGTATGGAAAAAGTACAAGTAAATATATTTTATCGAAAGGAGAGATATATGAGTGAAATAGTTATTAATGCTCAGAATTTATCTAAAAATTTTTATAATTTTGATTCAAGACTCCCATTTATCAAGAGATTTTTGAAACGTAATCAAATAACGATTCGAGCTGTTCAAGATATTAGTTTTACGATTAAGAGAGGGAGTATAGTTGGCTTTATTGGGAGTAATGGAGCTGGTAAATCCACAACGATTAAAATGTTGACTGGGACTCTTTATCCTAGTTCCGGAAAATTAGAAGTGAATGGAGAAATTCCATTTAAAAGAAGTATAAATTTTAGAAAAAAAATTTCAATAGTAGTAGGAAATAAATTACAGTTATTTCAAGATGTTTCGGCTATGGATTATTTTCAATTGATTGGTACTTTATATGAGGTAGAACCGGCGATTTTACAAGAACGAATTCAGGAATTAAGCAATTTGTTGAATGTAAAAGATCAGCTTTACCAGCAGGTCCGGACCCTCTCTCTTGGACAAAAAATGAAAATGGAGTTTATCGCGGCATCTTTAACAAGTCCGGAAATATTATTTTTAGACGAGCCTACTATAGGGTTAGATATACAGTCTAAAAAAGATATCAGAACATTTTTAAAGAAAATGAATGAAGAATGTCATACTACTATTATTTTAACGAGTCATGATATGGATGATATTTCGTCTGTTTGTGACGAATTAATCGTCATTGACAAAGGAAAAATTATTTTGCAGGAGTCAATGGATGTTATTTTATCTAAATTTTCTGATTTTAAATATTTAAAGATAAAAATGATATTAGATTTGGTACCAGAGTTATGCTCTGTTAAAGGAGTAGTAGTCATTTCTCAAACAAAATCGGAATGTATACTAAAAATACCTAGAGATTTTGTCTTTGAGACATTAGAATCAATCAATAAGCTTGTAGATATAGAAGATTTTGAAATATCAAATCTTTCTTTAGAAGAAATTATTTTACAAAACTATTTTACAAAAAAGGAGCACAATTGAAAAAAGAAATGTCTATTATTCTGATATCATTTCGATCTATTTTGAACTATAAATCAAGTGTACTATTGTTAATGTTACAGGCAAGTATACAAATTATGATATCAGTATTTTTATGGACGTATATATATCAGAGTAACCAGATAAATATAGCAGGATATGATTTTACCTCAATGGTTCAATACTATTTGGGGACTATAATTTTTTCATATTTTGTTTTTTATCCAGTTGATTGGGAAATCAATGACGATGTTCATTCAGGAAATTTTTTTAGCATATTAATAAAACCTGTTACTTTTTATAAGTATTATTTTTGTAAAATGCTTGGAGATAGGCTTGCTCATTTATTATTTATCATCATTCCTGTCATTTTATTCTCCAGTGTTTATTACAAGAATGAGTTATTAACCATTGAAATTCTTATTTTAGGAAGTATTGCAATTATTCTATCTATGGTTCTATGGTTTTTAATATCATGTTGTGTAGGTATGCTTTCTTTTTGGTTAGAAAATATATTTTTTGTCCTTACTGTTAAAGAAATAGTAATTCAGTTTTTATCAGGAATATTATTGCCTTTAAGTTTTTTTTCAAATAATTTTCGTCTGTTTTTAGATGTATTACCTTTTAAATACTTAGTATATGAACCGCTTCAGATGTTTAGTAATGATACATATAAATTAATAGACTATTTGAGAATTATTTGTATTCAATTGATTTGGTGCATCATTTTTTATATTATATCAAGATTCATATTGAGAAAAGGAGTGGAGCACTTCTCAAATGTGGGAGGATAAAATGTTTAGAATAAAAGTAATTTTTAGGCTACTTCATTTTGGTTTTAAATCTGATATGAATTTTCATTTTGACTTCTTTTGTGGTCTATTTTCGTCGATACTGTGGATTGGTTTACCTATTGTATTTTTTAGATTGATTTTCTTAAACATAGACTCTTTTAATGGTTGGGACTATTATCAAATTTTATTTTTGGTAGGTTCCTACACTATTGTAGATGGAGTTATGATGGGATTGTTAATTAGAAGTATGGGAATTTTAGAATCAGATATTTTGAGTGGTAACTTGGATCAAATTTTATTGAGGCCGTTTGATACTCAGTTGTTCTATATTTTTAGATCATTTAATTTAGTTCAATTCGTGAATACTTTTTTTGGTCTTGCGATCATTTTTATAAGTTATGGAAATTTAAATGTACATTTAAATTCATTAAAAATATTATTTTATATCCTTTCTTTAATGTGTGGTTGTATTATATATTATTCAATTTGGTTTCTAATAACGATTAGTTCATTTTGGTTCCCAACTAAATTTTCAAAAGTAGATGTATTTTTGAATTATATTGGAATTTCTAAGTATCCATATAATATTTTTACAGGTATTAACAGATTGATCACTATGTTATTTGTTCCCAATTTATTAATTGCCAATCCTGCAGTATTAATATTTTTAGGGAAAGATACATTGAACCTATTTTTCTATCAAATAGTTTTTACAGTTTTTTTGATTATTATCAGTCGTACAATTTTTAGAAAAGGATTGAAAAAATATGAAAGTGCAGGAAGATAAACAATGTTGTTCAGTTATATGTTTGACTAAAGGAAGTGATTCGCTGTACTTTGTTTTGTGGTCATTGAAACATCAGATAATTATAAACTATAATTTAAAGAATAGTATTATTAACTTATAGGTGCTAAGAAAAAATTTAAAGAAATTCCCTCATTCAATCAAACTTATTCATATTTTTTAAAATAAGAAAATAGTTGGATTTTAATGATGGTTGATATAAAGCTAAACTGAAAGTACCTGAAATCCAACTGTGTCAAACCAGGTCTTAAGAAAAAAGGTAGAGAAAAAGGTAGAGTTTGAATTGAAATACAGTGCAATATATCGCATTTGGCAAAAAGAAAAAACGCTTTAAATCAGCGTTTTTCTTATGTATTGATTCGTATTGAACCCCTACTTAACTTCTGTAAACACAACGTGTTTGCGAAGTTTTGGTGAGTATTTCTTCAATTGAAGACGGTCTGGAGTGTTACGTTTGTTTTTAGAAGTAAGGTACAAGCGTTCACCAGATTCTTTGTGTTCAAGTGTAATATTTACGCGCATGGTATCTCCCTTCTATTATTCAGCTGATGCAGCTTTAGCGATCTTACGTCCTTTGTAGTATCCTTTAAGTGATACACGGTGTGAACGTGAGTAATCTCCAGTTGCTTCGTCAAAGTTTACAGATGGAGCTGTTACTTTGTAGTGCGTACGACGTTTGTTTTTCTTCGCTTTTGATGTGCGACGTGCAGGTACTGCCATTTCGTTATTCTCCTTTTAAGATATAAATTCAATTAGGTTTGATTTTCATCAACTTTAACAGTATAACAAAACTTTTTTGTAAAGTAAAGTTACTTGACAAAAAAATTGAAATTTTTGAAAGAAACTTTTCTGTCGTCTGTCTCTTCAAAGACCTTGCCTATCTTTGTGCTCTCTTTTATGCTATAATGGTAAAAAATGAAACGAGAGGAATGACATGACAGAATTAGACAAACGCCATCGTAGTAGTGTCTACGATAGCATGGTAAAATCTCCCAACCGTGCCATGCTTCGCGCGACGGGAATGACCGATGAAAGCTTTGAGAAACCGATTGTCGGAGTGATTTCGACATGGGCGGAAAATACCCCTTGTAACATCCACCTCCATGATTTTGGAAAATTGGCCAAAGAAGGTGTGAAAGATGCAGGAGCTTGGCCGGTCCAATTTGGCACCATTACAGTTGCGGATGGGATCGCTATGGGGACACCAGGGATGCGCTTTTCCTTGACGTCTCGTGATATCATTGCGGACTCTATCGAAGCTGCTATGGGTGGCCACAACGTCGATGCCTTTGTAGCCATCGGTGGCTGTGATAAGAACATGCCTGGTTCGATGATTGCCATTGCCAATATGGATATTCCAGCGATCTTTGCTTATGGTGGGACTATTGCTCCAGGGAATCTCGATGGAAAAGATATCGACCTGGTTTCGGTTTTCGAGGGGATTGGGAAATGGAACCATGGTGACATGACGGCTGAAGAAGTGAAGCAACTGGAATGTAATGCCTGCCCTGGCCCTGGTGGCTGTGGGGGGATGTATACGGCCAACACCATGGCGACAGCGATCGAGGTCCTTGGGATGAGTTTGCCAGGTTCCTCTTCTCACCCTGCTGAATCAGCTGATAAAAAAGCCGATATCGAAGAAGCGGGTCGTGCAGTTGTCAAAATGCTTGAAATGGGACTGAAGCCATCTGACATCTTGACCCGTGAAGCCTTTGAAGATGCGATTACAGTGACTATGGCGCTGGGTGGCTCCACCAATGCGACCCTTCACTTGCTCGCAATCGCTCATGCGGCCAATGTGGACTTGACACTTGAGGATTTCAACGATTTCCAAGAGCGCGTGCCTCACTTGGCTGACTTGAAACCTTCAGGGAAATATGTCTTCCAAGACCTTTACAATGTTGGTGGTGTGCCAGCCGTCATGAAATACCTTCTTAAGAATGGTTTCCTTCATGGGGATCGTATCACATGTACTGGTAAAACAGTAGCTGAGAACTTGGAAGCCTTCGCTGATTTGACACCAGGTCAAAAAGTCATCATGCCACTTGAAAATCCAAAACGTGCCGATGGTCCATTGATCATCTTGAAAGGGAACTTGGCTCCAGAAGGGGCAGTTGCCAAAGTATCAGGTGTGAAAGTTCGTAACATCACTGGTCCTGCTAAGGTTTTTGACTCAGAAGAAGCTGCCATTGAAGCCGTTCTTTCGGATGAAATCGTGGATGGCGACGTTGTTGTTGTTCGTTTTGTAGGTCCTAAGGGTGGTCCTGGTATGCCGGAAATGCTGTCCTTGTCATCTATGATCGTTGGGAAAGGCCAAGGAGACAAGGTGGCCCTCTTGACAGACGGACGATTCTCTGGTGGTACTTATGGTCTCGTTGTTGGACACATCGCGCCTGAAGCTCAGGTCGGCGGTCCAATCGCCTACCTCCACACAGGGGATCTGGTAACAGTTGACCAAGATACCAAAGAAATCACCATGCACGTCTCAGACGAAGAGTTGGCGAAACGGAAAGCTGAAACAACCTTGCCGCCACTGTATAGCCGTGGGGTTTTGGGTAAATACGCCCATATCGTTTCTTCAGCATCACGTGGTGCTGTAACCGACTTCTGGAACATGGAACAGTCTGGTAAACAGTAATTGCAAGGACGACTTTGTCCAAAGAGAGAGTGGGACAGAAATCGGTAATTCGTTAGAATTCGATTTCGTCGTCCCACCTCCGCACAGTTGAGTAGGGCTGTAAAAGCTGATGAAATCAG
>JAGZVW010000055.1:0-10177 GCA_018379295.1 Streptococcus parasanguinis | reverse complement strand
AGCGACCATTTTTAAAGGAGTCATGATCTTGCCATACTTTTTAGTCATCATCTTTTATAGTCAATGGGTGTATATGGATAGACCTTCCACAGGGCACTTGGCTTTTATCTTTGGAGACTTTACCATGCTCTATCTCTTTCTTGTCTTGATTGCCCTATTTTTCCTATCGGATATCTTCTTTCGCAAGACCTTCCATCTGATTTATGGAAAACCGATTCCCCGCAATGCCAATGCCAAGGAAGTGCGTGAATTTATGATGAGTATGATGGATGAAGCAGAAAAGCAGATTAGCTACGAGGAAAACTATGAAATTATCATTAAGTTAAGCAATTATATCTTGCCGATTTCCTTAATTGCGATATTCTTAGTTGGCATTGCTTTCCATACAGATATCTTGTTAGCATTAGTAGTGGTATCACTGATTTATCTCTATATCTTGGTCTCACAATACAAGATTACCAAACGTTATTATAAAGAGTAAAGGAGTCATCCATGTTAGAAATTAGACATTTAGAAAAAAGCTTTGGAAATAAGCAGGTCCTCTTTGGAGTGGATCTGACAGCTCAACAAGGGCATATCCTTGGTTTGGTTGGGAAAAATGGGGCCGGAAAAACCACCATTTTCCACAGCATCCTGCGCTTTTTGGACTACAGCGGTGAGATCCGCCTAGATGGCAAAGCGATTACGCAAGAAACCTACAAAGAAATTGGCTATTTGCCGGAAGAGCGCAGTCTCATGCCAAAACTCACGATTTTTGAGCAGGTCCGCTATTTGGCTGCCTTAAAAGGAATGAGCACTGCTGAGGTCAAGGAAAAATTACCGACCTGGATGGAAAAACTCCAAGTAAAAGGAAAATTGACCGATAAAATCAAGAGTCTCTCAAAAGGGAACCAACAGAAGGTTCAATTGATCATCACCTTGATCCATGAGCCTAAATTGATCATTTTAGATGAACCCTTTAGCGGCTTGGATCCGGTCAATACAGAAGTGCTCAAGCAGGTCATCTTTGAAGAAAAAGAGCGTGGGGCAACCATTATCTTTTCTGACCACGTCATGACCAATGTCGAAGAGTTGTGTGATGATATCCTAATGATCCGTGATGGTTCGGTTGTCCTTTCAGGGCCAGTCCAAGAGGTCCGGAATAGCTATGGCAAGACTCGCCTCTTTGTCTCTAACGACTTTAGCAAAGAAGAGCTAGAAGCTCTGCCACACGTGACCAAGGTCAGCATGACCAAGCAAGGGACTTGGAAGTTGATCTTGGATGATGCGTCAGCTGGTCCAGAATTATTTGACCGCTTGACCAAGGGCCACTACCTTGCGACCTTTGACCACCAAGCCCCAACTATTGATGAGATCTTTAAACTTGAATCAGGAGTAGAAGTATGAAACAGATGTTTGTCGTAATGAAAGAAACCTATATCAGACAAGTGAAATCATGGAGTTTCCTCTTCATGGTCTTTGGCCCCTTCCTCTTTTTGGGATTGAGCATTGGAATCGGTTATCTGACAGGTTCTTCTACAGATGCCAAAAACCAAGTGGCCTTGGTGACAGAAGTTCCAGCTGTCAAAGAAAGTCTCAAAGGAACTGATGGCTTGACCTTGGACTACAAGGATGAAGCTGCAGCTAAAAAAGCCATCAAGGATGAGAAAGCAGCTGCTTACCTAACGGTCGATGAAAAAGATGGCCAGCTAGAAGCCACTTATGTGGGCGACCAAGCCATGAAAACAGATTTGAAAACCCTTGTCGCTGCGAAATTAAGCCAAGTCCAACAGGGGATCAATATGGCCCGTGCTAATCTAAGCAAAGAGCAACTGACAGCCTTGTCTCAACAGGTTTCTCTGAAAGAAAAAATTGACGAGAAAAAAGAAGGCTTGAAAATGGTGCAAACCATGGTTGCAGGTGGTTTGGGAATGTTGCTTTATATGATTTTGATCTTCTACTCTAGTATCACAGCCCAAGAAGTGGCCAGTGAAAAGGGAACCAAGATCATGGAAGTGGTTTTCTCTAGTATCAAAGCAACCGACTATTTCTTCGCACGCATGCTCGGACTCTTCGGAGTGATCTTTACCCATATTTTTGTCTATGTGATTGGTTTAGTAGCGGTTTGGATCTTTAGAGCAGATATCCCTGTTGTCAAGGATTTTCTCGCTCCAAACTCTCCAATTACCCAACACCTAGCAGAAGCAATCTCGCTCAATACCGTCTTCTTCATTATCCTTGGGATCTTTATGTATGTGGTGCTCTCTGCCTTCTTAGGTTCCACAGTTGCACGACCAGAAGATTCAGGAAAAGCGATTTCGCCACTGATGATGTTAGTTATCTTTAGCTTCCTTGGGGTAACCACCTTGGGAAGTGCCGGTGACGTCTTCTTATTGAAGATCGGTTCCTACATTCCTTTCTTCTCAACCTTCTTTATGCCTTTCCGTACCATCAATGGCTATGCGACTGGTCTTGAATCTTGGGGTTCTTTAGGAATTGCGGTTCTCTTTACCATCGTGGGAACAGTTCTCATTGCCCGTATCTATGCGAGCCTGATCCTTCAGACCGATGACCTCGGACCATGGAAGACCATCAAACGTGCTCTTAGCTATCGCTAATTAGATAAGCCCTCAGTTACAGCTGGGGGCTTTTAGCATGCATTGAAATTTATCAGTGGGCTATTTAAAACGATATTCCTACAGGCTAACATGTATTTTTTATTAAATTATGATATGATGGAGGGGAATAAAGAGAATAGAGAAAAGGACGAATGAGACTCTATATCAAAGGCGATTATACAAAAAGAGTACCTTATGGCTATTTGGAACTAGCTGGTAAAATGTGGTTTCCAGAAGATGAGCAAATTTCTTACTCAAATGCTGGGGACAATGATGCATTGCAAGACGATTTTTCCTTAAATTTATCCCTGAGGAAAGGCACTGCCGATAAGAGATGGTCTAATATCCCCCTAAAGGAAGGAGTACGAAGACTCTTTTCACATCTTGACGAATGTATTGACCTAGAGTTTGAAGATGCATTCGCTACAGACTTCAATGAAAAAGGGAACTATCTCCGCATTTTAACCAAGCATCTGGAAGTTTTAACAGTTGATAAACGAGCCATGTACATTATGGCGCTTGAGATTGCAAAGGTGATTGATGGGCAAATTAGCGAGGATAATAAGAAGACATGGCTAACAGTCGAGGAGTTTAGGAAAAAGCGCGAGGTTATTCTATCTCTAACTTTTGAAGAAGCAAATGAACTAAGTTTGACTGAAATTCAAACGATGGATGTGGTAGACGACCCTCTTTGGGAGGAAGAAGCCAATCGTCGAAAAGAATATATACTAGCACATGGAGGCGATATCTCAGATTTATGAGACTATACATCAAAAGTGATTTTAAGAAAAAAATAACCTTTACGACAAGAGAACTTGTTTGGAAGATGTGGTTTAAAGAACGAAATGGCAAGAAAATAAGTTACTCCAACGTTGGTGATGATGAGATGCTGCAAGATGATTTTTATTTCGGAGCAGAGTTGCGCAAATGGGCTTCAGTTGACGAAAGATGGGATAAGGCTCCTTTTATAATTCCGAGCAATCCTTGGTTGTCCTTGCAATATGAAGATATTGAACTTGAATTTGAACATGCTTTTATTTCCGATGACCGCGAAAAGGGGGAGTTTCTTCGAATTGCCTCAACTCATGTAGATATTTTGACGGTTGACAAACGTGCTTTATACATTATGGCAACTGAAGTAGCATCTGCCATTGATGGTCAAATTAGCGAAGACGGCAAGCAAAGTTGGCTAAGTGTAGAAGAATTTAAGGAATATCACAAGGATGTTCTTTCACTGACTTATGATGAAGCTGTTGAAGTCAGTTTGGAAGAATTAAAGACAATGGTACCGGTAAGAGATCCTCTATGGGAAGAGGAGGAGCGGCTTCGAGAAGAATACATCAAAATCCATGGCGAACGTGTTTATGACGACGAGGAAGACGAATGAGACTCTATATCAAAAGTGATTTTAAGAAAAAAATAACCTTTACGACAAGAGAGTTGCTCTGGAAAATGTGGTTTAAGGAATGGCAGGGTCATCCTATTACATACTCAAACGTTGGTGATGATGAGATGTTGCAAGACGATTTTTACTTTGTAGTAAGCTTTGATAAATGGCGTTTTTGTGACTCAAGATGGGATAGTATCCCCTCTTATGATTTAAACAATCCGTGGAATTCCTATAAATATGAAAATATATCCCTTGAATTTGAAAAAACTTTCATTACAGAGTGGAGAGAACGTGGGGATTATTTACGTATCGCAACTTCTCATACAGATGTTTTAACAGTTGATAAACGTGCGATGTATATTATGGCAGTCGAGGTTGCTGGTGCAATTGATGGAAAAATTAGTTCGGACGGCAAACAGACTTGGATAGATGTAGAGACTTTTAAGGAGTTGCACAAGGATATATTATCCCTAACCTACGATCAAGCAACTGAAATCAGTGTGGAGGAACTGAAAAGTTTGAAACCTGTAGAAGATCCTTTGTGGGATGAAGAAGAACGACTTCGTGAGGAATACATCAAAATCCATGGTGAACGTGTTTATGACGACGAGGAAGAAGATTGAGAATTTATATCAAAGGTGATTATAATAGAAAAGTGCCTTTTGGATACAGAGAACTTGCATGGAAAATGTGGTTCAAGGAACGGAAAGGTCAAAAAATAAGTTTCTCACATGTCGGAGATGATGAGATGCTACAAGATGACTTCTATCTATCTTTACGGTTAGATAAGTGGGGAGCAAGTGGCTCTCGTTGGAAAGAGGTCAAGGTTAAAGGTGGCAGTGCAATTAATTCCCAAATATATGAAAATATTGATTTGGATTATGCAGGAAGTTATGAAAGTGACGGTAGAGAAAAGGGAAAATATCTAAGAATCGCTTCGAATTATCTAGATGTATTAACAGTTGATAAACGAGCTTTGTATATAATGGCACTCGAAATTGCGACTGCGATTGATGGGAAAATTAGTGAAGATGATAAGAAAACATGGCTAACAGTCGAGGAATTCAAGGAAAAGCACCAAGATATCTTATCTCTAACTTTTGATGAAGCGAATGAAATGAGTCTGGAGGAAATTCAGACGATTGATGCTATTGATGATCCCATCTGGGAAGAATTAGATCGAAAACGTGAGGAATACATCAAAATCCATGGCGAACGTGTTTATGACGATGAGGAAGAAGATTGAGAATTTATATTAAAGGTGACTATACAAAAGAAATCCCGTTTGATTACTTAAAACTAGCAAAGAGAATGTGGTTTGGGGAAAAAGATGGAATAGAACCTGACTTGTCGTATGCAGGGTATCTAGATTTACCAATCGAGAAACTTTCTATCCACTTAAAATTAAATAAGTGGATGCATGATAATAGATGGAGTAATGTTCAGATTAAGGAAGGGATAAAATATGATTTTTTATCCCATAAATATGAAGATATAGAGCTAGACTACGAAGATGCTATGATGTCGGACTTTCGTGAGAAAGGTGAATGTTTAAGAATCGCTACTAAGCACCTTGAACTCCTAACCGTTGATAAACGTGCTTTCTATATTATGGCGATAGAAATTGCGACTGCCATTGAGGGTCAAATCAGCGAAGATGACAAAGAGAGCTGGTTAAGTGTGGAGCAATTTAAAAATCGGCATGAAGCTATTCTTTCGATGAGTTATGAACAGGCTAATAAGCTGAGTCTGGAGGAAATTCCATTTATGGATGATGTGAGAGACCCGGTTTGGGCAGAAGATGACCGCAGAAATGAAGAATACATCCGAATCCATGGAGAAGTGGAGTTGGATGACGAGGACGACGAGTGAAACTGTATCTTAAAGGTAACTACGAAACTAACATCTATCAAGCCTGTATGGAATATCCTTGGAAAATGTGGTTCAAGGAACGTAAGGGAGTGCAGGTTGAGTTTTCTTATGCACGTGATGATGACTTCTATTTTAGTGTTAGTTTGGATAAATTTTCTTCAAATGATGAGCGTTGGGGTATGGCTGATTTTAGAGTAGGCAACGATCCTTGGGCGACTTTTAAGCGTGAAAATATAAATTTAAATTTTGAAGATTCCTATGAAAGCGATGGACGAGAAAAAGGAGACTATCTACGAATCATCACGACTCATAAGGATATTCTAACTGTTGATAAGCGAGCTCTCTATATCCTGGCGATTGAAGTGGCAACTGCAATTGACGGTCACATCAGCGAAGATGACAAGGAAACATGGCTGAGTATTGAAGAATTTAAAACAAAACATGCAGATTTGTTGCATTTGACCTACAATGAAGCGGTTGACATTAGCTTGAAAGAGATAGAAGTAATGAAAGCTGTTGATGAGCCACTCTGGGAAGAATTGGATCGAAAGCGTGAAGAGTATATCCGAATTCATGGAGAAGTGGAGTTGGATGACGAGGAAGAATAAGAAATTCCACTTCAACCAGTAAGCTCTCAGTTACAGCTGAGGGCTTTTTGATTTCACATTGACTTTTGCAAGCCTTTTCACTACAATAGAACTACAGAAAAGGAGGCGGACATGAACTATATTGAGTTTGCTGAAAATGAGCGTCTGTCCACGATTGTCCTTGGGATGATGCGGATCAGTCAGATGAGTGAAGACGAGGTGGAGGCCTTGGTGGAGGCAGCCTTATCGATTGGGATCAACACTTTTGATCTGGCAGATATCTATGGCGATGGCCAGTGTGAGGTCCTGCTGGGCGAGGTTCTCAAGCGCCGTCCGGATCTTCGGGACCAGATGTGGATCCAGTCCAAGTGTGGGATTCGCAAAGACGGCTTTACCTATTTTGATTTTTCGAAGGACTATATTTTGGACTCAGTTGATGGCATCCTCGAGCGTATGCAGATTGAACGCTTGGATAGCCTCCTCCTTCACCGACCGGATGCCCTCGTGGAGCCGGAAGAAGTGGCGGAAGCTTTTGATCACTTGGAGCAAGCGGGCAAGGTCCGTCATTTTGGGGTATCCAATCAAAACCCCATGATGATGGAATTGCTTAAGACAGCTGTCAAACAACCTCTCAAGGTCAACCAGTTGCAGTTGAGTGCCGCCTTTACACCGAGCTTTGAGGCTGGTTTTCATGTCAATATGGAAGGGCCTAAAGCAGCCGTGCGAGATGGCAGTGTCTTTGAGTATTGCCGCTTAACTGATACGGTGATTCAGGCCTGGTCTGTCCTCCAGCATGGCTATTTCAAGGGGAATTTTGTCGGCAAAGAAGAGTTTGCGGCCCTCAATCATGTCCTTAATGACTTGGCGAAAAAATACCAAGTCACACCGACAGCTATCGCTCTCGCTTGGGTCCTTCGCTACCCAGGTAAGATGCAGGCCGTCATTGGAACAACCAAACCCCTGCATGTCCTTGAAGCAGGGAAAGCAGCAACAGTCACCCTAACGCGCAAGGAATGGTACCAAATCTACTTGGCTGCAGGGAATGATTTGCCTTAGAATCTTGTTAGTAAACCAGATTCCACTCCTATCAGTGGGCTGGTTTTTTGTTTGGTAGTTTTCAGATTTTTCTTGACAAGTCTTTCTTTTTTATGGTATTCTTTATGCAACAAGTGTTGCGCAACGAATGTTGCGTGAAAGGAGTCTTATGCCACCCAAGGTTAAATTTAGTAAAGAGGCTATCATTGGGGCAGCTTTACAATTGGTGAGAGAAGAGGGAATGGCTAGTTTAACTGCTCGAGCATTAGCGGAGAAACTGGGAGCCACACCGAGAGTCATTTTTGGGCAATTTGCCAATATGGCTAAGTTACAGGCAGAGGTTATTGGTGCTGCGGAGATGGTGGTGGTGGAGTATATTCGCAAGGCCTTAGAAGATGAAAAGCCTTTCCGATCTGTCGGGGTTGCTTATATCCTCTTCGCCTCAAAAGAACCCCAACTCTTTCAATTGCTTTTCCAAAATCCTAGCAAAGAGCCGATTCGTCGCTTTCAAGATTTTCTTCCCATGAAGGATCATAGTTACCAATTGATTCTGGATTCGATTGTCGCAGACTATCCTTTGACTGTAGAGGAGGCTAGTCGCTTGTACCAGCATCTATTTATCTACTCGCACGGGATGGCTTCAATGGTTGCTTCTGGCATTTATCAATTCAGCATGGAAGAAGTGATTGGTTTATTGACAGAAGTTTGTCAATCTCTCATCAAAGAAATGGTAGGAAAGAAATGATTCAACTAAAAAATGTGCACAAAAGCTACGGCCAAACCAAGGTTTTAAAGGGGATTGACTTGCAGATTCAAGACCAGGATGATGTGGTTATCCTCGGTCCTTCTGGATCAGGGAAATCAACTCTCTTAAATGTGCTGTCAGGATTAGAAAAGGTAGACGAGGGGCATATCCTCATTCAAGGACAAGATTTATCGCAACTCACGGATGCTCAATTGACGGCCTTTAGACGGGAGAAGATTGCCTTTATTTTCCAGCAGTATTATCTATTGCCTAATCTAACGGTCAGACAAAATGTAAAAATGGGTGCTGACCTGGCAAACAATCATGATTTTTTGCAGATCATCGAGGATTTGGGGCTTGGCGATAAGCTGGACAAGTATCCGAGTGAATTGTCGGGTGGGGAACAGCAGAGAGTCTCCATTGCTCGGGCCTTGGCCAAAAAGCCAGAGATTCTCTTCTTGGATGAGCCGACGGGTGCCCTCGATGAAGAAACAGGGCGCAAGATTCTCGACTATATCTGGGAACTGAAGGAAAAGCTGGGCTTTACCCTCATCATGGTGACGCACAACCAAAATATTGCGGATATGGCCAGAACCATCATTCGTGTCAATAGTGGCAAGATTACCCAAGTTGTGACCAATGATCAACCTCAGACTGCTTATGAGATTGGATGGTAAGCCATGTTTTCAGTAAAAGATATTCGAAAATTAGTTGTCGTCAGTATCATTGGGGCCTGTGCGGTCTTTGTGGCCAATCTCTTCTTGAATTTTTACCTGGATATCGAGCAGTTGGAGATTTCTAAAACCAATCCCATGATTCAGACCTACTATGATGTCCAGGTATCGCTTTCTTGGATGGTGGCCATGGTCAGTGGGGTCGTCTTGTCCTTGACGTCGATCCTTCTCATGTGTTTTTATATCAAACAATTTGTCGATGACCACAAGGAACAATTAGGGATATTAAAGGCTTTGGGATACAGCAATGGCCAGTTGGCTAAACGATTTTGGGCCTTTGGACTTAGTTTTGGAGCTGGAGCGCTTCTTGGCTATTTCGCTTCTTTTCTTATGATGGGTCATTTTTATGACTTTCGCAATGAGAAGGGGATTCTGCCAGACATTACCATTCATTTTCATTGGCAACTCTTAGTTGCTTTGGTGATGCTACCAACGATTTTCTTTATGGTTCTTGCGATTGGTTATGCTAGAAGACAACTCCAAACGCCGGCCCTTCGCCTATTGAAAAAATCTTCAACACCGATTAAGGTCAAAAGGAGAAAGAGGGCTCCTAAGAAAGAGAAATCCTTCCTAAAAGAGCTGTCTTCGTCGCTGATTTGGGGGAGAAAATCGATCTTGTTTTTTGTGATCTTTGGCTCCATGTGTTTTGCGGCCATGGTTCAATTGTCTTTTGGCCTTAGGGACTACACAGATGACATCATCCAAACCATGATGATTATGATTGGTTTGATCCTTTCTTTCTCGATCCTCTTTTTGTCATTGGGAATTGTGGTCTCAGAAAGTCGCGAAACTTTGGCTCTTATGAAGGCATTTGGCTACACCGATCGTGAATGCCAAAGTCATATTCTCGCTCCTTATCGTTTCTGGGCTTATCTAGGATTTGCCCTTGGGACGGCTTATCAATACGGCATCATGGAAATCTTGATTGGTGTGATCAAAGATACAGTCCCTGGAAAAATTGAGCATCACTTTGATGGGAACGTTTGCTTTTGGACCTTGCTCGGTTTTGCGGTGGTTTATGAAAGCCTCTTTTATCTATCCAACAGAAAACTCCAAAAACAAACCATCAAAGAAGTGCTCTTAGCTGAATAAATAGAAAAGAGAGTGGGACAGAAATTGGTAATTCGTTAGAATTCGATTTCGTCGTCCCACCTCCGCACAGTTGAGTAGGGCTGTAAAAGCTGATGAAATCAGCGTAGTAGAGCCCACTCAGCCAC
>JAGZVW010000054.1:0-10234 GCA_018379295.1 Streptococcus parasanguinis | reverse complement strand
GGTTCAAATCCTGCTCCCGCAATTTGGCTCGGTAGCTCAGTTGGTAGAGCAATGGATTGAAGCTCCATGTGTCGGCGGTTCGATTCCGTCTCGCGCCATTTCTTTTAATAATAAGCGGGTGTAGTTTAGTGGTAAAACTACAGCCTTCCAAGCTGTTGTCGCGAGTTCGATTCTCGTCACCCGCTTTGAACATAGGTTCTTTACCAAGTTTTTAACTTGGGCGCGTAGCTCAGGTGGTTAGAGCGCACGCCTGATAAGCGTGAGGTCGGTGGTTCGAGTCCACTCGTGCCCATTTTGGAGAATTACTCAAGAGGCTGAAGAGGACGGTTTGCTAAATCGTTAGGTCGGGTAACCGGCGCGGGGGTTCGAATCCCCCATTCTCCGTATAATTTCCAAGTTTGAGATGTCATCTCAAACTATTTTTTATATTTTTGAAGGTTTTGTCTATGTTCTTGAATCGATTCTTTAAAATTTTTAGTTTTGTGTTTGTTTTAACTGTTTCAGGAATTTTATTTCTTTTTCCATCTGTTAGAACTTCGATTGTTTTAAAATCTTCTGATCTATTAGCTATTGTTGATAAGGCAGTATCGGTACCATTTGTTGTTGTGGAATCTAAGGCAAAGGATTTAAAGAATTTATCTGAATTAAATGATGAAAACCGTTCGTTAAAATCACGTCTTTATCAAAAGGATATTGATCAGTCAAAACTTAACCGTTTGGAATCAGAAAATAGAGAATTAAAGGATTTGATGTCAATCAAGAATTCTGTATCGGGTTCTAAACAAGTCGTTAGTGAGATTATTGACCGTAATTATGGTTCGTGGGATCAGGAATTTGTTATTGATAAAGGTAGTTCAGATGGAATTTCTGATTCTATGTTTGTTCTTTCGTCTGGTGGCGTCATTGGTGTGGTAGAAAGTATAGAGAAAAATTCTAGCAAAGTGAAATTATTAGTTGAAGATACTATTTCTTCACAACACCTGACGTTTAAAATTGAGAGTCAAGGTCAATCTATTTTTGCTTTATTAAATGGTTATGACGAGAAGACAGGTGAGTTTCGGTTGTTGCAAATTGGAGATCCAGTTGAAATTAAAAAAGGATCTCTGGTTTCAACAAGTGGTTTAGGAAAATATAAGAGTAGTGACTTACCTCTTGGTACAGTGACTTCTACTCAAAAGGCATCTGATCAGTTAGGGCAAGAAATTCGTGTGAAACCAAAGGCTAATTTAGATGTCAATCGTTATGTACTATTGATTGGAGAGTAGTGTGAAAGTCATACGTAAGTACCATTTTTTCCCTTTAATCTTATTCTTATCTTTATTTGTTGACGGACAGATCTCTTTTCTTATTTCTCGTTTCTGTCCAAACTCTTTTGAACCTACTTCATTTTTATTTCTATATGGTTTTATGTTATTGAGTCTCTATTTCTCTGAGATAGCTAGTATTTGGTGGGGAGTCTTCTTTGGTTTTTGTTTTGATGTGTATTTTTTACGCACTATAGGAATTGCCTTTCTAGTCTTCCCTTTGTTACAGGTGATTTTTTATCGGTGTAATCAGATTATTTTGGTCAATCGATTGACTCGTTTTTTTACATTTTTATTAATGATTCTAATATTTCAGATTTCAACCAATCTTCTTCTGATTATTTTTATTGGTATAAAATTCAACTGGATTACTCTCATTATCCATCAAATTGCGCCTAGTTTAATTTTGAATGTGGTTCTAATGATCGTATTACAGCCTTTACTTGAAAAGATTTATTTATAAACTCGAAATAAAAATGTAACAATAGCGTAATATAAATTTTCAAAAAATTTGTTATACTAGTTAGTGTCTTATTAGAAAGGGAAAATTTATCTAATGAAGAAAAAATTATTTGCCACAATCTTATTGAGTACAGTTGCTTTATCACAAGGTGCTGTTGTAGCAGGTGTATCAGCTGACTCAACAGATGATAAGATTGCTGCTCAAGATAACAAAATCAATAGTATTAATCAACAACAACAAAGTGCACAAGCTCAGGTAGATCAAATCCAAGGTCAAGTATCTGAAATTAAACAACAACAAGAAAATCTTCAAGCTGAAAATGACCGTTTGAATGAAGAATCTGAACGATTGTCAGCTGAGATCGATGAGTTGTCAAAAAATATTGTTGCTCGTCAAGAATCACTTGCAAATCAAGCACGTAGTGCTCAAACAACTGGAACTGCAACAAGCTATATTAATGCGATTGTTAGCTCTGGATCTTTGACAGAAGCTATCTCACGTATTTCTGCTATGAATGAAATTGCAGATGCTAACAACAAAATGTTGCAAGAGCAAAAACGTGATAAAGAAGATATTGCACAAAAACAAAAAGAAAACAACGACGCTATCAATACTGTTATTGCAAATAAACAGCAATTAGAAGATGATGCGCAAGCTTTGTCAACTAAAGAAGCTGAGTTGAAAGTGGCACAATTGAATTTGGCAGCTGAAAAATCATCTGCTGAAAACGAAAAGAACGCTTTGTTGCAACAAAAAGCTGAAGCTGAAAAAGCAGCGGCAGCAGCGGCAGCAGCTGAGGCAGCTTACCGTGCAAAACAAAAAGAACAACAAGCAGCTGTAAAAGCTTCTGCTAATACAACTCTTCAAGCACAAGTTCAGGCAGCAGCACAAACACCTGCTGCAACACCAGCGGCTGCACAAACTCAAGCAGCAGCTCAACCTGCTGTTCAAACTCAAGCAGCAGCAGCTCCAGCAGCTCCAGCAGCAACTGTTTCTCGTCCAACTTATAGTACATCTGCATCATCTTATCCAGTTGGTGAATGTACATGGGGTGCGAAGACATTGGCTCCATGGGCTGGTGATTACTGGGGTAATGGTGGACAATGGGCAGCAAGTGCAGCGGCAGCAGGATTCCGTACAGGATCTCAACCACAAGTTGGTGCCATTGCATGTTGGAATGATGGTGGATATGGACACGTAGCAGTTGTTACAGCCGTTCAATCTACAACGAGCATCCAAGTCTCTGAGTCTAACTATAATGGTATCCGTAGTATTGGGAACTACCGTGGTTGGTTTAACCCAACAACAGCACAAGGTACTGTTACTTATATCTATCCAAACTAAGAATTACACTGAAGCAGAACATTTGTTCTGCTTCTTTTTTGATAGAATTTAGGTAGTGATAGATTTTGTAGTTTCCATAAATTAATATTTGAATATTTGCTTAAAAAGCGATAAAATGGTTACAGGAGAAATTTGTGCTGACTGTACAATATGGTTTTAGATTTTACTGGAGGAAATCATGTCATTTTCTGATTTAATGCTCTTTGCTTTGTCGTCAAATCAAGAATTGGCTCAACGTGTGTCTCGAGAAATGGGACTACCGCTTGGAAAGTCAACGGTTCGTCAATTTTCTGATGGAGAAATTCAGGTTAATATTGAAGAATCAATCCGTGGGAAAGATGTTTATATTTTGCAATCCACTAGCTCGCCGGTTAACGATAATCTAATGGAAATTTTGATTATGGTAGATGCGTTGAAACGGGCTAGTGCGCAATCCATTAATGTGGTGATGCCATATTACGGCTATGCTCGTCAAGACCGGAAAGCTCGAGCTCGTGAACCAATCACTTCTAAGTTGGTAGCCAATATGCTTGAGGTTGCTGGTGTTGATCGCCTCTTGACAATTGATTTGCACGCCGCTCAGATTCAAGGTTTCTTTGATATTCCTGTTGACCACTTGATGGGTGCGCCTTTGATCGCCGACTATTTTGAACGTCGTGGGATGATTGGGAAAGACTATGTTGTTGTCAGTCCAGACCATGGTGGTGTGACTCGTGCTCGAAAATTAGCTGAATTTTTGAAGACACCGATTGCGATTATTGATAAACGTCGAAGTGTCGATAAGATGAATACGAGTGAAGTGATGAATATCATTGGGAGTGTTGAAGGCAAGACTTGTATTTTGATTGATGATATGATTGATACAGCTGGTACAATCTGTCATGCCGCGGACGCCCTTGCAGAAGCAGGTGCTGTTGAAGTTTATGCGAGCTGTACTCACCCTGTTTTATCAGGACCAGCGATGGACAATATTCAAAAATCAGCCATTAAGAAGTTGGTGGTGTTGGATACGATTTATCTACCGGAAGATCGATTAATTGATAAGATTGAGCAAATTTCGATTGCGAAACTCCTTGCAGAGGCCATTGTTCGCATTCACGAAAATCGCCCTCTTTCTCCTCTATTTGAAATCGGAAATGCCAAAAAATGTTAACAATAAGGAGGCTGGGTAACTGGCCTCTTTTATTTAGGAGGATATACAAATGGAAATCAGAAAATGGTTGGAAAATCTAAAAAAAGAAAAGAAACGGAAAAAACTGGTTCAAGCAGCTAAAGAACTAGAAGCAAAGGCTGATCCTAGTTTGCCCAAGAAACGATTGCCAAAAAATGGGGTGGTGAAATAGGATAGAAAAGATTTCTATTTTTTAAATACATTTTTATATATGAATAGAGTATTTTTCCAAGATGGTTTTAAATTCGTAGTTCTATATCTCAAATGGATCAAAAGATTAAACTTTTTTTAAAAAATAATGGAAAAAGTCTTGACATAGGCAGAATATCCTAGTATACTAGTCATAGTTACGAAGTAACGAATAATTTTTGAAAAGAAAAAAGGAGATAAAACAATGAAAAAAGTTTTATTATCATCAGTAGCAGCTCTTGCAGTATTTGCTGCAGCAGCACCAGTTCTTGCCGAAGGTGGAGTCAACGGTGGAGCTAACAATCCTAGAGGACCTCAAGATACTGACGTCGCTTCAAAATACTATGATCAATCTGAATTTGTAAGTGCTCGTACAGTTGAAGAATACCTTAACGGTCACATGGACGAAATCAAAGCTGAAGCAGCGGCTGATCCAGCAGTAGTAGCAGCTAAAGCTGAATTTGATGCTGTTGAAGGTGGTTCACACCTTTACGGAGAAAAGAAAGCAGCTTATGAAGCAGCATTCAATACTGCATTCTTGAACGTACGTAACAAATATGTACAACAATTCCAAACTGTTCAAAACACAGCTAAGAAAAAAGAAGGCCGTTACTATATCTTGAATGAAACTCCAGAACAAGCTAACGCTCGTTACTTGAAAGAACATGGAATTAATCCAGAACAAGCTAACGCAGACGCAGCTAAAGCAGACGCAGCTAAAGCTGACGCAGCTAAAGCAGAAGAAGCAGCTAAAAAAGCAGAAGCTGGTAAAGCTGGTTCAAAACAAGCTGGTAAAGCTCTTCCAAAAACAAGCGCAGTTAAATAATTTGATTATTAATTAGCTCGTAAAATATCACTGGACCTTCGGGTTCAGTGTTATTTTTTAGAAAAAATCATCAAGAGGAGATCAATCAATGAAAAGAGCTGGGGAAAAAAGTTCAAATAAATTGGGTCTTGTAATTGCTGCTCTTGTTGCAGTTGTTGTTCTTGTTGCTGGATTTATTTTCTTTAATCCATTTGGAGGAACTAAGTCATCTGGCACGGCTAAAAAAACAACTGGAACAAGCTCAACCAAGCAAGAAACTAAATATGAACCAAGCCAAGAAGAAAAAGATTACTTGAAAAATCGTTTTGCTCAGTTAACAGCTGTTAACCCTGAGGCAATTGCTTATGTCTATGCACCGGGTACTGAGTTGGATGAACCTGTTGTACAAACCACTGACAATGAAACTTATTTGAATAAGACGTTTGATGGTGGAAATGAACCATACATGGGGACAGTCTTCATGGATATGGACAACAAGAAAGACTTCAGTGATCGTTTGACTTGGTTGTTTGGTCATGCTCGTGGTAGTAAGGTCGGCGATCATCGCATGTTTAATGATGTCAACTACTATGACAAACAAGAGTATTTGGACCAACATCCGTATGTTGTGATTGAGACACCAGAGCGGAAATATTATTATGAAGTAATGGGATTGGTCATTGTCCCAGAGGACACCGCTTTCTACCGTACAAGCTTTACTGATGACAATGATTTTACGACACAATTGAAGAATATCTATGAGTCAGCTCGTACGAAGAATCCTAATATCAAGATCAAAGCATCTGATAAATACTTAGTATTGTCCACTTGTCGTGAAGAGGATGAAACCATTCGTTCTAACCTCTACCTTCGTCAAATTCCTGATTCAGAAATGAAGGATTTTGTGGCAAAACATGCAGATCAATTGAAATACGTGGCAACACGTGGTCAACAATAATGACTTGAAAGACTTAGCATTGCTAAGTCTTTTTTGCATGGAAGGATTGTTGAAATGTCCATTGGTGGTAAGCAAAAGGTGGGGATCTGGCTTGTTCTTTTGCGATGGGGTCCTATTTATAGTATAATGAATATAAGTGTTTTGGAGGTGTTCTATGGATTTAACGACACGTTTTAATAAAAATCTGAATCGGATTGAAGTATCTTTGATTCGTCAGTTCGATCAATCAATTTCTTCCATTCCTGGTGTCTTGCGTTTGACTTTGGGGGAACCAGATTTTACAACTCCTGAACATGTAAAAGAAGCAGGAAAGGCTGCCATTGATGCGAACTTTAGCCATTACACTGGGATGAGTGGTTTGTTGGCTTTGCGTGAGGCTGCGAGTCAGTTTGTGGCGGATAAATATGGTATTCACTACCGTCCTGAAGATGAGATATTGGTGACGATCGGTGCAACAGAAGCCCTATCTGCAACCTTGACAGCAATCTTGGAACCTGGAGATGTAGTCCTTCTTCCGGCGCCAGCTTATCCTGGTTATGAACCCATTGTGAATTTGGTTGGGGCGGAGATTGTCGAAATTGATACGACAGCAGATCGTTTTGTCTTGACTCCTGGAAAGTTGGAAAAGGCCATTTTAGAGCAGGGTGAAAAATTGAAGGCTGTTGTTCTCAATTATCCAGCTAACCCAACGGGTGTCACTTATTCGCGCGAACAGATGGCAGAATTAGCTGCTGTCTTAAAAAAATATGAAGTCTTTGTGATTTGTGATGAAGTCTATTCAGAGTTGACTTATACTGGAGAAGCGCATGTCTCTATGGCCTCCTTTATTCCTGAGCAGACCATTGTTATCAATGGCTTGTCCAAATCTCATGCCATGACAGGCTGGCGACTTGGCTTTATCTTTGCCCCGGCTGCGTTGACGGCCCAACTCATCAAGAGCCATCAGTATTTGGTAACGGCTGCTGGAACCATGAACCAGTATGCTGCGATCGAAGCTTTGACGGAAGGTCGAGATGATGCGGAACCGATGAAGAAGGAATATGTGAAGCGTCGGGATTATATTATCGAACAGATGTCCGCGCTTGGGTTTGAGATGATTAAGCCAGATGGTGCCTTTTATATTTTTGCTAAAATCCCAGCTGGTTATAATCAAGACTCCTTTGCTTTCTTGCAGGATTTTGCGCGTGAAAAAGCAGTTGCTTTTATTCCTGGTGCTGCTTTTGGTCAATATGGTGAAGGCTATGTGCGTTTGTCGTATGCAGCCAGCATGGAGGTTATCAAGGAAGCAATGAAACGCTTGAAGGAGTATATGGAAGAACATGCTGGAGTCAATTGAGACCCGGGGAATTGTCCTGTATAATCGGGAGTTTCGTGAAGATGACAAGCTGGTCAAAATTTTCACAGAGAAGTCAGGGAAGCGGATGTTTTTTGTGAAACATGCGGGAAAATCACGGTTGAATCCCATGTTGCAACCTTTGGTAACGGCAGATATGTTGTTGAAAATCAATGATGATGGGTTGAGTTATATTGATGATTTTCAAGATGTGCAGGTTTATAAAAAAATCAATGCAGATCTTTTTGCCCTTTCTTATGCGACCTATGTTCTGGCGCTTGCAGATGCAAGTATTCAGGATAATCAGGTGGATCCAGCCCTGTTTGCTTTTTTGGAAAAGACCTTGTCTTTGATGGAAGAGGGACTGGATTATGAGGTTTTGACCAATATTTTTGAGATTCAGATTCTATCACGATTTGGAGTTATCTTGAATCTGCATGAATGCTGTTTCTGTCATCGGGTTGGACTTCCTTTTGATTACTCTTTTCGCTATAGTGGGGTCCTTTGTCCGGATCATTATGATCAGGATGAGAGACGCGCTCACTGGCATCCGAATGTTCTCTATTTATTGGATCAGTTTCAAGCAGTACGATTCAATGAGTTAGAGACGATTTCTCTACAAGCAGAGATGAAAGCAGCTCTGCGTCAGGCAATTGATCAGTTGTATGAGGAGTATGTAGGGATCCATTTAAAAGCTAAAAAGTTTATCGATTCCTTGAGTGATTGGGGAGCGATTATGAAAGATTCATCTGGAGGTGAAACATGAAAAAAATTGCAGTAGATGCAATGGGGGGCGATAATGCACCTCAAGCCTTGGTAGAAGGTGTGAATCAAGCCATTCGTGATTTTGATGATATTGAGATTGTCTTGTATGGCGATGAGGCAAAAATCAAAGACTATTTAACCGCAACAGAACGTGTATCGATTGTGCATACGGAAGAAAAAATCGATTCAGATGATGAGCCAACGCGGGCCATTCGTCGGAAGAAACAGGCTTCGATGGTCTTAGCTGCCAAGGATGTGAAGGATGGTGAGGTCGATGCCATGCTATCTGCGGGGAATACAGGTGCCTTGTTGGCAGCAGGTTTCTTTATTGTTGGCCGCATCAAGGGCGTGGAACGTCCAGGTTTGATGTCGACACTTCCGACGGTTGATGGTCGTGGGTATGACATGTTAGATTTGGGTGCTAATGCGGAAAATACACCGGAGCACTTGCATCAGTATGCTGTGATGGGGTCCTATTATGCTGAAAATGTTCGTGGGATTCAAAAACCGCGCGTGGGTCTATTGAACAATGGGACAGAAGCTAGTAAGGGAGATCCTTTGCGCAAGGAAACCTACCAATTGTTATCTGAGGATGAGTCGATTCATTTTGTTGGAAACGTGGAAGCGCGTGACTTGATGGATGGCGTTGCTGATGTCGTTGTGGCGGATGGTTTCACGGGAAACGCTGTCTTGAAAACGATGGAAGGAACGGCTTTTGGGATCTTGAAGCAATTGAAACAAGCAATTGCCACAGGAAACTGGAAGGCGAAATTAGGAGCTTTTCTGCTCAAGGACCGTTTGAAATCATTGAAGCAAACCTTGGATTTCTCAGATGTTGGAGGAGCGGTCTTGTTTGGTCTTCAAGCACCTGTTGTTAAAACGCATGGTTCGAGTGATGCCAAAGCTGTCTATAGCACGATTCGTCAGATTCGGACCATGTTAGAGACAGATGTTGTTGGAAAATCAGTGAAGGAATTATCGAAGGAAGGGTAATGTATGAGTAAACAAAACGAAATTTTAGTTACAATTGAGGAATTTCTCAAAGATCGCAAGGGTCCAGACTTTCAAGTATCTTTGGAATCTGACTTACGTAAGGATTTACAGGCGGATTCTGTTGAATTGATGGAATTTATTATCAATCTTGAGGATGAATACCAAATTGAGATTCCGGACAAGGCTATTGATGAATTTAACACAGTAGGGGATGTTGTCGACTATATCGAAAAACGAACTGCTGGTCACTAATGAAAAAGGGATCGTTCAGAGATTATTCTGGATGATCTTTTTTTCTGTCCTTTTTATTCGGATTCTGCTTATATTGTACGGAATTTTATTGAAAATACACTTTGTATGTGATAGAATGAAGGTGATAAAATACGAAAGGCGAACAAAGTCATGACCAATCAACTGATTTATACTGGAAAAGCTAAGGATATCTATACTACTGAGGACGAAAATGTGATTAAGTCGGTCTATAAGGACCAGGCAACCATGCTTAATGGGGCTCGTAAGGAGACTATTAAGGGAAAAGGTGTGCTAAATAATCAGATTTCGTCTCTTATTTTTGAAAAATTGAATGCTGCGGGTGTAGCTACTCACTTTATCGAACGTATTTCTGACACAGAACAACTCAACAAGAAAGTAAAAATTATTCCTTTGGAGGTGGTTCTTCGTAATGTGACTGCGGGTTCTTTCTCTAAACGTTTTGGCGTGGAAGAAGGTTTGGACTTGAAAACTCCAATCGTTGAATTTTACTACAAGAACGATGATTTGGATGACCCATTCATCAATGATGAGCATGTGAAGTTCTTGGATATTGCCAATGATGAGCAAATTGCCTATATCAAGGAAGAAACACGTCGCATCAATGAATTGTTGAAGGATTGGTTTGCACAAATTGGT
>JAGZVW010000053.1:0-10272 GCA_018379295.1 Streptococcus parasanguinis | reverse complement strand
TAAAAGCTGATGAAATCAGCGTAGTAGAGCCCACTCAACCACTGCGTCTTGCTCGACAATCCAAAGACAATTGAGAGGCTAGGACTTTTGTCCCAGCCTCTTTACTTTATTTGTTGCTATTCTTATCCGGCAAAAGAAAACTAAGACCCACGCAAGTAAGGACACCCGCTGTGATCACTAAGCCATTTGAAACCGGCAAGAGATCGTAGATCGCGTTTGCGATCATCAACGCGATCAAAGCGCAGATAACACTTGCCTTGTAGTCCTGTTTCATCAGATTTTCAAGAGTGAAGAAGGCAAATAAGAGAACGGGGAATAAAGGCCAGATATTCACATCGATCTTTGGAAAGCCAACCATTCCCATTGTGACAACCGCAAGAGCTGCCAGAATAAATCCAAGTCCAAGTAATTTTTTCATCATCATATACCTCTTTTTCATTAATTGGAAGTATTGCTTCCTTTGATGATTCTATGATAGCAGAAAGCCCATATTGGAGACAAGGACTTTTGACTAAGCGGTCAAAAATGGCGCCTATGCGGTCAAAAAAAGAGCGAGACAGAACGAATCGGTTATCACCATCATTCGTCGTCTCGCTCCTTCAAAGCCGTTTCTTCCTATGCCGATTGCAAGCATTCTAATTGTTTTAACGAGCTACAATCAACAATAATATACCGAATTTAAAGGTAATTTAACTAAATGAGATTTCATATACAAATAGAATAAAATTCAATTTGGTACAAATAAAAACTTTGCGTATGACCTGGTTTGAAAAGTATGGGTTTCAGTTGAACTAAAAACAGCGTAATATAACGGCTTTTCGGAACTATATCTACTAATTAATTTCATAAAATATGAATCATTATTTTTTAAATAGGGGAATAGTTTAGGTCTGTAAGAATTAACTCATACACTTACAAGACTTATTCTGATAGACTTTATAACTGTCTATAAAAAAAGGTAGAGATTGAAATAATAAAAGAAATTCAACGATCAAAGTTACTATCTCTACATCTTAATCACTCTTACTAGTAAATAAGTCTTCCCACTGAGCTATAGATGCTGGTAGGATTAATTTATATTTCTCATAGAAATCTAATAAATCGTCGTCCCCTATCCTAACTACATTTTCAATCTTATCTAAATTTATCACTCTCGGAGCATATAAATATACTAGATAACCTTCATCTACATATTGTTTAAATTCTAAAGCGTCAAGTTCCTTTGCCTTCTTGCCTTTCACTTGAACTACTGCTTTTCTAGGGTTGTCAATTTCTCTTGAAATCATTTCACATTCAATCTTTATTGTCGTTGACTTCTTCGCAATTGAATTAGAAAGGACATAATAGTTTTCCTTAATTTGAAGGTATGAAATGACAAGTTCTTCTAAATCAAATTCAGGCAGATTATCTAAGAGACCTCCACTGTAGGTTGTTACCTCAAAATAACTCTTTTTCGAAAATTTATTAAATATCAATTTTGAGTATTCTATTATACTTTTATCCCGTATCCTCTCGACGGTACCACTAAGAGGTCTATTAAACGATGATTTTATCTGTCCAGGGACTTGCATTCCCACATTAAATGCATCAACTGGGATGACTGATCCAATATCCAAATGAGTATCGCAAACTACTATAGCTGGAGATTTTACTTTACAAATCCAGTAGTTTCCACTTAAATCTCTAGTCCAGAACAAATCATCTATCTTTGCATCTCTAAAAATATTTATTGCTGGATTTGCTTTACCATTATGTTTTTTAATACGATTATAATATTCCAAAAAATCATCTAATTTAATATCTTCACTCAACCAACTCCAGCCAATCGCAACATACTGTTCAGAATTATTTAAACAGAAATCAATTAACTCTTTCCTAATGTTATCGTCTCTTTTTAAATGTATTCTAGTCACATAATCCATTTAAATTAACCTCCATTACTTTAACTCAATATGTTTAGCCTCATAAATATTAGACTACATATTCGAATTCTTGTTCTATACTACTTCTTTATCTTGCGAGAATCACAGTACCCTTTTCTAACAGACAAAAAATTTTCTTATCGCTCTCAAGCATCTAGTCAATATAATTTTCTTGCATTTTCTCAATAAGAGTCTTCACATCATCAATTAACGACTGAGGAGACAATACCCTTAGGGTTTCCGCTTGACTCAACAGCCACCTCTTCAGCCCTGGTGTATCTTGACTCACAAATTCAATAATATTACCATTTGATGTTTTTTCAATAATTTTTGCTGTAGGGAATTGATCAACAATAATTGTTGGATCATTGACGAATAGGACTCTAATATTTAACTCTTTTCCTATGAATGGATCTACACGCTTATTACGAATTTCTCCATCACGAAATTTTCTTCCATATGAAAGAGAAGGTTTTTCTTTTTTAGATTCTACCCAACTAAGTATTCTGTCTAATTTTAAAGTCATATAAGAATCAAATAGTAAATTATAGGCTACTACGTAAAAATAATGAGTATCATAGTAAAGAGAAACCGGAAAAATTGTATGGCTCTTTTTAGTATTATAAGGAGATTGATAATCAATGTCTAAGACCAACTCCTTACGAATCAATTCAGACCATTCCCAAACCTTATCAATACGATTTTGTGTGTCTGATAATGGTGCATAATTTAGCAACTCACTTGCAATAATACTAGAAACTTCTTTTTGCTCATCTTTTGAAATAAGTGCCAATAAACTATCAAGTAATGACTTGTTTTCTTCCTTATTCAAAGAACGATTTTCTAGTAAAATCTTTGAAATTACAAGAATATCCTTTTTATTAAATAAAGATTTCCCTTTTAAATACCTAGTATGATGCCTCGTATCGTAAGCAAGTTCTGCTGCAACCATCGGTTGTGTATCTAAGAAACCAGACAGGAGAGAAAAATCTCGTTGTATAGTCTTTTCACTAACACCAAATTCATCTGCAAGCTGAGCCTTAGTTAAATGCGCACCAGACTGTAATCGTAAAAATATAGTTAATAAGCGTTCTTGATCGTTCATATCACCCTAAATCCTTTAATAATATTATAACATTTCAAATGGTTTAGATTCAATCAACTTCCTAGTTCAAATCTTCTACCGATACTACTATTTGACAAGTACCGATTTCTTCTTTAAAAGTTGATTATAGGTTCCTTCTATCTTCCAAATCCTATCAACGATATTGATTTTGACAATTTTGCTTCAATAGCCACAATAGCTTCGTTGATGTCTGTCAATGTAATTTGATTTAAAAAGGTATCGTCTTCTAACTGAATCTTATCAGCTTCAATCACTCGTTGTGCTTGACTGAAAACAATTTCATCTACTAATTTTCGGACGTATCTAGCATTTCCAAAGTTTCTACAATTGACAACTTCTGAAAAATGCTGACGTAGTACCACCTTACAATCATCGGTTAATTGGTAATATCTCTTATTTACTATCAATTCCAAAATATCAATTAGTTGATCAATTGTATAATCCAAAAATTTTATTTCTCTAGATATTCTAGAGGAAAGTCCCGGGTTAGTTTTAATGAATTGGGCCATCAATTCTTCATATCCAGCAAAAATAACCAACACCTCATCCCGACGATTTTCCATTTCTTGTATAAGAGCTGAAATAGCTTCATTTCCAAAATCTCTCTCACTACTAGGGGTAAGACTATAAGCCTCATCTATAAAGAGCACTCCTCCCCTTGCATCATCAAAAGCTTTTCTTACTTTTGGAGCAGTTTGGCCAACATATTCACCAACAAGATCCGTTCGACCTACTTCCACTAACTTATTCTCTTGAATTATCTTATTGTTGTATAAAATTTCTGAAAAAAGCCTAGCAACTACTGTTTTACCAGTCCCTGGATTTCCAGAAAAAATAAGATGTCGATTTGATATTTCATTACTAAATCCATGAGCCTGACGCAACGCAGAAACTCGATTATAAGCTAACTGCTGGTTTAGGACTATTTTCACTTCTTCTAAACCAATTAATTCACTCAACTTTTTCTCCGCATTTTCTTCATCTTCAACTGAAGATTCATTTTGGAGAATAAATCCATCAAGATTTAATTCGTTTTTATCTGAAGGATCATAATTATTTCGTACTGCAAATTCAACAAGGTCTTGAACAAAAAGTCGAACTTCTTTAGCATCCTTTAGTACTTTATTTTCAGCTATTAATTGTTCATAGTCTTCATTACTCAACTGAATACCTTTTTGATTTAACATTTGAAGGCCGATCTCTTTCAGCTCTGATTCATCATAATTCGGGAAATTAACAATCGATACCTTGTTAAAATCTTCAAGTAATTCTTTTCTAATAGATTCTGCCTCCTGACTAGTTCTCGCGATAATGACATTAAATGAATGTCCCTTCTTTTGTCTAAAAATATCAAAAACATCTGATTTTGTTCTTGGCCTTGCTGAAAGATAATCAACTAATACCGGGACATCTTTTTCACCTATCTTAGGAATAAAAAAATTATTACAATTTACAAATATTGCATTCATCCCAAAAAGAGACATCAGAAATTGGACAGCAAACTTACGTCCAGATCCCCTCTCGCCATAAAAAATATAAAAGTGTTGCTGTTGTTCATTATTGTTTATTTTTTCTTGAAATGAAAGGTATGTAATTAGTTCTTGAACAGCTTTCTTAAAATCAGTGAGACCACAAATGTTTTTCAATTCATCCAGTTTTTCAAAATTAGCCTTTAGATAATGAGGCATTATCTCTTTATTTGCACTTAATAAGAATTTTACTAGTTCTCTTCTATCACTTGTTTCAAGTTTCTTTATAAAATCACTTTCTGTTAGAGTTTTAACTTTTTTTAATGTTAACTCATGATCAAAAAAATCCTTTATTTTCCCCATGATTTCTTGATCATTGTAATTTTCTTGAGAAATAAGATAATAAGCGTCATCCTCTTTAAATAGCAATAAACGATTAGTCTTAATAAAATCTTCTGTTTGAGTTTTTAAGAAATCATCAGGATCCTTAAACTCAACTTGATAATAATTCATTTAATTTCACCTCTTTTTATTGATAATTTAAGTTTACAAAAAAGAGTGGACAAATCATGTCCACTCAATTATTGTTACAAAAAATTTTTTTAAGAGTAATCTCATTATTTGTTTAACAAATTACTAATAAAATCCTTGTTAATTGCCAGCTAAAAGCAAATAACCAACGTAAGACTTATTGTTTAGTTTACCAATTTGTATAAGAAACAATCATTTAGGAGTGACGATGGTATATATACCTAAAATAGAGATACACTATTTTAGTGAATCTTGGGTCTTTCTCGAGTAAATATAGTTGCTAAGGTATTAGCATAAAGTTCAGGCGTGAAATCTTGATTTTGAACCTTCTCCAGTAATTGTACAAAATATTCCTTCTCAGTACCCTTTGTAGTAGAAATCAGATCTAACAAAAATCTATTTAATTCACCAGCTGCGTTTTCTGAGTTGTAGGATTCATAAAATTTTTGATAAAATTTATCGAATTCCTCGTTTTTTTTGAGTAAGTTCACTTCCTCTTGCTTATCTAACAGTTGTTGATAAGAGACATTAAGATCAAGCCAATCTTTTTCAAACTGCTCGAGTAATTTATCTGAGACTTTTTTCCTATTATAATATAATTTTATCAAAGGTATAATATCTATCCATACCTGATCAATAAAAACTTTAACAATCTTGTCTTTAAAGATAAGTAAAGGCTTATCATCACATGTATGCACACGATATCCATTTTTCTGTAATTCATTTATCAGGTCTTCAATATGAGTTTCTGATGTATTGACTATATACTGTTTCAGCCATTGTGGCATATTAGGATCTTGGATATGCCAAGACGCGCTCAAATATTTACAATCATTTCTTCTGGTTTCATCTTTTTCTAGACGACCTGGTACTCGTGTGCTAGAAATGGTATATTTTTCAATGATATCTCCCTTTTGATAATATTCATTATGAAAGCGTTCGTATTTATTGGGTCTATGAATTTTTGTTCTATAAATTAATTCCATTACTATTCCTTTATTTTTCATAATTTGTCAAATTAAGCTAGAAATTTCACCTGGCTCATTTAAAATTGATACAGAGTTTTGTAGTTCAAGGACTTCCTTGAGATTCGATTTCTCTTATCAGCTAGAGTTGATATGAATATTTGGGAAAGTCCACTGAAATCCATCCTCCTTAGAGGTCCATAGTGTCTAAATAAAACATTAGAATGTTCATGATCCTGGAACATCCAAAAGATATAAACTCAGTATAAGTATATCATAAATAACAACATTTTGACTTTCCGAAAAATAAGTATTTTCCCGAAAGTTTAGGATGGCACCATTACAGTCGATATATCTGGAATAGAACATGAATATTACCAAAAAGGCTGTAAAGCATATAATAAAGCACTTCAACAATATAATAAGTAGAAATAGAGCGATGAAGTTTTGATTTCTTATTTATATTAGGTTATAAGAAAACACCCTGAAAGATAGATAGGAAAATCTAACTTTTGGGGTGTTGTCAATTTTAAGAGTGTTGAATATGTCTTTATTTTGTGAGTGAAACACGGAAATCATTGTATTTGCTGTAATCAAACTCTTCATTGAGACCTGTTACAAATACAATTGGTGTATAATGGCCCTCTTCCAAAATGAAACCGGCTTTTACCTTGGCATTGGCTCCCCCAAGTCCAGCAATACCTGGAAGAAGGGCATCAAAAGCTCCAGGTTCGTCTGTTTCCCAGTAATAGATATTACCAGAAGCTTGAACAGCTTTTGCTCTAGTCGTTGCTGTACGAATTGGGTTCACATCTGCTTGATAAAAGTTTGCTGTCGTAGTGACCGTTCCGTCCGCAGCCACTGTCATTTGGACATCTTTTGCGATTTCAGTTGTACCTGTCCAAGTCCCTACCAGCTCTGCAGGAACCATTTGAGATGAATCTGTAGCTTTGTCACTACTTGTTGTATTAGACGCTGTGGTTGTTTGACTTGATTGTGTTGTTTCTTCTGAACTAGATTCAGTTGCTTTTGTATTTTTCTTTTTAGAAGACTGATTTGTTTTTTTCTGACCAGATTTCATAGAAGTCTGTGTTTCTTTTACAGAAGAACTGTTCTCCTCTTTTTTAGAACCACAAGCTACTAGTAGAGTTGCAGAAGTTAAGCCTAAAAGTGCTAAACTTGTCCATTTTTTCATAATTATGATACCTCACCTAAATTTATATTAGCTATTATATTACAATGTTACAGATTGTCAAGTGTTTTTGAAATATTTTTGTAACATTTGTAATTTATCTAAATATTCAAGGCTTTGGCGCATAGGGTCACCAAGTAAAAGATTTCTATATTCTTTATTACATAGTCATCAGAAATAGAAAATCAACGTACGAAAACTACTGTTAGAGTTTCATTGGTACAAGAAGTAATTCAACATCAAAAAAGCCCGTCACAACAGGCTTTTCAATGTATCATCTGATGCCGATTGCAGGGATCGAACCTGTGACCTACGCGTTACGAGTGCGTTGCTCTACCAACTGAGCTAAATCGGCGATTACCTTCTTAGTATAGCACTCTGAGAGCGGATGTCAAGCACTTTTAGTTGATCTTTTTAATCAGAATCTGACATGGATTCTGTGGATCCCATAAAGATGGAAAAATCTCTAATTTTTTAAAACCAAGACTGCGATAAAAGACATTGGTTCGATCATAATCTTTATTTGAACCTTCTGCGACTGTTTTGACCTGTAGGTAGTCCACTTGTTTGACTGCTTCTCTTTCTATAGTCGTAATTAATTCCCTTCCAATTCCTTGCCCTTGAAATGTTTTTTTCACGCCTAGACAGTCAATTTCAGCACAATCTTCACTCGAATATGATAAACTTATAAACCCTACTACATCACTTTCTTGATAAGCAGCCCACTCGTAAATCCTTAGCTCCTTCGATGTAGGCTTGCGTGCTTTCTGGTATTCCAAACCATTCTGGCAAATCCCTTAAATTCTCAGCGACAACTGCCATTTTTTGATCTTCACCCTTGACTTCTTTAATTACAAACATCATAAGTTCCTTTCTTGATTTTAGTCTTACTTTACCTCTTACGAACCAGCACTTTCGTAGGCATCCAATCCCCTGTCCCAAAGTTTGAGGGAAATAACAAAGAAAACAAGGGAAATCAGAATCAAACCACCAATATTAAAGAGTCCATCCTTGTCCTGCAAGAAATAGCTGGCAGGATAGTAGGCCGTAAAGGCGAAAGGTACAATAAAGCTAATTAACCAACGAAGGAGCGAATTGTAAATAGAAATCGGGTATTTGGCGAAATCATTGAACATATAAAAAATGTAAATCATGGCACCTGACTGCTTGGTCCAAAAAGCGATGCTGGCTGTAGCAATTTTCAAGGAAGTATAAATCAAGGTCGCAAAAGGAATACAAACTAGGAAAAGCAGGAATTTTGGAAGAGTCCAAGCGATGCTAGTCACTGTTGTACCTAATAGAATGCCACCGACCAAGAGTTCACCCAAGGCATCAATCTGAAAGGTCTCAACGAGGATGTGAAAGAGAGGATTGATAGGACGAGTCAGATACTTGTCAAACTCCCCTTTTCGAACTAGTCGTTGACCTAAAGCCCAGAGATTGTCAAAAAAGAGATGATCTAGTCCCTTTGGAATTAAGGAAAATCCATAGATAAAGGCAATTTCTTGAAAAGTCCAACCTTCTAAGGAGGGAATGTGTTGAAAGATGACATTGAGAAACAAGAGGTTCAGGCCTTGAGTCAGAAAGACTCCCAACACACCAACCACAAAATCTACCTTGTATTCCATGATTTGCTTGATGTACTGTCTGATAAAAATCAGATGCATGCGTTGATATTTCTTCATCCTAACCTCCCTGAATGGTGATAAATGACTGGACTCGTTTCCAAATCAACTGAGACAAGCCCACCATCACTATAAGCCAGAAAAGCTGAAGCAAAAGTGCTTGAAGAATCTGACTAGCATCGTATTTCCCAACAATAATCATGACCGGAGTGTAAATTAAGGATGAGAAAGGTAAGAAGGACAGAATATCTGAAATGACCTTTGGAAAGAAAGCCAAGGGAATCAAACTCCCAGACATAAAGGCCACTATGGAAGTCTTAAGTAGGTTGGAACCCCAAAGATTTTTAAATACAAAGGCTGAAAATCCAAAGCAGATATTAAAGAAAAAGTTAATCAGATAGGCCAGCGTTAAGCTAAAAAGATATAGAATCGTTAATCCCAGTACTTCTACAATACCTTGCCCAGATAAGATTTTCAGCAAAACAATGACACTTAAAAATGGCAGTCCAACAGAGATAAAAATCAACCACTTGGAACCAAGCTCTGTAAAGAGGTAAGAAGCCGCAAAATGCACTGGTCGCAACAAGCGCATGATAATGGAACCATCCTTGACCTCATCACCAATCATAAAGGAAGAATCCGACCTAGTCAGAAGATTAGTCACAAAACTCATGATGATGTAGAGGGTGATATCCGCCATACTGAAGCCCTGAATCAAAGGCTCCTGGGAGGAATCAAAGACAGCCTTCCATAGATAAAAAGCCACAAAAGCACCCATGACATCGCCAATCCGATAAAGAATAAAGTTGACTCGATAGCTAATCAACTCCTGAATCCCTGCATTGATAAAGGGTTTATAACGTCTCCACAATTTGACCATCTTAGAGCTCCTTTCGATAGAAGCGACGGATAATATCTTCAATATCCGTATCTACCATCTTCAAATCACGGACCTCAAAATCAGATAAGGTTTGCTTGATAATATCGGCCGACTGGTAGCGGGAACTATCGAATTCAATATTGAGAGTATTTCCTTGTCTATCAATGGACATATCAGGCAAACCCTCATAATGAGAGACTAGATGATTTTGACCTGGCGTCAGGTCAAAGGAGAGAGTCTTCATCTTTCCAAAGGTCTCCTTGAGCTGGCTCACCGTTCCATCAAAAATCTCTTGCCCCTTATCAATCATAAAAATCCGATCACAGAGTTGCTCAATATCACTCAAATCATGAGTAGTCAAGAGAATAGTTGTCTCTTCCTCCTGATTAATCTGGGTAATGGCCCGACGAATGTTGTCCTTGACAGACACATCCAAACCAATAGTCGGTTCATCTAAAAAGAGAACTTTGGGATTGTGAAGCAAGGAAGCCGCAATATCCGCCCGCATCCGTTGACCTAGTGAAAGAGTCCGCACAGGATCCTTGATAAATTCCTTCAAATC
>JAGZVW010000052.1:0-10279 GCA_018379295.1 Streptococcus parasanguinis | reverse complement strand
GGTTCAAATCCTGCTCCCGCAATTTGGCTCGGTAGCTCAGTTGGTAGAGCAATGGATTGAAGCTCCATGTGTCGGCGGTTCGATTCCGTCTCGCGCCATCAATTCAATAATCAGGAAGGGTAGCGAAGAGGCTAAACGCGGCGGACTGTAAATCCGCTCCTTCGGGTTCGGGGGTTCGAATCCCTCCCCTTCCATCCTTTACGGGCATAGTTTAAAGGTAGAACTAAGGTCTCCAAAACCTTCAGTGTGGGTTCAATTCCTACTGCCCGTGTTAATAATTATGGCGGGTGTGGTGAAGTGGTTAACACACCAGATTGTGGCTCTGGCATGCGTGGGTTCGATCCCCATCACTCGCCTATTTATTAATATTATTATTGGGGTATAGCCAAGCGGTAAGGCAAGGGACTTTGACTCCCTCATGCGTTGGTTCGAATCCAGCTACCCCAGTTAAATTTATGCCGGCGTGGCGGAATTGGCAGACGCGCTGGACTCAAAATCCAGTGTCCGCAAGGACGTGCCGGTTCGACCCCGGCCGCCGGTATAGTATTAAAGACAAGGTTTTCGGACCTTGTCTTTTTTTCTTTTTTGTGTGTCGAGTTACCAATTTTTTCCATTTTAAAATAAATCATCAAGTTTATTAGCCAATGTTTTCTGTTTGCTAGGGTACAAATGAGAATAAGTATCAATTGTTGTTGTAATGGATGCGTGTCCTAATCTTTCTTTGACAACAAGATAATCTTCTCCTTGATTTATAAGTAATGATGCATGAGAGTGTCTCAAATCATGAATTCTTATTTTCTTTAAATCTTTATCCCTTTCTAGTATTTGCTTAAACTTCTTATCAATCATATTTTTTGTAATTGTTATTGGTGTACTCTGTATTATTTGTAGTTCTTCAGTATTTTTCGTAAATTCCTCAAGTTTTTCTTTTTGTTTTACTTTCCAATCTTTTAGCATTTCTACTAATTTCTGATTTATTGTAATATTTCTAGTTCCTGAACGTGTTTTTGTTGTATTAATGTAGCTTGTATTATTGACAAAGTATACCGTTTTGGTAACGTAAATCGTATTTGTTAAAAGATTTATATCATTCCAGTTTAATGCGAGGATTTCTCCCATTCTCATCCCAGTAAAGAAAGCAATTACGAAAAACAGGTCATAGCTTATTTCATCATCTCGAATAAGTTCTCTAAATCTCGTGAATTCTTCTATACTCCAAAATTTGATATTAGGCTTCCTAATTGGTAATTTTCTCAGATTCTCAACAGGATTTTTATCAATGAGGGATTTTCTTATACCAGTATCAAAAATTTTTTTAAGTAGAATTAGAATTTTATTAATTGTATTATAACTTAATGTTTCCTTTTCATTTTGTTTTTTAGGTTTTGTTTTTAGGTATTCACGAAATTCGAATATATGGTCATACGTTAATTTATTTAAATTTGTATCTTTAAAATAAGGCTTAATATGACGCTCATAATTGTTTCTTTGTGTACTTGTATAGCTTATTTTTCTGCCATTTTTTAGATCATCTTCTTCAAGTAAGTCGAATAACATATCCGTTGTTACTACAAAGTCAAATTGTTTTTCTTTTAATTCTACAACTCTAATATGTTGTTCAAGTTCTAGGGCTTCCTTTTTAGATTTTAATCCTTTACGAATAATACGTATTCTTTTTTGTGTGACTGGGTGGAAACCGTTAGAAACATCAACAGTCCATTTACCACTTTTAGTTTTACGAATAGTCATTCATTATGCTTCTTTCTGGAGTTCAATTCCTAGTAGTTCTTCAGCGACACTGGCTGGAATTGTACCAATCCGTTTGTTATCGTAGATATTAAAACCACGATTCACTAATAGTAATTTGCCAGTATGGATAATCTTTCTTGCAGTTCCTGGAGCAAATCCAAGTTCGATAAGGTCATCTTTTGTTACAGTTTTAATCATGTGCTCTCCTTTTCTAATTAGATTAAGTACGGGGAGGATTAACTCCCCTTGTCTTATACTTATTTTTGTTTTACATCTACTAAATGGATAGCATCCGCCTTGTAATACATCGTTGAACTAATCATAGTAGCTTGTAAATTGTCAAATGTAACTGGTACTTGATCCATTGCTTGGATATAGTCATTATCGACTAAAGCTTCTGGATTGTCTACTGAGACTTGGGTTGATTTCTTTTTGAATTGTCCATCCTTGATCGTTACATTGTATTTCCAACCAATGATTTTATCGGTATTAAAACGTCTTTCGCTACCATCTCGGTTTTTGATAATTTCTCCGTTTGCATCTGCTCGGACTTCCGTTTCAAATTTTGGAATGACTTCATCCAATTCAAATTTTGTTCCAATGTTATTGAAATTCCAGTCATTTTGTGAGAGCATTTTTGCCATATTTAATTTCTCCTTTTGATATTTTCTTTGATTGTAGGGATTAAATCTTCTCTTTTAAAGAGAATTGCCCTTTCTATTAATCCACTTGCTAAATCTGGTGGATATTCCATATTGTTGAGTGCGAGATAGTTAGATTTCTCATACTCATGCAGTAAGTTATTGTCGTATAGAAATTTATACGCTTTTAGAATAGCTCCAGAACCTTTATAGGTAAACCATTCTAATTTTTGTTCTAGTTCTGTCTTTGGTTTTGAAATAATGATAGAGACAGGTTTTGAGTGACCTAAAAACTTTTCCCAAGATCTCAAAGGTTTTGAGAAGTGACTATCACTATAGAACCTCACTTTTTCTTTGAGGTATCCCTTGGTAAAGTTAAGAAGATCTATTTCTGAATGCAACCATTCTTGAATGAAGTAGTGAGCTTTTGCTTTCCTAAGTTCTAACTCAGTTCTTATCCAATTTTCTATATACCGCTTGCTGATCCCGAGCTTTTCAGCTTGTTCTAAGCGCTTATCGTAAATTCTAAGTCTTTCATCATCATTGGGTTTTCTTAAATATAAGGTCTGACCGATCGTTTCATCTCCGTAGGTATTGTAGTAGGTGCTTTTTCCATATAGAAAGCGTTTCTTCTGACAAATCTTTAGAAGTTGATTAGGAGTGAAATAGGGTGTTTCATTAAAATCATCTATTGCAATATCAATTCGTCTTACTGAAAAATGAATGTAATTGTAGTAGAGGTTGTTCAGAAACTGTCTTTCGGAGAGACTATTTGGATCTAATACCATATCTCTATAGAACTCTAGTGCCTGTCCTGACATGACAAGCATGTAGGACGACTCTTTCGATCCATAGTAGATACGGATATTCCCATAATGAAGCTGGCTATCATAGTTATAGTATTTAAGGCTCCCCTTATTCTCAATAAATAGGTCAAAGTCAAGAAATAGGATATCTTCGATTATTTCTTTTGGCGAAAATTCAGTCTTATCAAACTGAATTTGAATCCAGTCAAATACAGAACGTAAATGCTCATTTTTTGCCATAGATTTTGATTCAACTTTTTGCCTAATTTTGCCACCCTTAAAATCTCCAAAACCCTTGGTAATACTGAATTTTTTCGATGGTACACCTAACTTGCAGAGGGTGGTGTTACTACACACCCTATCGGTCAAAAATGGTCCGTCCGCATCTACGCTCATTTTCGGCTTTCTGCCTCATGGCTCAGCCGAAAACTCGCTATTAGCCGAACCTATTTTTTGACCTCTTGTTAACAAACCCTAGTAAGCCGGTTTGCATCGACTCTTCAATATCTTGGATTTTCTTTTTTAGGTTGGAATTCTCAATTTTTATCAGTCGCATTTCTCGCTTAAATTCCTGTTTTAAGGCGCTCAGTTCATCGTAGAGCTCATCTATTACTTGGTTTAGGGATTCATGTTCATTGTCTGCTAGACTCCCAAATACGGCTTGTATAGCCTCTTTTAGACCTATTTCAAGTTTTAGTTTAGCTAACTTTTGAAATTGTCTAAGGTCTTCGTCTGTAAAATCATAGGCAACTGTATAACTTAATTGATGAGTTCTGGGATTTCTACTGATAGGAACTTTAATTTTCTTAAATTCCTTGCCACTTATCTCTTTAATCAGTTGAATCCAATTTTTAAGAGTAGAGGTAGAGTTTAGGCCAGAAATTTGATTGACTAACTCTTTATTGGTCATCTTTTTGTGAAACCTCCGAAATTTTCTTGTGCAACTGAAGAGTTTTCTGTGGTATAATTGTTACATAATATGTTTTGATCTTGGAACGAACGGCACATTTGTTTCAAGATTTTTTATTTTGTCGAATCCTACCTCCTTTATTAAAATTTTTTAAATCGACTACTAGTTACATACGCTTTTACCTCCTTTTATGCTATAATATTCTCAATGGAATATTCAATCTCAAAATAAATATTCCTTATGGAATAATTCTATTTTATACCGTTTAGAATATTTTGTCAAGCTAAAATATACGAATAAGAATATCTATAGGAGAATTATGTATACAGAGGATTATAAATTTTCAGAGAGGTTAAAAACTCTCAGAAAATCAAAAAAGTTAACTCAAGTACAAATATCGGAATTAATTGGAGTTCAACAAGGGACATATTCTCGGTGGGAGAATGGAACGTTAGAACCAGGATTAGAATTCGTTGTGAAATTAGCAAATATCTTTGGGACTACTACAGATTATTTGCTGGGACAAAAACCTTATTCAATTATCAGTAGTTTACCTCTAGAACAATTAGATCTTACCAATATTGCAAACTTTTCAAAGGATGAGTTTGATATTTTGAAACATTCAATAGCAGTTTCGGTGGCAAGAAATAAAATAAAGGCAACAGAACTAAAAGATAGAGTTATAGAAAAAAATCAGTTGTCAGAAAAAGATGCAGAACTTTTGAATAAGATTTTTGAAGAAGTTAAAACTTATTGGGAAAATTAGGAGGACGCTAGTCTTCAAAATTCCCTCCCAAAATGTGTCCAAAATATTGACAGAATTCTAGCTTTTCATTATAGTTCTTATGGAACTTTTTTTCTACAACAAAATAGGCTCCATAATATCCATAGGGGATTTACCCACTACAAATAGTATAGAGCCGGTTTTATTAATGTCCTGCATTTCCTAATAAGTTAACCATGACAACACCAATGATAATCAAAATTAAACCGATAATGCTATAAACATTTAGTGTTTCTTTGAAAATCATTACTGCGATAGAGGCTGTCAAAACTAAACCGACAGCTGACCATGTTGCATAAGCTATTCCTAAAGGAATTTTTTGCATTGCTAGTGAGAGGAAATAGAAACAAACGCCATAGCTAAGTAGGGCAGAAACGGTTGGAATAGGCTTTGTAAAACCGTCTGATAATTTCAAAAGGTTAGTTCCCAATATCTCTCCTACAATGGCGATAAAAAGATAAAAGTATGACATGTCTTTAACCTCCTATATGTCATGTTTTTGCTCTAAGAGCTATTATAGCTATCCGTTTTTTATAAATCTTGGCACAAGTCATGAGAATTTGTAGTAAAACTGTGGCAGACACTTTTTCAGAACCAATAGCTGATAAGTTTAGTATATCATAAGATAAATTTAAAAAAAAAAGTTTTGTTAGAAAATGAATTATCAAATTCTTGGGCTAAAGAGTTATTTTTGTTAAAATAATAAAAAACACTTACCCTAATTAAAGGAGAAAATAAAATGATTACATTAACTGTTAATCGTACAAGTGTCTTGAATACCTCTGGATGAATATAACCTGTTGGGACATATCGTCTATTCTCTGATGATGCTCTTAGAACGATAAGGTATGGAGTGTTACCAAAAAGTTACTAAAATTTGAAAAATGAGTCTATTTTGCAAGATTCAAAAGGCTTAAAACCCTATTAAATCAGGGTTGTAAGATTTAAATAATGGAGTTATGGAACTCAAAATCCAGTGTCCGCAAGGACGTGCCGGTTCGACCCCGGCCGCCGGTATAGATTATAAAGGAGTTTTACTCCTTTTTTTGTTTTATTTTTTTCTTTTTTGTGATATAATTAACCGGTAAAGTTTCTTTTAGTGAATTAGAAGGAGTTAATTTTGTCTGAAGTTGCAAATAAAATCGATCGATTTTTAAATTCTATTTTATTGTTATCAGAAAATCAGCATGAGATTTTAGTTGGTTCTTGTACAAGTGGTGTTTCATTAACCAACACTCAGGAACATATTTTGATGCTGGTTGCTGATGAAGCTCTAACCAATTCTGTCTTAGCTAAGAAATTGAATGTCAGTCAGGCTGCTATCACGAAGGCCGTGAAGCCCTTATTAAGTCAGGGGATGCTGGAGACTTATCGCGATGAAAATGATGCTCGGGTTCTCTATTACCGTTTAACTGAGATTGGTAAGCCGATTGCATTAGAGCATCAGCACCACCATCAGCATACCCTTCACACTTATAAGGATGTTTTGTCGAAGTTTACCAAGAATGAGCAAGGGGTTATTTCGCGGTTTTTAGATTTATTGGAAGAGGAGTTATAGTTTGAGGTATATTACGGTTTCAAATTTATCGTTCTATTATGATCGAGAACCGGTTCTGGAAGGGATCAATTACTACTTAGATAGTGGAGAGTTTGTTACGCTGACTGGTGAGAATGGGGCTGCTAAGTCTACCTTGATTAAGGCTAGCCTTGGCATCTTACAGCCCAAGGTTGGGAATGTTGAGATTTCAAAGACGAATGTTAAGGGAAAGAAGTTAAGGATTGCTTATTTGCCACAACAGATTGCTAGTTTTAATGCAGGATTTCCCAGTACGGTCTATGAATTTGTGAAGTCAGGTCGGTATCCTCGTAAAGGCTGGTTTCGAAAGTTGAATGAGCACGATGAAAAGCATATTCTAAAGAGTTTAGAATCTGTTGGGATGCTGGAGTTCAAGGATCGGGCGATTGGTTCTTTGTCTGGTGGTCAGAAACAGCGGGCCGTCATTGCTCGGATGTTTGCTTCAGATCCGGATATCTTTGTTTTAGATGAACCGACAACAGGGATGGATGCGACGACAAAGAGTGATTTTTATGAGTTAATGCATCATAGTGCGCATCACCATCAAAAATCTGTCTTGATGATTACACATGATCCTGAAGAGGTTAACCAGTTTGCGGATCGGAATATTCATTTGGTTCGTGACCAAAGCTCTCCTTGGAGATGTTTTAATGTCCATGATACTGAAGGGGAGGGTGACCATGCTTGATTTATTCCAGTATGATTTTATGCAGCGGGCCTTGTTGGCTATGGTTGCGATGAGTCTTTTTTCTCCTGTATTAGGGATTTTCTTAATTTTAAGACGGCAGAGTCTGATGAGTGATACGCTGAGTCACGTTTCTCTTGCAGGTGTCGCTTTTGGGCTTTTCCTTGGGATCTCTCCGACGCTCTCGACTATGATCATTGTCATTATAGCTGCGGTCTTTCTTGAGTATTTGCGGACCTTATTTAAGGACTTTATGGAGATCGGGACGGCAATTTTAATGTCCACTGGTCTTGCCCTAGCTTTAGTGCTGATGCGTGGTGGTGGAAAAAGCTCGATGAGCTTGGATCAGTATTTGTTTGGTTCTACCCTAACCATTACGGATGAACAGGTGATTGCCTTGTTTGTGATTGCTTTCGTTGTATTAGTGCTGACGGCCTTATTCTTGCGGCCTATGTATATTTTGACCTTTGATGAAGATACGGCCTTTGTGGATGGGCTTCCGGTCCGGACCATGTCCATCTTATTTAATGTGGTAACGGGGGTTGCTATCGCCTTGATGATTCCTGCAGCAGGTTCTTTATTGGTTTCAACCATCATGGTCTTACCGGCTAGTATTGCGCTGAAATTAGGGAAGAACTTCCGTGGGGTCATGTTGATTGCGGTCATTATTGGCTTTATCGGGATGTTTAGTGGGTTGATTTTGTCTTATATTGCAGATACACCAGCAAGTGCCAGCATCACGCTTTTATTTGTGGCCTTGTTCTTGCTTGTGAATCTTGGATCACGTTTGAGGAAGTAAATATGAAATTTAAAAAAATAGGTTTAATGTTGTTGGTGGCTTTTGCTCTTATCTTAACTGCTTGTGGCAAAAGTCAGAGTCAAAATGGAAAATTAAAAGTGATGACCACTTTTTATCCTGTTTATGATTTTACAAAAAATATTGTCGGAGATGAAGGAACGGTAGACCTGCTCATTGGAGCGGGATCAGAGCCTCATGAATATGAATTGTCTGCTAAGGGACGGGCTATGATTCAAGATTCGGATGTTTTCGTCTATGAGAATGAAAACATGGAAACGTGGGTTCCAAATCTTTTGAAATCAATGAAGGATAAGAAAACCAAAGTGATCGATGCCACCAAGGGCATGGTCTTGCTTCCTGGATTGGAAGAGGAACATGAACACGAAGGGGGCGAAGAACACCATCATGAATATGATCCTCACCTTTGGCTCTCTCCCCATCGTGCCATGAAGATGGTAGAGTCGATTCGTGATCAGTTGGTGGCAGCTTATCCAGATAAGAAAAAGACGTTTGAGAAAAATGCCCAAGCCTATCTGAAGAAATTACAGGCCTTGGATCAAGCTTATCAGGATGGGTTGAAAGATGCGAAACAAAAGAATTTCGTGACCCAACACGCGGCTTTCCGTTACTTGGCCTTGGATTATGGATTAAACCAGGTGGCCATTTCAGGGATTTCACCTGATAGTGAACCTTCTGCTGCACGATTGCGTGAATTGACAGAGTATATCAAGAAAAATGAGATCAAGGTGATTTACTTTGAGGAAAATGCTTCTAAGTCCTTGGCGAAAACCTTGTCTTCTGAAGCTGGTGTTGAGTTGGCTGTCTTAAATCCTTTGGAAAGCCTGACGGATCAAGAAATGAAAGATGGCGAAGACTACGTGTCTGTTATGAAGGAGAATCTGAAGGCACTAGAGAAAACCACATCCCAAGCTGGTAAGGATATTCAACCGGAACATGAGGAAGATTCTAAGACGGTTCAAAAAGGCTATTTCGAGGATAACCAAGTGAAGGATCGTAGCTTGGCAAATTACGCGGGTGATTGGCAATCGGTTTATCCATACTTACAAGATGGAACTTTGGATCAGGTCTTTGATTATAAGGCAAAACTAAACCCAACCATGACTGCTGCTGAGTATAAGGAATATTATACCAAGGGTTACCAAACAGATATTGATCGGATTAAGATTGATAAGGATTCAATGGAGTTTTATCAAAAAGGATCTTCTAAGAAATATACCTATAAATACGTAGGTAAGCACATCTTGACTTATAAGAAGGGGAATCGTGGTGTTCGGTATCTCTTTGAAGCCAAGGAGAGCGATGCGGGAGACTTCAAATATGTTCAATTTAGTGACCATGAAATTACTCCGGTAAAGGCAGCTCACTTCCACATTTTCCATGGAGGAAAGAGTCAAGAAGCGCTTTATGATGAGTTGGAAAATTGGCCAACTTATTATCCTTCCAACTTATCTGGTTTAGAAGTGGCACAGGAAATGCTGGCTCATTAAAAGTTGTATCAAAAGAGAGACTAGGACTGATTATCCCGGTCTCTTTTTGATTAAAAATGGGGAGTGAAGCTTGTCAAATGCATGAAAATACGTTACAATGAAAGGGCTTTAAACTAAAAAAATGTATGGGGAATTTTAAATGAAAAAAGTTGGTGCAATTCTTGTGAGTCTTCTCAGTGTGGTCCTGTTGGTAGCTTGTTCGCAACAGGGAACGAGCAAAAAATCAACCACTTCTTCTAGTCAAACGACGACCTCTTCTGAAGTCAAAAAGACGGATGCTTCTAGTTCGGAAGTGAAGGAGAAAGAAAAAAAAGAAGAGAAAAAAGAAGTGAAGAAAATGGATCTTGAGGCTATTGCCAATGGAGATTACAGCAGTATTGCTGGTGTCTGGCAAGATGATAAAGGAAACAAGCTAGTCTTTAACGACAAAGGGTTGGTATCACAAGAGTTAGAGGGCTATGGAGCTTCTTTGACGGATTATGGAACAGCATCAGAAGGCATTTATGGTGGTCGTGATGGAGGCTTCTTGTTGGAGTATATTCCTGCGGGAGTGACCATTGGTGATCAGGTCGATGATCAAGGACAAGTGGTCTTTAAGGATACATCAGATGCCTCTAAAAACCGCTTGTGGTCTGGTGTTGGTATCGCTAGTTTTGGGGAACAAGGCTCGATCTACTATCATGTAGGAGATGAATAACAGAAAAAAGAGGCTGGGACAAAAGTCCTAGCCTCTCAATTATTTTTAGATTGTCGAGCAAGACGCAGTGGTTGAGTGGGCTCTACTACGCTGATTTCATCAGCTTTTACAGCCCTACTCAACT
>JAGZVW010000051.1:0-10606 GCA_018379295.1 Streptococcus parasanguinis | reverse complement strand
TTTTTCAGGTTTTTCAACTGTCTTGCTTACTGGGTTGTAAACGTGAACTGTTTGGTTGGCTGTATTTTCAATATCAGCACCAGCTTTAACAGATTCTTTCACAGTTGCTGGAATATCAAATTTATAGTAACGTCCAAATTCGAACTTAGTTGTATCGATAACAGGAGCGTTTACTTTATCTTTGATAAATTCATCTTTAGAAGTTGCAGTGATGGTGCCGTTTTCAACTTTGATGTCGAATTTATTGGTTACTTCTGCACCAGTTACTGAATCGTATGCTTTGATGTCAGCTGCATTGACGTCCAATTTATCAGCGTCGTATGTATCAGATACACCAACGTATTGGATGTTGTTCGCTTCAGTAAATTTCGTAGTATCAAGCCATACTTGGTAAACCAATTTAGAACCACGTTTAACTGTCTTAGTATTCAAGTTTTCTGGTTCGTTGTTGGTTGTCTTGTCTACATATGGATCTGCATTTGTTTCAGTGTATTCATTTGTCAACTCATCGTCGTCATCCATCAACTTGTTACCAGTGATGTCATATTTCTCTTTAGAAACGACAAATTTTTCTGGTTGGAATTTTGGAGTTTCTGGAGGAGTAACTTTGTTGTTGAATTCTTTATCTGCAGTACCATCAGTAGCGTTACCATTGGCATCTTTACCTCCTGTTGATGTCACGTTTGTAACAGTTGTCAATGAATGACCGTTCTTGGCAACTTCAACAGTCACTGTAGCCTTCATTTGGTCGTAAGTCATTCCAAATTCTTTGTTTGCCGGAATCACTTCTTCTACAGTATATGTGTGGGTACCAACTTTTGTATTGTCAAATGACAATTCTGAGAAGGTAACATTACCGTCAGCATCATTTTTCACTGTTTCAACTTTGTTACCAGCAGCATCTTTCAATACGAAGCTGAATTCGCCTGCAGCCAATTTACGGCCAGCCAACTTCTTAGTGAAGTCAAATTTCGTTACAACTGGAGAAACCACATAGTTGTTAAACTCAGTGTCTTCTGGCATTGTAACAGCTGCGCTCAAGATACCTGTAGCTGCATTTTTGGTTACATTAACAGTTACGACTGCATTCATTGAATCGTAGTCGATGTTTGTATCTGCGCCAGCTACTTCACGTACAGTGTAAGTGTGTTCACCTACAGCGTTGTATTCAATCGCATCAAATGTGATAGATCCATCTGCTGCATTTTTCTTGGTTTGGATCACATTGCCATTTTCAAGCAATTCGAATGTGAAGGCATCCTTTGTAAGCTCTTTCCCTTCAAGACGTTTAGTGAACTTGAATTGAGCTTGAGCTGCAGCAGGTGTGAAGGTGTTGTTGAACTCTGTATCTGCAGGAAGTGTGTTTGTTGCTTTAAGAACATGACCTTCCTTAGTAACAGTGATTGTTACTTCAGCTTTCATTGGGTCGTAAGTCATGCCAGTTTCTTTATTTTCTGGGATAACTTCTTCTACAGTGTACTTGTGAGTACCAACTTGAGTATTATCAAAGGTCAAATCATCAAAGGCTACAACACCTTGTTTAGTATTGGTCTTGGTTTGAAGAGTCTTACCATTTGAATCTTTCAATACAAAGCTGAATTCGCCTTCTTTCAACTCACGGCCTGCAAGGGCTTTGCTGAAGTCGAAACGAGTCTTAACTGGAGCTACTGCAAAGTTGTTAAACTCTGTATCTTCAGGCATTGTAACCTTAGCAGTCAAGACACCAGATGCAGCATCTTTCGTAACGTTAACTTTTACGACTGCATTCATATCATCGTAGTCGATGTTTGTATCTGTTCCAGCTACTTCACGTACAGTATAAGTGTGAGAACCTTCTTTATCGTAAGAAATCGCGTCGAATTGGATGGTTCCATCAGCCGCATTTTTCTTCGTTTGGATGACATTACCATTTTCAACCAATTCAAATGTGAAGGCATCCTTCGTGAGCTCTTTCCCTTCCAATTTCTTAGTGAACTTGAATTGAGCTTGTGTAGCAACAGGTGTGAAGGTATTGTTGAACTCTGTATCTGCAGGAAGAGTGTTCGTTGCTTTAAGAACATGACCTTGCTTAGTAACAGTAATGGTCACTTCAGCTTTCATTGTGTCGTAAGTCATACCAGTTTCTTTATTTTCTGGGATAACTTCTTCTACAGTATATTTGTGTGTACCAACTTGTGTGTTATCAAAAGTCAAATCATCAAAGGCTACAACACCTGCCTTAGTATTTGTCTTGGTTTGAATGACCTTACCATCTGAATCTTTCAATACAAAGCTAAATTCACCGGCTTTCAACTCACGACCTGCAAGAGCCTTGCTGAAGTCAAACTTAGTCTTAACTGGAGCTACAACGTAGTTGTTGAAGACTTTATCATCTGCACTTGAAGCAAATCCGCCAGTACCGCTGTATTTAACGGAACCTTGCAAATCACCTTTAGAGTTCTCAGTTACAGTAACAGTCATCTTAACTGTCATACCATCGTAATCGACGTTTGTATCTGCCCCTTTAACCTCAGTGATTGTGTAAATGTAAGTACCAACTTTATTGAAGCTTAATTTACTAAATGAAGCTTTACCGTTTTTGTTAGTTACAGTTTCTTCATATGAAGGAAGTGATTTGTTTTCATTGACTTCTTTAATCTTGAAGCTAAATTCACCATCAACAAGCACACGTCCTTCCAATTGTTTTTCAACTTCTGGAGTGACTGTTACTGGTTCTTGCTTCACGTAGTAGTAAACAGGTTGTTTATACGGCGTCAAAGAGTTAAGCAAGTCAACGTTGGTACCGATACCAGTTACTCCTCGAATCAATTGTTCGTTTGGAGAAAGGTGACCAATGTTATCTCCCAAGAATGGAACAAAGACAGTCTTGTACGGTGTATATCCAGCAGCTTTTTGGAAGTCAAATGGAACTTCCTTACCATTTGCATAGGTTACACCTTTGCTATCTGTGAAAGGAATGGTGTTTAGTGGTGTTTTCTTAACAGCTAGTTCTTGTTTGTTATAATCACCTGGTTTAATCGGTTTGGTTTCTGCTAGCAACATGTAGCCATCAGTGCTCAAGCTACCATCAGAACGTTTGCTTTGTTGTTTTGGATCTAGAAGATAAACGCGAACAACTACAGATCCGTCTTCCCCTACGATTTCTTTAATCCGTTTAATTCCTGCACGCTCAGCGTCCATGAATTTAGTTCCAACTTTGTAAGGGCGGCTTACATAACCTGATTTATCGTTTGCGTCAGCTGTTTGGTACAATTTATATCCATCAAATTGACGCACTCCAGATGCTGTGAAGTTTTGGCCTTCCATAGCTTTAGTTGTATATCTAGCTAAGTCAACTTCATTCCCATTTTCTTTATAATCTTGTACTGTTACATCAGTTTTATTAGCGTTAAATGTTGGGTTGTTTTTATCAACTACTTTATAGTAAGTTGTTTTTTCAACTGACACTGGAATTTTAGCATTAGTATCAGTAATTGTACGACCGTTATAAGCTGGTTCTACAACGTTGATAATATCTGTTGATGTACGAGCAGCATAAACAGCATCGTATAATTTTTGTTCGTCAGGTGTAAGTTGATGTCCTGGAGCTACTAAAGCTTGGATGCTTGCTCCAACTTCATAACCATATTGAATAAATGGTTGGTCCGTTTTACCAGGACCAGTTCCTGTACCTGGATCGTAATCAACTTGCCAAGTTAATTCACTTTTAGATGCAGCTGTAGTTGTTGTGAATTTTTGAATACCGCTAGAAGCTGTGATGGTTCTAGTTTCTACTACATTACCTGTAGTTTTATCGATTAATTCAACAGTTGTATCTGTAGAAGCATCAAATCTCTTGTATGCTCGAGTATAGTAGTTTGTATTGTAGCGTTCATTAAAGCGAGTGAGGTCTACGATGCTATAAGTATAGACATCGCCTTCTTTAGCAGCGTATCCTGATGGTACTGTTTGTGAACGAACACTTGCACCATTTGGATCCGTCATCTCAGGTGTAGCAACTTCACCGTCTTTTAGGAAAGTTGCTACAGCAACCGGCTCGTTATTGTGGTCTGTTAAAGCACGTTTACCACGACGGCTACGACTTGTTGCCAAAGCACCAGCATTTGTACGTTCTTCATTAGCAGTTGCTACAGCCGCAGCAGCATCTGTACTTGCTGCTTTTTCTGCTTGCGCAGTTGTTTCTGTGCCAGTGATTGGAGCTGCTGAACTTACAGTAGCTGAAAAAGTAGTTGTTCCTGCTGGTGTAGTTGCTTCTTCTCTTGCAGCTGCTCTCTCTGAGTTTTCACCTGCTGCAGCACGAGTTGCAGTAGGTTGAGCAGTGGTAGCCGCTGTTGTAGAAGCTGGTTTAGAGCTGGTTTCTGCCTTTTTCGCTGTTGGTAGAGCGATTTCTGGCAATGAACCAACGTTTAGTGGTTTTGAAGCTTCTTCAGTTTTTTTAGTTTCAGCTGGAGCTACCTTATTTTCTGTAGCAGCTGGTGTTGCAGCTGCCTCAGTTTTTTCAGTCGCTGAAGCTGGTGTTTCTGAAGTTGCAGCAGCAGTTCCAGAAAGGTCAATTTTTGGAACTGATGCCCCTTCCCCGTATGCCTTAGAAGCAGCTGGTGCTTCTGCTTGACTTGACTCAGTTGTAGCAGGTTGTGTTGCTTCTGAAGCTGCTGTTCCCGCAGATTCAGAGGCTGTTGTTGCTTCATCTGCTGACGCAGATTGAGCTCCTGCAGCAAAGAGTGCTGTTCCTAAAAGAACTGAACAAACCCCAACGCTATACTTTCGCAATGAAAAGCGCTGGCGCTTATTAAATACATCCTTCATTTATAGGATCTCCTTTTTCATATTTCATGATTCCATGATACAAATAAAATTGTAACACCCTTGACATCTACAGTCAATCTGTTGAAATTAATTTGTAATATTCTTGTTAAAATGTCATATTATACCACATATTTTTTAATAATTTGTGCTAAATTGTCACATTTTTTCCTATTCGGTTCACTTTTTTTACATCAAAAAAAGAATACAGGAAAACAAAGATCGTTCTGTCTTCCTATACTCTTCTATATAATTATTTCACTTCTGAGATCAAACCAGTGTCCACATCATACACAGCTCCCGAAATAACGACATCCTCTGGAATCAAAGGAGAAGCTTTTAAAAGCTCCATATCTTCACGGACACTCTCCTCAATATCTTGAAACGGAAGGAAATCGCGATCTCCCACATCCACACCCAGTTCTTTCTTGAGGTGCTGACGGAAACCCTCGTTTTCAAAGGTCTGTGCGCCACAGTCTGTATGGTGCAAGACCACAATTTCACGGGTTCCCATTTGCTGCTGGGAGATGACCAAGGAGCGAATCATGTCCTCTGTCACGCGCCCTCCAGCATTCCGCAAAATATGGGCATCTCCAAGAGCCAGACCTAGTGCCGGCGCCACGTGAAGACGGGAATCCATACAGGTCACAATGGCTACTTGTGTTTTGGGCTTAATCGGAAGACGGAGGTCTCCATGTAGCGCCACATAAGCTTGGTTAGCTGTTAAAAAATTATCAAAATAAGACATGGTCTCTCCTTTATTCCTTTGAAATTCAAATCATCTATTATTTTACCACAACTCACTATTTCTGTCAGAGGAGACCTCCCGTCATCTGTCACATCTGAAAAAAAGCCTTAAACTTCCCGTTTAAGACTTTTCTACTATTAAAATTAAAATACTTTCTTCAAGACTTCAGACAGTGTACTCACACCGACCACTTCGATCCCTGATGGTGTCGTGATCCCCGTCAGAGAATTTTTCGGAACATAAATCTTGGTAAAACCGAGCTTGGCAGCTTCATTGATGCGTTGTTCGATCCGATTGACCCGGCGGACTTCTCCTGTCAAGCCTAGCTCTCCGACAAAACATTCCTGCGGGTTGGTCGGCTTGTCCTTGTAGCTGGAGGCAATGGCTACGGCTACGGCTAGGTCGATAGCCGGCTCATCCAATTTGACGCCACCAGCTGACTTGAGGTAGGCATCCTGATTTTGAAGGAGCAAACCCGCTCGTTTTTCTAACACCGCCATGATAAGACTAGCCCGATTGAAATCAAGCCCCGTTGTCGTCCGCTTGGCGTTACCAAACATGGTCGGTGTCACCAAGGCCTGCACTTCCGCCAAAATCGGACGCGTCCCTTCCATGGTGACCACGATAGAGGATCCAGTTGCCCCATCCAAGCGTTCTTCCAGAAAGACCTGACTCGGATTGAGGACCTCAACCAGTCCACCTGATTGCATCTCGAAGATCCCGATCTCATTGGTCGAGCCAAAACGGTTTTTGACCGCTCTCAGGATCCGGAAGGTATGATGGCGTTCTCCCTCAAAGTAGAGCACCGTATCCACCATGTGTTCCAGCATCCGAGGTCCTGCCAAGGTTCCTTCCTTAGTTACATGGCCAACGATAAAGATGGCGATGTTATTGGTCTTGGCCAGCTGCATGAGCTCAGCCGTTACCTCGCGTACCTGGGAAACTGATCCCTGTACCCCTGAAATCTCAGGAGACATGATGGTCTGGATGGAGTCGATGATGAGGAAGTTGGGTTGGATCCGCTCCACTTCTGCTCGCACGCTCTGCATATTGGTCTCGGCATAGAGGTAAAACTCACTGTCGATATCCCCCAAGCGCTCAGCACGGAGTTTGATCTGCTGGGCCGACTCCTCTCCACTAACATAGAGAACAGTTCCCACTTGAGATAACTGGGTTGATACTTGTAAGAGAAGGGTTGATTTCCCAATCCCTGGATCCCCACCGATGAGGACGAGACTTCCTGGTACCACTCCGCCTCCAAGGACGCGGTTGAATTCTTCCATCTCAGTCTTAGTTCGATGCACATTGATAGAAGTCACCTCAGCTAATTTCATGGGTTTGGTCTTTTCACCCGTCAAGGACACACGCGCATTCTTAACCTCGGTGACCTCAACTTCCTCGACAAAAGAAGACCAAGATCCACAGTTTGGACAGCGGCCTAGATACTTGGGTGAATTGTAGGCACAATTTTGACAAATAAAAGTCGTTTTTTTCTTAGCTATGATGATTCTCCTTCTACTGCGACTCCTATAGAGCGCCACTTATACAATGTATTTTGAAATTTCTTTTGGTTGGCAACTCCGACAGCAGACAAATCGACAGAAACCTGATAATTCTCCTTGACAGCTGCCAAAACGGAAGCCTTGACACAGCCATTGCCATCTACCCCTATAAACTCTATGCTTTTAGCACCGTTTCCCTCTAAAAGATCTTTTAAATCTGGATTAGTAAAGCAAGAAGCCCGACGCTTTTCAAAAATACGAGAAGATACAACCAGCAAGTCGGTCGCAAATTTCTTCTTTCTATCTTTTCTCTCCCAGAAAAAACGGTTGAGAATATAGATAACTCGGTCGCTAGGATAGGTAGCAATTTTGTCATTTACAGCTGCAGTCAGTTTTTCATGATATGCTTTTCCTACAGCAACGTAATCTGACTGCATGTCTACAACTAATAAATAGTCTGCCATTTTATTCCTTTATTTCCCCGTACTTCCAAAGCCACCGGTCCGCACACCGTCTGCTTCATCTCCATCCGCAATTAAGAAAGGAGCAAAGACAGCCTGAACCACGCGTTCTCCCACTTCGAGGACGACTTCCTGGTCGGTAATGTTTTTCATCTGAGCAAAGATATGGCCTTCATTTCCAGGGTTGCCGTAGTAGTCTCCATCGATAACCCCAACAGAGTTGATCAAGACCAATCCCTTCTTGCGAGGATTAGACGAGCGGTCATAGAGATAGAGCACCTCACCCACTTGCATATAGGCCTTGACCCCAGTTGGGACGAGGACGATTTCCCCAGGAGCAATCACCGTGCGCTCGGCTACCTTTAAGTCGTAACCAGCTGCGTGTGCTGTCTCCCGCTTTGGCAGTAAGTCCTGATTGGTGTAGCTTGATACAAGTTCAAATCCACGAATTTTTGTCATCATAATTCCTCTTTCATTCTAAATAGTTTCCATCTCTTCTATTATACCATCACTTTGCCCTAGCGTCTCTTCAATTCTACTATTCGTATTTTTTGAGTAAAAACCTCCTTTTTCACCTTCATTATTTGTAAATTATATGATGATTTCATGGTTGTTTTCTAAAAGAAAGTGAAAATTAATGAAACAGCTTAAAAACACCTAATTTCACCGATTTTAGCTTGAAGCCAATTATTATTTTTGCTATAATTCCCTGTGTAGGGAATAATTTTAAAAGTAAAATATTTTACCCTATAAAATTATTTAATGGAGGTCGTGTCTCAGCACTCAATTCTAATTACCAACAGATAGGATTTGAAAGATCCATATCGTTAAAAGTAATCAGGTATTGATGATTAGGCACTAATTTTTTTATGAAAAGGGAAGATAAGATGAAGAATAGGAATATCAAAATTTTCTCATTTGTCCTTTGTTTAGTGGCCATGCTTTTCGCTTTAGGTCTGAATCGCACTTCAGCAGAAACTCCTGGAGTGACAGTAAGCGGAAAATGGGTCGATACAATTTCAAACATACAAGTTTCCAATAATGAAGGCGGCAACCTTGATTGGGAATTAGGACAATGGGCAACGTTCCGTATTAATGCAACATATGATTTAGCAGGTAAAAATGTTAAAGCAGGTGACCAAACTACAGTTACCGTACCAGATGCATTAATTATCACATCCGATAGTTTTGAAATTCGCGATATTAACACAAATGAAATTATCGCTCATGCTACTGTTGATGCTGAAAATAAAAAATTAACATTAACGTATACAGACTATGTTGAAAAACATTCCGATACAAATGGATCGTTCTTCTTCTATGCCCGTATCGACTTCAAAAAGCACCCTCAACAAGGAGAAATTCCGGTTGAAGTGACGGTTAACAACAAAACAATTATTGCAGGTAAAGTTACCTTTAAAGGGGTTGGTGATGGTGATCCAAACCTTTTAAAGAAAACAAGTTGGGTTCACAAAGATGACCCTAAGACTATTTCCTATACCATTTCTGTGAACCAACTAAAGCAAAATATTAAAGAGGTTACAGTAGAAGACACATTGCAATTTACCAATGCTTCTTATGTTAAAGATAGTTTTCGTGTGACAAAAGGTGAGATGTCTTATGTCGATGGTGGATGGCAATTTAATAATACTAAGGATGTAACCAATGAACATCCTGTAACTGTTGGTGAAAATGGTCAATCATTTGTTGTGAATCTTGGAGATATTAGTGAGACGGATCAATACCGTATTACGTATGATGTTCATTTAAATTACTCACCAGTCGATGGGGAAATCTTAAATAACCAGGCTACTTTAAAAGGTAAGAACATCGATACTAAAGAAGCAGTAAATAAAGCTGCCGTTCAAATTGCTGGTGGTTCTGGTGTTGGTTATGTCTTTACCATTCATATTCACAAAGTAGATGATGCTAACCAACCACTTGCTGGAGCTAAATTCAAAGTGGTACGTCAGGCCAACAACCAAGTAATCGGGGAATATGTAACAGATGATAAAGGTAACATTACAGTCAATGGTCTTTTAAAAGATAAATACATCTTAACTGAGTTACAAGCACCTGAAGGTTATACCATTACTACTGCTGATACCCCAGTTAATGCTGAAGACTTTAGTGGAACTGATAAATCAGTGACGAAGACAATCGTCAATCCAAAAGCAAAACCTAAAGCAACTCAAGCTACCATCGAATTAGATAAAACTCTTACAGGACGTGATCTAACAGATGGTGAATTTAGCTTTGAATTGTACGAGGGTGCTAACAAGCTTCAAACTGTTACAAACAAAAACGGAAAAGTAACATTTGCACCAATTGAGTACACCGAAGAAGGTGAACACACTTACACTGTTAAGGAAGTAGCTGGAAATACCCCAGGTATTACCTATGACAAGACTGATAAACAAGTAACTGTTAAGGTGAAAAAAGATGGCGACAACCTGAAAGCAGATGTGGCTTATCCAGATAATAAAACCTTCTCAAATACTTATACGGCTCCTCAACCAGCAAAAGCTAAAATTTCAGCTAGCAAGATTTTAGAAGGTGCTGAATTGAAGAATGGCGAATTCAATTTCCAATTGTTGGATGAAACCGGAAAAGTTCTTCAAACAAAACAAAATGCTGCAGATGGTACGGTAACCTTTGATGACATTTCATATTCATCAGAGGACGCAGGAAAAACCTTCCACTACACGATTAAAGAAGTTATTCCTGAAAGCAAAGCAAAAGGAATGACCTACGATGAAGGAAGTATTGATGCTACTGTAACTGTCACAAAAGATGATGCAAGCAATACACTCAAAGCTTCTGTGGCATATGGTGATAAGAAATCATTCACTAACAAATTGGTAACAACTTCAATTCCACCAACTCCACCGACTGTTGACAAACCTGAATTGAAACTGTACAACATTCAATTGCACAAAGCTAACGCTGACGGAAATGCTCTTGCAGGTGCTGTATTTGGTCTCTTTGAAGCCGATGGTGTGACCCCAGTTGCCAACCCATATGGAGAAGGTCAAGCGACAGCAACCTCAGATGCCAATGGTCTTGTAAGCTTTGTAGGCTTTGAGGCTAAG
>JAGZVW010000006.1:0-73979 GCA_018379295.1 Streptococcus parasanguinis | reverse complement strand
AGAACTAGAGCTTGATGAAGAACTAGAGCTTGATGAAGAACTAGAGCTTGATGAAGAACTAGAGCTTGATGAAGAACTAGAGCTTGATGAAGAACTAGAACTTGATGAGGAGGTTGAGCTAGGTGTCGGTGGTGTTTGTTCTTTCTCACCTAATCCCTCTCCGGTTCCTGATTCCAATCTCAATTCACGGGTTAAACTACGCGGTGCTGGGAAATTGGTTGCTGTCCATGTTAATGTATTATGGACAACATCACCGACTTTCGTTCCAGGTGCCACTTTTGTAGAATATTCAATATACATTGGCCAATTGTAATTATCACCAAATTCAATTGTAAAACCAGTGATCTTTCCATCTGCATTCTTATTGAAAACAGCTTTTTTAGTAAAGTTATCCAGAACTGGGAGACTTAATATCTGAGCTTCGTTCTTAATCCCACCTTCTACAGGAGCATAACGAACAGCGCGTAAGCTACCTTCAACCAATGTTAAGCCATCTCCGAATTGGTCTTTAATGACCATTCCACGAAGCATATCTTGGCGAGCATTTAAGAGAATCCGCCATTTGATAATGGTTGGATCAGACTTATCTTGGTAACCGTATTTCATCTCATAGTCTCCAGCTTCTCCAGCTGTTTTTTCATAATTAAATGAAAAATCTGTATTTCCTAGTTTAAACTGGATTGGAGAAGTTTTTGTAACTACTTCTGAGTCTACTTTTACATCAAAATGAAGAGCAACTCGTTTGTTGAGTGGATGAGATGCGAAATAATCATTAAAGGTAACGGTCACTGTTTTCTTAGCTGTATCAACGACAGCTTTCCCCACCGTCTGACCATTTGATTGACCTTCCTCAAGAACATTGAATTCCAGTGCTGTGTAGAGGGCTAATTCTTTTGGCAAACTAAGAGTTAAGGTATCACCAGCTTGAATAGTTTGCGAATCTGGAAAGGCTAAATAAATACTTGCTGACAATTTTTCATTTGTCAACACCTTGCTCCCATTTGTTAGCGTGTTACCGTCTTTCGTTAGACGTGCTGTCTGTGTATATGATGAGACTTCTGCAGCATGTATTGTTTTAGTCAAACCAGCTGTGAATAGAATCGTTAGCACTAAGGCAAGTGCCCATACAATTTGACGAACCTGTTTCATATATACCTCCTCTGCTCGCCTATTTGCGAGCCATGTTTTTTACAAGGTTAAAGTCCGATTTCTGCTTGAACAACTGCAGCAATGGTATCTACATAGTAGTCCACTTCTTCATGGGTTGGTGCTTCTGCCATCACTCGAAGGAGGGGTTCAGTTCCACTTGGACGTACCAAAATACGTCCATTTCCTGCCATCTCCGCTTCCATTTTTTCAATGATTTCACGAATAGCAGGTACTTCCATCGCCTTATCTTTCATGCTATTTTCAACCCGGATATTGACGAGTTTTTGTGGATAAATGGTTACTTCAGCAGCCAATTCAGATAATTTCTTGCCGGTTTCTTGCATGATTTTAGTCAATTGAACTCCTGTTAATTGACCATCACCAGTCGTGTTGTAATCCATGATGACGACGTGACCGGATTGTTCACCACCAAGGTTGTAACCAGACTTGCGCATCTCTTCGACCACATAACGATCTCCAACAGCTGTGATTTCTTTTTGAATTCCCTTCGCATCTAATGCCTTGTGGAAGCCGAGATTGGACATGACGGTTGTGACGATCGTATTTTTTTCGAGCAAGCCTTTGCTTGAAAGATAAGAACCGATGATGTACATGATCTTATCCCCGTCAACGATCTCTCCATTTTCATCCACTGCAATCAAGCGATCGCTGTCTCCGTCAAAGGCTAGACCAATCGCTGCGCCTACTTCTTTGACTTTCTCTTGCAAATGCTCTGGGTGAGTAGAACCAACCCCATCATTGATGTTCAAACCATCTGGGTTTTCACCGATGACGGTCAATTGAGCTCCCAGATCTGCAAAGATTTGACGGGCACTAGTAGAGGCTGCACCATTTGCTGTATCTAAGACTACGTGCATGCCCTCGAGTTGGACACCTGTCGATACAAGGAATTCTTGATACTTACGCAAGCCTTCTGGATATTCCATGACCGTTCCTAAACCTTGGGCACTTGGACGTGGAAGGGTATCTTCAGCAGCATCAAGCAAGGCTTCAATTTCAAGTTCGCGATCATCATCCAATTTGAAGCCATCACCACCAAAGAATTTGATGCCATTGTCCAAGGCTGGATTGTGGCTAGCAGAAATCATAACTCCGGCACTGGCTTTTTCCGTACGAACTAGATAAGCGACACCTGGTGTTGCAATCACACCCAACTTGTAGACGCGAATTCCAACAGATAAGAGGCCAGCAATTAAGGCATGCTCCAACATTTCACCAGAAATACGCGTATCACGTCCAACAAATACCAAGGGTGTTTCTTCTTCATGTTGGCTCAACACATAGCCACCGAAACGGCCTAGTTTAAAAGCCAATTCTGGCGTTAATTCTACATTTGCTTCTCCACGGACACCGTCCGTCCCAAAATATTTACCCATTCTTCATTACCTTTTTTACTTTCTAATTACTTGAACTGGAGGAGGTCGACGACGAACTGCTAGAGCTTGACGTAGACGAGCTACTCTTTGTGGTCACTTGAATCCGTGTTTCACTCGGATTTACTAGACCTGGTAGAACATTTCCTTGGGCATCTACTGCATTTAAGGAAATGGTTCCGCTATAATTTCCACTAATGATCTCACTGGATGGGAAGACGGCTTGGACATGATCAATGCGACTCAAGGTTTCTTGATCGCTGGTCACTTCTACCTTGGTGGTTTCAAGAGAAATATCCGATACCGTTATTCCATCCACAATTTGATTGTCCGGGATCGTGGCCCTGACCGCAAACGATTTTTTCGCTTTCTTCCCGATTTTTACAGAAACTTTCTGAGGCTCTACGGTTGCGGTCAAACCTGCTGGAAGATCTTCTACAATCAACGGCACTTCGACGGTACCTTCCTTGGCCTTACGAAGATCCGCTACCACGCGAAACTTCCGAGTTCCCGGTTGCATTTCGCTTGCTAGAGCGACCCGGTTTGAACCCTTTAGAAAGACCGTTACCTCTGATGTTAACCCACTGACAAAGTATGTCTTGTCATTGTACTTGGCATCAATTGGAATATTGGTCAAGGTATTGGTGTAGGTCTCTGAACTCACTTGTCTAGCGCTGCTATTATTTTGAAAATTAAAGGATGACGCATTGATAAACAAGATAAAGGACAATAAGACGGAGGCGAAAACATAAAGAAATTCTTTTTTCGATCTCATTTTGTTACCCTCCCAAATAGACGCTCTTTCCAACTAATCGTCTTATTCTCTTCAGGGACCAAGAAGGCTCTCAATTCTGCCTCAAACTCTTCTAAGGTTAAATCATGTCGGAAGGTTCCATTATAGGTTACAGAGATCCCGCCCGTTTCTTCTGATACCACAAAGGTAAAGGCATCCGAAACTTCAGACAAACCAATGGCTGCGCGGTGACGCGTTCCGAACTCTTTTGAAATTCCAGTGTTTTCTGTCAAGGGCAGGTAGGCACAAGAAACAGCGATTTTATCATTGCGAACAATGACCGCCCCATCGTGCAGAGGAGTATTTGGAATGAAGATATTAATCAGCAATTCTCCTGAAATATCTGCATCCAGAGGAATACCTGTGGAGATATATTCCTGAAGGGTTCTGGCTCCTTGAATAGCTACCAAGGCACCAATCTTACGTGGGCTCATATAAGCCACTGCCTTAACATAGGCCTGTACCATCTTCTCTTCCTGACTGACTTCACTCGTCGTAAAGAACTCTGTCGCCCGACCTAAACGCTCTAAGCCAATCCGAATTTCAGGGGAGAAAATCACAACCAGCGCGATAACCCCATAGGTAATCACTTGATTGATCAGCCAAGAAATAGTCGTTAAACCCAAAAAATTGGCTAAAAATTGAGCCAAGAAAAAGATAATGACCCCACGCACCAAAATCATGATCTTGGTCCCGACGATGGCCTTGATCAAAAAATACAACAACCAAGCCACCAGGGCAATATCGATGATATTGATAATAACACTCCACCAATTCGGGAACAAACTGGTCCAAAATTGTGGATTTGAAAACTGTTGAATATTCATATTCTCATACCTACCACTTCTCTAAAAGACATCATCTTATTATAACACGTTTCAACAGATTTTTCTGTAACCTTCTGATGCTTTTTATGATATAATATGATTTATGAAGATAAATACAACCTTGGGCCTTCTGGCAGGAAAGCTTTCCGGCTCTATTCTAGAAAAGATGGGGCGGGGATCAACCCTACCAGGTAAAGTAGCCCTCAAATTTGATAAAGATATTCTCAGTCAACTGGCAAAAAACTATGAGATTGTTGTGATTACAGGGACAAATGGAAAAACCCTGACCACTGCGCTAACAGTAGGTATTCTCCAAGAAGCTTTTGGACCTATTTTGACCAATCCAAGTGGGGCCAATATGATCTCTGGGATTACAACGACCTTCTTACGGGCTAAGCATTCGAAATCAAATCGACCGATTGCGGTACTTGAAATTGACGAGGCCAGCCTCTCTCGGATTTGTGATTATATTAAGCCCAGCCTTTTTGTGATCACTAATATTTTCCGGGACCAGATGGACCGCTATGGAGAGATCTATACGACCTACCAAATGATTTTGGATGCCATTCACAAGGTCCCAACTGCAACAGTCTTGTTAAATGGTGATAGTCCGCTCTTTAATAGTCAGACCTTATCCAATCCGATCCAATATTATGGATTTGATACTGACAAATCAGAGCCACAACTAGCTCATTACAATACGGAAGGAATCCTCTGTCCGCATTGCCACAACATCCTCAAGTACAAGCTCAATACCTATGCAAATCTTGGGGATTATATCTGTGAGCACTGTGGTTTCCACAGGCCTCCTCTGACTTATGCCGTATCAGACCTCCTCTCATTAACCCAGCGCTCTTCCCAATTCCGGATTCAAGGCCAAGACTACCACATCAATATCGGCGGTCTTTACAACATCTACAATGCCTTAGCTGCTGTTTCCGTTGCTGGATTCTTTGGAGTTCAACCTGAAGTGATTAAGCAAGGATTTGATCGCAGTCGCGCTGTCTTTGGTCGTCAGGAAACCTTTAAGATTGGGGATAAGGAATGTACCTTGGTTTTGATTAAGAATCCAGTTGGTGCGACCCAAGCTATTGAAATGATCAAACTAGCTCCTTATTCCTTTAGCTTATCAGCCCTCCTCAATGCGAATTATGCGGATGGGATCGACACCAGCTGGATTTGGGATGCGGACTTTGAGCAAATCACCCAGATGGATATTCCAGAAATCAATGCTGGTGGGGTGCGCCACTCTGAGATTGCTCGGCGACTTCGGGTCACTGGCTATCCGGCTGAAAAGATCACAGAAATGGCTGAATTAAAAGAGGTCTTCCAACGCATCCAGCAACAGGAAACCCCTCACGCTTACATTTTAGCTACCTATACGGCCATGCTTGAATTCCGTGAACTCTTGGCCCAAGAACACCTGATTGAAAAGGAGATGCACTAATGACTTATACTTCTCTAGAATCTTCTGATCAGGCACAGTATCCATACAGCCTGCGCATTGCCCATCTCTACGGCAACTTAATGAATACCTACGGAGACAATGGAAATATCCTCATGCTCAAGTACGTTGCTGAAAAACTTGGAGCCCATGTCACAGTGGATATCGTCTCTCTCAAAGACCGGTTCGACCCTGATGCCTATGATATCGCCTTTTTCGGTGGCGGCCAAGACTACGAACAGACCATTGTATCAGAAGATCTACCAGATAAAAAAGAAGATCTCGAACGCTTCATTCATGACGATGGTGTGGTCCTTGCTATCTGTGGTGGCTTTCAGCTTCTGGGTCAGTACTACATTGAAGCTTCTGGCAAACGCATTGAAGGGCTCGGTATTATGGGCCACTATACGCTCAACCAAGTCAACAACCGCTATATCGGTGATATCAAGATCCATAACGAAGAATTTAACGAAACCTATTATGGTTTTGAAAACCACCAAGGTCGGACCTTCTTGGCAGAGGATGAAAAACCGCTGGGCAAGGTTGTCTATGGAAATGGGAACAACAAAGAAGATGGGTGCGAAGGGGTTCATTACAAGAACGTCTTTGGAAGCTACTTCCACGGTCCTATCTTGTCCCGAAATGCCAATTTGGCCTATCGTCTAGTGAGCACTGCTTTAAAAAATAAATATGGCAAGGACCTTTCCCTACCGGCTTATGAGGATATTCTAAGCCTAGAGCAACCGGAAGAGTACGCTGATGTGAAAAGCAAGGCCCCTGCTGAACAATAAGGAGATAATGATGAACAAAAATAATCTACACTACATTGCTTTATTACTTTTAATTTTATTGATTGCTGGTATTTCCCTTGCAAACATGCAATCAGTCACTGTGAATTTCCTCTTGGTCCAATTTAAATTGCCCTTGATCATTCTGATCTTGCTCTGTGTCCTCTTGGGTGCATTTGTCATGACCTTGGTTAATTTTTCAAAGGGCTTCTCCCTAAAAAAAGAACTCAAGAGCACTCAAAAGCAACTGGAGGAAGAAAAGGAAGAAAAGAAAGAAGTTAAAATAGAAGAAAAAAATAACAACTAAAAAAGCACCATTCGGTGCTTTTTTCATGTTGTTCTAATGATTTTTTGCTTGTAGGTGCTTGGCGACTACTTGAGCTATGAGTGAAAAGAGAATGACACCAGCTCCGATCAGGAGAAAGGATTCTACTCGGACGCTTGGTAACCAGGTCATCAAGCCTTTAGCCACAGGCATAAAGAGAATGGCCAAGGTAAAAATGGTGCTTAAGACCCTGCCCAGGTAGTCTCCTTCTACCTTGGTTTGCACTTGGGTAAAAAAGTGAATATTAAAAATCGTCATAAAGAGTTCACAGACTAAATTTCCAGAAAAGGAAAGAAGGTGAGGAAGAGGCAAGCCCATCATGAACACTCCCACTCCTGTTAAAATCAATAAGAAGAGAAGCATCTCCATGCTTGATTTAAATTTATTAGCAATCAAGGCTCCGATGATGGAGCCAATAGCCCCCAAGGTTAAGATGGTTGCATAAGCGCCCTTGACCCCGTAAAGGCGATTGGAAAAGGGAAGTAAAAACTCAAAAGCCGCAAAAAAGAAATTGACGCTGGAAGCCACCAATAGAAGGAAGAAAATCTCTTTCTGATGCCAGATATAGTGCAGTCCATCCTTGATATCCGAAAAAATATCTTTTCCCGTAAACCGTTTCTTTTCTTGAACTTTGGCTTCTTCTTTGGGAAGAAATGCCACCAGAACGAAGGCGATGAAAAAAGTTAGCGAGTCCAGCAAGAGGGTCGCGTGGAGACTGGCAAATTGTAAAACAAGGAAAGAGAACACAGGAGAGCTGACACCAACAACCTGTAAGACCAACTCCAAGTGGGCATTATAGGTCACAATCTCGTCTTTCTCTACAACTTCTGTGATAATAGCTTTATTGGCAGTTCTAGAAAAAGCGAAGGCAATGGCCTGGACAATATTGGCAAAAATCAAGGCTGCAATCATCAAGCTATCATTTGTGATAAAAGAAATTCCCAAACAAAGGAGACCACAAACCAAGTCGGTCGTCATCAAAATCTTGCGACGGGAAAAACGGTCTGAGATCACGCCACCAAATGGATTGACTAGAATGGAGGTGACAAGTTCAGAAATCTGATAAATCCCTAATACCGTCTTTCCCACCGTCCCCATCGAAGCCAGCCAAACACTGTTCCCATAGTCATAGAGCATATTTCCCATTCGATTGATCGCTCCACGAGCAATTAATTGAACTGCATGTCGATTCATAAAAAAACTCCTTCATTTTCTGAAACTATTGTATCAGTTCATGAAAGAGGTTTACATTTTGTCCCCTATTTGGGAAAAATAATGGTTTACAATTTTATCAAAAGATCCCTACTGTTCTTTTGATTGAAGCTGCTTAGCTACTAGCTGAGCCAAGAGTGAAAAGAGAATAACTCCAGCTCCAATAAAAAGAAATGATTCCATGCGGACACTTGGTAACCAAGTCATCAACCCTTTGGCGATGGGCATAAAGAGAACAGCCAAGGTATAAATTGTGCTCAAGACTCTCCCCAGATAATCATCTTCCACCTTGGTTTGTACTTGGGTAAAAACGTGGATGTCGAAAATGGTCACAAAAAATTCACAGACCAGATTTCCTGAAAAGGAAAGATAAGGTGGAAGGGGCAGGCCCATTATGAACACTCCTATCCCTGCCATAATCAGAAAAAACAGGAGAATTCTCATACTTGATTTCATTTTATTGGCAACAAGTGCTCCTAGAATAGATCCAATAGCTCCCAGCGTTAAAATGGTCGCATAAGCCCCCTTGCCCCCGTAGAGTCGATTGGAAAATGGAAGTAAAAACTCAAAAGCTGCAAAAAAGAAATTGACGCTAGAAGCCACTAATAAGAGAAAGAAAATCTCTTTCTGATGCCAGATATAGTCTAACCCATCCTTGATATCAGAAAAAATATCTTTCCCGGTAAACTGTTTCCTCTCTTGCACCTTAGCTTCTTCTTTCGGAAGGAAAGCCACTAGGACAAAGGCAATGAAAAAGGTCAGCGCATCTAATAAGAGGGTCATATGAAGACTGGCAAATTGTAGAACTAGGAAAGAAAAAACAGGTGAACAGACACTAATAACCTGTAAGACTAACTCCAAGTGGGCGTTATAGGTCACAATCTCGTCTTTCTCTACTACCTCGGTAATAATGGCTTTATTGGCAGGTCGAGAAAAACCAAAGGCAATGGCCTGAACAATATTGGCAAAAATAAGAGCCGCAATCATCAAGCTATCATTTGTGATAAAAGAAATCGCCAAACAAAGGAGTCCACAAACCAGGTCGGTCGTCATCAAAATCTTGCGACGAGAAAAACGGTCTGAAATCACTCCTCCAAAAGGATTCACGAGAATCCCTGTCACTAACTCAGAAATCTGATAGATCCCTAATACCGTCTTTCCTATAGTCCCCATCGAGGCCAGCCAGACACTATTCCCATAATCATAGAGCATATTTCCAATTTTGTTAATAGCTCCACGACTAATTAATTGGACCGCATGTCGGTTCATAAAATCTCCTTTATCACTGTCCTATTTAGAACATTCATTTTTTACAAATTTATCAAAGTGTTCTTGATAATAGGCCACCTGCTCTGGCAGTCCCAGCACATCAAAAATGTGCATGGCTTCCTGCATTTGCTGCCGCCCTTCTTCTGTTTGCCCCTTCTGATAGAGGGCAAATCCTTTGAGATAATGAAAGACATTGCGTTCGTAGAGCTTGATGCTCTTGCCGATAATCTTTTCTACATAGGCTTCAAAATAGCTGGCGTTTTCAAAAGAACGATGTTCTAAACAATGTTGGTAGCAATTCAGGGCTAGAATCAAGACCAGTTTGCGATGGCGACCAATTTCTTTGTAGAAATCTTCACGCTCCATCACTTCTCTCCCAAGCCGTGTGACATAGTCCACCTCATAAAAGCTGTAGAGATTGCCAAAGAGGATCAATTCATACATGGTCCACTCTTCCGTTTGAAAGAGGTAATCCGCCACCTTATCCAGATCACGCTGCTTCATGGTGTAGCTGGCATCTCTCTGGCAAATCAGCCCTTGTAGCAGGATCCAGTTCAGCTCAAAATAGAGAGGATTGGTCGAACTCTTGGCTTTTTCAAGTTGTTCTCTTTGAAGCTTTTTAAAACCTGCAATATCATTTGAGTAGTAAAGCGGAATAATCTGAGCCATCAAAGCGACATGCTCATGGTGTTGAAAATTTCTGGCCTTATCCATAAAATTCTCAATCGTCACATGGATATTGTCCAAAATGTCAAAGAAGCGCGAAGCAGCCAGATCCGACTCCCCCAATTCAAAACGGGATAATTGGGAAGTCGAGCAAGCTTCTCCTGCAGCTTCTTTTAACGAATAATTTTTACTGATTCGAAATTCACGAAAAACTTTTCCTAAATTTTCCATCTATTCCACCTGCTCTGACAGTTCTGCCCACTCTTCCATGACTGCTTCCTGCTGGACAGTTAGTTGATCCAGCTCGCTTTGGAGTTGAATCAAGTCAGCTGCATCGTTGGTGCTATGCATGGTTTCGGTGATGTCTTGGATTTTTTGATCCAGCTCTTCCATCTCCGCTTCCAATTGCTCAATGCGACGAGTGATTTTCCGGAGTTCCTTTTGGTTTTGCTTTTGCAGATGATAATCATTACTTGCTACTTCTTCCATCGAAGAAACAGGCACAGCTTCTGCTTGCGCTGCAGCAAGAGCCTCTAACTCTGCTTTTTTCTCCAGATAATAGTCGTAGTCTCCTAGATAAAGAGTTGAGCCCTCTTCTGAGAGTTCCAAGACTTGTGTGGCCACCCGGTTGATAAAGTAACGGTCGTGACTGACAAAGAGCAAGGTCCCATCAAAATCAATCAAGGCATTTTCCAGCACTTCCTTGCTATCGATATCCAAGTGGTTGGTCGGCTCATCGAGAATCAAGAAATTGTTATTTTCCATGGATAGTTTAGCCAAGAGCAAGCGGGCCCGCTCTCCACCCGACAGCATGCCGACGGTTTTCTTGACATCATCCCCAGAGAAAAGAAAGGCTCCCAGGCGATTGCGAATTTCCACTTCTGGCGTCAGTTTAAAGTCATTCCAGAGCTCATCCAAGACACTGTTGTGAGGCGTTAGTTTACTTTGGGTCTGATCATAGTAACCCACCTCGACATTGGCTCCAAAACGAGCTTCACCCTTGATAAAAGGAATCTGTCCGACGATGGACTTGATTAAGGTCGATTTCCCGATCCCATTTGGTCCCACAATAGCGACCGCATTCATCTTGCGGATATCCAGATTGATGGGCTCTGACAGGATTTGATCGTCATAGCCGACGGCTGCCTCTTCTACTGTCAGGACGACATTTCCCGAAGTCTTATCGGCATGGAAGGTCATATGGGCAGACTTGGTCCCAGCTTCTGGCTTGTCCAGGCGCTCCATTTTTTCCAACTGCTTGCGCCGAGACTGGGCCCGCTTGGTAGTCGAAGCCCGCACCAAATTGCGATTAACAAAGTCTTCCAGAGCAGCTATTTCTTTTTGTTGCTTCTCGTAGTTCTTGGCTTCGGTCAGCAGTTTTTGCTCCTTTTGCTCCACAAAACTAGAGTAATTACCGACATAGCGGTCCAAGGAATGCTTGGTCAGGTCCAAGGTAATGGTTGCGACCTTATCCAGGAAATACCGGTCGTGGCTGACAATGAGAAGAGCTCCGCTATAATTAACCAAGTAATTTTCCAACCAGGCGATGGTCTCAATATCCAAGTGGTTGGTTGGCTCGTCCAGTACCAAGAGATTTGGTTTTTCTAAGAGCATCTTGGCCAGAGCGAGACGGGTATTTTGCCCACCAGACAGCTCTTCAATCTTCATCTGCCACATGGACTCATCGAACTTGAAGCCGTTGAGAATCGCACGGATATCTGCCTCATAGGTGAAGCCACCAGCCTGACGGAATTCTTCCGAGAGACGGTCATAGTCCTGCATGAGTTTTTCTAAGTCAGCCCCAGTTTTTTCCCCCATCTCAAGTTCCATCTGGCGCAAAGTTTTCTCCGTTTTACGGAGATCGTCAAAGACGTGGAGCATCTCATCGTAGATAGTATTGGACGACTCAAAGCGACTATCCTGGGCTAAATAAGAGAGAGAAAGGTCGCGCTTTTTATTGATTTCCCCAGAAGTTGGTTCTTCTTCCCCCACCAAGATTTTCAAGAGGGTAGACTTACCTGCTCCGTTCTTTCCGACCAGGGCAATCCGGTCTCGTTCATCCACCTGCAGGCTGATATTATCAAAAAGAACCTCCCCTGCAAAAGAGCGTTCAATTTTGTTGGCTTGTAAAATAATCATGTCCTTATTTTACTATCTTTTTTCATATTAAACAAGGAAAGACGAGCCATCAAAAAAATCCTGAGCCCTTGGGGCCCAGAACTTTTCAATGATAAATTGTATTTTATTCTTCCTTGTACAATTGTCGGACTGCTTCCACATCTGTATCCTGGATACTGTAGAAGGAGCCAGCCGGTTGCATGACCGATTCTCCATCAGTGTGGTCCAGCCCAATCGCATGGCCTAGCTCATGCTCAGCTGTATTGACAATTCGATCATAACTATAGTTATAGACATAATTTAAAAGATAATGGCGATTGAGACGCACTGTGATGTGGGTGAAGCGGTTGGTTAAGAGGTTGGTCTGAGAGGCAGTCTCTCCAGCAGCAGAAACCGATGCGTTATCCATTTCCGTCAAGACCACATTAGCCTCTTTTTCATTTGTAACCAGCTTGAAGGTAAAGGCGCCTGTTTGGTTCCAAGCCTCAATAGCATCCCGATAAGCTTTTACAAAAGTTTGACTGATATTGGGATCCAGGTAGACCGTAGCTTCCGCTTTTTCCCAGCGAGCGCCACTATGCTCATGATTGTCCGTCTGCGTGGTCTGTGAGCTAGGTGTCATTCCAAACCGCGATGCAAAGCCCTGATCACCAAATAAATTGCCAACCTGATAGACAACCTTTTGGGCAGCTCGTCCAAATCCATCCATACCAGAACTAGGAGAATCTGTGAAATAGATGATCCCCACTAGGACGAGAAAACTGATGGCAATGGTCCAGAAAAATCCCCAAAAAAGACTCCAAGCCATGCGAAGGATTCCTCTGAAAAATCGAAAAATGGTTCTCATACATTCTCCTTTCTCTTAAAGAAGGTATGCAATTGTAACACCCCATTCTTAAAAATAACTTAAATAGCCATGCTTTCTGGCTTATTAATGAACGGTTACTTTTCCTGTCTGGTAATCCAGGCTAATACCACTTTGAACATTAGGAACAAAAACATTGAATTCAAGCGTCCCGTCACTCGATTTGGCTTCGATATGAGAACCTAATGGAATCAGATCTTCTGGATGGTTGTAGATCAAGGTCACCCGATAGCGGATCCGCTTGTTCTTATCCAGTGCTTTTCGGACCAAGGTCTCATAATAGTTTTGACCGGTGGAATGAGGATCATTGGCTTGATTGGACCAAGCCGTTTGTACAGCGATATTTTTTGGATTGCTAGTCGAAGCATCGAAACCTTTGAGATTGCCGATCAAGGCGTAGCCCAATAGGTGGCCCCGATCCACAGCATGGTCATACTCGCCTGACAGATGATGTACCTGATGCCAACCTGCTGGTTTCCAATCGGTTAGGCCACTACCTGTTGCATCTCGATCTCTGTACTGGCGAGTCGCTTTGGTCATGATGGCATTGGCAACCGTCGGCACAGTCCTTCCATTGACTTCTTTTGTCTTGTTATCGGCATAAGGTTGACTAGCCACGCTGGCATCCAGATCTGTACGATTTCCCTTAACTACAAAAGCTCCAGCGCCATTCCATTCCAAGTCATTTCCTAATTGTGAACGGGCAGATTTCGTTAGTACCGAGCTAGCTAACTCTTTACTAGGTGTTTCTTGTTGGCTACTAGTCACCACCGAAACAACCTGATCTGTCGCTTCTTTTACCGTCGGTTGATTGAAATAATAGCCCCCAATAGCTAGGGCCGTTGCCACCACAAAACCGGCTAGGGTTTGTTTGGTTCGTTTTGTGAATACTTGTTTTGTCATGCCTCTCTCCAAAAAAGAGCAGCGCTAGATGGGTCATTGACTCGATTCGCTGCTCTCCTTTTTACTCAATTTTAGTTAAAAGATTATTTGCCTGTTAGCTTTCCAATGATCTCTGACCAAGTGTCCGGAGAGAGAATGGACCATGGATTTTTTCCATCTCCAATCACTCCATAGCCAATGACCAAACCAACTGCAAAAATGATGATTCCAATCACAGCCAACAGGAGGACAATTCCTAGCTGTTTTCCAACATAGCGAAGATTAGTTTTCATCGTCTTCTTCCTCTACACGTTTCACGTCTGCACCTAGTGCCACCAATTTCTCATGGAATTGATAATAACCACGGTCTAAGTGACTTAATTTGCTGACTTTCGTTTCTCCTTCTGCTACCAAGCCCATCAAGACCAAGGTTGCACTTGCTCGTAAATCGGTCGACATGACCTCTGCACCTTGGAAGCTTTCCCCTCCAACGATACGAGCTGTATCCCGCATAATGTCTGAGTGAACGCCCATCCGACGCATTTCTTCCAAATGCTGGAAACGATTCTCAAACACCGTTTCAATCATGGTAGACTCACCTTTAGCCATGGCCATCAAGGCTGTGAATTGAGCCTGCATATCTGTTGGGAATCCTGGATACGGAAGGGTTTTAACGGTCACTGGACGGAGCTTACTGATATCCGATTGAATCCGAATGCCATTTTCTTCTTCGGTTACCGTTACACCCATCTCCTGCATCTTAGATAGAAGCGGACGGTTGTGTTCCCAAATGGCATCTTCGATCAAGACATCTCCACCAGTCATGGCTGCCCCAATCATAAAGGTTCCAGCCTCGATGCGGTCTTGCACAACATTGTGGTTTGCACCATGCAAGCTCTCCACACCAACGATGGTCAAGGTCTCAGTTCCTGCACCCTTGACGTTAGCCCCCATTTTATTTAGCAAGAGAGCTAGGTCAACAATTTCAGGTTCCCGAGCTGCATTTTCAATCACAGTGACTCCATCTGCCAAGGTTGCGGCCATCATAATATTTTGTGTCGCCCCTACTGATGGGAAGTCCATATAGATGTGTGCACCCTTGAGACGATCTGCTTTTGCTTCAATATAGCCGGCCGTTTGGGTAATTTCAGCCCCCATAGCTTCCAGACCTTTCAGGTGGAGGTCAATCGGACGACTCCCAATCGTACAGCCTCCAGGCATGGAAACTTTGGCATGGCCATTGCGTGCCAAGACAGGACCCAAGACAACGATAGAAGCCCGCATCTTACTCACATATTTATAAGGCGCTTCCTCAGACAATTTCTCTCGTGCATCTACGACAACCGTATTGTCTTCTTCATTGAAGGTTACTTGTGCATTCAACCCACGAACAACATTGTTCATTGTAAAGACATCTGATAAAACAGGTACATTTTTCAAGGTTGTCACGCCCTCGCTTGCTAGAACTGTTGCAGCAAGAAGAGGAAGGACAGCATTTTTTGCTCCTTCGATTTTGACGGTTCCAACCAGTCGATTATGACCACCATTAACGATTATTTTTTCCATACGGGATTGTTCTCCAATTTCTTAAAGTCACGCTTTCTATCATACCATATTTTTTATAAAATGTGGCTAGAATTGGCCAATAAAAATCTGCCGACTCATCTCATAAACACTGATAAAAAATGAGCTGGCTAGATAGCCTATTCCGACGCTGATCATCAAGATCAAAAAACGGATTTTAACCGCATTTTCAGCACTTACTTTTAAAAACTTTTCCCATTGAACCAGGTTCAACAATAGGTAATAGGCAAAAAAGATAAACAATAGATGGCTTGAAAGATTAAAAATCATTTGAATCATACAGCTATTATACCATATTTGGTCCGTACTTTCTTCTTTTGATTCTCTCCCAACAAAAATAAGGTGAGGACAAAACCTCCACCTTATTTTGAATATCTTATAAACGATTTCCGACATTAATCCGGTTAATGGCGCGTTGAAGAGCAATTTTAGCACGACGTTCCATATCAACCGAATGCTGATCTTTGGCTTCTTCAATCGCTTTTTCAGCTCGCAGTTTGGCACGTTCTGCACGACTAATGTCGATATCTCGAGCACGTTCGGCAGAATCGGCAACAATGGTAATGACATTATCAGCTACTTCGATAATCCCACCATTGACTGCAATCCAATCAATATGTTTGTCATCGTCGACACGACGAACCTTTACTTGGTCTACAGCCAAAACCGCAATGGTATTGATATGATGAGGTAAAATCCCTAATTCACCATCAATTGTCTTGACAGATACAAATGCGGCATGATGATCATAAACCAGTCCATCCGGTGTAACGATTTGGACGTTCATTTGACTCATCTTTCACCTCTTCTTAGAATCCCATTTTTTCAGCTTTGGCGATCACATCTTCGATCGATCCAACACCACGGAAGGCATCTTCAGGAAGATGGTCATATTTCCCATCCAAAATTTCTTTAAAGCCACGAACAGTTTCTCCAACTGGTACATAAGAACCAGGTTGACCTGTAAATTGTTCTGCAACGTTGAAGTTTTGTGACAAGAAGAATTGGATCCGGCGAGCACGAGCAACCAAGGTCTTTTCTTCGTCAGACAATTCATCCATCCCCAAGATAGCAATGATATCTTGCAATTCATGGTAACGTTGAAGGACGCGTTTGACCTCAGAAGCGACTGCATAGTGTTCTTCTCCTACGATTTCTGGAGAAAGGGCACGTGAGCTAGATGCCAATGGGTCCACCGCAGGGTAGATCCCCAATTGTACCAATTTACGTTCCAAGTTGGTGGTTGAATCCAAGTGGGCAAAAGCGGTTGCTGGCGCTGGGTCTGTGTAGTCATCGGCTGGCACATAGATGGCTTGGATGGATGTAACAGAACCTTTCTTCGTTGACGTAATCCGTTCTTGCAATTGCCCCATTTCTGTTGCCAAAGTAGGTTGGTAACCAACGGCTGATGGCATCCGTCCCAAAAGGGCTGATACTTCAGATCCGGCTTGGGTGAAACGGAAGATATTGTCGATAAACAAGAGAACGTCCTGACCTTCAACATCACGGAAGTATTCCGCAATGGTCAAACCAGTCAAAGCAACACGCATCCGTGCTCCAGGTGGCTCATTCATTTGTCCAAAGACCATGGCTGTTTTTTCAATAACGCCAGATTCTTTCATTTCCCAGTAAAGGTCATTCCCTTCACGTGTCCGTTCCCCAACACCAGTAAATACAGAAATACCACCGTGTTCTTGGGCAATATTATGGATTAATTCTTGAATCAAGACGGTCTTCCCAACTCCGGCACCACCGAAGAGTCCGACCTTCCCACCTTTCAAATAAGGGGCTAAGAGGTCAATAACCTTGATCCCTGTTTCAAGAATTTCTTCTGAAGTAGAGAGCTCGTCAAAGGATGGAGCTTTTTTGTGGATGGAGTCACGAGGAGCATCCTCAGGAAAAGGTTGATCCAAGTCAATGGTATCTCCAAGAACATTAAAGACACGTCCCAAGGTTTCTTTTCCGACAGGAACAGAGATTGGACGACCTGTGTCCAAGACTTCCATTCCACGGGTTAAACCATCGGTTGATTCCATGGCGATAGTCCGTACGACCCCATCACCAAGTTCCAAAGCTACTTCAAGAACGACTTTTGATTTTTGTTGGTCATTTTTATAGACTACAAGCGCATTATTGATCTCAGGAAGTTTATCTCCAACGGAAAAGGCAACGTCTACGACGGGACCTACGACCTGAGAAATTTTGCCTAAACTCATGTCATTCTCCTATTCTAAGTAATTTCTACTGCTCAAAAATTCTCTTTCGAGCATCTGTTTTTGTATTTAAAATTGTATCCGACAACTATTCAAGGGCGCTAGCACCCGCAACGATTTCGGTAATTTCTTGTGTAATCGCTGCTTGACGAGCACGGTTGTATTGAATCGTTAATTCATCAATGACTTTCTTGGCATTGTCTGTAGCAGTTTGCATGGCCATCATCCCAGCAGCATTTTCAGCTGTTTTAGCATCAATAATGGCACCATAGATCATGCTTTCAGCAAATTGAGGAAGCAATTGATCCAAAATGGCATCTCGACTAGATTCCAATTCTAGATTCAATACATAGTCCTCATCCGCTTCATTGGGGTCCAAATCAATAATTGGAAGCATTTGTTCCACCCGCATTTGACTCGTCAAACTGTTGACGTGGTGGTTGTAACAGACGTACAACTCATCAAACAAGCCTTCCTGATACATTTGGACTGTTTTCGAAATGATCTTGCGAACTTCCTTAAAGCTAGGCTGATCAGGCAAACCACGCAATTCATAAACCGGCTGAATCCCACGGGCACGGAAGAAATCCGCACCGACGCTTCCAATACAGATCACTTCAAAGTCATCTCCAGTTGGATGGTATTCTGCCTTCATTTCCATCATGGTTTTAAGGATGGAGGCATTGTAGCCTCCGACCAAACCACGATCAGATGTAATAACGATATAAGCTGTCTTTTTTACCGGACGACTCACCAACATCGGATGGGACTTGGTATTTTCTGTTTCATGTCCATGGAGCAAGTCTGTTAAGAGCTTACGAACCTTAGCAGCATAAACCTGAAAATCCTTGGCTGCCTGCTCAGATTTACCAAGTTTGGCAGCGGACACCATCTGCATGGCATTGGTGATTTGACTGGTGTTTTTTGTGGATGCAATTTTATTTTTAATATCATTTAATGAAACTGCCATCTTCCACTCCTATTTCTATTTGAAATTTGACTGGTTGACAAATTCAGTAAGGGCTGCATCCAGTTCTTCTTCTGCTGGAAGATCATGTGTCGAACGAATCGTCTCAAAGATTTGATGATAATGTGCTTCAAAGTAATCAAACAACTCTTCTTGGAAACGAAGAATGTCGTCTACTGGAACACTATCTAAGAAACCATGAGTCAAGGCATACAAGATCACGACTTGTTTTTCAACTGTCAATGGTTCATGAACAGGTTGTTTCAAGACTTCCACTGTCCGACGACCACGGTTCAATTTCGCTTGAGTCGCAGCATCCAAATCACTACCAAATTTCGTGAAGGCTTCCAACTCACGGTAGGAAGCGAGGTCGATACGAAGGGTACCAGCAACCTTCTTCATAGCCTTGATTTGAGCAGATCCACCAACCCGGGAAACAGAAGATCCGGCATCAATGGCTGGACGAATACCGGCATTAAACAAACTATCTTGCAAGAAGATTTGTCCGTCTGTGATCGAAATCACATTGGTTGCGATATAAGCGGAGATGTCCCCTGCTTGGGTTTCAATGATTGGAAGAGCTGTAATAGAACCCCCACCCAATTCATCCGAAACTTTCGCAGAACGTTCCAACAAACGGCTGTGGAGATAGAAGACATCCCCTGGGAAGGCTTCACGTCCTGGTGGACGACGAAGAAGAAGGGACAATTCACGGTAAGCTACGGCTTGTTTTGACAAATCATCATAGACGATCAAAACATGTTTACCGTTATACATGAACTCTTCTGCCATGGCAACCCCAGCATAAGGTGCCAAATAAAGCAATGGAGACGGTTGAGAAGCCGAAGCGGTTACCACAATCGTATAATCCATAGCTCCGTATTTACGGAGAGTTTCTACTTGCGTACGAACTGTTGATTCTTTTTGACCAATCGCCACATAGATACAGATCATGTCTTGACCCTTTTGGTTCAAAATGGTATCGATGGCAATCGAAGTTTTCCCTGTTTGACGGTCCCCGATGATCAATTCCCGTTGACCGCGTCCAATTGGAACAAGGGCATCAATGGCTTTCAAACCAGTTTGTAGGGGTTCTGAGACAGATTTCCGTTGCATAACACCAGGAGCTGGTGTTTCGACTGGACGGAATTTATCTGTCACAATCTCACCCAAACCATCTACTGGTTGGCCAAGTGGGTTGACAACCCGACCAATCAAGGCATCCCCTGCAGGGACTTCCATGATTTTACCTGTACGACGGACAGAGTCTCCTTCACGAATATCCGTGAAATCACCCAAGATGATGATACCGACATCCGTTGTCTCTAAGTTTTGGGCCATCCCGTATGAGCCATTTTCAAAAATCAACAACTCACCACTCATGGCATTTTCAAGACCATGAGCACGGGCAATCCCGTCACCAATGTAGGTTACAACACCTGTCTCAGTGACGTCAAAGTTTGGCTTGAAATTTTCAATTTGTTGCTTAATTAAAGCGCTGATTTCTTGTGCGTTAATCGCCAAAATTCACACCACTTTCTATTTCAATTTAGATTTTATAACTTGCAATTGGTGTTTGAGACTGGTATCCAACGTTTTATGATTGGCTGTCACGACAAAGCCACCAATTAAATCTGGATCGATCTTTTGTTGGATCGAGCGAACTTGAATCCCAAATTTTCTTTCGATAATGGGGATTAGCTTTTGCTCTTGAACAGGATCCAAACCAGCAACCGTCGTAACAGTGACGACAAAAGCGTTGCTCAACAGTTGAATCTGATCCAAACAAATCGTTACAATGTCATAAAATAAGGCTTCACGATGATTGAGAATAACCACTTCAATCAAATGGTCGAGTAATTGTGAATCCGAGGGTTGAAAAAGTCTGAGACTTTTTGCTTTCTCTTCATCCTCTACACCGATATGAGCTAAGAAGTTAGCAAGTCCAGTCTCTTCAAAAATACCCTTGATTTGAGTCAATTTTTCAAAGACTAGGTCTTGTTCTCCTTTTTCAAAGACCAATTGAACAAAAGGCTGGGTATATTTCTCAATCACCATCAGTTGCTTTTTGTCCATTAGGCTTCTCCTAATTCATCAAGATAGCGATCGATCAGTTGGCGTTGACCTTCAGCATCCAGCTGTTGGCTCAACAATTTGCTGGCAAGATTGACAGTGAGATCTGCCACATCACCTTTGATACTGTTCAATGCTTCTTCTTTGTTATGCGCAATTTCTTGTTGCGCTTTTTCTTTCAAACGTACTGCTTCTTGAGTGGCTTCTGAAAGGATCTGAGATTTATTCTTTTCTGCAGTTTCCTTTGCATTTTCGACGATAGACGCAGCTTCTTTGCGGCTACCTGCCAACTCTTCTTCACGTTTACTTGCTAGTTCCTCAGCTTTTTGACGAGCTGATTCTGCTCCATCAATATCATCTGTAATCTTTTTGGCACGCGCTTCTAAAATTCCATTGATATTGTTCCATGCAAATTTCTTTATTAAAAAGATTAATAATAGGAAGGAACCAGCAATGAGAATAAAGTTACCAATAATTTCACTCATTGATACATGCATTCTTCTACTCCTCCTCTACTTACTCTTCGCCATTAATTTTCTTACCAATATAAATTGATGACAACATGGTAAACACATAGGCTTGGATACATGAAATGAAAATCGAAAACGCTGTCCACGCCATGCTTCCAATAAAGGCAAATGGATACCAATAAACAGCTTGATGCGACAAAGTCACAAGCAAGCTTGCTAGTACCTCACCCGCAAAGATATTTCCGAAGATCCGAAGTGCCAAGGAGGCAAAGTTCGTTAATTCTTCCAAAATATTCATGGGGGTCATAAATCCGGGTGTCACAAAAGCCTTTAAATATTCCTTCACACCACGTCTGCGAATTCCTTCTACATGGGCGATTAAGGTGATCAAAAATGAAAAGGCAAAGTCATAACCCAGGTTAGCGGTTGGTGATGTCCACAAATTGTAACCATTGGTCGTTTCGATTTTAGCCATCAATCCAATGTTATTGGCTACTAAAAGAAAGAGGAAAAGAACAAACAAGAACAAGGAATAGTCCTTTATGTAATGTTCCCCAATATTTCCTTTTGTAAAGCCTACGACAAAGTCATATGCGTATTCCAGCACATTTTGTTTGCCTTTTGGTCGGATCGACATTTTTCGACTGGCCCAATAAATGAAGCCAAAAACGGCGAAAACAGAAATCAGGGTCATAGCAAGTAGGGTCAAATTAAAAGATACAGGTCCAAGAGTAATCGTTGGATTGATACTTTCTTCCAAGGTTTGACACCTCCTTTTCTAAAATAGAAGCGTCTATTTGATAATAAAGGCCATAACCAAGGTTACGAAGAAAGTACCTTCGACAAAGGCAACACCAAGAATCAAGAGGCTACGCAATTGACCAATAATTTCTGGTTGACGAGACGCAGATTTCAATAAGCTACTCATCATCAAACCTTCTGCCAGTGATACACCAAAACAGGCTAAACAAAGACCTAAAAATGTTAAATTCATGATGAATTCTCCTTTTATAAATTTTACCTCCTTAGTTTACTCCTAAAAGATATAATAGTCAAATATTTCCTATAAAAGTAAGCGTTTTAGTGAAATTACGTTATTTTTTTAATATGATAATTTTTCCTATCTACGATTGATTTCTTTTAATTTTTAGACGCTTTGTCCACCTCTATTCATTTTTTCTTCTAAAAAACTCTCACCTGCTCAGCAGATGAGAGAATTCGATTATTTAAAGATAGACGTTTTGAAACTGTCTGTTTGTTGCAGTAATTTCTTAAAGATTTTTTCTTTCAAGGCAAGGGTATTGTCAAATTTGACAGAACCATTCTTCAAACTGGCCTGATCTTTTTCAACCGCAGTTGCAAAGGCTTGTTTTAAGTCCTCATAAGAGCTATAAGTAGTCCCATCCACTTCAATAGCCTGAAGTCCATTTTTGGCACTGGTTACCACTTCATTGAAGTAGGCTTTCTTCCAGTCTTCAAGGGTACTGAATTTCCCATCAGAAATCTTTTGAATGATGTAATCATCCCCTAGAGTCGCATGACCTGCTTGTTTGGATTCTTGTTTATACTTGTTTGAAGCATAGCCTAAGAAGCCTTTTTCATAGCCATAGTAACCCCAGAGTCTGAAGGTATTGTGTTTGAAGGACATGGCTCCAGGAGCCCCTTCACTGGTGTTTCCACCATAGATCCCTGTCATCATCGGTACCGTCACATAGGCGGAGCCAAAGTCAGATGGATTATAGACTCCATTTCCAGGACTACGATTGGTCATGAAGTTGTTGGTGATGAGATCATCTACTGAATGTAAGGTGATCGCTTTTTCCTCATCGCTCAAAGGACGTACCTTATCAAATTGATTCTTGGTGTTAGCCCCTCGGTATTGTTTATCAACCTTCTTGAACCATGCATTGTTCAAGTCTTGACTGCCTTTGTTGAGGACAGCTTCTCCTTCTAGGTAATCCAGAAGCATGAGGGTGTCGTTATAGCCTTTCATATACCGATCAATTTCGTCACGTGACTTCAAATCATTTGGATTGGTATTGTACCATTGGTTCCCATCATTTGGACGTTCATAGGCCATGTTGATACCTAAGGCCTTGTATTCCCCATTTGGATTGGATACGGATGGCGTTTGTAACATGCCTTGGGCAAAGGCTTCGATATCGGTTCCTTCTCGGTGTCTCCAACCACCTAAGTATACCATGCGGTCATTGACGTGCGTTGTTTCGTGGGTAAAGGCAGAGACCCCAAAGTCACTGATCATATCGGTCACCATGAAGAAAACAGAGTCGTCTTTATATGGGTTTCCGTAAATTCGCGCCACAGCTCCCATGCGCCAATCTGTCGCATGGTAACGATCGGTTGGACCATACAATTCACGGATTGGAGCGACATCTTTGCCACTGTTGGTATGGCCGTAACGGTCTGTACTAATGCCCTTGTAGTTTTGGTTATCAAGGACAGGGGTCGGCACCATATTATTGCTCTTCAAGAGTTGATTGCGAACCTTATCCGTTGCTAGACGTGACCAGAAATCGAGATAATTTTGTTGCCCTTTCGCCACCTTGTCAATTTCCGCTTTGAAGGCATTCCGCTCTGCTTCCGTGTTCTTACCATATTTCTCGAAGGAACTATAAGCCATGGTATTGTATGTTGAAATCAAGAACATATGGGCATCTTTTAAGTTCAAGAGTGGCAAGATCATTTTACCGTGAACATCATTGTTTAAGCCCTCATAGGCTCTATGCTTAGCAGATGCGAAAGCTGGATTGGTCGTCTCAGGCTCCACAATATAGACATTGTCTTTGGTTGCTTTAATGAACCAATCATTCAAGTCTGTCTCTTTTGTGAAGAGCTCCATATTGTACTTCAAGAAGTCATTTAGGTTCCCAGAAAGAGTCGATTTAGCCACGACTTCTCGGAAGGCATCGTGGGTACGAGTCCCTTTGATGTAGTCTTCTTTTGAACCAATTTCAATCAAGCGGTCTAAGACATCAACATTCTTCCCATAGAAATCTGGCTTGAACAACATGAGCTGTTTGAGATTGACATCATCGAACTTCACTCCATAATAGCGATTGAGGTATGACAAACCAAGAAGAACAGCGGCCTTGTTGTCATCAACTTTCTTGATAAGGGCCCGTTTGGCAGCCTCATCTGTGTTTAATTGATGGTCTTGGTTTTCAACTAGTTGTTTGACAAAGTGAGTCAGATTATCCTTGACTGCTTGGAAGCTTTCTTCAAGGTAAAGGTTCTTAATGGCATTGACTTTGTTAGGACCTGTTCGACCAAGATGAGTGTAGATTGGGTCAGATTGTAATTCGACGGGATTTAATTTATCAACGATCGCATGAATGAGATCGCTCCGGTCTTTGTCCACCATATTTGGCGTATAGACCACTTCACCGAGCTCCGCCACACTGTACTCTTTGACTTGTTTGACTTTAGAATCTTTCGGTGTCATGCTAAAGATATCTTTTGTCTTATCGGCATAATGGATCAGGATGTGATCAGCATCAGCTAGTTCAGTAACAAAATCATTGCCCTTCATAGCAGTCACAGACAAGACTTCCTTGGTCAAGAGAGGACTCGTTGCAGCCAATTTATTCCCTTGGTCGACAATCCATTCTTTGTTGTAGAATGGTTGCAATTTAGCAATATTGCGGTAAGCTAGCTCACGAGTCGCATCGTAAGCAGTGATAGCCTTGTATTGATCGTCTTTGCTAACAAGGTGATTGAGCGTATCTTCAATTGGTTTCCTGCTGGTGAATTTATCAGCAGTGATTCCCATTGCTTCAATCTTCTGCTCAGCTTCTGCCAGCGAGATGCTAGGGATTTTACGGGAGTTGTTAAAGGTTTTCTTCCCTTCACTCACGCCTTCCACACTGTAATTGCGCTTGGTTCTTGAATAGGTGAAATAATCATCTGCGTCAATATCTGAGTGACCAAAGACCATCTCACCAGTTTTGACTTTCATCATGGTGATGTTGTCTTCAATAGTCCCCAAGGCCCAGTTGGTCCCTAGTAATCCACCAGACTGAACTGCTTCTTTGAGTTCAATTGAACCTTTAGCAACGGAGTTTCTGAGAACCCCTTCTTTACCCACTGTGTGGTTATTTCCACCATTTTGAGAGGAATAAACGAGACCTGCAGCTTTGGCTTTGTTCCCAGTGATTTCAGCATCAACGTAAGCTTTTTCAACGACACCTTTCCAGTTCTCACCAACAACACCCGCTAGATAGCCACCTTTGTTCCCAGCAGCGTGCAGTTTCCCGATAAAGGCAACATTGCTGACCTTCCCACTACCATCAATTTTATTGACGATCCCTGCTACGTCATTGTTCCCAACAACACTTCCTGTTACTTTAACATTTTCAACAGTTGCATTGTTTTTGATGACACCTGCGATTGGTGCTACTCGATCTGTCCCAGGTAGGTCGATATTGACATTTTCAAGCAAGAGATTCTTAACCGAGCCACCTTCGATGTTCCCAAACAATGGTCTTGTAATGTTATGGATGGCAAATGTATTCCCATCCGTACTTTCCAAAATTCCCTTGAAGGCATTGGTCACATAGGATTTCCCTGCTGGTTGGACATTAGCCGCATTCATATTGCTACCCAGTTTAAAGGTACCAGTCGGATTGGCTTGCATAGCTTTTACAAGTTCGTTGAAATTGTAGTAGATATCACCTTCATGTGCTTTGGGTTTCGCAATATAGTGGACATAGACCTCACTGAACTGGTTGTCCGCAGTCCGTTGAATGAGATCAGGAGCTTTGGCTGTTATTTTGTAGAGGGTCACGCCATCTACCGTTACTTCTTCAATTTTATCAACGGCTAGTTTTGTAACCTTATTATCATAGGTAGTGACCTTTAAGTAGTAAGGCTTCACATCTGATGGTGTTTCAGACAAGAGGCTGCTATCGGTCTCAAGACCTTGGTCATCCACGCTAATCAGACTGGTTTCCTTGATGTTTTTGATTTCAACTTTTTTAAGATCAATTCTCAGTGGTTCTTCCTTGAGAACTTCTTCTTCATCCCCATTTCCACGGTCATACACCATGGTCGTTGCGAGCGTATAATCCTTGTAGTAGTCCAAGTCCGCTAAAGCAGCTGCCAAGTCCGTCTCTGAAAGGGTCAAGGTTTTCACCACTTGATCACCCTTCTTCAATACAGCCTGGATGGACTTGATGGTCACACCGTCTGGTTTGTCCAAATGATAAGTAACTTTAGCACTGCGCTTCAATTCTTCCTGATCAAGATTGGTCAAGGTCAAGGTTGGCTTGTCTAATTCCTTTGTCCCTTGTTGAATGATCTGATCTTGCGCTTGTTCTACTACTTCTTCAGAAATTGTAGGAGCATCCGTTGTTTTGACATCTTTAATGGTCTTATAGACCTTGGTGATTTTTTTCTTCCCATTTTTACCGACTTGAGAAACCCTTTCGGTTCCTTTTAGCAAGGTGGCATCTTGTTCGGTTACCGTCTTAAATGGAATTTCTTCAAACGAAACATCCTCTGTTTGGCCTTCAATCGCCTTAGTCCCACGACTAATTTTTTCTGTCACAGGAGCTTTTACCGTTTCAGTGGTCGTGCTCACGGGCTCGCCAATCTTCTCACCATTGACCGTCTTATAAACACGACGAATCTCCTGGCTACCAGCCTCGCCTTTCTGAAGAAGGCTTTCTTCATCGGTGTAACGATTGGTATCCGTTACATACTCTGTTTCATATGGAAGGATTACCGTTTCTGTCTCTGTTACCGTCCCTTCCGTAACTTGATAGGTTGGATTCTCCGGTTGAACGGGAGCTTCGCCGACATGGCCTTCTTCCTGCGTTCCCTTAGCTTCCACCACACCTGTATAGGCTGGAGTCTCTGGTTGAACAGGAGCTTCACCGACATGACCTTCTTCCTGTGTTCCCTTGGCTTCTACTACACCTGTATAGGCTGGGTTCTCTGGTTGAACAGGAGCTTCGCCGACATGGCCTTCTTCCTGTGTTCCCTTAGCTTCCATCACACCTGTATAGGCTGGAGTCTCTGGTTGAACAGGAGCTTCGCCGACATGGCCTTCTTCTTGTGTCCCCTTGGCTTCCACCACACCTGTATAGGCTTGATTCTCTGGTTGAACAGGAGCTTCGCCGACATGGCCTTCTTCTTGTGTCCCCTTAGCCGTTACAACTGGAGAAGGGCTGGGTTGAGGGGTTGATTGGGCATCTTCTTTTGTCCCAACAGCAAGAATTTGTGAAACTGGTTCTTTGGTGACCTTGCTTTCGACTACTCTGCGAACTTCTTGTCCATCTACTACACTCACTTCCGTCAATATGGTCCGCTCCCCATTTTGACCAGCAGTCAGCACCTTGGTTTGCCCTTTGGCTAATGTAGGATCAGCTTGCTTGACGGTTTCAAATGGCACAGGCTCAGTAGAGACTTCCAGGCTTGGTTTTTCAACTTGAGGAAAGGCTGGAGCGACTTCTGGCGTCACACGCGCTTGTGCTTCCACTTGTGGAATACCTGTACTTGTTTTGATCGTTCCTTCTACAGAAGGTTTCGTTTCCTGCATAGCCTTTGGCTCTCGTAAGCTCGTCTTTTGGACTGACGGGTAGCGCAGATAGCCCACATAGTCATAGCCATCAATTTGAATCACACCATCTGCAAGATCTTCGCTCGATGCGATCGCAAGATCCTGGTTATAAGCGCGCAAAACTTGATTTTGTAGGGCTGCGACTTCAACTGGAAGTAGAAGACTTTGTCCCATGGCTCCAATCAAAAGGACGCCCATAACCTTCTTTCGGTGCTTTTTAGAAAGTAAGAGGACCGCAAAGGAAGCTGTGGCTAGACTTAGGCCAAATAGGGCGACTTCCTGACTTCCTGTTTGAGGAAGAACCGACTGAGTTGCTTCCTTCTTCTTATAGACGAGATAGAAAGTATCTTCATTTTGATATGCTTCAGGGATTGCATGAATCACCTGTGCTTTTTCTTCAGCAGTCAGCTCTTCTTCTGTCACATATCCTAAGTGCACATGAGCAGGTAGAGTCACCTGATCTGCTTTGACAGGACGAGCTCCTAACAAGCTTCCTCCTAATAAAAAGACTCCAATGGCTACCGGACCAACACCGACAGATAATTTTCGAATCGAATATTTGGTCATTTTTTCAAACGTTTGTTTCGCTTTTTTCATCCTAAAATTCCTATATAGTAATATTTAACCCTCAAGCAAGGACCTGATTGTTTTTAGAGAGGCTGGGATCCTTTCTAGAAATAAGAACCTTCCCGGGATTTTTTACCTTTACCTATCTTATCTTTTTTCTTCTATTTTAGCAAGCTCTAAAACTCAAAAAAATAAACCGTTTTCTTTATAGGAAGAAAGCAACACAAAAAACGCCTCGAAAGGCGTTTGTATTATAGATCTATTTATAAGGATTGGTACAAATCATTGTATCGTTGACTAGCCGTATCCCATGAGAAGTCACGCGTCATAGCTTGCTCTTGGAGACCATACCAAGCCTGTTTGTCATTGTAGTAGACAGCCAAGGCTTCATCAACCGCCCAGTTAAACCAATAACCAGACAAATTATTGAAACTAAAGCCTGTTCCACTTCCATCAACAGCATTATACGGTTGAACGGTATCACGAAGTCCACCGACTTCATGCACCAAAGGAAGGGTTCCATAACGCATGGCCATCATTTGAGAAAGGCCACACGGTTCAAAGCGACTTGGCATCAAGAAGACATCTGATGCTGCATAGATTTCTTGAGCCAATTGGACATCAAATGTGATATTCGCTGAAAGTTTATCTGGGTAGGCTTGACCAAACCAAGCAAAGGCATTTTCAAATCCAGGATCTCCTGTACCGAGCAAGACAATCTGAATATCCTTTTGCAAAAGTTGATGCAACTCTTCTACCACCACATCAAAACCTTTTTGACGTGTCAAACGAGAGACGATCCCAAACAAAGGAACATCATCGCGAACAGGTAGACCGACACGTTCTTGAAGAGCTCGTTTGCTAGCTGCTTTACCTGAAAGATCTGAGAGACTGAAGTGATACGTCAAGAGTGGATCCGTTTCAGGATTATACAGATCCGCATCAATCCCGTTAACAATTCCGGTCACCTTGCCAGACTCCATTCGAAGGATCTGATCCAAGCCACAACCATATTCAGCAGTCATAATCTCATGCGCATAGCTAGGAGAAACGGTTGTTACACGGTCAGCATATAGAATACCAGCTTTCATCCAGTTCAGGCAATCATTCCACCGAAGCGTTCCATCTGCATAGCGTTCAAATCCAACTCCGAAAAGATCCCACAACATTCCTGGGTCGAACTGACCTTGGAATTCCAAATTATGGATGGTCAATACTGTTTTAATTCCATGATAAGCTTGAATCCAACGGTATTTTTCCTTCAGCAAGAAAGGAATCATCGCCGTATGGTAATCATGGGCATGAAGAACATCTGGAATGAAGTCAACTCGTTCCATCGTTTCTAAGGCCGCGAGCTGGAAGAAGGCAAAGCGTTCGCCATCATCGAAGTCACCATACACATGTCCTCTAAAGAAATAGTGTTGATTATCAATAAAGTAAAAGGTGACGCCATCGCGCACAATGCGTTTCACACCAACATATTGACTTCTCCAGCCAACCTTGGTCTCAAAATGCAAGACATCTTCAATTTGATCTCCAAACTTAGCCTCTACCATATCATAGTAAGGGAGGATCACGCGCACATCATGACCACTTTTCGCTAAGGATTTAGGAAGAGCGCCAATAACGTCTCCCAAACCACCTGTTTTAGAAAACGGTGCTCCTTCAGCTGCAACAAATAATAGTTTCATTAGACAATATCCTCTGTAACAATCGTTCCTTTTTTAACCACGACAGGTGCTTCTTCTGTCCCACGAATCGTCACACCAGCAGCCACTTCGGCCCCCTTATCCAGGATGGCATGTTCGACGATTGCATTTTCATGAATGACAACACCAGGGAAAAGAAGACTACTACGGACTTCTGAACCTTGATGAAGGTGTACCCGGCGTGAAACAACAGAGCGTTCAACGGTTCCTTCTACAATACTACCCGAAGCAAATTGGGACGATTTGATATTTGAAGTCTTGGAATAATAAGTCGGCTCTTCATTCTTCACTTTTGTATACACCTTTTGATTTGGTGAAAAGAGCTTCATGAATTTTTGGTTTTCCAACATATCCAAGTTTGCTTGATAATAGGATTCAACTGAGTGAATATTTGCTAGGTAGCCTGTATATTCAAAAGCAAAAGCATTGTATTCCACCGCCAAATCACGCAAGATATAGCGCAATTTTTGTGGGTATTCTTTCTTAGCTTCTTCTTCTATTTTTTCAATCAACCAAGGAGTATCCACAATAAAGACATCTGTTGACATGTTGTATACTTCATCAGGATCCTTGCCATCAAAAAGTTTTTGCTCTGTAACATGGTCTGTTTCATCAATTTTCAAGACAGCATTGACTTCTGAGATGTCTTGCGGATGCAACTTTTTATAAACCACTGTAATCGGACGGTCAACGCTATTATGCAAGTGGAAAACTTGATTGAGGTCAATATTCATCAAGACATCACAGTTCAAAGCAACCGTTTGGTTGGAACCAGACCGTTTCAAATAGGTCAACAATTGTTGGTAATATTCTGGCCCTACCGTTGTATTTTCAACTGGAGTATTATAGATTCCGAGATAATAGTGGCTCAATAAAGTAGACAAGCCCCACTCACGACCTGAACGAATATGGTCAAAGACCGAACTAATATTTTCTTGTTGGAAAATCCCAAAAACACTACGAATACCAGCATTCGCAAGACTAGACAACGGGAAGTCGATTAAGCGGTATTTCCCATCAAACGGTAGGGATGCTACCGGACGATGGCTAGTCAAAGTGGACATATCATGATACCCAACTGTATTTCCTAAAATGGCTGAATATTTATCAATCTTCATCTGTTGCTACCCCCACTTTTTCATTGTAACCGACAACTTGTACTTCCTCTGTTCCATCAATCACGACACCTTCTGCAATGACTGCACCTTCTCCGATAATCGCGCGTTTCACGACAGCTCCTTTACCGATAATGGCATTGCTCATCACGACAGCATCTTCAACAACTGCTCCTTCACGAACTTGAGCTTCTGTTGATAAGATGGAGTGTTTGACTGTACCGTCTACCGAACAACCATCGACGACAAGAGAATCTTCGATGTGAGCATGTTCCCCAAAGAAGTTTGGTGGTGAAATAAGGTTGCGTGAATAGATTTTCCAGTGACGATCGCGACTATCTAAGGCATTATTTGGATCGATATATTCCATATTGGCTTCCCAAAGAGACTCAATCGTACCAACGTCTTTCCAATAACCATTGAATTCATAAGCATAAACACTTTCGCCTGATTCTAGATACGTTGGAATGACATTTTTACCGAAGTCTGACATATCGATATCACTCTTTTCAGCAGCAACCAACATATTGCGTAGACGAGCCCAGTCAAAGATGTAAATCCCCATTGAAGCCTTAGTTGATTTTGGTTCAGCTGGTTTTTCTTCAAATTCGACAATCCGATTATTGGCATCTGTATTCATGATTCCAAAACGGCTTGCTTCCTTCAAAGGTACATCTAGGACTGCAACAGTCAAGCTTGCGTTATTATCCTTGTGTGCTTGAAGCATGTCATCGTAATCCATCTTGTAGATATGATCCCCAGATAGAATCAAGACATATTCCGGATTGATGCTATCGATATAGTCGATGTTTTGGAGAATCGCATGACTAGTTCCTTCGAACCACCGATTTCCTTCACTAGCTGAGTAAGGTTGGAGAATAGACACACCCGTATTGATTCCATCCAAGCCCCAGCTGGAACCATTCCCAATATGGCTGTTAAGGGCAAGTGGTTGATACTGTGTAATCACACCAACATTGTGAATTCCTGAGTTGGCACAGTTTGAGAGAGCAAAATCGATAATCCGATAGCGCCCACCAAATTGAACCGCAGGTTTCGCGATGTTTTTGGTTAATTTTCCAAGACGTGTTCCTTGCCCTCCGGCAAGAATTAAAGCGAGCATTTCATTCTTCATTGACTACTTCCTCTTTTTAAAGCTTGGACTCCCTTAGAGTCAACCGATCATCATTTTTTATCTGATGTTTTAGATTTCGTTTTGCGAACCTTCCGTTTCACCTTCCAAATGCTAGCCCCTAAAGCCGGCAAAGTAAAGGTCAAAGTTTGTTCATAATCCTTCCACAGTCCATCTTGAGACTGAACTGTCGGATTGTGCTCTTTCCAGACACCTCCCCATTCTTCTAATTCTGTATTCCAAATTTCTTCATAGACCGCTGATACAGGCACACCAATCGTAAAGTCCTTGCGTTCCACTGGTGCCATATTGAAAACACACACCAGAAGATCGCCCTTACGATTTTTCCGAACCATTGACAAGACGCTCTGATCCCGGTTATCTGCATCTATAATCTCTAAGCCATCAAAGCTATCATCAATCTCCCACAATTCCTTGTGTTCTTTGTAGAAATGATTGAGCTGAGAAGTAAAACGACGCATCTTAGCATTCATTTCATCCTCTAGATTGCCCCATTCCAATTGCTCTTCTGACTTCCATTCCAAAAATTGACCAAATTCTGAACCCATGAAGAGTAATTTCTTACCAGGATGGCAAATCTGATAGGTCAAGAGGTTACGGAGTCCAGCAAATTGATTGTAACGATCTCCCCACATCTTATGCATCAAACTCTTCTTACCATGCACCACTTCATCATGTGAAAATGGTAGTAAGAAGTTTTCAGAAAATGCATACATGAAACTAAAGGTTACCAGGTTAAAGTCAAATTTCCGGTAGATGGGATCTTCTTCGTAGAATCGAAGGATATCATTCATCCACCCCATATTCCATTTATAGTCAAAGCCAAGTCCACCTTCTTCTTCAGGACCCGTGATCTTTTGACCAGCAGAACTTTCTTCTGCAATCATCATGACATCTGGGTGTTCGTTCTTGATAATCGCATTCAAACGTCTAAGGAAATGAACGCCTTCGTAGTTGAGGTTTCCACCATCAATATTTGGTGTCCATGGACCACTATCGTAGTCAAGATAGAGCATATTGCTCACAGCATCGACCCGAATCCCATCTAAATGATAGGTATCAATCCAAAACTTCAAACTAGAAATCAAGAATGACTGGACTTGATTCTTCCCTAAATCGAAGTTCAAGGCTCCCCATCCGTAGTTATGGGCACGATGTTCATCCTGGTATTCAAAGGTTGGTGTTCCATCATAATAAGCCAAGGCATCATCATTGATAATGAAATGTCCTGGTACCCAATCCACGATCACTCCGATATTGTTGAGGTGGCATTCTTCCACGAAGTCTTGAAACTCTTCTGGGCTACCATAAGTCTGCTCGAGTGCAAAATATCCCATGAGCTGATAGCCCCAACTCAAGCCCAATGGATGGGCCATCACTGGCATAAATTCCACGTGGGTGTAGTTCATCTCTACCAGATACGGAATGAGTTCATCTTTTAGTTGTTTGAAGGTGTAGGAACTGTGATCCTCATTTCGTTTCCAAGATCCTGCATGAACCTCGTAAATATTAACAGGTCGTTCCTTAAAACCAAGTTTTTTACGGCGTGCTCTCCAGAGACCATCTTTCCAGTTTTTCTCTGGAATGGTCTTAATAATAGATCCTGTATTGGGTCTCTTTTCCATCCATAACGCTAGAGGATCGATTTTTTGCACCTGATGACCATTTTGTCGAGTCACCAAATACTTGTATATATCTCCCTCTTTTGCATCGGAACAGAAGACTTCCCAGACGCCTCCTTCATTACGAACCATTGGAATTTTACGGTCTTCCCAATCAGTGAAATCACCAATCAGATCCACAGCCTGAGCATTGGGAGCCCAAACACGGAAGGTAAAACCTTCTTGTTCTCCTCTTGTTTCCTTGTGAGCTCCTAAGTACTCTTGAAGACGGAAATTATCCCCTCTTCCAAATGTCCATAAGTCTGTGCTTCTATCCATATACTCACCTCTTTATTTTTTGAAAGCGTTTTCTAATTGTTTTTATTTTACTATAAAATCACTTAATTTTCAAGTTGATTCCTGTAAAATCATGTAAAATTATCAGGAAAAGTTTTTCCATTTTCTTTCCCGAACCTTTTCGATCCTTCCTTGGTCATCCTCCTTATCTTACTTACGATTATACTATATATACGAGGAAAATCAAACAAAAACCGAACATTTAAATCACTATTTTTATTACTAACTAGTTTATTACGAATAAAATGAACATTTTTATGAACAATGTAAAAAAAGACTAAGACAGATTTGTCTTAGTCTTGTTGAATTCTTAGTCTACGTTCACGTATTCTTTTGAAAGTTCAAGAACTTCTTCCATTGTTGAACATTCAGTAAGAGCACGGTTAGCGTATTCTTGCATTTTAGCTGTGTCGAGTTTCTTCATCAAGCTACGTGTACGAAGGACAGATGTCGCTGACATTGAGAACTCATCCAAGCCCATTCCGACAAGAAGTGGAACAGCAGTTTGGTCACCGGCCATTTCACCACACATACCAGCCCATTTGCCTTCAGCGTGAGCCGCTTTGATCACGTTGTTGATCAAACGAAGGATAGATGGGTTATATGGTTGGTAAAGGTATGATACTTGCTCGTTCATACGGTCAGCAGCCATTGTGTATTGGATTAAGTCGTTAGTACCAATTGAGAAGAAATCAACTTCTTTAGCAAATTGATCCGCAAGCATTGCTGCAGCTGGGATTTCAATCATGATTCCTACTTGGATATCGTCTGCAACAGCAACACCTTCCGCAAGCAATTTAGCCTTTTCTTCTTCAAGAATACCCTTAGCTGTACGGAACTCAGTTAACAAAGCAACCATTGGGAACATGATCCGCAATTTACCGTGAACAGATGCACGAAGCAAGGCACGCAATTGTGTGCGGAACATTTGGTTACCAGTTTCAGAGATAGAAATACGCAAAGCACGGAAACCTAAGAATGGGTTCATTTCTTTAGGAAGGTCGAAGTAAGGGAGTTCTTTATCCCCACCGATATCCATTGTACGAACAACCACAGGTTTACCGTTCATACCTTCAAGAACAGCTTTGTAAGCTTCGTATTGGTCATCTTCTGTAGGGAAGTCTTGAGAATCCATGTACAAGAATTCTGTACGATAGAGACCAACAGCTTCTGCACCATTATCGTTTACACCTTCAACATCTTTAGGTGTACCGATGTTGGCAGCCAACTCGAAGTGTTTTCCATCAGCAGTCACTGTTTTCGCATCTTTAAGGAGAGCCCATTCAGCTTTTTGTTTCGCATAAGCTTCACCAGCTGCTTTGAACTCTGCGATTTGTTCTTCAGTAGGGTTGATCACTACTTCACCAGTGATCCCTGAAACAGCCAAAACATCGCCATCTTTGACAAGTTCTGTGATGTTATTTGTACCAAGAACAGCTGCGATTTCAAGTGTACGAGCCATGATAGCTGAGTGACTGGTACGTCCACCGATATTCGTAACAAAAGCTTTTACATACTTTTTGTTCAACTGTGCTGTATCAGATGGAGTCAAGTCATGCGCAACCACGATTGCTTCTTCATTGATAGAAGCAGGGTTTGGCAATTTTTTACCAAGCAAGTTGGCAAGGACACGTTTGGTAACGTCACGAATATCTGCTGCACGTTCTTGCATGTAAGGATTGTCTTCCATTCCTTCAAAGATCGCAATGAACATGTCAGCGACTTCTTTCAAGCCAGCTTCTGCATTGATTTTTTTCGTACGAATCGTTTCTTTGATCTGACCAATCATTTCAGGGTCAGCAAGAACCATCATATGCGCATCAAAAACTTGCGCTGCTTCTTCACCAAGGCTTGCTACTGCATTCTCCCGAATAAGAGAAAGCTCGTTTTGTGAAGCTTCAAGAGCTGCATCCAAACGAGCTTCTTCTGCACTTGTATCTTCGACTGAAACAGTCTCAAATGATAAGTCTGGTTGAATGAGCAAATATGCCTTAGCAACGGCAACACCGTCAGATGCTGCAATTCCTTTTAGCATTTTTGTCATATTTTAAGCCAATCCTTCTTTAGTCATTGTTTCTGAGATAGCTGCGATAGCATCATCAGCGTCAGCACCTTCTGCAGAGATTACAACGTCTGCTCCTTGACCAACACCAAGGCTCATAACACCCATGATTGATTTCAAGTTAACTGATTTACCTTTGTATTCAAGAGTAATATCTGAAGCAAATTTGCTAGCAGTTTGAACCAACAAAGTTGCTGGACGTGCGTGGATACCTGTTTCTGCCACGATGTGGAAATCTTTAGAAGCCATAGTTTGACTCTCCTTTTTAAAAATAGTTTTTGAGTTACCTTTTGATAACCCTTACAATTTGGTATTATATCATCTTTTGAAATTTTTTTCAAGATTTTTATTACTGACTTACAGAAAAAGACTGCGAAAAATCCCAATTTAGATACATTTTAAGAAGCACCTGAAGAACAGAGGAAATATCTTTTCAATTTTCTACTATATTATAAGTAACATTTTCCTCCGCTTTCAATGAAAAGAAGCTCTTGAACCACAGGATATTGATTCACCAAAAAATTATAACTAATTAAAGATGCTTTAAAGCCTATTCCTATCCCATTTCTTCGATTTTCACGCTTTTCACTCACCACAATATATTGTGCTTTGAAAACTCCATTTCATATCTTTGCACAATATTTAGTTTTATTTTGTTGACAAGTTGCTGGATTTTGTTTATACTGTTTACAGATTTATATTTCGATAGGAGAACGGAAAAGAAATGGTAACCATTTATTCAAAAAATAATTGTGTTCAATGCAAAATGACCAAGCGATTCCTTGATAGCAATCATGTGGAATACCGCGAAATTAACTTAGACGAACAGCCAGAATTTGTAGAGCATGTTAAGAACCTTGGCTTCAATGCTGCTCCAGTTATTCAAACACCGGATGAAGTATTTTCTGGTTTTCAACCAGCTAAGTTGAAGAAACTTTCATAATAAACACAGTATTTTGCTTAAATAGGGTCTAGCGTTAGCAACCTAACACTAGACTTTTTACTTGGAAAGAGAGGACTTCTCCTCTTCATTTTTTGAACTAGAAAAGGATTATTATGGGATTAAAATCTCTTGAAGATGTGACGTATTTTCGTCTTAACAATGAAATCAACCGTCCAGTAAACGGCCAAATCATGCTTCATAAAGATAAAGAAGCTTTGGATGCGTTCTTTAAAGAAAATGTTGTACCAAATACTAAAGCCTTTGACTCGATTACAGACAAGATTCAGTACCTTCTCGAGCACAATTACATTGAGAGAGCTTTTATCGAGAAATACCGTCCTGAATTTTTAGAGGAATTGGCCCAATTTATCAAAGACCAAAACTTCCAATTCAAGTCCTTCATGGCGGCCTACAAATTCTATAACCAATACGCTTTGAAAACAAATGATGGAGAATACTATCTTGAAAGCATGGAAGACCGTGTCTTCTTCAATGCTCTCTATTTTGCAGATGGAAATGAAGCTATCGCACGAGACATCGCAAACGAAATTATCCACCAACGCTACCAACCAGCTACTCCTTCTTTCTTAAATGCTGGTCGTGCCCGCCGTGGAGAATTGGTTTCATGTTTCTTGATCCAAGTAACTGATGATATGAATGCGATCGGACGTTCCATCAACTCTGCCCTTCAACTTTCACGTATCGGTGGTGGGGTTGGGATTTCCCTCAGCAACCTTCGTGAAGCTGGAGCACCAATCAAAGGGTATGAAGGAGCCGCTTCTGGGGTCGTACCTGTTATGAAACTCTTTGAAGATAGCTTCTCTTACTCTAACCAATTGGGACAACGCCAAGGGGCTGGGGTGGTTTACCTCAACGTCTTCCACCCAGACATCATTGCCTTTCTTTCTACTAAGAAAGAAAATGCTGATGAAAAAGTTCGGGTGAAGACTCTCTCACTTGGGGTAGTCGTGCCAGACAAATTCTATGAATTGGCTCGTAAAAATGAAGAAATGTACCTCTTCAGCCCATACTCTGTGGAACGTGAATACGGAGTACCATTTAACTACATCGACATCACTGAAAAATACGATGAGTTGGTTGCTAATCCAAATATCCGCAAGACAAAAATTAAGGCACGTGATTTAGAAACTGAAATTTCTAAATTGCAACAAGAATCTGGCTATCCATATGTAGTCAACATTGATACTGCTAACCGGGCAAACCCTGTTGATGGAAAAATCATCATGAGTAACTTGTGTTCAGAGATCCTCCAGGTTCAAGAACCAAGCTTGATCAACGATGCCCAAGAATTTGTCCAAATGGGAACAGACGTCTCATGTAACCTTGGTTCAACCAACGTAGTTAACATGATGACTTCACCTGATTTTGGTCGTTCGATTCGTGCCATGGTTCGTGCTTTGACCTTCGTTACAGATAGCTCTCATATCGTAGCCGTTCCAACTATTGACCACGGAAATAAACTGGCGCATTCGTTCGGACTTGGAGCTATGGGACTTCACAGCTACCTTGCGCAACAATTGATTGAATACGGATCACCTGAGTCTGTTGAGTTCACAAGTATCTACTTCATGCTCATGAACTACTGGACTCTCGTAGAATCAAATAACATTGCGCGCGAACGTGGTGTTACCTTCCACAACTTCGAAAAATCAGACTATGCCAACGGTACTTACTTTGATAAGTACACGACTGGAGAATTTGTACCAAAATCTGATCGCGTCAAAGAACTCTTTAAAGATATCTTTATCCCAAGTGCAGAGGATTGGGCAGAACTGCGTGCTAAAGTTCAAGCAGATGGTCTTTACCACCAAAACCGCTTGGCTGTCGCACCAAATGGATCTATCAGCTACATCAATGACGTATCTGCTTCTATCCACCCAATTACACAACGGATTGAAGAACGTCAAGAGAAGAAAATCGGTAAGATCTACTACCCTGCAGCAGGATTGTCAACGGAAACGATTCCTTACTACACTTCTGCCTACGACATGGATATGAGAAAAGTCATCGATGTCTATGCTGCTGCAACTGAGCATGTAGACCAAGGTCTTTCACTGACTCTCTTTATGCGCAGCGATATTCCAAAGGGTCTTTACGAATGGAAAACTGAAAACAAACAAACCACTCGTGACTTGTCTATCCTTCGAAACTACGCCTTTAACAAGGGTATCAAGTCTATCTACTACGTCCGTACCTTTACAGATGATGGTGGAGAAGTTGGCGCCAACCAATGTGAAAGCTGTGTCATCTAATCCGCTATCCTAGATAGCTATCAAAAGTCGGTTCGCCGACTTTTTGTGCGGTATTCTATCAATTTATGGTAGAATAGTAACGATTGAATGAATAGAAAAAGAAAGTGATGCAAATGGAAACATACTACAAAGCCATTAACTGGAATGCGATCGAAGATGTCATCGATAAATCGACCTGGGAAAAACTGACAGAGCAATTCTGGTTGGATACACGTATCCCTTTGTCAAACGACTTGGATGACTGGAGAAAGTTGTCGAATAAAGAAAAAGACCTAGTTGGTAAAGTCTTTGGGGGATTAACTCTTCTAGATACCATGCAATCTGAAACAGGTGTTCAGGCTCTTCGTGCGGATATTCGTACTCCCCATGAAGAAGCTGTCTTTAACAACATCCAATTTATGGAATCTGTCCATGCTAAGTCATACTCTTCTATCTTTTCTACTTTGAATACTAAGTCAGAAATCGAAGAGATTTTCGAATGGACCAACACCAATCCTTTCCTTCAAAAGAAGGCAGAAATCATCAACGAAATCTATCTCAATGGGACCCCTCTTGAAAAGAAAGTCGCCAGCGTTTTCCTTGAAACCTTCCTCTTCTACTCTGGTTTCTTCACACCTCTCTACTATCTTGGAAACAACAAATTGGCCAACGTAGCTGAAATCATCAAGTTGATCATCCGGGACGAATCAGTTCACGGAACCTATATCGGCTACAAGTTCCAACTTGGATTTAACGAATTACCAGAAGAAGAACAAGAGAAACTCAAAGAATGGATGTATGATCTTCTCTACACCCTCTATGAGAATGAAGAAGGCTACACAGAGAGCCTCTATGACGGAGTGGGCTGGACTGAGGAAGTCAAGACCTTCCTTCGCTACAACGCTAATAAAGCCCTCATGAACTTGGGACAAGATCCGCTCTTCCCAGACTCAGCAGATGACGTTAACCCAATCGTCATGAACGGAATCTCAACCGGTACTTCTAATCACGACTTCTTCTCTCAAGTCGGAAATGGTTACCTTCTCGGTGAAGTAGAAGCCATGCAGGATGACGATTACAACTACGGCCTATAAGACAAAAACCTTTCCAGATGGAAAGGTTTTTAAATATAGACAACCTATTGTTTTACATAAAACAGATAGATGATTTTCAAAAAGTGACTTTTATTTTTTGAAGATTAAAAACTTTCCGCCGTGAGAAAAGTGCTAGAAACAATCATGTTTCTAGCACTCGGGAGTTTTGGAACCTTAGGTCCAAAACTAAGTCATGGAACTTCTTTGAAGTTCGCTGACGTCCGTACTCACCTAAGGAAAGTTTTTTAGAAGACTTTATCTTCAATCTGAAACCTTTCCAGACGGAAAGGTTTTTTTGCTGCTATCTTTTTCTAATTGGATCTGCTTCTTTTTTAAAAAAGAGGTTGGACAAACATCCAACCTCTCCATTATTACAATTTACCTGATACGGCATCCAACAATTCTTGGATTTTCGCTTGGTTGCTTCCTCCTGCCATGGCCATGTCTGGTTTACCACCACCACGTCCATCGACGATTGGAGCCAATTCTTTGATCACATTACCTGCATGGACCTCTTTTGTCTTGCTAGCTACAAGGACATTGACCTTGTCACCGATAGCTGCGACAAGAACAAGGACGTCAGAGTAATCTTTTTGTTTCCAGTTATCCGCAAAGGTACGAAGAGCACCTGCATCTGATACAGAAACTTGGCTGGCAATGTAACGGTGTCCATTTGCTTCTTGAACATTCTTGAAGACATCACCTGCTGCCGCTGCTGCTGCTTTTTCCTTCAATTCTGCATTTTCTTTTTGCAACTGACGGAGTTGTTCCTGAAGTCCTTCAACCTTGTGAGGTACTTCTTTGAGTTGAGGAGCTTTCAAAGTTGCTGCGACTGCTTTCAGAGCATCTTCTTGTTCACGATAAGCTTCAAAGGCTTCCTTACCAGTCACTGCCAAGATACGACGAGTTCCTGATCCGATCCCTTCTTCTTTGACAATCTTGAAGAGACCAATTTCAGAAGTATTGCCTACGTGGGTACCACCACAGAGCTCAACAGAGTAGTCCCCGATAGTGACTACGCGAACTTCCTTACCGTATTTCTCACCAAAGAGGGCCATAGCTCCCATTTCTTTAGCAGTATCGATATCTGTTTCAATCGTTTCGACTGCGATCGCTTCCCAAATCTTTTCATTGACTTGTTGCTCAATAGCACGCAATTCTTCTGGAGTTACGGCTTGGAAGTGAGTGAAGTCAAAGCGAAGGAATTCTACTTCGTTAAGAGATCCTGCTTGGGTTGCATGGTTACCAAGGATATTGTGAAGAGCCGCATGGAGCAAGTGAGTTGCAGTGTGGTTCTTCATAACACGATGACGACGATTGGTATCGATCGCCAAGGTGTATTCTTGGTTCAAGGCAAGAGGAGCAAGAACTTCAACAGTATGAAGTGGTTGTCCATTTGGTGCTTTTTGAACATCTGTCACTGTCGCTACGACGTTTCCTGCAGCATCCAAGATTTGACCATGGTCCGCAACTTGTCCACCCATTTCAGCATAGAATGGAGTTTCTGCAAAGATCAGTGATGCAGTCCCTTCAGATACAGCTTCTACTTCTGCATTGTCCGCTACGATAGCCACCAACTTAGAAGGCAATTGGCTGGCATTGTAGTTGAAGCTACTTTCAACTGTAATGTTTTGAAGGGTTTCATTTTGCATCCCCATAGATCCACCTTTGACAGCAGATGCACGCGCCCGTTCTTGTTGTTCCTTCATAGCTGCTTCAAAACCTTCACGATCGACTGTCATTCCAGCTTCTTCAGCGATTTCTTCTGTCAATTCTACTGGGAATCCGTATGTATCATAAAGTTTGAAGACATCTTGACCAGCAATCACTGTTTGACCTTTAGCTTTCAAGTCTTCAACGATAGTTTGGGCAAAGTGTTGACCAGAGTTCAAGGTACGAGCAAATGATTCTTCTTCACTCTTGATGATTTTTTCGATAAAATCGCGTTTTTCAAGTACTTCTGGGTAGTAGCTTTCCATGATCTTCCCAACGGTTGGAACCAATTTATACAAGAAGGTTCCTTCGATCCCCAATTTTTGACCATGCATGGAAGCACGACGGAGGAGACGACGAAGAACGTAACCGCGTCCTTCATTACCTGGAAGAGCCCCATCACCAATCGCAAATGAAAGCGAACGAATGTGGTCAGCAATCACCTTGAAGCTCATATTGTCGCCATCTGGATCATAGGTTTTACCAGACATCTTTTCCACTTCACGAATGATTGGCATGAAGAGGTCTGTTTCAAAGTTAGTCTTGGCCCCTTGGATAACGGCTACCAAACGTTCCAAACCTGCACCCGTATCAATGTTCTTGTGTGGTAATTCCTTGTATTCGCTACGAGGAACTGCTGGGTCAGCGTTAAATTGTGACAAGACAATGTTCCAGATTTCGATGTAACGGTCGTTTTCGATATCTTCTGCAAGCAGACGAAGACCGATATTTTCAGGGTCAAAGGCTTCTCCACGGTCAAAGAAGATTTCTGTATCTGGTCCAGAAGGCCCCGCACCGATTTCCCAGAAGTTGTCTTCGATTGGGATCAAGTGACTTGGATCTACACCAACAGCGATCCAACGGTTGTATGAATCCTTGTCGTCAGGGTAATAGGTCATGTAAAGTTTGTCTTTAGGGAAATCAAACCATTCAGGGCTTGTCAAAAGTTCATAAGCCCACGTAATGGCTTCATCACGGAAATAATCTCCGATTGAGAAGTTCCCCAACATTTCAAACATGGTATGGTGACGAGCAGTCTTCCCTACATTTTCGATATCATTGGTACGGATGGCTTTTTGAGCATTTGTAATCCGTGGATTTTCAGGTTTGATGGTTCCATCGAAGTATTTCTTAAGAGTGGCAACCCCTGAGTTAATCCACAAAAGTGTAGGGTCGTTTACAGGAACCAAGCTAACAGATGGTTCTACAGAGTGGCCTTTGCTTGCCCAGAAATCAAGCCACATTTGACGAACTTGTGCACTAGATAATTGTTTCATATTTGTCTCCTAAATTTTTTAAGATTAATTTGCGCCAGCTTCTAACATTTCGACATAATCGATGGCGACACAAAGTGAGATGACTAAATCAGCGTATTCATCCTCATACACCGATACTTGGTAGGTAGAGGTTAGATGAAAGAGTTCCTTGCTAATCTCAGCGACGATTTGATCCCGATCATCGAATAATTTGAATTCTAGGTCCCAGATATTTCCCTGTACCCGCAGTCCCAAATCTTCGATATCGTATTTATCCCTGAAGAGCGTCAGTTTTTTATGGATAAAAAAGCGGTCCCCATCCTTCAACTCAACCACAAACTTGGGAAGAAAGCTGATTGTTTTTTTAGTAATGTGGCTCACTTCTTGACCATTCTTATCATAGATGGTAAAAGTCTTGGGAATCTTAAGAAAAGATCCCTCAACCTGGTACTCAACATTTCCCAACTCATCTTTGATATCGAACCGCTCGCCACCCAATCGAAATTTTTGTTTCACTTGATAGGTTCGCATCTTTTGATCTCCTTTAAAAAGCTCCAGACAACTGCCCATAAACAAAAGACAAGCCACTAAACGAAGGGCGAAAAACCGCGGTACCACCTTCATTCAATGAACTTGTCATTCTTCATTTTATATGCAATTGTCTCAGCAGAGTAGCAAAATCATTTCTCTTCCATGGCTCGCACCCCCGCCACTTCTCTGATTCCGAGTAACAATGATTTATTCTCAACTATTTCATTATACAAGTTCCAAAAGGAACCGTCAACTATTTTTTAGATGATGAGCTGCTATCGCTCGTTTGAACACCGATATTTTGCAAATATTGGTTAAATGTTGATTTGAAGGCATCATCTTTGACCTTGATATTGGCATTGGTCATCGCTTTTGCAATAATGCTACGGATGTAGTTGGTATCTTGCTTACGACCATCAACAATGATCTCTTTCAAACGTTTTTCGTATTTCTTCCAGTCAGAGCCTTTTTCTGTCTTCTTATTCAATTTGACAATATAGTAGCTAGCAGAATAGTTTTGACCTGCTGAAACTGTGATCACATCTGAAATCCCATTTTCATCCAACTTAAAGGCAGCTTCTTTGACTTGAGATGGAATATCTGCTGTTCCTGAATCAAACTTGACTTCGCCACCTTTGTCTTTTGTAGCAGTATCTGTTGAATTGTCTTTGGCGATTTGGGCAAAGTCTGCACCTTCCGCTTTAGCTGCTTCCAACACTTCTTTTGCTTTATCTTCTGAATCTAACTTGATAATTTGTGCTGTTACTTCTGGTGTGTAAGATTCAAAAGCCGCCTTGTAGTCAGACTCTTTGATATCTTTCTTAGCAGCTTGGTTGACTGCATATTCCAACAACATATTGCTACGGATTTGTTTCTTCGCTGTTTCTTCCGTCAAGCCTTGTTGCGCCAAGTAAGCATCGAATTGCTTGCCTAATTGTTTCTTTTGTTTAGCCAATTCTTTATCGACTTCTTTATCAGAAACTTTTGATCCATATTCTTTTTCAAAGACTTTATTGATGGTCATTTGGAAAAGAACTTGTTGAGCACCTTGGTTGTTTTTGATTTCATTATAGAAATCAGAAACTGTAATCGTGTCCCCTTTCATGGTCACGATATCTTTGTTTGTGCCATTGGCACACGCTGCTAGTGTTACGACTGATAGCAAGGTCACAGCACCTGCTACAAGTTTTTTCTTCATGAAAATTATTCTCCGTTCCTTTTTAAACTTCTTCTATTTTACCACAAATTAGAGAGAATACCTTAAATTTACCTAAAAAGAGCTAGGATCTGGCAAGGTTACCGTCTCTGCATTTTTCCGAATCATCAAAATACCATCTCCAAGTGGCACCAAACTAGCGGTCAAATCTGGATGATTGAGAGTCGCATTAAAGAGGTTCTGAAGCCCCCGGTAAATGGTTCGTTGCCCACGACGCACTTCCATGATGTCCTTAGCAACATCTCCTCCTTGGAAAATATCATCCAATACCACGACTCCCCCAACCTCTAAGAGTTCGAGAATTCGTGGCAAAAAGACGATGTACTTAGACTTAGCAGAGTCCATAAAGACAAAGTCATAGGTCTCTGTTAAATCCTGCAAGACATCTACTGCATCTCCTTCAAGCAAGGTGATTTGTTTTCTCTGATCGTATTTAGCCAGATTTTCCTTGGCAAAGCCAATCATCTCTTCATTCCGATCAATAGTGGTAATTTGTGCATCGGGAGCATTTTCGGCCATTAAGAGCGCTGAAAATCCAATTGCTGTCCCAATTTCCAGAATTTTCTTTGGTTGTAGGGCTTGCAGGAGTAGTCTAAAGTAAGCTACCGTTTCATGCGGAATAATCGGAATATTTTCCTTGCGGGCGAATGCTTCTAACTCCTCCAAGGCACCTGCTACCGGTTTTTGACGCGTGCGCATAAAGTCAACGATCTCGTCTTTAACCACTGGCCGGCGCATATTGTGGTTGGCATTTTTACTATAAGACTCTACCATCTTATGCGAGTCCTAATTTTTCTACTAGGGCTTCAAATTCATTCAACCGACGTTCAAAGACCGCAAAGGCTGCGTCCAAGTAGTCTTCTTTTTCCATATCCACACCTGCTTTGCGGATGACATTGAGTGGATAATCAGAATTTCCAGCTTTCAAGTAGTCGATATATTTATCACGATCTTCTTGTGTTCCATGAACAATCTTTTCAGCTAAGGCTGAAGCTGCTGCAAAACCTGTTGAATATTGGAAGACATAGTAGTTATAGTAGAAGTGAGGAATCCGAGCCCATTCATATTGGATCTCAGGGTTGTCTTCTTTTGAAAGACCATAGTATTTTTCATTGAGCTCTGCATAGAGGTTGTTTAAGAACTCACTAGTCAAAACGGTACCTTCTTGGTCTGCTTTATGGATGGCATGCTCAAATTCAGCAAACTGCGTTTGACGGAAGACGGTTCCACGGAAGCCATCCAAGAAGTGATTCAAAATAGCAAAGCGAGTTGCATCGTCTTCTACTTCTCCTAACAGACGTTCGGTCAGGATATTCTCATTGGTTGTAGAGGCGATTTCAGCAAGGAAGATGGAATAGTCCCCATAGACATAAGGCTGGGTTTCACGGGTATAGCTAGAATGCATACTGTGACCAGTTTCATGCACCAGGGTGAAGAGATTATCCAATGTATCTTGCCAGTTCAACAACATGAAGGCATTGGTATCATAAGAACCACCTGAATAAGCACCTGAGCGTTTTCCTTGGTTGACATGCACATCAATCCACCGTTCGCTGAAGGCTCGTTTTACACGAGAAAGGTAGTCCTCACCCAAAACAGCCAAGACTTCTTCTGCTTTGGCCAATGATTCTTCATAGGTAAACTTGTAGTCTGTATCGGATAATGGCGTATACATATCGTACATCTTCAAGTCTGAAATTCCAAGAATTTTTGAACGCAATTGTACATAGCGTTGCAAGAGTGGCAAATGTTTGTTCACAGCTGCTACCAAGCTATCATAAACACTTTCTGGTACAAAGTTTTCAGAAAGGGCCGCTTCACGGGCAGATGAGAATTTGCGAACTTTGGCATTGAAGTTGTGAACTTTCACATTGGTTTGCAAGGTTTTAGCATAGGTATGTTGGTACTGTTCATAAACCTTGTAGAGGCCTTCGTAAGCTTCTTTACGAACGGCACGATCTTTTGATTCTACCAAAGAAATATAGTTTCCATGGGTTAATTGAACTTCTTCGCCCTTGTCATCATGTACAGTTGGGAAAACAATATCTGCATTGTCCAAGATTTCAAAAGTTTCACCACCTGCCGCAAAGATCTCACCAGCTCCTGCAAGTAATTCCTCTTCTTTTTGAGACAAGACATGTTCTTTTTTCTCTAGCAAACGATCAAAATAATGACCATATTGTTCCAAGGCTGGAACTTCACTCACAAAGGCCTTGTATTGCTCATCCGTAATGGCCATGAATTCAGGCTCATAGAAGGCAAAGGTTTCACCTAACAAGCTATAAAGAGACATCCCTTTTGATTGGTACTCTTGGTATTTAGCCACTCGTGTGTCTTGGTCATTTTTCATATGAGCATAGACGTAGACCTTTTCTAAACGACGGCTCAATTCCAAATATGCATTGGTTGTATCCAACAGTGTTTGCGCTGAATCCAACAAATGACCAGCATAGTGGCTTGCTGCTTTAATATCTGCAGCTAAGCTTGCTGCTTCTTCTTCCCAAGCTTGATCTGTCGCAAAAATTGTCGACAAATCCCATTGGTATTTTTCATCAATTTCATTACGTTGTTTTACCATTTCGATTAATCCTCCAATGGTACTATTTTAGCATAAAAATGAACATTTCGGGAGGATTTCTATCTTAGAAAGTTAGCTTTTCTGTTGAGCATAAAAACGTGGGGGATAAAGGATCTGAACGGGTTGGATCCCTTGCGACTGATAATAGGTCATAAATTGCTGGTAGTAACCTTCTACATCCTCTTTAATTTGGAGCAAGTTCTGTGAAAGGATCGGACGACAAAGAGGATAAAAGAAATCCAGCCCCAGTTCCATCAGATGGTGTCCCTGCATATAGAGTTCTTCCTGAAGCTTCAGCCACTTTGGATGACGATAAAAGAGTTGCTGCTGTATATACGTTAAAAATGTACGATCGAGCTCGACTGCCATTTGCTGCATGGGTTGCGAAAGATAAGGGGTCCGTAAGACTTCCAGTAAAGACCTTTGGCCAAAAGGGAAAATTTCTGTTTGATAATGCAATCGCCCTCGTAAATCCTCATGGATGAGGTATTGTAGACGTAGCTCTTTCTTTGTCAGATCCAATTCCCAAAGATGGAACCCTCGATTCTGACTAAAATAAAGAAAGCCAGCCTGCAGCTTTGTTAGTCTTTCCTTGAGCCACAACTTTTTACCAAGTAACCAATAGACATGGTAACCGTTGGATCGATAAGCATCGCTCCTCTCCTTCAAGCGTTCTAAAGATAAGGAGCTGCACTGCACTTCCAAAGCTAAGTTCTTGTCTACTACCAAAAGATCGGCAATTTGTTGAAAGTCTGCTAAATAACTTTCTACCTCTGTATGAGATTCCTTAGAGGCCCAATCATAAAGACAAGCTTTTAATTCCAGATGTTCAAAACTCTCAGCTTCGTGATGATAGGGACAATGCTGTAATTTTATATGAGCAAAATGAGCCCGTAGAACCGAGCCATTTTTTAGACGCACTGGACTATGACAAGCCAAGCAATAGAAGGGACCTTCTGTCACAGCTGGGATCTCTTCCATACAGTTCCACCGCTTTTGATTGTTATCCATGGCAATAAACATAGGCCCACCTCCTCATCTATATCATTCGAAAAAAAAATAGGAAAAAGGCTGGAAATTCCAACCTTTTCTTCTTTTTATTCTTCAGAATCTGAATCTGAATCATCACTAGAATCATCAGCAACAGGAGATTTACTCAATTCTTTCTGCATATCTTTCATTTCTTTACGAGTACTTTCCAACTCTTCACGAGCATCTTTCAAGATTTCGATCAAAGCTTCACGGTCTTCTTTAGGAACGACTGTACTATCTGAACCGATGCTTTCCAAGCCTTCATTAAAGATATCTTTTTGGTTTTCTAATCCTTGCTTTAAGGTACTAATCATTGCATCGTATTGTTCTTTTGCAGAACCTGTCACAGAAGTGCCTGCTTCTTCAGTAATAGAAACAGAATGATCCATTAATTTTGCAAACAACTTTTTGAAGTCTCCAACTGTCTTAGCCTTGTTGATTTCAGCATCTGTTAAGAGGCTAGAAGATGACGTATCTTCTGAATCTGTTGAATTATCCTTACTTTTTGAAGTGTTGGCAGATTTGCTCGTCACTTTAGTCGTTGATTGACTGTTTGAAGTTTCTTTCTTTGTGTCTTGTTTGTTTGAACAAGCAGCTAGGGAAAAGATCGTCAAAAGAGCAGCTGTCGATAAGATCATTTTTTTCATAAAATGGTCTCCTTTATATTTATTTTACCTCATTCTACCATCGAATACTTTGACTGTCAAATTAATCACTAGTTCTTAATAATAGCAAAAAAGTTGGACAAAACACTGTGAAATCAGTGTTTCTGTCCAACTCCTCGATGATTAGTCATACAATTGTAACAATTTCATTAGTCTACTTTGCCACCAAAAAGTCCGTGAGCTTTCCCTTGGGGCATTTTTAAGGCAAAGCTCAGCAAAAAGACGATCCCTACAACCCCTGCTAAAAAGAAACTCATGACTTGGTAACCACCTCTTTCAATACAGAGGGCTGCGAGGGGTTGTAAAAGAATGGTTCCTAAATAACGAGCTCCTTGGACAATGGCCATGGCAAGAACCAAGTCTTTGCCATTCACCTGTTGGGCAATAAACCGTAAGGAGACCATAATCAAAACCATCCCTGTTGTATGCTTGGCTAAAAGAGTCAAAAGCACTTTTAAGAAGACAGGACTTGGAAGAGCGTAGACAACATATTGAGCAAAAATAATCCCGATTGGAAGAGCGATCAAAACCCGTAAAGGCCAGTGGTCCATGAATCGATCAGAGAAAAAGATCAAGGGGGCTTCCATTACGACGGAGACAGCCACAACTGTTGAGGCAATATGCACTGGTAGACCACTATCCATGAGTAGCTCAGGAATATAGGTATGACCAATATTTCCAACCCCTGAAGCCAACCCAATCAACACAATAAAGAAGAGATAAGGTCCATTGTGAAGAAGAGGACGAATAGAGACAGGGTGTTTTTCCTTTTCTACGACTGTCTCTTTTTTCTTCATTCGAACGGCACTTAGACAGAAAATGCTGAGTACAATGGTGATCAAAACCGTATAATAGACTGCTTGGGGGCTAAACTGATGATAGACCCAGCCAGCTATTTGGACACCGACCGAGTAGCCAATGGTTCCCCAAACGCGAATCTTCCCAAAAGCGTATGGACTTTGCGTTGCAAAAACTTCCATCATGGGAGCTGTCCCATTCAAACAGACTAGAACAATTCCGTAAAAAACAGTCAGCCAAAAGAGATTGGGGGCCCAAAGAAAACCGAAGACACCACCAATGATCACACTCAGACTGAGGGTCGTCATTTTTACGATTCCAAATCGCTCATTGATATACCCAAAGAAGGGTTGGGCTACCATAGATAAGAAAAAGGCAACCGATACCAAGGTCGACACTTGAGTTGCACTATAGTGCTTTCCCATCAAATAAACGGAAATAAGAGTCGTAAAGAGAGATGTGGACATAAAATAAAAACTATAGAGTAGCATATAAGCCGTATAAGAATTTCGGAATGTTTTCATATAAATCCTTTCTAAAAATATCGGAATGAGACAATGACAAAACCCAACTGACAATCAGTTAGGTTTTATTTTACTCTTTATTATAGCGCTTTTGAGCCTCTTTTTTGCGTCTCTCACGACTTTGTTTTTCAATCGAGAGAATGATGACAAGAATGAGAATTGGAATCAAGATCAGGAAGTGATCCAGCGAAAGCCATTTACTGTGCTTAGCCGTTGTCTTCTTCCCACTTGCTGTTTCTTTGACAAGCTCTGGCTTGGCTCCTTCTTCCACCTTCATATCATCTCGGATACCTTCAGATAACGTGTAGAGATCATTATCTACTGTCAGATAGCCATCTTTTACCGCAAGGGTCGGTTCTTTAGCACCTTTTTTGACCGTTGCATAGAAGGGTTTTTCAAGTGTATAGGTCTTTCCGTCAATCTTCTGGACACCTGCATCTAGCAATTTTTTATAGCCAAAATCTTTATAGGCTTTTTCGATCAAGGCATTGCCAAACGGATGGCGGTAATATTCCCCATCTTGGTCTGCCCAATCTCCTACGCCCATAATGACAGCAATTAAGCGCTGATTGCCCCGTTTGATGGTCGCGATATAGTTGAAAGCTCCACGAGGACTTGAACCAGTTTTTAAACCATCCACACCTTTCAAGGCATACTTGGCTCCTGGCAATGAATAATTGTAGGTATCAAAGGTTTCCTCATACGGAGTTCCTTTTTTGACCGTGACTTGGGCTTGATTGGTATAGTTTAAAATATCTGGGTATTGATTGATAAAATGATAGACCAAAATCCCTAAATCACGCGCAGTTGTCTGGTTAGCCGCATCATTTGGATAATTGTTTACCTGATAGTAGCCTTGCAAGGTGGAGATGGCCGCCCCACTCGGGTTATTCCAGACCGTGTTGGTCATCCCTAATTCCTTAGCTTTGGCATTCATGCGCTCGATAAAGGCATCTGGATCATTGTTGGACATAAGATTGGCCAACATGAGGGTCGATACATTTGAGGATGGAACCACTGTCATGGTAATCAACTCAGGAATTGTGTAGTCTACCCCAGCAACAATATTATTGTTGGAGATCTCATAGATCTTTCCGATCGCTTGGTCTGAAGCGGTCGCCTTGATCACTGTATCCTTACTGATCTTGCCATTTGCCATATCTTCAAACAAGAGATAGAGCGTCATGAGCTTACTCATGCTGGCAGGATCTCTGACTTCATCGATATTGTCTTTCCAAAGAACATTTCCCGTATTGCCGTCAATAATAAGCGAAGAATGCGGACGGTTAATGGCTTGGACATTGTCATTTGGATACATCTTTTGCGCCATATCCACCAATTCATCCGCACTCGCTAGAATTGGCTGGCATAAGAGACTCAGAAGGAGGCAAATATGGATCAAATATTTTTTTATCATAAACTTTTCCTTTATAACAGACTAATCAGCTGGAGGCTAAAATAAGCTTCTAGCCCTCATGCCCTTTCCTCTTGTCTCCCAGTAGATGAAAAGAGCTAATCCCAGCAGATAATTACTTGTATTGTACCATATTTTGAAGCAGAAAAAAACCTATCTGGCCCGAATAAATCGGCGATAGGTCCTGTTTTTTATCGACTTAACAAGCTCAAAGCTTCCTTATCCGCAATAATGGTCACATTTGGATGTCCTTGAAGGGCACTAGCTGGCACTTTTTCTGTCCTTTCCCCCTCTACCGTACCTTTGATCGCTTGGGCTTTTGATTCCCCATAAGCAAATAAGACAATTGATTTCGCAGCTAAGATATTGGCAATCCCCATCGAAATGGCTTGGGTTGGTACATCTTCGATCTTATCAAAGAAACGAGAATTAGCTTCAATGGTAGAGGCATCCAACTGAACTAAGTGGGTCTGACTATCAAAGGATGTTCCAGGCTCATTAAAACCGATATGTCCATTGCGTCCGATTCCCAAGATCTGAAGGTCCACTGGATGCTCTTCGAGTATTTTGTTATAACGGATCACTTCTTGATCGGCAGATTCTTCTACACCAGATGGGAGATAGCTTTCTTTGAATGGTTTGGCATCAAAGAGATTTTTTTCCATGAAATACCGATAAGATTGAGGATCATCTCCCGTCAACCCTACGTATTCATCTAAGTTAACACTGATTAGATTAGAAAGATCCAAATCACTTTCACGAATTTGTTTATAAAACTCAAGGGGACTGCTTCCAGTCGCAAGACCTAAGGTTTGAGCACCTTCCTTTAATGTTTCTTTCAATATATCAAAGGCAACTTTTCCACCCTCAATTTGGTCCTTTACTTCAATAATTTTCATTCGATAGACCTCCTATTTCTCTATGCTTTTATTATATGGTATAGACCAATTTTTGTCAAGTGAAACCGCTATCTTTTTCTGGCATTTTTTTCATTTTCAAGTCGATTCGTGATATAATGAAAGGTATGATTGTATCACTATTATTCATCATTTTTTTGATCGGACTCCTTGTCTTTCTCTCATCTTTCTTGATTCATCAAAGAAAGATTCTCAAGGTCCTGATCTTTTTGATGGGAACTGTCCTGATGCTTTTAGCTATCGGTACAACCATCTATCTACTCACAAATTTATTATAAAAGGAGCGCAAATGAATACCAACGACTTTGACTTTGATTTGCCTGAAGAACTGATTGCCCAAACCCCTCTTGAAAAACGAGATGCTTCTAAACTCTTGATCCTGGATCGAAAAACAGGGCAATTCCAAGACCGTCACTTTGATGCAATTTTGGATGAATTGGAGCCAGGAGATGCTCTTGTCATGAACAATACGCGCGTTCTACCAGCCCGCCTTCATGGGGTAAAACCAGAAACAGGTGGTCACGTCGAATTCCTTCTCCTTAAAAATACCCAAGACGACTGTTGGGAAGTCTTGGCAAAACCTGCAAAACGATTAAAGGTAGGGGCCACAGTCAGCTTTGGAGATGGTCGCTTGACCGCAACCGTCGAAGAAGAATTGGAACACGGAGGCCGTATCGTTCGCTTCCACTATCAAGGCATCTTTTTAGAAGTCTTGGAAAGTCTTGGCGAAATGCCACTCCCTCCCTATATTCACGAAAAGCTTGCTGACCGCGAACGCTACCAAACCGTTTATGCTAAAGAAAACGGTTCTGCTGCAGCCCCAACAGCAGGTCTACATTTTACCCAAGAATTGCTCCAAAAGATTGAAGCAAAAGGTGTTCACCTGGTCTATTTGACCCTTCATGTGGGCCTAGGAACCTTCCGTCCAGTATCAGTAGACAATCTTGAAGACCATGAGATGCACTCTGAATTTTACCAACTTTCTGAAGAGGCGGCTGCGACCCTTCGTCAGGTAAAAGCTGCAAAGAAACGCATTGTAGCTGTTGGAACAACTTCTATCCGGACGCTTGAAACGATCGGAAATAAATTTGCAGGTGATATCAAAGCCGATTCAGGCTGGACCAATATTTTTATCAAACCAGGTTATGAATGGAAAGTCGTCGATGCCTTTTCTACCAACTTCCACCTTCCAAAATCAACTCTGGTCATGTTGGTTTCTGCCTTTGCTGGCCGTGAATTAACCCTCGAAGCATACCACCATGCTATTCAAGAACGCTACCGCTTCTTCAGTTTTGGGGATGCTATGTTCATCAAGTAAAGGAGTCTCTCATGAATAAAATTGAAAGCCGCCACCGCTTGATCCGCTCGATTATTTCTGAGCGTAGGATTCATACCCAACAAGAACTTCAAGAAGCCTTAGAAGCCAATGGCGTTCTCGTTACCCAGTCCACCCTTTCACGAGATGTCAAATCCTTGAATCTGGTGAAAATTAACGAGGGGGATAGTTCCTACTATGCCATGAACACCATCGCTCCTTCCCGTTGGGAAAAGCGCCTGCGGATGTATATGGAAGATGCCTTAGTCATGTTACGGCCGGTTCAAAACCAAGTCGTTGTAAAAACTCTTCCAGGTCTTGCCCAATCCTTTGGAGCTATCTTAGATGCATTGGAACTTCAAGAAATTGTAGCTACCATCTGTGGAGACGATGTCTGTTTGGTCATCTGCGAAGACAATCAAGGAGCTTTGGATTGTTTTGAAAAATTAAAAGAATTCACACCACCTTTCTTCTTTAGTAAATAAAAAGTTTGGAAACCAAGTTTCCAAACTTTTTTATATGGTGGCTAAGCGTTGAATGGCTTCTCGATAGATTTCCATCGCAGAATAGAGATCGTCAATTTTTGCACGTTCATTGGCTTGGTGCTCGGTCTGTTCTGCACCTGGGAAAAGAGCCCCAAAAGCGACACAATTTTCCATGGTCCGCGCAAATGTCGCACCACCAGAAGACATAGCTGGCGTCTTATCACCAGTTTCTTCCTGGTAGACGGCCATCAAAGAGCTGACTAAAGGACTATCCAAAGGAACATATAAAGGAGCCAGATAATCAAACTCTTCATATTCCAACTGATAACTAGCTGCAATTTCTCGCAAACGAGCTACTAAGGCCTCCTTATCTGCTAAGACGGGGATCCGGATATCAATCCCGATTTCCGATTGTTCTTGATCGATCACAAGGGTCGCAAGATTGAAGGAAAGATCGCCACTTGGTTCATCTGTAATTTTGCCAAATAAAGCTTCTCCCGTTGCATCCTCACCAACAGCATCTGCAATAAAGAGCAAGGCTGGATGGGGTTGGATGAGGGATAAACTTTCCGCTAAACCGACAATAGCATTCACTCCTTCAGCTGCATCTTTAGAATGCTTGGAAACACCCAAGACCGTTACAGAATCTTCTGTTTGGCTATACTGAACCCCACTTTGATCCAAAACAGGAAGCAACTCTTCCAAACGATGACCCGCATAGGTCGCCTTGTCTGGAACAACATTGAGGGCCTGACCAGCCTGTAAGGGAAGATCATCCCAACCTGGACCATGCAATTTCACTTGTAATAAGCCTTTTTCAGCATAGGTTAATGGGAAAGAAGAATCCGGTGCAAATCCAAGATCTGCTTGCTCTTCGATTTGGTTGTAGCGGTTCATACAGCGCCACAAGGTTTCTTCATCCGTCCCAAAAATAAAGCGGATTCGTTTGGTAAACTGGATGCCATCATCCAGTAAACTCTTAACTGCATAGAGGGCAGCGAGTGACGGCCCCTTATCATCCTGCACACCACGACCTACTAGATAGTCACCGACAATGGTCGCTTCAAAAGGTGGCGTTTGCCAATCTTTTAGATCACCGGCTGGAACAACATCCAAGTGACAAAGAACGGCCAGGAGTTCTTCCCCCTGACCGATCTCTGCATATCCATAGTATCCTTCAGGATCTATATATGTTTGAAAACCTAATTCTCGAGCAAGCTCTAAGGTTTTTTCTAGGACATCTTGGATAGCTTGTCCAAACGGTGTTCCATTTTCCCCTTCGTTTAATACTGAGGGGTAAGAAATGATGGTTTGAAGCGAGTTTAAAAACTGCTCTTTTACATCGTTCTTTATTCTATTTTTCATGAAACACCTACTTTATTCTATTGCAAGAATGGAACCACAGTTCCTAGTAGAAGAAGGGCAATGGTGATCACAACAATCGCTACGACCAATTTACCCATGAATTTCCACCATGCACTCAAGTCAACACGTCCAAGAGCAAGAGCTCCCATTACGATACCTGAAGTTGGTGCGATCAAGTTCAAGACACCAGATGCAGATTGGTAAGCTGTGACAATCAAGCTACCTGGTACATTGACGAATTTACCAAGAGGTGCCATGATACCCATTGTTGCGCTGGCAAGACCAGATGATGATGGGATCAAGAATGACATTGGCAAGTAGAAAATGTAAGTCAAGACAATGAACAATTGAGATGAAAGACCTTTCAGTCCTTCTTCACCCCAGTGAAGAATTGTTGCAGTGATCATACCATCATTCATGATGACTTGGATACCACGTGCTACCGCTACGATAAGAGCAACACTCAAGAGGTCAGCTGCACCATTCATGAAAGATGAAATGATTTTATCTTCTTTCAAGCCATAAATGATACCAACGAGGATTCCCATGAAGGCAAAGAGCATAGCTGTTTGTGGGAAGTACCATGTACCAAGAGCATCTGTGTTACCGATCAATTGACCAAGTACTGGAATTTTATGGAGAGATTCGTTGAAGGTTTCAAAGAATTTAATACCCAAATCTTTGAATGGGATAAATCCAGCAACCATGATCACGAATGTTGAGATGAAGACGACCAAGACACGTTTTTGTTTCTTGTTCATTTGTGAAGGAATTTCTTCGCCACTATCAACGTTGAAGTGTTTCAAATCTTCTTCACGAGTTGCATAGGTGAGAGATTTGGTTGGGTCTTTTTGAACCTTATCTGCATAACGGTATACATAGTATGTGCTAAGTCCTGTCAATACGATCCAGAAGATCACACGAAGTAAGAGACCTGAAGCACTTGAGATACCTGCAGTATCAGATGCGATAACTGTCGCAAATGGGTTCAATGTTGACGCCAAACATCCGATTTGTGATCCTAAGAGGATAATGGCTACCCCTGTCAAGCTGTCAAAACCAACGGACATCATAACAGGTACAAGAAGTGGATAGAAGGCCATGGTTTCTTCACCCATACCATAAGTTGTACCACCAAGGGCAAACAATGGCATCAAGATCAAAATCAACATTTTTTCGCGGCCTTTGTATTTACGAACGATAGAAGCAATCCCTACATCAAGGGTACCTGTTTCGTTCACAACTCCAAGGAAACCACCGACCATCAAGATGAAGAAGGCTACGTCAATCGCTGCACTGGTTGGTGCTTTACCAAGCATGGCATTGATTGGGGCCATCAAGACATCCCAAATTCCTTGAGGATGTGCTTTTACAGATTCATAACTACCTGCAATGATAGCACCTGCATCGTCAACTTTGTATTGACCAGCTGGAATGATCCAAGTTAACACTGCCATAATGGCAATGATGATCAACAATACGGAAAAAGATGAAGGCATCTTAAATCCTTTTTTCGTTTTTTCACTCATTTGTCTTCCTCCTAACGCAACAAAGTGTGAGTGATGTTTTACAAGAGTCTCTTGTAAAACGCTTACCTATAGACTTATTCTATCACAATAAGCTTTAAAATACTAGTTTTTTCCTAATTTTTCATTAGTCTTTTTGGATGATTGTTCCACTTTCAGACTCAATCAAAGCTCCAAGGTTTTCAAGTGATGTAATAACTGCTTTTCCTTCTGGGCGACCATTTACAAAGGCAATGGCAGCTTCCACCTTAGGAAGCATGCTTCCTGGTGCAAATTGGTCTTGTTTGATATATTCTTCCAATTGAGCCACATTCACATGTTCCAATTTCGCTTGGTCTGGTTTGTTGTAGTTCACAAAGACATAATCGACACCAGTCAAGACGATGAAGAGGTCTGCTTCTACCAATTCAGCCAAACGTTGAGATGCAAAGTCTTTATCGATAACCGCTTCAACACCAGTCAAGCTACCATCTGCTTCTTTCACAACCGGGATACCCCCACCACCAGCAGCTACCACGACTTGACCGTCGTTCAACAAAGTACGAATGGTATTGATTTCTTTGATATCCACTGGTTTTGGTGAAGCCACAACTTTACGCCAGCCACGACCAGCATCTTCTTTGAAAGTTACACCTGATTTTTCAGCTTCTGCTTTTGCTTCTTCTTCTGAGTAGAATGGGCCAATTGGTTTGCTGAGGTTAACGAAAGCTGGGTCGTTCTTATCAACAACGACTTGTGTCACAACAGAAGCCACATCTTTTTCAATTCCTTCTTCAAGAAGAGCATTTTGAAGAGCGTTTTGAAGCCAGTAGCCAATACTTCCTTCGGTCATAGCAACTAATGAATCAAGTGGGAAAGCTGGGTTCTTTTCAGAATTTGCAGCCAAATGTTGGAGCAAGAGGTTCCCTACTTGAGGACCATTTCCATGAGTGATGATCAACTCATCCCCATTTTTGATTAATTTAACTAAGTGTTTAGCTGTTTCTACAAGTGCTTTTTGTTGAGCTTGCGCAGAAGGATCAGATGAGAGAATAGCATTTCCTCCCAAAGCAACGACGATTTTTCTTGACATGAATTTTCCCTTTCTATAAAAAATAGGGGCAGGACTAAAGCTAGCAGTCCAGCCCCTATAGCTGTTGGTATACGGTTAAGTCTTAAACTTTTGGAATGTACAAGTTACCAAGAGTAGCTGCCATAACCGCTTTAATTGTGTGCATACGGTTTTCAGCTTGGTCAAAGTGACGAGCATATTTGCTGCGGAACACTTCGTCAGTAACTTCCATTTCTTCTACGCCGAATTTTTCAGCAACATCTTTACCGTAAACAGTGTTTGTATCGTGGAAGGCTGGCAAGCAGTGCAAGAAGATCAAGTCTTCGTTATCAGCTTTCTTAATCAAATCCATGTTTACTTGGTAAGGTTTCAAAAGGGCAACACGTTCTGCAAATTTGTCTTCTTCACCCATAGATACCCAAACGTCAGTGTAAAGTACGTCTGCACCTTTCACTGCTTCGTCAGCATCTTCAGTGATCAAGATATGAGCGCCACTTTCTTTTGCAAATCCTTCTGCCAATTCAACGATTTCTTTTTCTGGGAAGAGTTCTTTTGGTGAGAAGATGTGTACGTTCACACCAAGGATAGCACCTGTTACAAGAAGGCTGTTCGCAACGTTGTTACGGCCATCACCACAGTATACAAGTGTCAAACCTTCCAAACGTCCAAAGTTTTCTTGAACTGTCAAGTAGTCTGCAAGCATTTGAGTTGGGTGCCATTCGTCAGTCAAACCATTCCATACTGGAACACCTGAGAATTCAGCCAATTCTTCAACCATACGTTGGCTGAAACCACGGAATTCGATACCGTCAAACATACGTCCAAGAACTTTAGCAGTATCTTCTGTAGATTCTTTTTTACCAAGTTGGATGTCGTTTGCACCTAGGTATTCTGGGTGAGCACCAAGGTCGATAGCTGCTGTTGTGAAGGCAGCACGAGTACGAGTTGAAGTTTTTTCAAACAAAAGTGCAATGTTTTTTCCAGCAAGATAGTGGTGTTGGATGTTGCGTTTTTTAAGGTCTTTCAAGTGAGCTGAAAGTCCGATGAGGTATTCTAACTCTGCGCGTGTAAAGTCTTTTTCTGCCAAGAAGCTACGTCCTTGGAACACTGAATTTGTCATTCTAATTGTCTCCTATTTCTTTCTAGTATTGATCAGTAAGAAGGAAGAGCTGATCCCTCAAGACCAGCTCTCGGTCTTCTACATTAGATTTCTTCACGTTCAAATGGCATTGACATACAACGAGGTCCACCACGACCGCGAACCAATTCACTTCCGCGGATCTTGATCAAACGAAGTCCGTATTCTTCTAATTTCTTGTTTGTGACTGTGTTACGGTCGTATACGACTACCACACCAGGTGCGATTGTAAGAGTATTTGAACCGTCGTTCCATTGTTCACGAGCAGCAGCAACCACATTGCCATCGCCACAAGGGATCAATGTAACTTTTTCAACACCAAGGTTTTCAGCAAGCAATTCAGCCAAATCACCTTTTTCTTCAACGATCTTCAATTGTTCGTTTTCATAAGTTACAGAGAAGACGCGAAGGTTACCTTGGATTTCTGGGTGGATTGTGAATTTATCGTAGTCCACCATTGTGAATACTGTATCCAAGTGCATGAATTTACGGTTGTTAGCAAATTCGAAGGCCAATACTTTTTTGAAGCCAACGTTCTTCTTAAAGATGTTTACCAACAATTTTTCGATTGATGCAGCATCTGTACGTTGTGAGATACCAACTGCCAATACATCTTTAGAAAGTACTAACTCATCTCCACCTTCGATACGAGTATCTTCTTCACGGTTGTAGACAAGTTCAACTTTTCCACCGTAAACTGGGTGGTATTTGAAGATGTATTTACCATACAAAGTTTCACGGTTACGTGTATCTGCGTACATGTGGTTCAATGATACTGCATTACCAATTGTCGCAAATGGGTCACGTGTGAAGTACAAGTTTGGCATTGGGTCGATAGCAAATGGATAGTCAGATTCAACAAGGTCTGTCAATCCTTTTGCTTCTTCAGGAATTTCTGGAAGTTCAGCTTTTTGAACCCCTGCCATTGTTTTTTCAACCAATTCTTGGTTGTCTTCAATGCTGTGAAGCAATTCACGGATCGCAATTTTTGTTTGGCGTCCACGAATGTTCGCTTCTTCAAGGTATTCTTCGATGAACTGATCGCGAATTTCTGGAGAAGTCAATGACTCAGCAGCTAACTGTTCAAGATAAAGTACTTCGATACCTTCGTTACGAAGTGCTTCAGCAAATGCGTCGTGTTCTTTTTGAGCATCTTCCAAGAAAGGAATATCATCAAAAAGAAGACGTTCAAGATAGTCAGGCATCAAGTTTTCCAACTCTTTACCTGGACGGTGCAAACAAACTTTTTTCAGTTTTCCAATTTCTGAGAAAACATGAATTGGGTGTGTAGACATCTATAGTCCTCCTTTTTCTTGCGGTTTAGCTTACCTAATCCCGTTTACAGGTTTTATTTTATCACCAATTGGTACCGCTTTCATGAAGGATTCTACTTTTTTAATGCAAAGAATTTGGCATTATTTTGAATTATTCCTATTTTTTAGTTAATATGAAGCGTTTTCTTTGCATATTTTGTTTTTTATATTGTTTTTATGAATATATATTTTTTTACAAAAATAAAAAAGATCAACAAATTAATTGATCTCTTTAAAACTCTTTAAAAAGTAGGCTGTATCTAGAAAGGTTAATTGTTTTCTCTCATACTGTATCTTATGAGAATCGATGAGTTTCTTTAAAACTTGATTGACGGTTTCTCGGGTTGTGGCCGCTAATTTGGCCATTTCCTTCATACTGATTGGAAATGGAAGTTGATTTCCTAAACTTTCATAGTCCTTACACAAGATAGCTAAAGATTGAACCACACGCTCACTGGCACTAGCTGTCACGACATTACGTAGACGCAACTCTTGAAATTCTAAAATTGACGAGAGCTTTCTCGTAATGAAGAGCAACTGCTCCTTACTCTCTTGAGCATATAATTCATAGAGGTTGACGGGGATAACGAAACAGCGCAAATCTGTCACCGCACTAGCTGTATAGTGGTAACGCTCATCCTGAAACATCCCACCATAAGGGAACAGGGCCCCTTTCTTGATATAATCCATATAGGAAAATTGATCAGACGAATCGAATTGCTCAATGCGAGCAAAGCCTTTTGAAAGAAGAAAAATGCGATCCCGCTTATCTCCTGCATAAAATAAAATTTGTCCTTTTTGGATATCCCTAGCATGAATTTCAACAGCTAATTTATCAAATAGCTCCACTGGCAACGCAGAGAAGGCTGGATGCGAGCGGACCAACTGGTAATCTTCCTTTGTAATCATGTTTATACTTCCTCTTATTACTATTAATTAGTATAACATATTTTTTTGATAGAAGAGGGAAAGAAGCCTCTTTAAAACAGAAAAGTATTTCGAAACACCAAGTGAATTTTATGCTACTGTGATAGAAGAAAAGGTCTGAGCAACCCTCAGACCTTCCGTCAATTATTCATTCATATTCACACGATGCCATTCATTGATGACATAAGCTAGTTCTCCCAACTGATAAAGACCAACACCACTGATTTCAGAACTTTCTGGGGTCGTTCCACCCAGTCCTGCAGTATAGATGGCAACCAAATAAGGGGTCGATTCATGGACAATGGCATCCACATTGAGCGCTTCCGCAACATAGCCCGGTTTTTGTTGAATGACCAAATCTGGCAAGAATTTCTTATAGTACTCACCTGGGAAAGACTCCCCGATCAGTTCTAGTAAATCTGCATATTTTTCTTGATGATTCCAAAGATATTCCAAGACATGGATGTAATAATCCGTTGTCGTTTTATTATCTTCGCTAAAGGTTTTGACTTCTGGTGAACGGGATTGACCATAACGACTGAATAACTTGCGCGCTTGCTCCATCCCCCCTAAACGATCTGCCAAAGCATAGGCTGGGGTATTTTCAGAGTAAACCAATGAATAGCGCTGCATATCAGGGATAGACATGGCTCCATCAAAGGCAGCAACGTAATTGTCATGCTCCCCTACATATTCATAGTAGGTGTTGGTAATGTCAAACCTATCTGTTAAATTCAGTTTGCCCTTTGCGACTTCATCCACCACCAACATGTTCAAGGGTAGCTTATAGGTACTACCTGCCGTCATTGGTTGAAGATCATTCATAGCAAATTGCTCTCCAGTAATGGCATTGCGATACGTGAAAGCAACTTGTGACGGATCAATTCCACTTTCCGCTAGGAAATCCTGAACAACCTCTACCAAGCCTTTATTAGCATAATCATAGACAAGGCCATAAGCACTCATCGTTTCCATGTCTGCATCTACTACTGCTTGCTTAGCTTCAGGAGATTTGACACGCGGTTTTTTCGTCTCAGGTGTAGACTTTTCGATATCTTGTTCTTTTGCTTCTTTTGTTTTCTTTGCTTTTTTTTCAATTGCTGATGCTGTTGGTTGCGTAAGATGCAAGTAGCCCAGTGCGCTTGTTCCCACTAAGCACAATAAAATACTGACCGCAATCATGATCGAGCGTAGATTAAAATATTTTTTCATACGAGATTAATTATAAAAGATTCTACTGAAAATAACAAGAATTATCAGAAAGATAAAACGGTTTCTTTTTAAAAAGGTTTTTTCTTTTCATAAAAGGCTTATTTCCGTTTAAAGGAGCCCATAATCAGCTTAGCGATCTCACGCGCAATCGTCCTGAATAAGGAACTCAAGAAGGAATCTTTTGCCTTTTCAAGACTAGATTTTCTTGGACGACCTGGACTACGTTTTTGAGACGCTTTATCTGCTGCAGCCTCTTCCTTTTCTGCTTCTTTTTGCTCTTTTTCTTGTGCTTCCTTGCTTGCTTTAGCTGCTAATTTTTCATAGGCAGATTCTCGATCAATCGTCGTCGCATACTTTTGATGGAAAGGCGATGTTGTGATCAAGGCCAATTGTTCACTCTCATTTAAGAGGTCAAAACTCGATTGAGGAGAGAGAATGTAAGCACGCTCAACCACACCAGGCTGTCCCTTTTCATTCAGGAAAGAAACCAAGGCTTCCCCTGTCCCTAACTCTGTGATCACTGTTTCTGTATCAAAATCTGGATTTGGACGAAAACTTTGGGCAGCAACCTTAATTGCCTTCATTTCTTTGGGTGTATAAGCTCGAAGCGCATGCTGAACACGATTTCCAAGCTGTGCCAAAACAGATTCTGGAAGGTCTTGAGGATTTTGGGTAATAAAGTAAATCCCCACACCCTTAGAACGAATTAGGCGTACCACTTGCTCGACCTTCTCAAGAAAGAGCTTGCTTGCATCCTTAAAGAGGAGATGTGCTTCATCAAAGAAGAAGACCAATTTTGGCTTTTCAGGATCCCCAACCTCTGGAAGTGTTTCAAAGAGACGAGACAGCATCCAAATCAAAAAGGTTGAGTACAATTTTGGTGAATGAAAGAGCTTTGTAGCCGAAAGAATATTGATATAACCACGACCAGATGCATCGAGTTGCATGAAGTCATTTAAATCAAGTGCGGGCTCTCCGAAAAACTGGTCTGCTCCTTCTTCTTCAAGAACCAAGAGACTTCTTTGGATGGCTCCGACAGATTGTTTGGTGATATTGCCATATTGGGCTGAATAGTCTGAACTGTGTTCATAGACTTCCTTTAAAAGGCTTTGCAGGTCCTTCAAATCAATCAAGGGCCAATCTTTCTCTTGAGCCACTTTAAAGACAATTGCAAGAATTCCTGATTGGGTTTCATTCAAATCAAGCAGACGAGATAGAAGCAATGAGCCCATTCCTTCGACAGTCGCCCGAACAGGATGACCAGCTTGACCAAAGACATCCCACAATCGAACAGGGAAGGCTTGTGGCTCAAACGGATCTGTGATCCCAAGAAGCTTGTAGCGTTCTTCCAGTTTTGGTGTCCATTGCCCTGCTTTGGCTAAGCCAGATAAATCTCCCTTGATATCGGCTAGAAAGACCGGAATGCCTTCTTTGCTTAATTTTTCTGTTAGAACTTTGAGCGTAACCGTTTTTCCTGTTCCTGTTGCACCTGCAATCAAGCCATGACGATTTAACATCCGCAAATAGATAGGCGTCTCAACGGCTCCTTTAGTAATGGTAATACTAGTCATTTCATTTCTCCCTGAATGTTTCAGTTTTCATTTTAAGGTTTATCTTTTCCTTGCCTAGGCCCTTCAAACCAGGCTTCAGACAAGTAAGACACACTCCTATTAGTGTATCATTTTCCTGACCAAACGCAAGAAATTATACTCCAATTTTTCGGATGCACATAAAAAAATCTATAAGAGCCAATACTTGCTCTTATAGATTCCTTCATTTTATTATTTTGCTGCTGCAAACAATTCATTCACTTTATTCCAGTTGATCACTGAGAAGAAAGCTTTGATGTAGTCAGGGCGTACGTTACGGTATTTCACGTAGTAAGCATGTTCCCAAACATCCAAACCAAGGATTGGTGTTTTACCTTCAGAGATTGGTGTATCTTGGTTTGCTGTTGAAGTCACTTCGAGTTTGCCTTCTTTGTTGACAACCAACCATGCCCAGCCAGAACCAAAACGTGTCGTTGCTGCTGCTGTGAAGGCTGCTTTGAAGTCTTCAAATGAACCAAATGTAGCATCAATCGCTGCAGCAAGTTCTGCTGAAGGAGCTGTTTGTTCTGGAGTCATCAATTCCCAGAAAAGAGCGTGGTTCAAATGACCACCACCATTGTTGATCACAGCTTGGCGAATATCAGCTGGAATGGATTCAACATCAGCTAACAAGCTTTCAAGGTCTTCTCCAATTTCAGGATGTTTTTCAAGAGCTGCATTCACATTGTTTACATATGTTTGATGGTGTTTATCATGGTGCAAATGCATGGTTTCTTCATCGATATAAGGTTCCAATGCATCATAAGCATATGGTAATTCTGGTAAAATGATAGCCATTTTATGGTCCTCTTTTCTTTATTACTGACTTGATGATAACGCAAACAGCTAAATTATTCAACTAATCTGCTTGCGATTTCATTCATCGTTAGACGCTATTCGCTACTTTCAACAGGGCCAAATCAAATAAGTAGTCTTTTTCATATGTTCCACTTTTAATCGCATAATCCGTCTCGATGAAGGTCATCATAGCTTGCTTCAAAAAGGACAGAGTAAGCCTGCGGCTATCCCGTAAGGCAAACTTCACCTGATAAGGATTGACCTTGCGTCCTGACAAGTCCGACAAGCTCGCTACAATTTGGCTTTCGGATTGGCCTTCTTCTGAGAAAATTTTAACTTGAGAAAACATTCGGAATTGCCCCAACAAAATAGCGATCAATTTTATTTCATCTTCTCCTTGTAAGCGAAGATCCTTAACCAAATTCCGGGCTTGATCGATTTGGCGTTTGAGAATCATCTGTGTCAGATCAAAAATATTATCTTGCAAGGACTTTGGAACAACCTCCTCGATATCTTGGAGGGTAATCTGACCATCTTCTTTATAAGCCTGCAATAGAGCGAGATTCTTCTGTAACTCTCCAAAATCATAGCCAGATTTTAAGAGCAACTGGTCCAAGGAATCGCCAACAAAGTGTAAGCCCAATTCTTGCGCCTGACCAGAAAAATAACGCTTTAAATCTTGCTCTTTAGGAGTGGTCGCTTCAATGATTTGGGCATCCCGTTTTAGGAGTTTGACCAAGCGACGCTTACTATCTAATTTTCCTTCTGCAAATATCACCAAACGGGTCGATTCAGAAGGGTTTTCCAGATAGTTTTCAAATTGCTTCAGATCTTCATCGGTTAAATTGCGTTTTTTGGCAGTGGTCAGATCCAATAAGTGATCCAAAATCACGATTTTTTCATCTGCAAAAAAGGGAAGACTGACCAAATCCAGCTCGACTTCAGCATAGGAGGCTTCCTTCATATCAAAATAAGAATAATTCAAATCTGAGGGATCATAGCCTATTTTTTTTAAAATGTCTTTTTTTAACCATTCAAATTGACCTATATCCTCACCCGTCAAGACAAGAATAGGAGGCAGAGTTTGAACCGTCAGATGTTTAATGTCGGTAATTGCTTGCATGAAACTCTCTTATCTCTATCAGTCTAGTGTATTTCGTGTTCAGCAGCCATTTTTTGTTCCAATGGTGGTTTTTCGTCGGACAAATCTGGAGCTGCTACAAAATTAGGAATTTGCTCAAACGAGCTGCCTCCAAAGCTTCCTTCTGTCGCTGTGACCTGTGGTTCAGAAGTTACTCCCATAGGAGTTTCTACTGGTTGTGGGAAGGTATTTTTTCCTGGAAGCATCATGAGAATCAAGAGAGAAATAACTGTAATCACCCAAAGAAATAGGAAAATATCTAGCCCTGACAATAAATAGAGTAAAACCGGACCAAGGTTCAAAAAGATCCAAGACCAATGGATCCCAGCATCCCGCAAGCGACGCACACAAATGGCTTGACTGGGTACCAAAATGAGGAAGTAAAAGAATGCTAAGAAAGCGAGTGCCCATAGACCTGTTTTAGAATGAACAGTTGAAAAATTGAGTATTTCTTGAGCATTTTGATGGGATAAAGAAGTCACGATGTAAAAAACCCAAAGAGGCAAAGAAATCAGGAAATTCCAGAAAAAAGCTAGCCAAAAATGAGCTCGACTGGTCTTACTTGAAAAATCTGCATACTGTATCCAAAATTGCTTAAATGCGTTCATACGATTCTACCTTTACATTGATTTCACCTTCTATAATAGCAATTTTCAGCATAGAAAGCAAACCTCTCCTCATCTCTAGCGGACCGTTTCTACCCTCCAATGATCCCACCCAATCAAGCGAATCGCTCCTCTTTCATCGGTACGAAGGTAAGAAATGGATCGTTCCTCTAAACGATCAAGCAATTCTTTATGAGGGTGCTGATAGCGATTTTTCTTTCCAACGGAGATTAAGGCCAATTGGGGATGTAGCTGATCCAAAAATACATCACTAGAGGAACCTTTCGATCCGTGGTGGCCTACTTTCAAGATATCCACTTGTAATTGGGGATAGTTTCCCAATAGTTTTTTCTCCCCAGCTTCTTCCAGATCACCTGTAAACAAAAACCTTTTTTGATAAAACTGCCCATAGAGGACAATCGAATCATTATTTTTGCCATCCCCCACTTCATCAGGAGATAAGACTTCGAGATGATGATCAAAAATAGGAAGTTGATCCCCTCTCTGGACTACTTTAACTGGACTATGAAGCTGTTTCAATTTCTCTTGAAATTTGGAACTGGTTAGACTGCCTGGACTGACATACACTTTTTTAACCGGGATTTGTCTGGCAACCTCGACCATATCGCCCATATGGTCCTGATCTGTATGGGTCAAGACCAGAGCATCGAGTTTTCCAACACCTCGACTCTTGAGATAGGGAATCAAGGTTTGTTCCGCATTGGCAGATTGACTGCGCTCTTGCCACTTGTCTCCACTTTTAAAAGTGACGCGTCCTCCGACATCAATCAAAATGGTTCTTCCTCTCCAATCACGTAAAAAGATACTGTCTCCTTGACCGATATCCACCATGGTAATCTCATTTTCTAAAGGATGCTTGGTCCAACAAAAGATGAGTAGAATCATGCCTATTAACAGGAAACGACGTTTTTTTTGCTTTCGAAGATCATACAAGATCCCTAAAAGAAGGAAGAGAGCGATCAGAGCTGGTCCCGTCGGCTGACCAAATACCAACGGTAGCGACGTGAGCTTTGAAATCCAACGAATACACTCCTCTATGAGAAGAAAGAAACTGTTAAAAATTGTAAGGGGCTTTAGAATCGATAAGATAAATAGCACCGTTAAACCTGGAAGAAGGACAAGGTCAAATAAGAAAGAAAAGAGGAAGGTTAAAGGGAGTGACCAGGGTTGAAAGACACTAAAGTAATAGGTCAAAAGGGGCAAAATCCCCAGGCTAATCCAGAAACTTTCCACTAGTAGCTTTTTCAGTCCTGAATAAGAACTGGTATCTACCAAGGTCAAAATAAAGGCATAGGCACAACTCAAGACCCCTCCAGCGGTCAGGAGAAACTTGGGCACAAGCAGCATTAAGAGCATCAGGGTCATCGCCATATTCTCCATCCCTCGGATCCCCTTTTGAGAGAGGATCTTTTGCAAGAGACTGCGAACCACTGAAACTGAAAAACCTGTCAAGCCAGCATAGACCAAAGAAATTGGAACCATCCAGATATCAACTGTCTCTTGCAAGATTCCTAGACGTAAGAGACCTTTTCGTATCCCATTGATGAAAAAGCCGACCTGCATCCCAGATAAGGCGAATAAATGGATGATTCCTAAACTCGTGTAAAGCTGGTCCATCTCTTCAAAATCCTTATCTAAATAGCCAAAAAGAAGGCCGGTCATATACTGGTTCATTGGCTGCGGAAAGTGCTCTTTACTCCAAACAATGGCTTGTCGCCTCCATTGAGACAGCCAGTCAAAAACATTCCAAGTCTGTATAGGAAGCGCGGATTGGATCGTTTCAATTCTAATTTGGTGATATATTCCCTGAGTCTTCAAATAAGCTCGATAGTCAAAACCTCTAAAATTTCGCTGCCCTTCTGGCTCTTCTATGACACCCTTATACGTCAACTCCAGCAAGTGAGTTTGACCTTGCCACTGCTGTTTTTCTTTCTCAGATTTCAAGGTGTAAAAAACTTGGTAGGTGCAACCCTGATCTTTAGCACGAAAAGACAAGGCATCTCCATTAACCTTGATGGTATCTGGGATCAGGCGTAAGTGGGATGGGGGCTGACTTTCTGCTTGTACTGGATGATCCTGTATTCGCTGAAAGACAAAGAAGGCCGCAAAACAAAGGGTTGCTAAAGCAAGTCCTAGCAAACTTGAGCGCTCCCCTTTATAGTGATGAACCGCTAAAACTCCCACTACTACTAGACCGCTGATCGAAAGCCAAGATGGTTGATAGATACTAAAATACAGCCATAGAAGTACAAAGGCGAGATGGATAAGCGAAAAAGGAAGGTCTTTAATCCACCGTGAAAGCATCTCTTAGTTTCTCCAGTGTTTTCTCTCCGATTCCTGAAACATTCTTCAGATCATCCACTGATCGAAAAGGCCCATTTGCTTCGCGATAGGCGATAATATCCTGGGCACGTTTCTGTCCAATGCCCGATACTGTCTGGAGCTCTGATTCGGTTGCTCGATTTAAATGGACCTTGCCTGTTTTTTCTGCTGGCGCTGACGAAGTTGCAGAACTTTCTGAACTTCCAAGTGCTGGAACATCCTCTCCTTCTTTAGCAACATAGATCACTGCTTCATCGGAGAGTTTTTGCGCCAAATTGACCGATTGGCTATTGGCATCTGCTGTCATCCCGCCTGCCTTATAAATGGCATCGTGGACTCTGCTATTGGAGCGCAACTCATAGACCCCTGGTTGTTTGACGGCTCCTTTGACATCGACCGTAATGATCTCGGGTGCATCAGACACTGAAGTAACCGTCTTTTCTTCTTTGGAACTAGCGGTCTGCACCTTTTCTTTGCTCGAAGTAGAACTAGAAGACTGATAAAGATCCGGTATGGTGGATGCACTTGACTGAGGTCGATGAAAAAGAAAATACCCTCCAAGTAAGAGTCCAATAGCAGTAAGAGCTAAAAAGAGCTTATATTCTTTGATTTTTTCGATGATATCCTCCATAAGAAACCTCCTCTCACTTTTATTATTCGTAAAAATAAAAAAAACTGAGAAAAACTCTCAGTTTTTTTACTTGTTTTTCCGATGTTTGTCTGGATCCCATACAAAGCTTGCTAGGTAACTAAAGAGCAAGGTCAAGATGCCCACGACTAAGACAAGGGGAATCAAAAGGATTTTTAACAAACGAATCAAGATAAACGGTTTTGTTGGGGTGTTGATCGCTTGCGCTTCCGCATCCAAGCGGTCAAACTCCTCTTGGATACGGCGGGCAACTTCTGCCACTCCTTCGTCATTCATCTTTTTAATATCCGAAATATCGATGGGATGTCCAAAGTTCATATCAATGCGTTCACCCGTTGCCAACCCTTTCAAGTCTCTTGGACCAGTATAAGTCACTGGCATGATACGGACCTTCGCCATTTTAGCAATGATTGCAACACCGCCTTTAACGTCTTGAGAATGACGGCTTCCACTTGGGAACATAATCAAGGAACGGTTGCTCTTTTTCAGCATATTGACAGGATACTTAATGGCTTCTGCTCCCGGATTTTCACGGTCGATCGGAAATGCCCCACACATGCGAATCCACCAGCCAAAAATACGATTGGTGAAGAGCTCTTTTTTTGCCATAAAGATAAACTGCTTTGGCTTGGTTGCAAAGGCCATATAGACCGGATCCCACCAAGTCCGGTGAGGGGATACCAAGATGTAGTTCTCTTCCCGATCTGGAATATTGTCCTTATGATGGTAATGGGCATTCCCATTTAAAACCCAAAGAATAAAGGCAACAAGGCCACGTAAATAGGTATAAAACATAGTTGTTCCTCAAATCCATTTCATTCGTCTCTCTACAAGATATTCCATCCTGTAAAAGGTTCTTTCTTATTATACCGTATCCTGATTTTGACCGCAAACCTTTTTTAGATAAAAATTGTCTCAGCGGACCGATTCTAGATAGTCTTTTTCTCAAAAAAATGATATCATATTGTCTATGGAAACTATTGATTTAAAGGGCTTGTCCCTCAGTGAAGTCCGCAAGAAAATGGATCGCGGACAAACCAATGATTTTACAACGAATACCAGTACCAGCACCTGGCAAATCATCAAGCGCAACGTCTTCACCTTGTTTAATACCTTAAACTTTGTGATTGCTGTGGCCTTGGCTGCTGTACAGGCCTGGAGCAATATGATCTTTTTCGCGGTTATTTGCTTCAATGCCATTACAGGAATCATGACCGAGATGCGCGCCAAGCGGATGATTGATAAACTCAATCTCATGAGTCGTGAGCTGGTGACTGTCATTCGAGACGGGGAAAAAGATGCAATTCCACCAGAAAAGCTTGTCCTAGGTGATCTAATGCTTCTGTCTTCGGGTGAGCAGATCCCTAGTGATGCTGAAGTCATGTCCGGTATTGCAGAAGCTAATGAGGCTATGCTGACTGGTGAGAGTGACCTGGTCTTAAAAGAAATTGGTGATGAACTGCTTTCTGGTAGTTATATTGCCAGTGGTCAAGTCTATGCCCGTGTCAAGCGAGTTGGGGCAAACAACTATGCCAACAAACTGATGATGGAAGCCAAAACCTTGAAGCCTATCAATTCGCGTATTCTTTATAACTTAGCGAAAATCTCTAGCTTTACTGGGAAAATTATCATCCCATTTGGCCTTGCCCTCTTCTTTGAAGCATTGTTGATCAAGATGCTGCCAATCAAGGATTCTGTCGTGAATTCTTCCACAGCTCTCCTGGGAATGTTGCCAAAGGGAATTGCCCTACTGACGGTTACATCTCTTTTGACAGCGGTTATTAAGCTCGGTATGCGCAAGGTTCTTGTCCAAGAAATGTACTCAGTAGAAACCTTGGCGCGTGTGGATACCTTGTGTCTTGATAAGACCGGTACCATCACTCAAGGGAAGATGACAGTCGAAGCTCTCCATAGCTTATCTGATCATTTTTCTGAGGAAACCATCAAAGTTATCCTTTCAGCTTACATGCAAAATAGTGAGGACACCAATCCTACTGCTCAAGCTATTCGCAAGGCTTATGGAGAGTTGGAGCATGCTTATACTGCAGAAAACATTATTCCTTTCTCAAGTGATCGGAAATGGGGAGCTATGCATCTATCCAACCTTGGAACCGTCTTTCTCGGTGCTCCTGAAATGCTCCTTCAAGAAAATCCAACTGCTGTCGTCGAAGCACAAGCTCGTGGATCGCGCGTGCTCGTATTGGCACATAGTTCAGAACTGATCAGCATGCAGGAATTGAAACTACCTGAAAATCTTGAAGGGATTGCGGTTATTGAGATTACAGACCCCATTCGTGAAGGGGCTTCAGATACTCTTGAGTATTTGCGCTCTCAAGGAGTGGATCTTAAAATCATATCCGGTGACAACCCTGTGACGGTTTCTTATATCGCTCAACAAGCTGGCTTCAAAAATCATGAGAACTACGTCGATTGTTCAAAAATTTCTGATGATCAATTAGTGGATCAAGCAGAAGAAACAGCTATCTTTGGCCGCGTGTCTCCTCACCAGAAAAAACTGCTCATCCAAACCTTGAAAGCAGCTGGTCGGACGACTGCTATGACAGGAGATGGGGTCAATGATATCCTTGCTCTTCGTGAAGCAGACTGCTCCATCGTGATGGCAGAGGGAGATCCAGCAACTCGTCAAATTGCCAATATTGTTCTTTTAAACTCTGACTTTAATGACGTTCCAGAAATTCTTTTTGAAGGCCGTCGTGTGGTGAATAACATTGGACGAATCGCTCCAATCTTCTTTATCAAAACGATCTATTCCTTCCTCTTGGCTATCATCTGTATTGCCAGTGCTCTCTTCTTTAACGTCAACTATTTGCTGATTTTCCCTTTCATTCCTATTCAAATCACCCTGATCGACCAATTCGTCGAAGGATTCCCACCATTTGTGTTGACCTTTGAACGCAATATCAAACCGGTTGAAAAACACTTCTTGAGACGTTCCCTTCTGTTAGCCTTACCAAGCGCCTTGATGGTCGTCTTTAGTGTCTTGTTTATTCGCCTTTGGGGAGCAAGCCATGGTTGGTCTGCAGCCGATATGTCTACTGTATCCTACTACTTACTTGGATCCATCGGTTTCCTATCCGTTATCCGTGCTTGCCTGCCACTAAATATCTGGCGGGCCCTCCTCATCCTCTTCTCTGTAGTAGGATTCTACGCATCTGCGGTCGTGCTAAAAAACTTGATCGAGATTTCACTCCTTACAACCACTACTTTCCCAGTTTATCTGGCATTGATGGCTATCTTTACAGGAGTCTTTATCCTCACTACGATTCTCCAAAAATATGAATTTGATTAAAAAAAGAGAGTGGGACAGAAATCGGTAATTCGTTAGAATTCGATTTCGTCGTCCCACCTCCGCACAGTTGAGTAGGGCTGTAAAAGCTGATGAAAT
>JAGZVW010000050.1:0-10677 GCA_018379295.1 Streptococcus parasanguinis | reverse complement strand
GTATGTCTTACCATCTGGAGTCTTGATTGTGTTAGGTTTTTCACCTTCCTCAGTTGTGTTATATGGAGTATCATATGGTGAGTTTGGTGTATCTTGACGAGGATCTTTAATCACTTTACCTTTTGTATCTACATAAGTGATGATTACTTCACCTTGTTTAGGTGTTTCACTTTCAGAATTTGATGAAGAGTTAGATGCTGATTGTGATACAGATGTAGAAAGTGATGTCGAAGCCGATGTGCTCAATGATGCTGATTGGCTTGCTGATACTGATGCTGATTCAGACGCTGATGTGCTCAATGACGCTGATTGGCTTGCTGATACTGATGCTGATTCAGATGCAGATGTGCTCAATGACGCTGATTGGCTTGCTGATACAGAAGCTGATGCTGAAGCCGATGTGCTCAATGATGCTGATTGGCTTGCTGATACGCTTGCTGACTCAGATGCTGATGTGCTCAATGATGCTGATTGGCTCGCAGATACTGACGCTGACTCAGATGCTGATGCGCTCAATGACGCTGATACTGATTCAGATGCAGATGCAGATTCAGATGCTGATACTGATGCCGATGTGCTCAATGACGCTGATTGGCTCGCAGATACTGATGCTGATTCAGACGCTGATGTGCTCAATGACGCTGATTGGCTCGCTGAAGTTGATGCTGATGCTGAAGCCGATGTGCTCAATGACGCTGATTGGCTTGCTGATACGCTTGCTGATTCAGACGCTGATGCGCTCAATGATGCTGATTGGCTTGCTGATACGCTTGCTGATTCAGACGCTGATGTGCTCAATGACGCTGATTGGCTTGCTGATACGCTTGCTGACTCAGATGCTGATGCGCTCAATGATGCTGACGCTGACTCAGATGCTGAAACAGATTCAGACGTTGATGTTGATGCTGATTCTGATGCTGACTCAGACGCTGATGTTGATTCAGAAACTGATTGGCTTGTTGAAGCTGATTGTGATTCTGAAATAGATTGCGATGCAGATTCAGATGCAGAAGCTGATTCGCTCAATGACGCTGATTGGCTTGCTGAAGTTGATGCTGATGCTGAAGCCGATGTGCTCAATGATGCTGATTGGCTCGCAGATACTGATGCTGACTCAGATGCCGATGCGCTCAATGACGCTGATTGGCTTGCTGAGGTAGATGCTGATGCTGAAGCCGATGTGCTCAATGATGCTGATTGGCTTGCTGAAGTTGATGCTGATGCTGAAGCCGATGTACTCAATGACGCTGATTGGCTTGCTGATACGCTTGCTGATTCTTGCGCTGATGTGCTCAACGATGCTGACTCAGATGCCGATACTGACGCTGATTCTGATGCTGATTCGCTTGCTGATTCTTGCGCCGACGTGCTCAACGACGATGACTCAGATGCTGATACCGATGCTGATTCCTGTACTGATTCAGACAATGATGTAGAAGCTTGTTCTGATACAGACTGTGAGTTAGATACAACTTCTGATAATGATTGTGAAGCTGATGTTGATGCTGATGCTGAATTTGAACCTGAATCTGATTGTGATTCCACTTTCAACTTATAGATATAAGTAACATTCTTCTCACCTGAAGCCACTTTACCAGTCGTATCATCATCACCTGTCCAGTGACCTTGGCTGTCAACTTGACCTACTGGGTAATTACCAGCTTCTACAAGTTCGTAAGTCTTACCTTCGAACTTAATTTCTTTAGGACGATTATCTACTACAGTATCATAATCCTTCTCAAGTGGTTGATCTTGCTCATCAATAACAGATCCCATGATCGTATTTCCGTTAATATCTTTATAATGAACAAAGACACTTCCAACTTCTTCATAAACGTAAGTAATGGTAGATTTTGGTTTGTCAACTTTACCAGTAATAGGATCTGAAGATTTCAAATGACCATTTTCATCAACACCTCCTACTGGGTAATCACCTTTAGGAACAATTTTATAGGTCTTACCATCAGTTGTCTTGATGATATTTGGTTTTTCACCTTTTTCAGTTGTATCATATGGTGTGTCATATGGTGATTTAGGTGTATCTTGACGAGATTTTTGGATTTCGTTACCTTTCGTATCTACATAAGTGATAACAACTTCACCTTCTTTTGGTGTTTCTTTCACTTTATAGATATAGGTTACATTTTTATCTTGTTTAGCAACTGAACCTGTAATATCATCTGAAGATTTTAGGTGACCATCTGAGTCAACTTCACCAACAGTATATGTACCTGCTGGTACCAACTCGTAAGTTTTACCATTGTACTCAATTGTAGCTGGACGATTATCTTCTACTGTATCATAGTGTTTATTGATAGGTTGTTGATTTTCATCTGTTACTGAAGCTTTAATAGTTGTTCCTTCAGTATCTTTATAGTGAACGTAAACATTCCCTTTTTCGTCTGTCTTCTTGTAGTAGTGTACTGTATCACCAGATGGTTTTTCATTAGCAGCTGGAATTGAGAATTGGTTACCAAATCCACCTGTTGTCTTCACTGGATTACCTGATGAATCAGTCTTAATTGTCTTACCATCAGCTAACAAGGCATACTTCGTACGACCACCGATAACGTTTTGTGTATTACCACCAGTTGCTGAGTTTGCAGTTCCTTTCGGTTCATCCGTAAACATGTAATCTGCTTCGTTATAATGACCTTTTGCATACCAACCTGTAATGTAAACAAGACCTTCATCTGGCTTATCAGGATTATGCCATGGAGAAACAGACAATTGGTAATCACCATTCTTACTATTTACAAGTACTTTATCTGTTTCCATATTTGTTGCAGAAGGAATATACTTCTCACCTGCTTTAATCACTGGAGTAGTGTAAACAAGGGTGTAACCATTAGTATCTGTATTGTTAGCCATAGTTGACTCATTGAATGTAGATACAGCTGATGGATCCAATACATAGATCTTAGTTACTGTTGAACCATCGTTAGCTACTACTTCACGAATACGTTTAACGTAATAATGAGCACGAGTTCCCTTTAACTCAGCGTACTTAGTACCTACAGAGTTCCCAAGTTCACCAGATGTAGTTGATGAATCAGCTTGTTGGTACAAAACATAACCTTCAAATGAACGTGGGTTTGAAGCTGTATAGTTTTGACCTTGGATACCTGTCTGTGTATATGAAGCAAGTTCTGTTTCATTACCAGTTGGTTTATAGCTTTGAGTTGTTGTATCTGCTGAAGAGCGTGACGCATCATAAGTTGATGAGGTTGTATCAACTACTTTATAGTGAGTTGTTTGATTCATCTTAGTTGATGGTACACCGATTTGTACGTTTGGTTTAGTCTCACCTTGGTTGGCAGGTGTCAAGTAGTCGTATACTTGTTCTGTAGTATTAGCGAATGCAACATCTTCATTCTTTTTGATAATCACATCAACACTTGCAGAACCACCATCGGTTGAAGCATTGTATACAAAATATGGGTAGTATGTATTAGATGAAAGATTACCAAGGTTTACTTCTTTACCAGAGTTAGCTGAAGTCAATGTTGTATTTGCAACTTCGCTTCCTGTATTCTTGTCTACCAAACGAACATAAACATCAGGATTGTTTGTGCTTGTTGTCTTATCAACTGACAAAGTTACATAGTAATTTGTGTTATAAGCTTGGTTGTAAGATTTAAGGTTCCAAACACCGAATGTCAAACGATCTGAGGCTGGGTCAGCTGAGTAACCTGAAGGAATTGTAGTCGCTTTATCAGTAAGTGTCGCTCCATTGGCATCGTCCATTCCTGGAGTTGCGTCAACACCTGCTGCAAGTGTATTTGAAGTAGAGATTGGTGCCAACTGTGCTGAAATTGCTGGAGCACCGTTTACTGTTGTGTTTCCAGTAAATCCTGCTGCAGTCAAGGTTGCCATCATGTCATCTACTGACTTGCTCAAACGTTCGCGTTGGTCTGCGTATGATTGAGCTGAAGCATTAGCGTTGATCAAGCTGTTGCTTGCTGTCAATTCTGTTTGAACTTTAGCGATGGCAGCTTCAAGTGCTGCTTTCTTTTCTGGAGCTGAAACAGTTGCTGAGTAGTCTCCTGCAATCTTGTTCAACAATGCTGCTTCTGAAGTGTTTTGTTCCAAAACAACTTTATCTTCAGCTTTCGCTACTGTTGTAGTGCTTTCTACACTTGCTTCAGAGCCAGCTGCTACAGTTGATTCGCTTGAAGCTGCTGAAAGTTCTGCTGAACCTTGTTCGCTCAATGAAGCTGAGTGAGATACAGATACGCTAGTAGATGTTGAAGCACTTGCTGATGCAGAAGCGCTAGCTGATTCTGTAGTTGACTCAGTTGTTGATTCTGTAGTTGATTCAGATTGAGATTCAGTTGTTGAAGTTGTACCAAGTACAGTACTTCCTTGCTCTACAAGAGCTTCACTTGAAAGCTCAGATGCAGTCGCAACGTCTGATCCTGTTTCATCTGCTTTTGCAGTATTCGCTACTGTAGCTGCACCAAAAACAGCCCCAGCTGCTACGATCCCTTTGAGCAAGCCACGGCTTGTCATTTCTTTCACTGATACTGCGTCTTCACGCACTTCAGCTACTACAGTCTCTTCGACTTGACCACGAATGACTTTCAAAAGACCAAAGTTAGAAGTCGCAGCACGCAACCAGTTTTTACCTGATTTGATCAATTTGAAACGAGTCACACGATCTGTTTCACGGAATTCACCGTTCGAACGTTTAAAAAACATTTCTGTCTCCTTATTACATTTTTTATTTCCCTAACATTATAGACTAATCTGTCGATTTTTGGAAGCAATTATCCTTAATTATTGCTATTTTTTTATAATTTTTGTTTTAGATAGTAATAAAATCGTTTTCAGTAGGATCAATTTGTCAAACCGGGGCAATTTTTTGAAAAAAATCCTATAATACTTTTACTTTAGAGGTAAAACAAAAAGCCCCATTTAATAGGGACTTTTCTGATAATTATCTGATTTTTTCCAACATGTTTTCAATGTGTTGGATGGATTTTTCGCGTCCAAGTAAGTAGATGGTATCTGGCAATTCAGGACCATGCATTTCACCTGAAACGGCAATACGGATTGGCATAAAGAGATTCTTCCCTTTGATCCCAGTTTCTTTTTGAACCGCTTTGATTTGTGGGAAGATATTTTCTGCCACAAACTCATCGTCTGACATGGCTTCAAGTTTTGCCTTGAAGGCTTCAAGTACAGTTGGCACGGTTTCACCAGCCATGACTTCTTTCTCTGCTTCTGTCAATTCTGGGAAGTCTGAGAAGAAGAGGTCTGTCAATGGAACGATTTCGTCCACTGACTTCATTTGTGGTTTGTAGAGTTCCACCAATTTCTCAGCCTTGTCTGTCAAACGTCCTGCTTCTTCAAGGAATGGTTTGGCCATTTCAAAGATAGTCGCAAGATCTGCATTCTTGATATATTCATTGCTCATCCAGTCCATTTTCTTTTGGTCGAAGGCCGCTGGAGACTTGCTGAGACGGTTTTCGTCAAAGAGTTTGATGAGTTCTTCACGAGAGAAGATTTCGTCTTCCCCACCAGGATTCCAACCAAGAAGAGCGATAAAGTTAAAGACTGCTTCTGGAAGGTAACCTTTCTTCCGGTAATCTTCGATAAATTGAAGAGTGTTGGTATCGCGTTTAGACAACTTCTTACCAGTTTCAGAGTTGATGATCAAGGTCATGTGACCGAACTCAGGTGCTTCCCAACCAAGAGCTTCATAAACCATGAGCTGTTTTGGTGTGTTAGCAATGTGGTCATCTCCACGGATAACATGAGAGATTTGCATATCGTGGTCATCGATCACAACAGCAAAGTTGTAAGTTGGGTAGCCATCTTTCTTCTGGATGACCCAATCCCCACCGATATTGCCACCTTCAAACTCGATATCCCCTTTGACCATATCATGCCACTTGTAGATACCAGACTCATTCACTGCCAAACGAACCGTTGGAATGATGCCCGCTGCTTCACGTTCTGCGATATAAGCAGCTTTTTCTTCTTCGCTCATGCCGAGATATTCGTTGATATAGCGAGGTGTTTCACCTGCAGCTTCTTGGCGTTCACGTTCAGCCGCTAACTCTTCTTCTGTCACATAAGACTTGTAGGCTTTTCCTTCCGCCAAGAGTTGGTCGATGTATTTTTGATAAAGTGGTAGCCGTTCTGATTGGCGGTAGTTTTCGTGCGTCTCAGGGCTTTCATCCCAGTCCATGCCCAACCAACGAAGGTTTTCAAGCTGTGAACGTTCCCCGTCTTCAACGTGACGTTTGCGGTCCGTATCTTCGATACGGATGATAAAGGTTCCACCATGATGGCGCGCATACAAGTAGTTAAACAATGCTGTACGAGCATTTCCGATGTGTAGTAGTCCAGTTGGACTTGGTGCATAACGCACACGAATATCTTTTGCCATATTTCTCTCCTCTTATCTTGTTCGCTATTTCTAGCGCATTTATTCAATCGTTCCTATTATACCACAAAGAAAGCAGGACTGAAATGAATAAGTGGCCTTTCTAGCTTTTCTTCCTATATATAAAAAAAGCCAGAACAAATGCTCTGACTTATATCCAATCTATTTGTATCTTATTAAATGAACACGGGCTGCGGATTGTGTCAAAAACGCAAGCTGAATAGCAATTAATTCAAGACACAGTAGCTGATTGGATTCTTCTGTCGCTTTCTAAGCTCAGAAGAATACCTAATCAGCCTTGTGGGGGTAGGACGACGAAGCGTTTATAAATGATATCGCTTCTGTCCTACTCCCTATTTTGACTGTATCCGCTACGCCCTTTGTATCTTATTTTAACCGTTCTTCCAATTCAAAGTCGATTGGTAGGGTTTGTAAAAAGTGCTCCAACTCACGTTCCCAGTAGAACCATTCGTGCTTACCTGGGCTGTGGGTATAGGTGACATCCAAACCTAACTTTTCTAGTTCCTTGACTTCAAAATTATTGGCCTCATAAAGGAAATCCTGCTCCCCACACCAGATCCAGAGTTTGGTCTTCTTATCTGAAAACTTCTTGGCAGCAGTCTCTAGCGAGTAGGGACTGGTCGTCCAATCCTCAATCTCTCCAAAGATCCCCTTCCAAAAAGCTGGTTGTTCCAAGTCATTGTTTTCAAAATCCCGATCGTGGAAACTCAGAGCACCGGAAAAACTAGCCGCATGGGAGAAACGATTTGTCTTGAGAGCCAAGAGCATTGATCCATAGCCGCCCATGGATAGGCCAGCAATAAAGGTCTTCTCCCGTTTCTTGGTCATATTAGGGAAGAAGCGAGAAAGAGTCGCTGGCAATTCCTCCGCAATGGCCGTGTAGTAGTTGTAGCCATACTGGGTATCTGTGTAAAAGCCATTATTGGTATTAGGCAGGACCACGATCAGATTGGTATTTCGCAAAATGCGCTCCACATTAGTCCGCTTCAACCAAGAGTGGTGGTTGCCATTCATCCCGTGCAAGAGATAAAGGACCGGAATATCCGTATCCGCTGGATCTTCCACGCGCGATGCATCGGGATAAAGGACGGACACGCCCCACTCCATCTTCAAGGCTTCTGAATAATACTCAATCTGCATAACTGCCATTTGATTTCCTCTTTCTACTGTTAAAAACACTCGGCAAGCCTTCGGCCGCCAAGCGTTTCCATTTCTTCTATTATTTTACTTCCATCACGACTGGTAGGATGGCTGGACGGCGTTTGGTTTGTTCAAATAAGAACTTAGACAAGTTGTCGCGTACCAAACCTTTTAACTCACCCCAGTCAAAGCTGTCTTGCGCCAAATAGTCTTCAACGCTTTGGTTGACCAATTCGCAACTTTCACGAAGAATATCCCGACTCTTCTTGACATAGACAAAACCACGGGTGTGCACGCGCGCTTTGGAAATAATCTTCTTCTCTTTGCGATTCACGGTGAGCGCCACGATAAAGATCCCGTCTTCTGACAAGACCTTGCGGTCACGAAGGACGATATTGCCCACATCACCAATGGCATTCCCATCGATCATGACATCTCCAGCTGAGACGCTACCGGCAGGGACGAAGTCCCCCTTTTCGTACTCCATCACAGTGCCGCGTTTTGGAATAAAGATATTTTCAGGCAAGATACCGACTTCCATCGCTACTCGTGCATGGGCATCCAATTCGCGGTATTCCCCTTGGATCGGGAAGAGGTATTTAGGACGAAGAAGGTTGATCATCAACTGCAAGTCCCGTGCGTTTCCGTGACCAGACACGCGCAAGCTTGACGTGATCAATTTGACAATGCCACCTGCTTGGTAGATCATGTTTTCCACACGAGCCACCACAGCTTCTTTAGCAATAGATGGTGTTGTGACAACGTAGACCAAGTCCCCATCTTTGATTTCCACATAACGGTGACGGCCAATAGACATCTTGCGCAAACCGTTGATCGGCTCACCCATCCGGCCTGTTTCCAAAATGATCAATTCATGATCTTCAAAACGGCTCATTTCTTTTGGCTTGATCAAGAGTTTTTCGTTGGCAAGAGACAATTTGTTCAAGCGAATAGCTGTGCGGACGATGTTTTCCACATCAAACCCTGTCAAGACCACTCGACGGCCAGTCTCAGCCGCAGCATCAAAGACCTGCTGGATCCGAGAAAGGTTGCTGGCTACCGCAGCTACGATGACACGACCATCCCAGTCTGCAATCGTATCTAAGATGGCATCGCCTACTTCTTGCTCACTGGCAACTTGAATATTACTATCCGCATTGGCCGAATCACTCAAGAGAGCGAGCACGCCTTCGCGTCCAATCTCAGCTAGGCGAGCAAAGTCTGTCGCGTACGACTCGCTGGCAGTTTGGTCAAATTTAAAGTCTCCTGTGTAGACGATATTGCCCTCAGGAGTGCCAATCACAATCCCGATACTTTCAGGGATGGAGTGGGTTGTTTGAAAGAAAGATACGACGGCATCACCAAAATCAATCTCAGAATTCTGATCGATGACATGGAAGTCGTTGAATTTCTTCACACTGTCATTGCTTTTGACAAAGAGTTTAGCCAACTCAATGGTCAACTCTGTCCCGAATACAGGGACTTTCGCTTCCGCCAAAAGATAAGGCAAGGCCCCAATGGCATCCGCGTGACCATGGGTCAAGAAAACACCCGCAATGCGGTCCTTGTTTTCAAATAGATAATCCATGTTGGGGATGACGACATCCACCCCAAGTTGCTCATTTTCTGGATACTTCAAACCTGCATCCAAGACAAAAATCGAATCGTTCACTTCGGCAACGTAGAGATTTTTCCCATTTTCTCGAACACCGCCAAGAGTGACTAATTTAATACTACTCACTGTTGTCTCCTTTAGTGTGATTATTTTAATACTTACGGTCCTTGGTCGCCCAAGTCGAATTACAGCTTTGCAAATACTTGCATATCCACTCTATTATACAATTTTTTTCTCTTTTTTTCAAAAAGCTTTCCACAGCAAAAAAGTCCTCTCATCTGAAGTAGATGAGAGGGCTTCTAGGCGCCTATTTTTAGGGGGAAAAGACCCTAAAGATGGTAATCTCCCCGTTTATTTTCAATGATCCGCATAGCTGCCTTGATCACATGAAACTTGCCTAACAATTCCTCTAGGCGCTTACTATTTCGCTCGCTCAATTGGCCGTTCTTGACCGCTTGGGACAGGCGATAAAAATCATCCAAGTCCTCCCCAATGTTTTCAAACAGCTCTTTGGCTTCCTTGAGTCGGTAGCGATTGACTAGGTGGTTCACATCTTTTTTGAAGGAAGCGACATTGTTTTCGTGAATGTCCGTATAGGCTTCCTCTTCTTCCTTAGATTCTTGGTAATTAACCGCCTTAAAGCAAGTGATGAACTCCCGACTTTTGATATTGCAAACAAAGATGACGCCATCACTGGCTACATAGGCTTCTGTGTTGGCGGGTTGAACCACATTACTATCATAAGGAGAGAGGGAGGAGAGGTGTTGGTTGATCCACTTATTCAAGTGCTGATCATCTACGCCAAAGCGCTCAAAAGCTCTTTGCCGAAAATGGTCCCGACAACTATATTCTTGCGCATACGACAATCCCATACTCTCACCTCCTCCTGAGTATTTTATAAAAATGGCCTCCAGTCTTACGGGACTAGAGGCCTGGTCTGCTTCACTGACTTGGTGCAATTAACCTTTTGGCTAACAAAACAATGTTTATGATGTTGATTTCATTTAATAGTATTTGTGTAAAATACCAGAGGTTTTCTTTGCTATCCTAAATCCAAATGATTAGTTTTCGACTGGACGCATCGAAGTTTGAAAACCTTTACAAAAAGCTTCTACCTACTATTTCCACGTTTTCTTATGTCTCCGGACAAACTAAGCAGGTTTGCCCGACCGTCCAACCGATCCGACACACACGACATGACTGCTCTTTTACGATAAGAGCATGAACAGATATCAGCAAAACAGGCCTAAAACGAAGTAACCTAAATTTTAACTCGATAAGGCATTGGTATCAATCCCTTCTTTATCTTTCTAACTATATTATACTCACCTACCCAAGTAATTGCAAGCGATTTCAGCTGAAACTAGTTCCAATTTTTATGCGGTTTTATAGATGATTTAAGGAAAAGAAAAGAGGCTGGGACAAAAGTCCTAGCCTCTCAATTATTTTTGGATTGTCGAGCAAGACGCAGTGGTTGAGTGGGCTCTACTACGCTGATTTCATCAGC
>JAGZVW010000005.1:0-76228 GCA_018379295.1 Streptococcus parasanguinis | reverse complement strand
CAATTATTTTTGGATTGTCGAGCAAGACGCAGTGGTTGAGTGGGCTCTACTACGCTGATTTCATCAGCTTTTACAGCCCTACTCAACTGTGCGGAGGTGAGACGACGAAATCAAATTCTAACGAATTACCGATTTCTGTCCCACTCTCTCTATTTTGATGATTCAGTTTCATCCTTTAAGAGCTCTTTCTTCACGCGCACCGTACTCTCATACTCAGCCCCAGCTAGACGGTCAAAGGGAAAGCGACGATTGAGTAAGACGATGGCAAGAGTGAGAATCAGGTACAATAAAAGCATAAAGAAGAGCAATAAAATCATGGACAGGGTTAAGAGGGAATTGTCCGTCAAGTCGCTATTCAAGAGCGAAATCAAATAGAACAACCCTTGAGGAATCAGATAGAAATAACCTACTACTAGGATTCCCCGCCAGATGGTGCGAAGCCATTTTTGCTTGTCAAAATGCAAGCGGAATTTCAATAAAGCCATTCCCAAGGTTTTGCCCCGCCACAAGGGAATCAAACCAAAATAAACAGCCAAAACCGCTACATAAGGAATCGTCTCCAAACGCTCGATTACCTCGTAAAGCAAGGATAGCATCACAAAGTCGATCAAGAAGGCAAGACCCATCCGAAAACCAGATACTCTGGTCCCTACTCGGAAAGAATGTTCGTCAATTTCGTCTCGTGTTGGCAATAACCAAACCAGGAACCAACCGAGCAAATAGCCCACTCCACCACCGGTAGTATTTTGAATAATATCATCGACATCTGCTAGGCGGTAAGGACCCGGATACAGAAAATAGAGACCTGATAACTGGGTCAGCTCCAAAAAGAGACTAAAGAGGGCTGTCAGAAGAATCGTTTTCTTAAAACCACACTTAAAATAATAGCGCAGATACATCCCAAAAGGAATCAACATCAGGACATTAAAGGCAGGCACATAAAAAGTTGGATGCTTAAGGGCTTGAATCCAAGTACCAGTCTGCGCTAAATCAAAGGGGCTCTCCTTGAAAAAATCCACCACAAAAGCAAAGGGATGGAGATTGACCATTTCCGAGTAGCTAGTATGAATCTTACTTGGATCTGGCAGAGGCAAGATCACCAAGAGATAGACCGTCATCAAGTAAAGCATAAAAGAATAGAAAATCAGCACCCGCAATTTATTGACCGAACCATATTTTCGATAATTCAAAATCATGTAGGGCAAGGTCAGCAAAAATGCCAGGAAAGGAAAGAGCTGAACAGCCGTTTTAATAGTAGAGATATACCCCATTGTGTCTCCTTTTTTTCGTTATAAAATCACCCTTTGTACAATGACAAAAGGTGATTTCTTCATTGATATAGAATATTATACGGCCTGGTAGAAGAAGAGTCAAGGAAGTACGATGAAAACCTTACTGAGGAGCTGTCTTAATAGTTAGCTTCTCCTCTTCAAGCCTTTACTTCCGATAAAGACCAACAGATAACTAACAATCCCTGAAAGATGCAATAGCGTTGAGATCCATCCGGTGATTACTGGTAAGAGCATGAGGCCAGATAGAAAAATTAAAAATAGATAAAACCATTTTACGGTGCGTGAGAACTCTTTCCACACATTTGGCAGGAGCATAATCCCTCCGGTCACAAAGGCGTATCCTACAGCAGAGATCCCTGTTGCCTGAATGTCCTGCTCCTGGGTTAAAAAGTGAAAAACGATGGAAGAGAGGACTGTCGCCGTCACAAAAACGATTAAGACTTGTCCGGAGCCTCTTTTTCTTTCTAGCAGTCCTCCGAAGGGAAGGATCATGAGTCCATTTAACAACAAATGGACCCATAAAAACCAGATAGGGGCTCCTTTACTACCGTGCATCAGGGTCCCACTGACATATTGCCAAGCATAGGCCGGCTTTGAATGAAAAGCCAATAGGTCATACATAGCATCCCCATAAAAGGAAGTCAATAGACCGAGCGATAAACAGATTAGAGCTAAAGTACTGATAACAGGGTAGGTTGTAAGGATTCTTTTCATATTTATCTTCTCTTTTTCAAAAAACAGCGTTACGATGTCTCCATTCACGACCATTATACCATTTATTTCATTGTAGACAGAAAAGTTTTTGCTTCTTTCGTTTCAAATCTTTGCTGGAAAAACGAAATATCGTGACTTATTAGTCGGTCATTATTCGTGACCGGAAAGCGATCCTGTTTTTTAGCCGTAGCAAAAATTTGACTTTCCATTTTAAAAAGAATATACTCATTCTAATCTGAAACAAATATTTTTTATTTTTTTAAATCAACAGTATTGCATTCAGAGAAATAAACGACTAACTTCATGGAGGTGACGCTATGTCATTAGAAGAAAAATTGAACCAAGTAAAAGGCTCTGTTAAAGAAGGCTTTGGTAAATTAACCGGCGATACAAAAACAGAAGCTGAAGGCACTGCTGAAAAAGTTGCTTCAAAAGCAAAAGAAGTTGCTGAGGATGCAAAAGAAGCTGTTGAAGGAGCTATCAAGGGCGTTAAAAATATCTTTCATAAAGACGACAAATAGTCTTTAACATCCTAGACCCACTCTATTTTCTACAGTCACATTTGACTGTGAAAGATAGGGTGGGTTTTTGTTTATCTTTCATTTAGTTTGGGTGTAGAAAAAACACCCCGAAGGGTGCTCATTGTAATGATTAGCATTCTTTTAAAAGAACGTTTACTAAAGCTACTTTACAAACTTTTTAGAATTTTGTGTTTAGCTCTATCTTGGAATGAGATTTATTTTGATTGATTCATTCCTTTCAACATCGTCACCTACATTTGCGACACGATTCATAGAAACCCCTGTTATTTAAAGTAACGTTTTGTTTTTCTTAATTGTGCAATATTGATATAGAGATGGATGACAGCAGTTATAAGGGCAGCAACTAACTGTACTTCTCCAAGAATAATGGATAGGGCAAACAAGATGATATAGACAGATGGTAAGATTAGCTGATTGAGTTTGAACAAGATTAAATAAGCCTCTTCCATTTCCGCTTGTTTCTCTCCCTCGTCATAGGTTTCTAGATAATCTAATACCTCTTTTGGTGTGGCTAAAATAGAGAGTTGGTAATTACGAATTTTGCTCGTTGTTTTGATGCAGAAACTTCCAACAAGAATGGTTAATACTGCTAAGAGAAAAGCTGATATCGGTAAATCGTGGCTAGGCAACACTGTAAGCAAGCTAAAAAGCATACTAACTTGCAAAACATTGTAAGCAACTGTCCCATAATCTAGAGAGCGATACATCTTAATATAAGCTAGCTCGTTTAATTCATCATCTTCTTCTGCTAGGTAGCTAGCATAAACTTTCCTACTATTCATGATAAAATAGAGAGCTACTATTGTCGATAGTATTCCCAGACAGAAAAAGATGGTCGTCAAAATAAACTGTACTTGCTCTTGAGAAATGTTTAAATGAAGATTCGTAAAGGTAGCACCAAACATTCCGATTAAACCACCCAACAATAAACTTCCTAACAATAGTAATAAATGTTTCTTTTTCATTTTCTATCTTCTTTCTAAAATAAACCTAGCAGTCCTTGAACCAGAGCATGCCCAAATCCAAAAGTAGCCGTTAAAACTTGATCACCAAAACTATTCAGGAGAATGGCAACTAGATAGAAAAATAGAATCTTGTACCCTGATTTTTTGATGACTACTTCAAGAGATTCATTTCCCATCCAGCCAGCTAAAAAAGCATAACTTATCACTGTGAGAAGACTAATTTCTATCGAAGATAGAAAAAGCAAAACGGCTAATGCACGAATCATCAGAGGGTCTACATTGAAATAACGGGCGATACCGGCACAAACCCCTGCAATTTCTTTATGTTCGGTATCTACTTGAAAATCTGCCAAAAACTCTTTCATAATCTTACTCCTTTTATACTCTTTCTTTTACTTTCTTTTCTATCCGCTCAAATACTAAACTAAAAATCAAGCTACTCCAGAAAAAATAATTACTGTCTAAAATCTGAAACCATCCCAGCAAGGTCCCGATCATCATCGAAACATTTGCTATAAAGGCAATGATACAAAGATAATAAATTACTCTATATTTGTTCATGATTCTTCCTCCTCTAAGCGAAATACCGACTCTACTGGCTCATGAAATATCTGAGAGATTTTCAAGGCGATAATAATAGAGGGGGTATACTCATCACGCTCTAGCAAACTAATGGTCTGCCTAGATATACCTGCTAGCTTGGCAAGCTCAGTTTGGTTTAAACCATCACGAGCGCGAAGCTCTTTTAAACGATTTTTTAGCTTCATATTTACCGATTGTCTATCAAATTCAGCCACTTCGCTTAGATATCCCCAAAATGGTAGAATCTGATTTTTCCTCCTTTGTTATTATATAAGATATTATTACCGATATCCTCATAGTTTCTCCGTTCAAAGTCTTATTTCTTTAACTTGATTACATTGTAACATATCTTTTTATTTTTGACAATGATATTAGTCAAAAATATCATTATTTTTGTCATTTTGTAAATGATTTAGGTCAAAACTCTTATCCTGAATAAGAATTGATTTGATATTTTTCTAAATAGAGATGAAATGGATACTTGAAATCAAAAAAATAACGGGGTCAACTTTGTATTTTTGAAACAAAAAAAGACATCCAAGAGAATACTCTTGAATGTCTGTAAACGTTGATAGTATCGTGTTGATTAACGTTTTGAGGTAATTGACTTCGTCGAATGACAGCCGTAATTGTAAGCGGCTAAAGCCACAACAACTACGTCAACTACCACAATTTAGTATGAAAATACAAAAAGAACACCTCGAAAGGTGCTCTTTGTAAGTATTGTAATTCTTTCGAATTAACGTTTACTAAATTGTGAAGCTTTACGAGCTTTCTTAAGACCTGGTTTGGAAAGTATGGATTTCAGTTGGACTAAAAACAGCGTAATATCAAGGATTTTCTGAACGAAATCTACTTATTCATTTCATAAAATTTGAATCAATATTGTTTTAATAGGGGAATAGTTTAGGTCTGTAAGCATTAAAATAATACACCTAACTTTGGTCACCGTTTTCTAGTTATTCACTCTTTTTTCAGATAGTGTTTTTAAAGTTATGATGTAAAATGCCGCAATTAAAACACTATACATCATAATCGAAGGATAGAGAATTAAGGATATAATCAATCCCACTCCTTTAATTATTTGGTCAGGTATCAATAACTTTCTATATTGTGCGTTAGCTTCAAGTAATTCTTTCTGATCTATATTGGGTTTATCAATTACTTTATGTAAAAACCAGTTTGCTACCGTTGAAACAATAACGATCAGTCCATAAAAGAGCTGTGCCGTATGATTCATGAAATGACTACTAACTATTCCAGTAGCATAGGACATAAATGAAACAAAAAATAAAAGATACAAATCCTTTCAAATTCCTCCCTTTTCAACTTGGCTAACTTGACCTGCATTACCTAGGTCGCTTTGCTTTAAATTATACTTTTTTCTTAAACATTTGCTACGAGCAGGTCTTTCTTGTGAGTAATTTTCATCAAAAAATTTCATAGATAAGTCCTATATATAATCATGGAAAAGTAGTAAAAATAGTTGTTATCCTAGTTGATTAAAAAAATCTCTGATTTCCTCATCTTTTATAAAATAATATATAATTTTCCCCTCTCTTCTAGTATCCAAGATGTTTTGATTGGCTAGTTTACGAAGATGGTGAGAGGCAGATGCCATACTGAGATTTAGTAAACAGGCTATATCACAGACACAGAGTTCTTCAACAGCAAGGAGATAAAAGATGATATTTATCTGTTTATTATCGGTAAACTTTGATAAAATACGAAGTGATTTTTGGACTTTTTCCTTTTCAAGGTAGTTCGTTGCGGTTATAACATTTTGTTGATTTATAACATCCACTTGACAGATACTATCTTTTTTCATAATTTTTTCTCCTAGCCGAACACAGCCCTCAGCATGTCAAAGCTGTTGTTTTCAATCAGGATATACATCCCCAATCCTAAATAGACAACGGCAATAAACCATCTGCTATATTTTTCCAAAGTTTCTCCAACAGAAGGGACTTGTGCCAATTTTTGGGCAGAAAAAACCAAGAGATAAATCATGACTAGAAAAGTAAGTAAAGTCACTATCAAATTCGCTAAATTTAAGGTGGTAAAATATGGGACAAAGACACCAATATTGTCAGCGCCACAACTTGCAAAAGTAATCATAGCGACTAGAAAAATCAGGTTTTTATCATCTTTGCGCAAACCATCTTTTGCAATAGCTTCTCCATCAGAATCTCCTAAAAGCAAAACTTTGAGTCCTAGGAAAATTGGAATCAAACCGAGCAAACCTAAAATCTCTTTACTAGGAATATAATTTAAGACAAATGCAAAAAGTAAACTTAGGAATATTAGACTAACAGAGCCTAGAAATTGTCCTAAATAGATGTTAATGATGTCTTTTCTGCTTTTTCTTTTGGCAAAAAATAACATTAGGATAATAAGTAAGTCTACGGCTGTCCCAGAATACAGGATTATTGAAGTAACAATATTTTGAATCATAAAACACCTCATTCAAATATATTTTTGAATGTATTTTAACATTAAACTTTGTAGATGTCAACTTAAAATCCACCAATTAATAATTGCATGTCAATATTTGTATTGTGAAACTAGTTTCAGAAATATATAGTCTTAAAGTATGTCCACTGCCAATGGTTTTTTCAATATTTAAAAGGAGAGAACCAATTTGGTCCTCTCCAGGGTATAATTTTCCACCAACCCACTACAGTTGACAAAGAGCCGTTATTCTCAAATGAGACAACTCCTTTTAGTTTTTATAACCTCAGCTTCTCGGTCTCTTACCTACTTTTAATAGAAAGACTACGAAGGACGATTCTTAAAGTAGTCAGATTGTGCAATATCGAAAGATTAGATGGGCTTAACCAATTTAACAACCCAAATCCAATTAAACTTCCATTTATTACAACTGTTTCTTGAATATTTCTTTGAATTAATTTCTGCAACGATTCAGATAAAGAATTCAATTCCTCGAAGAAATCTAAACGATTATCTAATAATAAAATATCACTCATCTGCTTAGAAATATCAGCACTTTCATTCATCACAACCCCAATATCTGCAAGCGTCAAGGCAGCAGAGTCGTTTAACCCGTCTCCAACCATCAAAATAGTTCGGCCAGCTTTCTGTAATTCCTGAACCAACTGAAACTTACCATCTGGTTTTAAATCAGTATAAACGTTGTCAAATGGCAGATCTTTAACCAACTCTTCTGTTCTAGCCAACGTATCACCAGTTGCCAGAATCAGTTTTTTCCCTTGGCGCTTTAGCTTTTTCAATGCAACTTTCGCCTCGCTTCTCAAGGGAGTGTGGATACAAAACATCCCAATTAATTCTTTCTTATAAGCCAAAAACAATAAATTGTAATGAGTCTTATATTGCTCAATCAAGGCCAGCTGCTCAGAACTAATTCTTACCTGTTCGTCTTGCATTAGTACATAATTTCCAATGACAACCGATTGACCATCAATTTGCGATTTAATCCCTTTGCTTGCAACATACTGAAGCTTGCCATGCATTTCTTCGTGTTCAATGCCTTCAATTTCAGCTTGTTTAACAATTGCATTGGCAATAGGATGATAGATATGTTCCTCCAAACATGCACTTATTCTTAAAATATCTTTCTCAGTATAATCTCCGAAAGGAAGAACCTTTTCAACCAAAGGATAACTCGTCGTGATGGTACCCGTTTTATCAAACAAGAAAGTATCCACTTCCAGATATTTTTCTAATACATCACCATCTTTAATAACCATTTCTCGATTTAGACCTTCCTTTATGGCCGTAAGGTAGGCTACAGGTGTGGATATTTTTAGAGCACATGAAAAATCCACCAATAAAAAGGAAATGGCTTTTGAAAACGAACCTGTTAACAGATAAGTCAAACCAGCACCTAAGAAGTTATATTTTACAACCTTGTCTGCCATCCTAATAAAATGACGTTGTTTTGTCTTCTTACTCTCTTCAGATTTTTTCATCAGATTGATGAGTTGCAAAATACGACTGTTTATCTGATTATCAGTCACACGAATTCTTAACTCTCCTGTTTCCAAAACAGTATTCGCACATACAGAATCTCCCTCTTTCTTTTCAACAGGGAAGCTCTCTCCAGTCAAGGAACTCTCATTGACCATGCCTAATCCTGAAACCACTTGGCCGTCAAACAAGATTTCATTACCTTGGGAGACAACTAATACATCACCTACTTGAACATCAGAACTCTTGATGCTGATGACCATGTCTCCCCGCACTAAGAAAACATCACTTTCTTTAGCAAGAAGGCTTTGTTCCAAATCTGTTGCTGTTTTTTTTAAAGACCACTGATCCAGATGATTACCCAAATCAAGCATAAACATGATGTTGCTAGCTGTCTTGGATTGGTTCATAAACAAGGACAACAAAATGGCCGAACAGTCCAAGACCTCCATGGTTAGTTCCTTGCGCGCTAAAGTTTGATAGGCTTCTTTGACATAACCCAAAGCCTGATAACAAGTCCAAATATAACGAATAGGGTAGGGTACAAAACTTCGAAACAGCAAACGCTTAATCGCTGCACCCGATACAATTGAATAAGCACTCTCTTCTCTACGAATGGGAAGAGTCATCAAGTCCGAAACTTTCCCCTTGTCAATTTTTTTTAAAAAGGCCTCTGCATTTTCTAATACAGAGAAGCCTTCTTTCATACGTAGAGTAAAGTGCTGCTGATCCATATAAAACTGAATAGAGTCGATCCCTTTTTCATCTTTAGCCAAGGAACGAAGATAATCTTGAATATCCAAGGTCAGTGAAAACGAGGACGATAATCGGATATGTTGATATCCTCTGTGTAGCACTTTAAAAGACATATTATTCACCTGTCAGGCTATCTAATTGTTCTTCTTTCTTTTCCTGTTCGTATAAATATTTAGCGTCTTGTAAAACATCATCACCGTGTTGTTTTACAACAGAAACAGATGCATCCAGTCCATCTTTCAATTTGTAAGCTTTAGCCAAGGCCTTAGAATAGCCTTTCTTAGCTTCTTTACTTGCTAAGACTTTCAAGCCAAGCGTCCCAAATGCTACCCCTCCTAAGAAGAGAGATGATTTTTTCGCAACTTTTGCGACGTTTAATACTTCTTTTAACATGTTTATTTCCTCCTTGTAACTATTGTAGCGAAAAATGACAGCAAAAGCAATTGCTGATATCTGATATATAGATAAAATTCTCTATACTGATATTTAATTATATTATGATGAAAACAATATACTTTATTTTTTGATACTGTAAATAATTATGTGTAAACACTTAAGTAGAGTTACGGAGTGTTAATTAAATAAGCTTTCAAGTGTATCAGAACATTGACCAAACCCTTTATGGATTCGTTGACTTTGCTTGAAATTATAATCTTCAAACAACGTAACTAAGTAACGTTCCAGAGCCTCCTCATTAGGAAAAAGAACCTTCTTTTTCGTTTGATGTTTGATTTCTTTGTTAAGAGACTCAATGAGGTTTGTCGAATACATGCTGTGCCAAATCTGGTAGGGAAACTGATAAAAAGTTAAAAGATTATCCGTCTTCTCCAGACTTTCCATGACTTTCCTATACTTTGGTTTCCATTCGGCGAGAAAGTCCTCTAAAGCTTGTCCTGCCATTTCTAAATTTTCAGCACGATAAATCATTATAAATTGCCCCAGAATAACCGCTCTATCTGCTCGTTTCACTTTACTAGCTAGATTTCGACTAATATGAATTAAGCAACATTGTTGTTTAGCTAATGGGTGAGCCTGACTGATAATCTGCTCAAGCCCCTTAAAGCCATCTGTAACTACAAGAGAAATCTGTTGGATTCCTTGGTTTTGAAGCTTGTCTAACAGGGTGGACCAAGAAGCATTGTTTTCTTGAGGCAACTGTGCATAGCATATCTCTATGCGACTAAAGTCGCTAGAGCTATCCTAATTGCGCACCGCCAGTTCTCATAGAAAAAAACACCTTGCAAGATGCAAAGTGTTTTCGTTTGTATTCTGCTGTCCAGCAACGAATTAACGTTTAGAGAACTGGCTAGCTTTACGAGCCTTTTTCAAGCCTGTTTTCTAGTATTTTTATATCTATTGGCAGATTATCCGACTTATCCCCATCAACATCTGACTCTAACTCAACCTCTGAAGAAATCCTAATATTGCGTACTTTGATATATTCGATATTATTGTTACCTACTAGATCCCCTTTTTAATAAATCTGGGATAGCCGATAATTTAGAAATGATGGATGAATCCTTTAAAATCAAGATATTTCCATATTCATCTGTATTTTCATCAAATAGTTTTTTGTCTGCATAGTAATTGGATAGAAGAACTAAGACCTGAGTAGCTTCACCTTCATAATTGCCATTTTTGCTTTCAAAAGGTAATAATTGCTTGTTCATAGCTTGGCGAATCAGTTGCACCAGCCAAATTAATTGTCTTGACCGACGAATAAAGCGACTTCTTTCAAGGATTCGACCATAAGGAAACAGTTGGCAGATTCTATAAAAGTGTCGATGTGATTCGGCACGCTCATCAGACTCGCTACACAGAGCTGGTACATAATATCTGCTATAATTTTCTGGAAGATTTGGTCAAGCGGTCTTTTAGCCGTGTGACAGGCATACAGGAAAAACACTATTTATTTACTTTTTGCACGGGAGGCTTTAAGATGTTGCTGGACGCCTTTCTTGATAATCACTCAGAGTCGCCAGAGTGTCTGGGCTGGGATATGGCAAAGATATACCGCTGCCTGAAACTGTTCTTTGACGCTGATAAACGCGACATATCAATTAAAATGTCGCACTAAAATGATTGAAAAGTGATTGAAACTGTATTATAATGAACGTATATATTTAGAAAAGAGGTACTAACTATGGAAAACCTAGTAGTTTCAGTCTTTAACACTGAAAGCGAAGCTTATCAGTCCTTTGCGGATTTGAAGGCTTTCCGCCAAACTCAGACGACCAAGGTTGCTCAAATCGCCTTGGTCAAAAATGAAAACGGTCACATCGTTGAAAAAGAACGCTATGACTTTGAAGATTCAACGACGGATGCAACCCTAGAAGGTGGCTTGCTCGGTGCAGTTATCGGGCTTTTGGGTGGTCCTATCGGCGTCTTGTTTGGTTATGGTATTGGCAGCCTCTATGGTTTGGCTGCTGGTGATACCGTTGATACGGCAGAAGCTGGCTTGATTGACGTTGTGTCTCAAAAATTGATCGACGGCGAAACAGCCGTTGTCGCCTTGGTGCAAGAAAACAACGAAGCAGTCATCGATGCTTACTTCACCAAGTACGACACCCAAATCGTGCGTTGGGATGTAGCAACCGTCGTAGCCGAAATCGAAGCAGCTCTGCAAGTCCAAGAAGACCTCTACAACCAGGCACGTGCACAAATGAAGGCTGAACGTAAAGCCGAACGCAAGGCTAAACTTGAAGAATTCAAGGCAAATGTCAAAGCAAAATTTGACAAATTGAAAGCCTAACGTCTAAGCGTCTCATAAATTTAAATGTGACTGAGACGCCATTTAAAATTTATGTGCGTCGGATTCTCACAGTTAAATAATTGCGTTGACAAAGCCGTTACAGCCGTTCTTCCATTCTTTGAAAAGAATGTTTAATAGACAAGAAATCTGGACTAGTATTGGTCTGGATTTTTTTGTGAATATAGAGGTCATAGCTTTTTGACTATGCTTCGTTATAATTAGAAAAATTTTAAGTTTTATCAAGATGAAATCAGTCAGACGAAGACATCCCGAATTAGCACCAGCATCACCACACAAACTAAGACATACTGGTGCTACTCTTGCTAAACAAGCAGGTGTTTCTCTTGAAGCCTTCTCAGAAGCTCTTACTCATAGTGATAAAGAGATTACAAAAACTTACGTTAATATCAAAGATAAAGTCAATCAGACTGTAGGTGATATTGCTTTTCGTAGTTTAAAAAATTGATGGGGTGAATATGGGGTGAATTTTGGGGTGAACTTTGATTTTTTGAAACAAAAAAGACATCCAAGAAATAATTCTTGAATGTCTGTAAACGTTGATAGTATCGTATTGATTAACGTTTTGAGAATTGTGATGCTTTACGAGCTTTCTTAAGACCTGGTTTCTTACGTTCAACTTTACGTGAGTCACGTGTAAGAAGTCCTGCGCGTTTCAATGAATCGCGGAAGTCTGGGTCTACTTGAAGAAGGGCACGAGCGATACCGTGACGGATAGCTCCTGCTTGACCAGCGTATCCACCACCTACAACGTTAACGAAAACGTCGTATGAACCTGCAGTTGAAGTAACTGCGAATGGTTGGTTGATTACAAGACGAAGGTCAGCGTGTGGGATGTACTCTTCAACATCTTTTTTGTTAACAGTGATTTTACCAGTTCCTGGAACAAGGCGAACGCGTGCAACAGCGTTTTTACGACGTCCAGTACCTGCATATTGTGCTTGTGACATACTTTATTGTTCCTTTCCTTAGATAAGTCCTGAAATATCAAGAACTTCTGGTTGTTGTGCAGCGTGAGTGTGCTCAGCTCCAACGAATACTTTCAATTTCATACCTTGAGCGCGGCCAAGAGTATTGTGTGGAAGCATACCTTTAACTGATTTCTCGATCAAACGTACTGCATTTTTAGAACGAAGTTCACCAGCAGAGATTGATTTCAATCCACCTGGGTGGTTTGAGTGAGTGTAGTAGATCTTATCAGTTGCTTTTTTACCAGTCAATTTAACTTTTTCAGCATTGATAACGATTACGAAGTCACCTGTATCAGTGTGAGGTGTGAATGTTGGTTTGTTTTTTCCGCGAAGCACGCTAGCAACAACTGCTGAAAGGCGTCCAAGAGGTACATCAGTTGCGTCAACAACGTACCATTTGCGTTCTACTTGGCCTGGTTTAGCCATGAATGTAGTTTTGTTCATGATTTCTCCTATATGAATGTCGTTTTTGTTTACAGGGCGGATGTTCCGGTCCGCAAGTTATTTGAAAGGTTCCGGGGCCTTACAAATGGGGTAAACAATACCGCCTACTATTGTATCAAAATTCTAAGATAAAAGTCAACCGATTTGGAAAATTATTTGCGATTTTCTTTTCCAATGACAAATCCGATCAAGGAATTCGGGCCGACGTGGGCTGAAATAACCGGTCCAAGAGGCATCACGAGAACTTCATCGATGCCTTCAAGCGCAAGCATTTCTTGCTTCAGTGCTTCGGCTCCTTCTAGATCGTTGGTATAAGATACCAAGGCTGTGCTTTCACCGATATCTGCTTTGATCAGCTCCAGTAATTCCCGGACAGCTTTTTTGCGTCCCCTAACCTTGCTAATAGGGACTAATTTCCCTTCCGCATCTATCCAGAGAATGGGTTTGATGCTGGCCAAACTTCCCATGATCGCGGCACTTTTTGAGAGACGGCCGCCACGCATGAGGTGGTAGAGGTCATCAACTAGGAAATAAGTCCGCAGTTTTGGCGCTAGGTCCATGATTTCTTCTTTGGCTTCTGCTAATGAACGACCTGCATCACGCGCAGCTACTGCTCGCATGACCAGATAACCCTCTCCAATCCCAGCAGCCTTCTGATCGACAATCTCGATCACGGCTTCCGGGTAGTCTTCTAAAACCAGGTCTCGTGCCATGACTGCACTCTGATAGGTCCCAGATAAGACTGATGAAAAGGCCACATAAAGCAGATCTTTTCCTTCTTTGGCAAATTGTTTAAAGGTTTCCTGAAATTGGCCCACATTGACCTGACTGGTTGTCGGTTTGGCCCCATTTTTCATGGCTTCTAAAAGCTCCGGGCTGGTCAATTGAGCTTGGCCTACTGTCTGGTAAACCGTCCCATCTAACTCAATGGTCAAGCCAAGAATGGTCACCTGATGTTCCTTGGCCCAGTTTTGGTCTAAATCTGCGGTCGAATCGGTTAAAATAGCAAATGTCATTACTTGTCTCCCATCATTTCTTGTAATTGTCGCAATACTTCGTGATCGAGCGGTCGCATGGGTGGTTTTTGATCGTTAACCACTCGCTGCGCTTGATTGAGGTTTCCTTTGACGACTGCGACCCGTTTTTCTAACTCTCTGGCAGATACCCGAAGAGCTCCTTGAGCAAAGACGGTCCATTGCTCATTTAAGTCACTGGTCGCTACTGATACTTGGTGGAGGGGCGTGTTAAGCTCTGCCGCCAAGCGCTCGATATAGTCATCTGCCGTCTCATCCTCACCGGTAAAGACCACCTGAACATTGAACTCCTCATAGGTCTGCCGCACTCCTGGCATATACTGGGCATCAAAGACACAGATGACTTCGATTCCTTCAAAGCTAGCATAGTGGCTCAGTTTTTGCAGGAGGATATTGCGGGCTGCATCGAGCTCACTTTTTTGAAAGAGCTGGCGGGTCTCCTGCCAAAAGGCAATCATATTATAGCCGTCAACCAATAAGATTTTTCGTTTCATATCATTGCCTTTCTAGGATTATAGTCGATTGCGAAAGACCTCATACATAAGGATGGCTGCTGCCACACTGGCATTGAGGCTTTGCACATGACCATTCATGGGAATGGTGATCATCTCATCGACTTGTTTTTTGATATTGGCTGAGATCCCTTTTCCTTCATTGCCAATGATCAAGGCTAACTTGCCAGCCGTATTCCACTGATGAGATGGCGTGCCGTTCATGTCGGTTCCAAAGATCCAGAAGCCCTCTTCCTTTAGCTTGTCTAAGGTTTGGCTAAGATTGGTCACACGCGCAATGGGAATGTGTTCCACTGCTCCGGTAGAAGTTTTTGACACCACTGGGGTCACCCCAACCGCTCGGTGCTTAGGAATGATGACTCCTGAGACATTGGTCGCATCAGCTGTCCGCAAGATAGATCCAAGATTGTGCGGATCTGTTAAGCCATCGAGAATCAATAAAAGCGGGTTCTCTTCTTGGGCTGTCTGTTTCAGAATCGCTGCCAAGTCGGTGTAAGCAAAGGCTGCCACTCGAAGAACAAAGCCTTGGTGAACAGCTCCTTCTGTCATTTCCTGCAGGGTTTTCTTTGGCGTCCAAGAAATCGACACTTTTTTCTCAGCTGCTAAGGCCTTGATCTTGTCGACATTTTTTCCTCGGAGATCTTCTTGAATATATAATTTATTGCCTGTATTGGCTTGTAAAGCCTCGGTGACTGCGTGAACACCGTATACGATATCGTTATTTTCCATAGAACTAGTATACCACAAGAAAGGAGGTTGAGGCCAATTCATGATATAATGAAATCAAATCTATCTTAATGAAGGAACCGAACTAGAAAGGAAGCCATGCCTCTTTTTCAACGAACCATCAAGCTCACCTTGGCCACCTGTTTAGCAGCTGCCCTTGCTTATGCTCTGGGCTTGACCTATGCCATCTCAGCTGGCGTCATTGCCATCTTGAGTATCTCTGATACGCGTCGCAGTACGATCAAGCAAGCCTACCAGCGCTTTATGTCGACCTTGCTGGCCCTTGTGATCGGAAGTATCGCTTTTTCCTTTTTTGGATTCAACCTTTGGGCACTGGGAGTCTTTATCGTTCTTTATGTCCCTTGTGCCTTTTTATTGGGTTGGCAGATCGGCATCACCCCAAGTACGGTGCTGGTCACCCATCTCTTGATTGAGCAGTCTACTTCCTGGGGACTCTTGCTCAATGAACTTGCCCTCTTTTTGATAGGGACCAGCTTTGCCCTGCTGGCCAATCTCTATATGCCTTCTAATCAGGCTGCGATCGATCATTACCATGATGTGGTCGAAGACCAACTAAAGAAGATCCTTGGTCGTTTTGCGGAATTTCTTGGTAAAGGGGATGGTCGCAATGATGCTCGCTTGATTAAGGAGTTGGATGGTATCCTAAAGGATGCTTTGAAGCTAGTTTATCTGGACCATTCCAACCACCTCTTTCACCAAACCAACTACCATATTCACTACTTCGAAATGCGCAAGCGGCAAAACGATATTCTGCGAGATATGGCAGAAAACGTCAATCGCTGTCAGTTAGCGGCGAGTGAAAGCATAATCCTGGCACAACTCTTTAAGAAGACGGCTCAACAGTTAAGCCAGAAAAATCCTGCCCAAGATCTTCTGGATGATATTAGTCAGTATTTGGCGATCTTCCGTGAACGTCCTCTTCCTAAGACCCGTGAAGAATTCGAAACACGCGCTACCTTGCTCCAACTCTTAAGAGACTTAGAAACTTTCATCCAGGTCAAGGTTGATTTTTACCAACAATTTCATAAGGAGACAGAATAGACAAAGAAGCCCTTGCAAGATGCAAAGGCTTTTTTATTCAGGGCAGTTGTTGTAAACGCTTTCCTAAAATGGTATACTAGAACTAGAAAATAACTTTTTAAGGAGGGTCTTCTATATGAAGTCTTCGTATAAGAAACATTTGTACACTACGACACTCAGCCTCTCCGCTGCTGTCTTGCTTTCCGTGATCGGTCATGGCCAAGCTTTAGCCGATAGCTTAGAAGCGCCTCAAACAGAGCCTAGTACGGTCCTTGAAGCGACACCTGCTACTGAGCAACCTGTGACAGCCGAGACGACTAGTCCTGGTCCCGCTACAACCACAGAAGTAACTCCTGCTAGTTCTGCAGAAACAGCAGCGACTTCTGATGGGACTTCTACTACAGAAGTTGCGCCAACCGCTAGTCCAAGCACTAACCGTGCGACAACGACCGCTGACCAAGCGACACGATTGGCTGATAGCACCATTTATCTCTCTGAAAAGAGTACGATTGATGACAAAGTCCAAGAAAAAGCTCAAGCTGCTGGCAAGATCAACTGGACCTTAGACAATAAGCCTCTCTCTGAGTGGAAAACTTGGGATATGGAGACAGGAACACTGAGCAAGGATCCATTCCTTACTATCACAGAGACCGCAAACGGCAATGATCTGGATCTCCACATTGACGTGCAGGATCTCTTTGGTGAAGATCTCAGTCTTCGTAGCCCAAATAATATTCGCCGGACTTATCGCAACTACATCGGCAACCATGAACTAGTCGGGACCAATGCAGACTTGGGTGTGACCATCAATAAAACCCTTGTTTTTCGACCTTACCAAGACTACCATACACATGAAGAGATGCTAGCTGCTATCGAAAAATCCAAGGAAGAAGCGAAACCCGATCGTTTAGTACAGCTGGAAACTCTTGGAAAGAGTGCCCAAGGCCGGGATATGAAGATGGGAATCGTGAGCAAGGACCAAGCCAGCATCGATCACTACCTGTCTAGTACCAACCCTACAGCCTTGACTAAGCCAAGCGAAATGCTGGCCGCACTAAAAGACAAGACCTTGGATTACAAATTACCTGTCTTAGTCCACAACACCCACGCGGATGAGCAGCCAGGCATTGACATTATCACAGGCCTCTTCAATACCTTTGCGACCAAGGAAAAGGTGACCTTTAACACCACCGATGAAGCTGGAAATGCTAAAACTGTCACGCTAGATATTCCAACCTTGCTCAATAAATTCATCTTCTTATTTGACTTCACGGAAAACCCAGATGGGGATGCTCTCAACCTGCGGGCCCTAGCAAACGGACTCGATCCAAACCGGGATGCCAGCTACCAAACCAACCCTGAAGTTCGCACGGTTATCCAAATGATCAACAAATGGAATCCGATCGCTCTCTACGACTTACACGGTTTTGTCAAAGAATTCTTAATCGAACCTGCAACGCCACCACATGATCCGAACTTCGAATACGATCTTCTGTCAGACCTGATGCTAGAAAATGCCCATCATATGGGACGGGCAGGAGTTGCCAATTCTAAATACGATAGTTACATCATTCCTAAATTGGATTGGGGCGATGGCTGGGATGACTCCTTCTCTGGCTATACAGGAGTTTATGCTGTCTACCATGGTATCTTAGGCCATACTATCGAAATTCCGGAAGGAAATGAAGAATCCTACAAAGCAGGTCGCAATGCTGTCCTAGGAGGGATTGACTTCCTCAACCAAGATCCGGACCGTCTCCTTGAGATGCGTCTCAACTTCTACCTGCGTGGTCTCAATAAAACCGAAGATCCAAAAGCCGAAAATGAATTAGTAGGTCCAACTGGTGAAGTTGTCGGTCGTGTGAAGAATGGTCGTCCGAAATTCTTCCCTGACTATTATGTCATCCCAATGAGCCTCGACAAGGACAATGACGCTCAAGAAGCCTTCAATATGATCGACTACTTCAAACGCAATGGTGTTCTCGTCAAAGAACTCAAAGAAGATACAGGCAACTACAAAAAAGGGGACTTAGTCATTGATATGGCCCAAGCCAAACGTGGCTATGCCAACCACATTCTCTACAAGGGCTCCAACGAATCTGCCTGGGCTGCGATGTACGCGGAACTTCTCGTCAACTTCCCTGATATGAGAGGGTTCAAAGCAGAACCAGTCTTCAAGGACGGGCTCTTTACAGGCAAACTAGGGGAGGTCACAACTACCCGTGCCACTCGAACCTCAGAAATCGATCCAAAAGCTCCTTACTATGTGATCGCAAATACCTCAGCCAGTGCCGTTAAAGCTGTTAACCAGGCCATTGCGCAAGGAAAATCTGTCTACCTGACAGATGATGGCTACATCGTTGACCGCGATACCTTTGCTTCGCTCCTGCCAAACTATGCCATCTATGGTGATGCCCTCTACAAGGTACCAAGCGGGCCAACCTTGAAACCGATGAAGGTCTACTCTCCAAACTACCACTATAATTGGGCTGGAGTCGATGCGCCTGCTCATACTAGTCTAGTCCTTGAAAAATTAGGCTTCCAAATTGTCAATACTCCAGAAGAAGCGGATGTTGTTATTTTGGAAAGCAATCGTTTTGATGCTTCCATCTTTGGCAAGAAACCGACCCTTGTCATCGGTGGGGAAGCCATGCAAAAACTGGAAAAATTGGGAGTTCTTGCAGGATTTGACGCTGAAAAACTAAAAGGCGGTAGTGACTACGAAGGCTTGATGAAAGCCATCATTGATGATCAGGATCCATTGACCAGCGGTTACAAGAAGAATACCCTCTTCTACTCCAACTCCGGAAACTGGATTGAAAAGGTTCCAGAGCATTTCAAAACCTTGATGAGCATCGCTTCAAGCGACTACTACATTGCTGGCTGGTGGCCAAAAAATGAAGTCCTAGCCAATAAGGTCATGGCCATCTCTGGAGAACTTCTGGGCCAACCACTCTTTGTCTATGCTGGAAATCCAAGCAACCGTCAGCACCCCGTGCACTTCTTCCGCTGGGTAACCAATGCGATCTTTGGCAGCAAGTTGGCTAGCTTGATGGATTACGTCCCAGCTAAAGAACCAGATCAAGTGGTGGTTCCAATTCATAACCAAACAACCACTCCACAGCCAATCTTGACCAAGAAAGATACTCCTAAAGTTCTCCTTCCACAAAAAGAAACCGCAGCTGAAGCTGAAAAAAGCGCGCAAACCTTGAGCTACCAAGTGGGACAAAGATTCCAAGAAAATCCAGCCAAGGCGCAATTGCCACAAACTGGAGATCACTCAACCGGACACTTTGTTCTTTCAAGCTTCTTGTTAGCCGTTAGCGGAGGCTTCCTCCTCTTGAAAAAGAAAGAAGTTGAATAAGTTCCAGGTGTAGACTTGGATAACATGAAAAGAACCTTCGCAGAAACGAAGGTTCTTTCTATTCCACCAATTCCAGCACGATGGTTTGGTAAGGAGACAATTCTAATACCTGGTCTCCTTCTTGGAACAACCCTGCGGTATTATTTAAAACGACCGTTTTAATCGGAGCTGTCAACTCCAAAGTGGCCTGGCGATTTTGGAAATTGCTGATTACCAAGAGACGCTTGTCCCCACGGCGTTCGAAGCCGATGATATTCTCACGTTCCCGATAAGCTGGAATCATATCTCCAAACCGGATGGTATTTCCATAGAGGGGATGGCGATACAAGGCAGTTAACTGACGGTAATAATTCAAGATGGAGTCTGGATCTTTTTCCTGGTCCTCTACATTAATAGAATAGTCTGGTTTGGGACTGATCAGCCAGGCTGGTCCATCGCTAAAGCCCAGACCTGGCTCCGCTGACCACTGCATCGGTGTCCGCGCATTGTCTCGGCTATAGTTGGCAATCACTGCTAAGGCTTCTTCCTCACTCAAACCAGCTTCTTTAGCAACGTGGTAGCCATTGATGGTCGCGATATCATCAAAGTCCTCCACTGATTCAAAGACTTGGTTCTCCATTCCAATTTCTTGACCTTGATAGATAAACGGAATTCCCTTGCGCAAAACCTGAATGGTTCCCAGGGCTTTTTTACTGGTATCGTTTACTGGACCTTCTGCGATATAATGGGACACCCCACGAGGTTCGTCGTGGTTTTCGATGATGGTCGAGAGAACACCAATCCTATCTGCGCGCTCATGCGCTTGGAAAATACTTTCCTTGAGTTCTTCCGCTGTTGGAAGAGTATGGTCAAACCAGCCCTTTCCTTCCTGCCCCAAGCAGGTTTGCTTGAAGTCAAAGATAGAAGAAAAGACACCGTCTTTTCCAATAAAGAAGTGCAACTCTTCGTCAGTTTCATTGAAAACTTCCCCTACTGTGAAGGCGTTGTACTTGGCAAAGGTTCGCTCCTTTAACTCTTGCAAGAAAGGTTCAATCGGTTGGGCATTGACCAGAGACTCCGGTACTGGAACCAAGCCATTTTCGCGATCGGACGGAAGCGAACGCCATTCTAAATCCTTTTTGATATTGATAATGGCATCAATCCGGAAGCCTGCAATTCCCTTGTCCAACCACCAATTGATCATCTTATATATCTCTTCGCGCAAGACAGGATTTTGCCAATTGAGGTCTGGCTGATCCTTGTGGAAAGAATGGAGATAGTATTTATTAGTGCCAGGAACCGGTTCCCAAACACTGCCTCCAAAGTAACTTTCCCAGTTGTTGGGTTCCTTGTCACTTTCGATGAAATAAAAGTAATCCGCATAAGGGCCATCTGGATCCGCTAAAGCCTTTTGGAACCATTCGTGATGACTGGAGCAGTGGTTGACCACCAAGTCCATAATGATGGAAATGCCTCGCTTCTTGCCTTCAGCGATCAACTCTTCCATATCTTCCATCGTTCCAAAAATAGGATCAATGGCATAATAATCGGAAATATCGTAACCCTGGTCAATAAACGGACTCTTGTAAATAGGGGATAACCAGAGAATATCAATCCCTAAGTCTTGAAGGTAATCGAGTTTCTCCGTGATTCCTTTTAAATCCCCAACACCATCTCCATTGCTGTCTTTGAAGCTTTTTGGGTAGATCTGATAAGCGACCTTCCCCTTCCACCAGTCTTTTTCCATGTTTTGTCTCCTTAAAATGAAAGAGACTGAGACATATCATCTCAGTCTCTACAGTGTCAGCACTTATTAGTATACTGTTTTTTCAGTTTCTTTGTCGAAGAAGTGAGCTTTGTTCAAGTCAAATCCAAGTTCGATGGTTTCACCAGTTCCAAGGTAGTCACGCGCATCTACTTTAGCGATGAATTCGTTGTCACCAACTTGGCAGTACAAGTGAGATTCTGAACCAAGCAACTCAGATACAGAGATGGTTGCTTTCACGACTGATTCTGGGAATGTTTCAAGGAAAGCAGCTTCTGTATTCACGTCTTCTGGACGGATACCAAAGATCAATTCTTTACCATCATAGCCTTTTTCTTTCAAGACTTTCAAAGCACCTTCTGGAACTTTCAAGTTCAATCCATTGGCAACGATGTGTCCACCTTCCAATTTCACGTTAATGAAGTTCATGGCAGGGCTTCCGATGAATCCAGCTACGAATTTATTCACAGGGTTCTTATACACTTCTTGCGGAGTACCGATTTGTTCTACACGTCCGATAGTACCTGTACCAGCTGGGTTTTTAGTAGCAGACATAATAACGATACGGTCAGCCAATGTCATCGCTTCTGTTTGGTCGTGGGTTACGTAGATTGTTGTAGCTCCGATACGACGGTGGATTTTCGCAATTTCAGCACGCATGGATACACGAAGTTTAGCATCCAAGTTTGACAAAGGTTCGTCCATCAAGAACACTTTTGCATCACGGACAATGGCACGACCCATGGCCACACGTTGACGTTGACCACCAGAAAGGTCAGCTGGTTTACGATCCAAGAATTCTTTCAAGCCAAGGATTTCAGCTGCTTCTTGTACACGTTTGTCGATATCTTCCTTGCTGTATTTACGCAATTTCAAACCAAAGGCCATGTTATCGTACACAGTCATGTGTGGGTAAAGAGCGTAGTTTTGGAATACCATGGCGATATCACGGTCTTTAGGTGCCACGTTGTTTACAACAGTGCCATCGATTGAACATTCACCTTCTGTGATGTCTTCAAGACCAGCGATCATACGAAGAGTCGTTGATTTACCACATCCTGAAGGACCTACGAAAACGATAAATTCTTTGTCTTTGATGTCCAAGTTGAAGTCTTCAACTGAGTAATGTTCGCTATTTGGATATTTTTTATAAATGTGACTAAGATTCAATTCTACCATGATGGTACTCCTTTGATTTTTATAGTTCTATTGTAAATGAAAACGTTTTACAAATCTATGGCAAGTCTCACAAAAAAGAAAAAGAGTTTTGTGCAAGTTGCACAAAACTCTGGATTGATTCCGTTTAAATCACATCTTGTAAAACTAAATGATAGCACAGGGCTAGATCTGTCAGATTTTTCAACTGAAGACCCGTCAACTCCTCCCACTTGTCAATCTTATATTGGAGCGAATTGCGGTGGAGATAGAGTTGCTGGGCGGCCTTGGTGACGACTGCCCCATTGTCCCAAAGAGCAACAATGATGTCTTGCAATTGATCTTGACTTTCAATCAACTGATGCAAGCTTGCCTTGATTGGAGTGAGATCTAAATCTGCCTGCTCGATTCCCCATAGATAGAGTTGAGAAAAGCGATAGACACCTTGATGGCCCTCTCGAATCCAAGCTCGAAAGACCGCCTGTTCTGCTCGGATGACAGCAGACACTTTCCCGTCTTTAGACTCGGTCCATACTTGCCCGACCAGGATAGATAAACGAATGTTGAAGTCATACTCCATGGCAGAGACGGTATCTTTTAAGATATCGGCCACAGGTAAAGACTGGTCTTGGTCCAGAATGAGCACATAATCTTGTCCGCTCAGTTGCAAGGTTGCTCGGAAATTGGGCAAGAGTGTCTGCATCATCTCTAGCCAAGAAGCCGTCCCTTCCGCTGTTGAATGCGAAATGTGGCAATAGACGAGCTGCATTTTTTTGATGACTTGAGGGGCTTCTCCCTTTCCATCGATCAGGTACTGGTACCAAGGATTAGGGGCAACCTCTTCTTCACCGCCCAACCAGGAAATCAATTGTTTTTCTCGCTCGGTTAGCTCTTCTTCCTTCAGCAGCAGCCATTGATGAGCCTGAAGGGGAAGGGCTACATAACCAGCTGGTGGATTGGCTTGATCCGTTACCTCTGCATGAGGAAACCACTCTCTGATATTTTTCAATGCTTTCTTCCTTCTTCTACTTGCTGGATGCACCAGTCAATCAGCTCTTCTAGCCGAGAGAGCTCCCCCGTCATATGGAGATAGCCCATGACAGCCTCAAAGCCCGTCGACATGCGATAGGTCACGACATCCGCATTTTTGGCCTTGGTATGGCTATTGGTATTGCGACCGCGCTTGTAGATCTCCAACTCTTTTTCCGTCAGAATTTCTTGCTCCAACATGCTTTCAATCAAGCTAGCCTGAGCTCTAGCAGAGACATAGCGGGTGGCAGCCTGGTGAAGCTTATTGGGCTTGGTCATCCCTTGAAAAATCAGGTGTCTGCGAATATACATGGAATAGACCGCATCTCCCTCAAAGGCAAGGGCAATCCCATTGATTAGATTGACATCAATCACGTGTCCACCTTACACCTTCTTTTGTATCCAAGAGCTTGATTCCTTGTGCAGCCAATTCATCGCGAATGGCATCTGCTCGCGCAAAGTCTTTCTTAGCCCGGGCTTCCTGACGTTCAGCGATCAAGGCTTCAATATCTGCATCCAAGTCTTCTTCGACAAAGACCACTCCAAAGACTTCTAACATCTTGGTCAAGGCATCCTTGACGTCTTGATTGTAGTGACCTGAATTGATCCATTTAGCCAATTCAAAGACGACGGTGATGCCGTTTGCCGCATTGATATCTTCATCCATAGCCGCGATAAACTTGTCCACAAAGCCTTGTAAGTCTGCTGGATCCACTTCTCCTGTGAACGGTTGCTCATAGGTGTTTTTCAAATACTTGAGGTTGGTCTCCGCATCGCGAACCGCTTTTTCTGTGAAGTTAATGGGCTTGCGGTAGTGCTGGGTTGCAAAGAAGAAACGAAGCACTTGGCCGTCGATAGTCTTCAATGCATCATGCACAGTGATAAAGTTGCCTAAGGACTTGGACATCTTGACATTATCAATATTGACAAAGCCATTGTGCATCCAGTAATTGGCAAAAGTTTTTCCGGTCTTAGCTTCTGATTGAGCGATTTCGTTGGTATGGTGCGGAAACTCAAGGTCAGCACCACCACCGTGGATATCAATAGTATCCCCTAAAATTCCCGTCGACATGACCGAACACTCGATGTGCCAACCAGGACGACCAGGTCCCCAAGGGCTGTCCCAGGAAATCTCTCCTGGTTTGGCAGCTTTCCAAAGGGCAAAGTCAACTGGATTTTCCTTGCGGGCTGTTTCCTCATCTGTCCGACCAGAAGCGCCTAGCTCCAAGTCTTCTAGAGTTTTGTTGGCTAATTTTGCATAGTTGTGGGATTTTTCCACACGGAAATAGACATCTCCCTGGCTCTCATAGGCATAGCCTTTTTCGATCAAGTCAGCGACAAAACGAATGATGTCATCCATAAACTCGACCACACGAGGATGGCGAGTTGCAGGCTTCACGCCAAGAGCCGTCACATCCTCACGGAAGGTCGCAATATATTTGTCTGCCACTTCCTGAGGTGTGATGCCTTCTTCTTTGGCACGGTTGATGATCTTATCATCCACATCTGTAAAGTTGGAAATGTAGGCAACTTCGTAGCCACGATACTCAAAGTAGCGACGAATCGTGTCAAAGGCTACCGTTGAACGGGCATTCCCTACGTGGATATAGTTGTAAACCGTTGGTCCACAAACATACATGCGGACCTTTCCTTCCTCGATGGGGATAAATTCTCGCAGATCACGAGACATGGTATCATAAATTTTTAACACGCTTCATTTCCTTTCTGTTTCTACTCTTTTGGCTTCAAGTAAACCACCTGAGTCTGTTTGATAAAGCCAATCTTTTCATACAAGCGTTTAGCACCTACATTGTCATCTTCCACTGCAATCTGAAATTCCTTATCATTTTGCTCAATGACTTGGTTGACGACTGATTTTGCTAGATAGCTTCCGTAACCTTGCCCACGATAGACTTCAGCAATCGCAAGTCCATAAAGGTAATTGCATTTTCCAGATACATCGACCGTACAAACGCCAATCACTTGACCTTCTTTGAGTAATATGTAAAGCAGACTATCAGGATCCTTCAAGGCCTCTGAAATGTATCTGTGGCTCACTTCCGGTGCTTCCACTTCATCTGAGAAGGTTTGGTGGTGGAGCTGGGCAATGGCTTCAAGATAAGAAGGTTCCGCCAAGAGCACACCGACATCCGAACGGGAATCTAATGCATAAGCGGTTCGATCACGTCCTAACCAGGTTTCTGTTTCGCCATCCTCAACCAGTCCCCAATTGCTGGCAAAATCAGGATGATTCTCTAGAAAAATACGCTCTGTCTGAAAAGTCACAGACTCAATTGGATAAGATGCCGTTTCTTTCTCAAAACTTCCATACAAAGCACGCGCAATTCCCTGACGACGATAATTAGGATGGACCAGGATCGCCACATCCACATCTGGGTCATCTGCATAAACCGTTAATATGCCAATAAGTTCACCTTTTTCATAATAAAGGAAAAAGGCGGGCATATAGGGATCAAAATTGAGCATATTGGAGAGATAAGGATCCCGAAAAGTTCCGTCATCGTTCTGACAGATGGCAATAAGGGACTTTGCTTCCAGTAGTTGGTGGTCATTCAATGTATTGGTTGCTTGAATCACGTAGCGATCTCCTTACAAGCTAGAAGACCGATGACTGGCTTCCTTAGCATGCTCCATCTTATTCACGTAGTATTCGCGTTTTTCTTCTTCTTGGTGAATGATTGGCTCATCCTTCTTACCGTGCACACGAACAATTTTAGCAGGGACTCCGACAACGGTCACATCACTCGGTACATCGGAGACCACGACCGCTCCCGCTCCTACTTTGGCTTTGGCCCCAATCTCAATCGGACCGATGACCTGAGCATGAGCGGAGACCAAGGCTCCTTCACGAACCGTCGGATGGCGTTTACCGACATCCTTCCCTGTTCCCCCAAGGGTCACCCCGTGGTAGAGCATAACGCCTTTTTCAACAATGGCTGTTTCCCCGATAACAAGGCCCGCTCCATGGTCGATAAAGACACCAGAAGCAATAGTCGCACCTGGATGGATCTCAATCTGAGTCCAAAAACGCCAAAATTGGCTATGCATCCGAGCTAGAAGCTTAAAACCATGGTTCCACAAAAAGTGGGAAACACGGTGAGCTGCCAGTGCTTTGACGCCCGGATAGGTCAAAAGGACCTCCAGCGAGGTACGCGCTGCTGGGTCATTTTCTTTTACAATATTGATGGTTTCACGCCACCATCCCATACCGTGCCCCTCCTTTTCTAATAATTATTCTGAATCTTTTTGTGTAATGGTAAAGTCTTTTTTAGGTTTGTGGTCTTTATTGTGGTGACGAGGACGATCGCCATGACGAGGACCTTTTTCACCTTTTTCTTCTGAATGTTCAGGTTTTGGCGGACGTGGCAATAGTGCCTTCATAGAAGCATCGACACGACCTTTTTCGTCAATCTTGATAATCTTCACATCGACTTCATCGCCAATCGCTACCAAGTCTTCGACACGGTTGGTGCGCGTCCAAGCCATTTCAGAGATATGAACGAGGGCATCCGTCTTGTCAAAGAGGTTGACAAAGGCACCGAATTTCTCGATCCGAACTACTTTGGCATGGTAGACTTCATCCACCTTCGCTTCACGCACCAAACCAGCAATGATTTCCTTAGCACGGTTAATCGCATCTTGGTCGCTCGAGTAGATCGATACGTTCCCTTCTTCATCGATATCAATCTTAACGCCTGTCTCTGCGATGATCTTATCGATGGTTTCTCCACCCTTACCGATGACAATCTTGATCTTGTCCACATCAATCTTGATGGTATCAATTTTCGGAGCAGTTGGCGCCAATTCTGGACGAACTTCCGGAATGGTTGCTTGAATCACGTCAAGGATTTCAAAACGAGCTTTCTTGGCTTGAGCAAGCGCTTCTGTCAAGATTTCTGCAGTGATCCCTTGGATCTTGATATCCATTTGAAGGGCTGTAATCCCGTCACGCGTACCAGCTACCTTGAAGTCCATGTCTCCAAAGTGGTCTTCCAAACCTTGGATATCTGTCAATACGGTGTAGTTGTTTCCATCTGAGATCAGACCCATGGCAATCCCAGCTACTGGCGCCTTGATTGGCACACCACCAGCCATCAGGGCAAGTGTTCCCGCGCAGATAGAGGCTTGAGATGAAGAACCATTTGATTCCAATACTTCTGCTACTAGACGGATGGCATATGGGAATTCTTCTAAGCTTGGCAATACTTGAGCAAGGGCACGCTCACCGAGAGCACCGTGACCAATTTCACGACGACCAGGCGCACCGTAACGCCCTGTTTCCCCTACAGAGTATTGTGGGAAGTTGTAGTGGTGCATAAAGCGTTTCTTGTACTCAGGATCCAAACCATCAATGATTTGCGTTTCACCCATTGGTGCCAAGGTCAAGACAGAAAGGGCTTGCGTTTGTCCACGTGTAAAGAGTCCAGAACCGTGTACGCGAGGAAGGTAGTCGACTTGTGCATCCAAAGGACGGATTTCATCGACCTTACGACCATCCGGACGAACCTTGTCTTCTGTGATTAAACGGCGCACTTCTGCGTGTTCCATTTGTTCCAAGATTTCAGCCACATCCCGCATGATGCGATCAAACTCTTCGTGGTCGGCATATTTTTCTTCGTAAACAGCTGTGACTTGGTCTTTGACTGCTTGAGTCGCAGCTTCACGCGCCAATTTTTCTTCAACTTGAACCGCTTTTTGAAGGTCACTGTTGTAGGCTGCGATGATTTCAGCCTGCAAGTCAGCATCTACATGAAGTAATTCAACTTCTGCTTTTTCTTTCCCAACTGCCGCAACGATTTCTTCTTGGAAGGCAATCAATTCTTTCACGGCTTCGTGCCCTTTGAGAAGAGCTTCCAACATGATTTCTTCTGACAATTCTTTGGCACCAGACTCTACCATGTTGATGGCGTGTTTCGTACCGGCTACTGTCAATTCAAGAAGAGAGCGCTCGGCTTGTTCTTGCGTTGGGTTGATGATGATTTCCCCATCGACATAACCCACTTGTACCCCAGCGATTGGTCCGTCAAACGGAATATCTGAGATAGAAAGAGCCAATGATGAACCAAACATGGCTGCCATTGGGGCAGATGCATTTTCATCGTAAGAAAGGACTGTGTTGATGACTTGCACTTCGTTACGGAAACCTTCCGCAAACATAGGACGGATTGGACGGTCAATCAAACGCGCTGTCAAGGTCGCATCAGTAGAAGGACGACCTTCCCGTTTCATAAAGCCACCAGGAAATTTCCCAGCCGCATACATTTTTTCTTCGTAGTTGACTTGAAGTGGGAAGAAATCCCCAGTTGCCATCTTCTTAGACATGACAGCTGCCGTCAAGACAGTTGACTCCCCATAACGCACGACAACAGAGCCATTTGCTTGCTTAGCAACCTGACCAGTCTCTACGATTAACTCACGACCCGCAAAAGTCGTTTGAAACACTTGTTTTGTCATTGTAATCCCCTTTGGATTGATAAAATTATACGACTTGCCTACAAAAATCAGGATACAAAGGGCGTGAAGAATCCCGTATGAAAATAGGAGATTGACGCAGTGTGCCACGCACACTAGGAAATCTATCTTTTTCACTAGGGATTTAGCCCGTGTTCAACTATCAAGATACTAAGCCGTTAAGCAACTCAAAGGAAAATAGGAAATCGAACGACGGAGCGAACGCTCCTAGGTAGATTTATCTTTTTCCACAGAGTTGTAGGCGGGTTCAATTACGCATGATAGCATTCGATTGACGCAGCACATCTATATGTTATATCCTCATCTTTGTATCCAAGCACGTATACCTTTTATTTTAACATATTCAAGCCCAAAAGAAAAAGGCTTTGAAGGCCTTTTTCTGTGATTTTTCAGTAAGTTCTATATAAAAATTTTAGAGCTAGGTATAGCTTCTATTTATTTTTACGATTTCACGAATTCAGTGCTGTCGACATAAAAGCGTGTTTTGTGGGTTCCACCCTTGTAGTTCTTGTTGTTGCGTTTCAAGACAAAACGTCTGTATGGATCGGAAGTTCCTTGGATAGTCGTTGTCACTTCAACTGAATCTTCATTGATCACCCATTCATCCGGTGAAGGAATTTCCATCGGTGGCATCGCTCCGCCACGACCACCAGATACAATTTCGTAAAAGGCCTTGTCTTTTGTCGAATAGATCCAGCCATCTTTCTTTTCATTTGTTAGTTGGATCAGCTGGTCTTGTGAAAGACTACGGATAGAGTCCGACGTCTCTTCTGCATTCAATTTATCAATGATATCTTGCAGATTATAGGTTCCCGGCGTATAGGTATTGTAGTAATCAATGAACATGTCTTGCGAGTAGCCTTCAACTGCACTGTGATCATTGTTCAACTCCAGCAAACGAGTCGGTTGCACCTGAAGTGAATAGGTCAAAGACGCACTGTTTTCAATAATCGAATAGATATCCGCTTGGTCCGCTTTTGATAAGGTCCCAATGGCTTCTTTATCATGTTCATCTGACTTAGCTTCTTCTGTTTGCTCTTTTTCTTGGGCTTTGTCAGATGATTTTTTGACCGATGAAGCTCCTACCGGACTGTGCTTACGCTCATAGCGTTTTGGGGCACAGGCTGCCAGAGAAAGCAAGAGGGCTGCAGCTAGTAAATATGTTCCTATTTTTTTCATGCTTGTCTCCTTTTTTTAGTCCACACGGTAGTACAAATCGTTCCCATTCGTAGCATCACTCTTACTCCAGTAAATGGATTCACTGCCACCTTCTCTTGAAGGAATGAAAAGAATAGGCGTTTCATTCGTTGCCCCAGGCATCCGACTAACTCCGTGAAGATTACCTTCCTTGAAGTAAAAACCAGAAAATTGAACACCATTAACAGCACTACCATTGACCTTCACAATTCCTTGCGCATCAAACTCAATGCTCGTACCGTACTTATTTTTCCAAACTCCCGCTACACTTGAGAAATTTCCAGCTTTTATTTCATCTAGATTCATCTCAGTGCTTGTTTTGGCAGAAGCAGGAGTTGATTCGGCATTTCCATCCACCCGCGTTGTGAATTCAAGGGCGATCCAGCCTTGTCCAGATTCTAATTTGCCCCAGGTATGACCCTCCGCCTCTACGGTTTCCGTAATGGTATGAGTTCCTTTTGCGATCATTCCTGCAGATGGAGCTGAGGTTGAGGGCTCTTTTCGAATACGGAGATCCGACACACTGACTTGCACTTGGAAGCTTTCTGATTTTTTCTCTTCGGCTTTAGCTGTTGATTTGGAATCCCCTGAACCATCAAATTTTTTCCAGTCTAGCTTACTGAGGTTCAACTTCTTAGCTGAAATCCCAAGAGCTTGTTCTGCTGTTTCCTTTCCACCAATTTGAATGGTTGCTTTCTTTTCTTCCTTGGCTTCCCCTTTTCCTAGTGAATAGAGGGTCAATTCCATTTCTGGATTAAGGGATTGCCAAGTGGCATAGACGATTTGCCCATTGTCAAAAACATCTAAGCTGGAGCGATAGCCACCTGCAGAAGCTACATAGGCTACATGGAGCAAGGTTGGCTGGTTATCTTTCAAATAATACACCGCAGCGATCGTTTTGCCATCCCCAATCAGCAGTTCGTCATTACCATCACGATTAAGATCCTCAAAAGCATATTGCCACTCATTGGTACTCCCAAGTGTTTGAAGGTTAAAGACATAGGCATATTCTTCTGAAGTTGCTTCGATCTTCTTCAGTTCATTTTGTAAAGCTGTTTGGTCCTTAGTATTAATGGCAACCGCATAAGACTTATAGCGATCTAATACCTCTTGATAATACTTCTGACCTGTATCTTTCTTCTCTTTTTTGACCGACGAAGAGCTTGCCGTTTTCGGTTTGCTTTGGCGTTCATAGCGTTTGGGCGTACAAGCCACTAGAGATAGCACGGATGCAGCCGCCAGTAGTGAAATCATAACCTTTTTCATAAAAACCTCCTCATATCTATCCTAGTATATCAAAAATGGTCAATTTTTCCAGCTCTTTTCAAGATTTTTACATAAGCATTTTCCCCTCTCCCTCTATGTTTCTGTCCTATTTTCTGCTATACTTAAGGAAGAATACCGATCAAAAGGAGAACATTATGGAATTAAAAAAACGTTCTGAATTTCCTGAGAACGAACTCTGGGACCTCACAGCCCTCTACCAAGACCAGGAAGACTTCTTGCGTGCCATTGAAAAAACACGTGAAGAAATCAATGAATTTGTCCGTAATTACAAGGGCAACCTCCACACCGTTGAAGACTTCGAAGCTGCCTTTGCGATTTTTGAGCAAATTCAGATCCAACTCAGCCACATTGGCAACTACAGCTTTATGCCACAAACCACTGACTTTGGCGACGAAGCTTTTGCAGAAATTGCCCAAGCAGGGATGGATTTCGAAACTTGGGCCAGCGTCGAACTTTCCTTCTTTGATGATGCTTTGGTAGAATCGGATGAAGAAGTCCTCGAACGCCTGGGGCAACTCCCTCACCTCACTTTTGCCATTCGTCAGGCTAAAATCAAAAAAGCTCACTACTTGGGAGCTGATGTGGAAAAGACCTTGACCAACCTGGGTGAAGTCTTCTACGGGCCTCAAGACATCTATACCAAGATGCGGGCAGGCGACTTTGAAATGGCTGATTTTGAAGTGGATGGAAAAGTTTACAAGAATAGCTTTGTTACCTATGAAAACTTCTACCAAAACCATGAGAATGCGGAAGTTCGTGAAAAAGCCTTTCGTTCCTTCTCAGAAGGCCTCCGCAAGCACCAAAACACGGCTGCTGCTACCTATCTAGCTCAAGTTAAGTCTGAAAAGCTGATCGCAGATATGCGGGGCTACGATTCTGTCTTTGACTATCTCTTGGCTGAGCAGGAAGTGGATCGTTCTATGTTTGATCGTCAGATTGACCTGATCATGAAGGACTTCGCACCGGTTGCTCAAAAATTCCTCAAACACGTAGCCAAGGTCAACGGCCTTGAAAAAATGACTTTCGCTGATTGGAAGTTGGATTTGGACAGTGCGCTCAACCCAGATGTTACTATTGATGACGCTTATGACTTGGTCATGAAATCGGTGGCACCTCTTGGCGAAGAATATTCTCGCGAAATTGCTCGCTACCAAACCGAACGCTGGGTCGACTTTGCGGCCAATGAAGGTAAGGATTCCGGTGGGTATGCAGCTGACCCTTACCGCGTCCATCCTTATGTCCTCATGAGTTGGACAGGACGGATGAGCGATGTTTATACCCTGATCCATGAGATTGGACACTCTGGTCAATTCATCTTCTCAGACAACAACCAAAGCTACTTCAACGCCCACATGTCGACCTACTATGTGGAAGCTCCTTCTACCTTTAACGAGCTCCTCCTCAGCGACTACTTGGAACACCAGTTTGACGATCCTCGTCAAAAACGCTTTGCCCTAGCTCACCGCTTGACAGATACCTACTTCCACAACTTCATCACCCACTTGCTAGAAGCAGCCTTCCAACGCAAGGTCTACACCTTGATCGAAGAAGGTGGCACCTTCGGCGCTAGCAAACTCAATAGCATCATGAAGGAAGTCTTGACAGAGTTCTGGGGAGATGCCGTTGAAATCGATGACGATGCAGCCTTGACCTGGATGCGCCAAAGCCACTACTACATGGGGCTTTACAGCTATACCTACTCAGCTGGCTTGGTTATCTCAACAGCGGGATACTTGCATTTGAAAAACTCCGAAAACGGAGCTAAAGATTGGCTAGACCTCCTTAAATCAGGTGGCAGCAAGACCCCACTTGAGTCAGCTATGATTATCGGAGCAGATATCTCGACTGACAAACCACTCCGCGATACCATCCAATTCCTTTCAGACACTGTCGATCAAATCATTGCTTACAGTGCCGAATTGGGAGAATAAGTACAGTTTTCAGACTTAGTTTATTCTAAGTCTGATTTTTTATTTAAATATTACCAGTTAGTGATTGAAAGCGCTTTTATATTATGGTATGATTATTCTTGGATAAATATCCGAAGGGAGTAACATTATGAAAAAACGGTTGATTTTAACAATCTTAATTGCGTTATTATTTGGAGCTTGCTCAAATCAAAATGAAGCTTCTCAAAAAGAAACTGAAAAACAGGTAGGTTTCGTTCAAAAAGAAGAAAAAGCAAAAAAAGAACGCGACGAACAGGAGAAAGCAGAAAAAGAGAAAAAAGCAAAGGAGGAGCAAGAACGAAAAGAAAAAGAAGAGCGCGAGAAAAAGGCGAAAGAAGAACAGGAACGAAAAGAAAAAGAAGAGCGTGAAAAGAAAGAGGCTGAAGCAAAACAACTTGCTGCTCAAGCTGAAGCTGCCGTACAAGCCTTAGAAAACAATCAAGTAACAGAAAATATCGCCCCAGCCCAAGCTGCCATCGCAAATGTAGCTGATCAAGGAACAAAAGATCGCTTAACTCATCGTGTTGGATTAGTACAAAATGCCATTACTGTCAGGGAACAACAAGCTGCTGAAGCTGAACGAGCTCGACAAGCCGCAGCTGCTGAGCAGGCAAGACAAGCCGCGGCTGCCCAACAAACGCAGCAACAACAAGCATTTGTCACACAACCTCAACAAGGGGGCTATCGAAATTGTAGTGAAGCACGCGCTGCAGGTGCTGCACCGCTATACAGAGGACAAGCTGGTTATAGCCCTCGTTTAGATAGAGATGGTGACGGTGTTGCTTGTGAATAAGAAATTAACGATTCTCATTTTGTCCATTTGCACAACATCTCTGCTTGCTATTTTATACTTGAATTTCAAAAAGAGAGAAATTATTACTCCAGATTCTTACAAGGAAGCAATGACTTACGTCAAAAAGATTCCGCTATCTGAAGTACAAGAGAAAATCAACAATAAAGAAGATTTCATTCTCTATATCGGTCGCGAATCCTGTCCATACTGTCAAAAATTCGCTCCTAAATTAGCAGTTGCTATTCAAAAAACGAATCAGACCGTTTATTACCTGGATAACGACTCAAAGGAGCGAAAAAACATCACAGCTTTTGCACATGATATGAATGTCAAGACGGTACCAAATTTGTCAACTTTTAAAAAAGGTAGTAAAGAAAACTATCTAAAAAAAGGTAGCAAATCAAGTATCGAAGAGATTATGGATCTCTTGACTCAATAAGCCAATTTTAAAAGGTCAATACAAAAAGAGTAAGATAGAACGATTCGTTCCCATCTTACTCTTTTTTACTAACTTAACTCTGCCACAATGGCCTTAATTTGTGCTGCGGTATGCACTCCTGCTACTTGTTTAACAACCTGCCCATCTTTTTTAAAGAGCAAGGTTGGAATGGACATAATGCCGAAAGCACGCGCTGTTTCTGGATTTTCATCCACATCCATTTTTAGGATTTTTAACTCATCTTCCGAAAGTTCTTCCGATAATTTTTCTAAAATAGGAGCTTGCATGCGACATGGACCACACCAGGTTGCCCAAAAGTCTACCAAGACCAAACCTTCTTTTGTTTCTGCTTCAAATGTTGCGTCTGTAATTGCTTTTGCCATTTTCTTTCTCCTTTAGTTTTGGTACTGCGTCAAATCTTGCTTCATCAAATAGAAGAAAACATCCCCGTAAGTCCCTTGGTAATCCAACTCATGCCCATTATAGGTCAGTTTCACAACAGGATAAAAATCTGCTACCCCAATCAAGCAAGCTTGTTGGGAGCGTTCAAACTCTTCGTAGGAATCAAAATGCATGACTCTTTCTTGTTTTGCACTGTCTAGATATGTAATTTCAATCATATCGATAACCTCTATTTCTTATGATGCATCAATTGTAACTCTAGACATTACATCTGTCAAATAAAACGACTTCCTCAGAATGATAAATCTCGTTCGATAAGGAAAAGACAAGAAAAAAGCCCTCTGAATCCAGAGAGCTCCATTCTTGCTAGATAAAACGTTTCTAGACAAGGCGACGAACCGAAGATTGTACCGGATTTCTTCTGAAAACAAAAAATCTCCCCGAAGGGAGATAGTTCTGGTCTATTTTACCTTACGATGCTAGGAACCGTAGCCGAAGATTATACTCGAGTATATCGAGGCAAGGTGACAAAAAACAAAAAAGCTACTCAACTAGAGTAGCTTTATTTCAAGATATGCTCAATTGAACACGGCCTAAGCACTTGGCAAAAAAGAACAGCTCCCTGAATTCAGAGAGCTGTTTTGAGCTCGGGCTAAAATCCTAGTGAAAAAGATGAAACTCCTTGTGTTCATCGAACACTGTGTCGTTTCCCTATTTTCATACGGATTTTTGGCGCCCTTAGCATCATGATTAACGACGAAGTCCAAGAGAGTTGATCAACTCACGGTAACGGTTAACGTCGTTTGTACGAAGGTAAGCCAACAAGTTACGACGGCGACCGATTTTCTTCATCAAACCACGGTAAGTAGCGTGGTCTTTTTTGTGTTGTTTGATGTGTTCGTTCAAGTGGTTGATTTCCCAAGTAAGGACAGCAACTTGTACTTCTACTGAACCAGTGTCACCTTCGTGACGTGCGTATTGTGCAATGATTTCATTTTTTTTCTCTTTTGAGATTGCCATGATAAGCTCCTTTTCTTTATGCTCTATCCGAGTGGCAGGTTTGGCATATCCTGCTACCAAGAAAGAGTTAGTTGTCTATTCGACCTTCTTATTCTACCAAGATTTCATCTTTCTGTCAAACACTTATGTTTCCTTCGAGAGGAGCTTTTCTCTTTTCTAAAAAGAACCTTGGGAATTTGGACAATTTGATGGATCATTCTTCAAGCAACTTATTCAAAAGAGAGTGGGACAGAAATCGGTAATTCGTTAGAATTTGATTTCGTCGTCCCACCTCCGCACAGTTGAGTAGGGCTGTAAAAGCTGATGGAATCAGCGTAGTAGAGCCCACACAACCACTGCGTCTTGCTCGACAATCCAAAAATAATTGAGAGGCTAGGACTTTTGTCCCAGCCCCTTTATCGGTATGAAGCTTATTTCTCTTTCCGTTTACCACGCAAGAGCAAAGCCAAAGCAAAAATTGCTAAGAGTGCACCGAGTATGGTCAATCCGTAAGCAACAACTTCACCAGTTGATGGAAGAAATTTTTTCTTTCCTTCTTTTGGTGTAGTTGGAGTTTCTGGTTTTTCCGGTGTGCTTGGCGGCGTTGTTGGTGGTGTCGTCGGTGGAGTTGTTGGTGGGGTTGTAGGCGGAGTCGTTGGCGGTGTGCTTGGTGGGGTTGTAGGCGGAGTCGTTGGCGGTGTACTTGGTGGTGTGGTAGGAGGTGTTGTTGGTGGTGTATGACGATTGGTTACCGTGAAACCATCAATGTTGCTTGTATAACCTGCTACTGGATCCTCTGTAATCGTGTAGGCAATCTTCTTACCTTCCTTGTATACAGGTAGATCCGTGAAGCTTGCCTGCCAATTATCAGTAGCTGTGATTTCTTTTACAGCTACTTCTTGACCATCCGCAAGGAGACGAACTGTGATTTTTTCAGGACGAAGACCATCTTTATTGTCTGCATCATCCCAGATCTTCTTGACCGCTACTTCCGTTACTTCTGGTGTGCGGCTATTGGTGATCACTACATTTCCCTTGTTACTGTCATCGACCGTACTAGTATAGCCTTTGACTGTTCCAACTTCTTTCACTTGGTACTGAATCTCTTTGCCTTTCGCTTTTAGAGGCAAATTGCTAAAGGTATGAGTCCAGTTATTTTTAGCAGAAAGTTCTACTTCTTTTCCTTGAGCTTTGCCATCTGCATAGAGCTGTACCTTAATGGTGCTTGGACGTTTGCCATCTTGGTCATTGTTGTCTTCCCAACGTTTTGTAACAGTAACGCTGGTTTTACCTGGCTTGTAGCTATTGGTAATGGTTGTTCCATCAATCGCAGCAGAGTAATTGGCTACTGTGTCTTCTGTGACTGTGTAGACAATTTGTTTGCCGTGATTGTATTTTGGAAGATTGGTAAAGACTGTCTTCCAATCAGTCGCTGCACTTAGCTCTTGGCTAGCTACTTCTGTACCATCTGCAAGGAGACGAACAGTGACCTTGTCAGGACGAACGCCATCTTGGTTATCATTGTCTTTCCAAACTTTCGTTACTGGAATCTCAACAACTTCTGGTGTCCGACTGTTGGTAATATTGGTTCCTTCAATAGTCGCTTCATAGCCTTCAACAGGTTCTTCTGAAACAGTGTAGGCAATGACATTGCCAGCATCATCGACCACATCGAGATTATCAAAATGATAAGCCCAAGTTCCTACCGCATCTGGTTTCACTTCTTTAGAAGCGACTTTGACACCATTTGCTAGGAGATTGACTGTGATTTTTGATGGACGCTTGCCATCTTGGTTGTCATTGTCATTCCATGTCTTTTGGCCAGAGACACTTGTTTTTTCTTTTTGGTTCACAACATCACGAGAAATCGCAAGGTCATTTCCAAAATCGTCCTTGCTGATCTTGATAAGTTCTTCTGAGAGAACATAGCCAGTTGGAGCTTGAATTTCTTGAACCGTATAAGCTTGTTTGATCAAGCCCGTAATAGTGCCAACACCATTCTCATCTGTCGTAATGGTTCCCACTTGCTCACCAGTATCATCTGCTGTCACAGCAAAGACGGCACCGGCAAGCGCTTGGCCATTTTCACCTTTTTTGTGAATCGTGAAGGAATATTTCTCACCATTGAATTTTCCATCGAGGAACTGATACAGAACGTCTGCTACCTTATTTTGCTCCTTGATTTCTGTAGCTGTCATTGTCGCATTGTTTTTGTAGGATGTATTGATGGCTGGGACCTTGTCCAGATAGACATCATAGCGAACAGTCATCCCTTGTTCAGGAGCTAGATCTCCAATATGAACCGTTAGAGAACGACCATCAGCGCTGACAACAGGGGAGTAATTCTTGGTGACGTTTGTGGTATCTTTTAAATGATAAGCCCCATCTTCGTCACTAACCTGCCAAGTTCCTGTATGGATGTTGACAGAATCTGCTTTGATTTTTCCATCTGTAAAGGCCAATTGGTCTTTAATATCAATATTATGAAGGGCTGTGTGGCCTTGATTGATGTTCAATGTATAGGTCAATTTTAATTTATCATCTGAGTTGGTCCACCCCCACTTGCTAAAGACTTCTGGAGTAGGAGGATTCTCACCTGGATTGACCCCTTTGTAATCGATATTCCCACCTGAAATCACTTTCTTATCGATCGTAAGAGTAAAATCAAGTGTCTTTTGTCCTTTGACGACTTGGTGGTCTACACGCGCAAAGAAACGCAGTTTCCCTGTCACATTGGCCATTCTTTCAGGATAGTCCGTATAGGTTACGGTGATGACTTTTCTTTGATCATCTACTGTTGCTGTCGCAACTTTTTGACCGCTTGGATCCAGCAGGTCAATGGTGTCCGTTTCAAAGACCTTAAAGTCATCTCCAAGTTGGATAACGGTCTTATCTCCCTTTTTTACACGACCATTTGGCAACACAAAGTTTGCTTCAACTTGAAAACTCTCCCAAACACCGAGTGGATCTGTAATCGCTCCACCAGTTGATTTCGAGATGTTTACAGATGTCACAACATCATTGATCGTATCTGCATGGACTTTAGCTGGACTATTGGGTTTGGCAAATCCTAAAGCCGCTAGTAAAAATAGGGCAACTGTTGTCACAACAGAATAAAGCCACTTTTTCATAAACGATTTTTCTCCTTTTTCTACGTTTACTAGATAAGGTATGTGAGTCGAAAAATTATCACTACATATTGTGAATTTATACACAACCTATCTTTTTTCATTATAAACAATTTGCTTTGATAGTACAAGCAATTAAATTCATTTTTTGTCTTTTCAGTACATTTTCTTGATACAAATAAAAACAAGCAGTCTGTAAGAATCAGACTGCTTGTTTTTTTGCTTATAAGGGAACTCCGAAGACCTCTAGGGACTTGAGTTCAGAAGGATGGAGTCTTCGCCATTCTCCCAATTTCAGGCTTGGATCTAGCGTTAGAGGACCCATAGAAATCCGCTCTAAATCCACCACTTCCTTGCCACAGGCAGCGACCATGCGCTTGACCTGATGGAATTTTCCTTCAGCAATTTCGATTTCGACGTAGGAGCTGGTATTTGCCTCATTCACCTCTAAGATCTGCAATCTCGCAGGTAAGGTGGTGAAGTCTTTGAGGGCAATGCCTGCTTCAAAACGGGCTACATCTGTCTCATCCATGATCCCATCCACCTGGGCACGGTAGATCTTCGACACATGCTTCTTCGGCGAAAGCATGGCATGAGCGAGCTTGCCATTATTGGTCAAAAGCAGCAAGCCATGGGTATCGATATCCAGGCGCCCGACAGGAAAGACTTCCTTGTGACGGGCTGTCTCATCCAATAAATCCAGCACAGTTTGGTGGTGATCATCTTCAGTCGCTGAGATGACCCCAGCTGGTTTATTAAGCAGATAATACACGAAGGTTTCATGGACCAGGTCTTCTCCCATAAAGGTCACCTGATCCTTGTCTGGATCAATCTGCAGTTTGCCTGCTGTCTCATTTTTCCCATTTACTGCGATTTTCTTTTGCTTGAGGAGTTGCTTGACCTCGGTCCTGCTCCCCACGCCGCAATCCACTAAAAATTTATCTAGCCGCATAATTACTTCCCGCTCTTTCGCACAATCCAAAGGCCAAAAAAGGAAACCAGGATCATGAGGATACCAGAAAATCCAAAAATGAAGACTGGAGCAGATGAGATCGTCCCTAATAGACTAAGGACAAAGGTCGTTGCGATCGAACCTGTACTACATCCCAAAACCGCAATGGACGTTGCCTGGCTCAAGACCCCTGCTGGCATCTTATCAGATAAGACATTGTAAACTGTTGTCAAAGCCACACTGTAGGCGAAGCCAGAAGCAATGGTTACAAGGGCAAGAATCAAGAGATTTGGAGAGACCCCGATCAACATTTGGGCCACACCATAAGCTACTCCCGAAACCAATAATAAACGATCACGGAATAGATAGGTCAAGGGCGAGAAAGCCAAACCTGCCAAGATCCCAACAAATTGCATGGCTGCTAAAATAACCCCCGCAGTTTGGGCAGTGCCATGTCCCACTTGCTCTACCACACTTGGAATCCGAACGGTGATCATGACATTGGACAAGACGATAGCTGCCGCAACGACTGCTAAGCCGAGCGCTGTCCGCCATTGACCCCCTGTCATCTTGACATCCCGGTGTTTTTCCTCCACTGCTTCCGTCGTAGATCCATAGGGCACAAATAAGAGATACAAAAGTAAGATAGGAATGCTGATGCCGTAAACGAGAAAGGCAGCCTGCCAGCCAAAGCGAATCAAAAGGCTAACTCCAAAGGTTAAAACGGCCGTCCCAACAACCTCTGCAGAACCACGAATACCAAGGGTTTGGACGCGTTCTTTTCCTTTATAGCGCTCACTGATAATGGCAATAGCAGAAACATTGAGCAAACCAACTGCCATCCCGAAAATAATCCGAGACAAAAAGACAACCGGATAAGCTGGACTGATTAAGGGAATAAAGCCACATAGAGCGTAAGCAACTAAGCCCGTCACAATCATCTGACGCTCTGAAAATAGGCGTCCAATCCATTTATTGAAGATGAGTGAAACCATGATCCCGGCAGAAGGAAGCGAGACCAAGAGCTCAATCATGCTGTGAGGAATTCCCTTGTAATAGGCAAACATGGCCGACTGCGCACTCGAAATCGAAAACGAGGTCGTCAAAATAAATGAAAGCGCGAGAATACTCACTTTCTCCATGATTTTTTTCATTATTCTATCCTTTAAACTAATCTTTTTTTCACACTCCTCCTATAATAACACGAGCTAGTGACAGGACGCAATAGATTGAATTAAAAAAACGAAATGATTTCTCCATCATTTCGTTCGTGCTAACAATTGTGAGGCAAAAACTCCCGTTAGGACCATCAAAGCACCAATCCAGACAAAGAGCAGGTTATTAGAGGGAGCTAGTGGCGTCACCAACTGGATGAAGAAAGAAGAGAGGGCTGATCCGAGATTGCAGCCGATCAAGACCAGCGAGGTCGCAAGGTTCAGGAGATTGGTCGGGATTTTTTCAGATAGGTGATAGAAGATACTGGTGACTCCCGTACTGTAAGTAAATCCGGCTAAGAGGGTTCCTAGAACCAAGCTCCACAGCTGTCCGGACAAGCCAATCAAAGCCAGAGCTAGACCGAAACCAATGCACATGATCATGAGCAAGTTCTTTTTGAAAACATGTGTCAAACTGGCAAAGCCTACCCCTGCTACAATCCCTGTTAATTGCATCAGACTCAAGACGGTTCCAGCTGTTGTCGCCGTTCCCATACGAGCGTCAACAATGATATCCGGCACGCGCAGGCTAATGATGGAATTGAAACAAATGATGATACCAGCAATCACGGCTAGCATTAGACTAAAACGCCATTGAGGAGAGCGAAGGCGGACGGATCCTGACTTTTTCACCTTCAAGCTAGCCTGTTTTTTCTCCTTAGGATAAGGGACAAAAAGGATATAGAGGAGTAAAATCAAGTAACCACCACCATATACGGCAAAGATCGCTGGCCAGCCTAGGGGTAAGAGTTGTCCCACCATAAAGGTCAAGATGGCAGAGCCCACCACTTCAGCAGATCCCCGATAGCCCAGCATCCGAGTCTTGTCATTGCCCGAGTAGCGCTCACTGATAATCGAAATAGCCTTGGCATTGATCATTCCTGTCCCCAAACCAAAGAGCAAACGACTTAGAAAGATGAGAGGATAGTCCTGTACGACCAAAGGCAAGAGCCCGCTAGTTGAAAAGAGTAAAAGCCCTGCGACAATCATCTGACGCTCACTCATCCACCGCTCGATCACGCTATTTAAAAAGAGCATGGCCACGACCGCAAAGGCTGGCAGGGAAACCAAGAGTTCTACCTGGCCTGCTGAATAGCCGAAGTGGCTAAAATAGGCCTTCATAGCCGGCAAACCGGCTGTTATTGAAAAAGATGAGATCAACATGAGCGACAAGCTCAAGAGACTGATTCTTTCCATTGTTTTTTTCATTGTTTATTTCCTACACTTTACTGGTAACATTTGATTTTACTGGTTTTTTCAGAAAAGATTCAAACTAGTATTTTTAATAGAATCCTAGTATAATCAATTTAGAAATAGAAAAACAGGACATTTGTCCTATTTTAGGAGATTGAGATGAAAAAAATTTCCCCATCTACCAGACTCAAGGAAATCATCACAGACTACCAATTGGACCAGATCTTTCCGGGCGACTGCCTCAGCCAGCTGGACCTCGTTCTCTACCAGGCTGGAGATTATATCTGCCGCCAGGGTTCTGAGCAAGATGTCATTCCTTATTTTCTCAAAGGCCGGCTCAAGATCGTTCACAGTCTTGAAAACGGCAGTGACACCATCCTTGAAATCCAAGAAAAACCTGGACTCTTAGGAGAGATTGAGCTCCTGCTCGATCGGGTCTGTATTACATCGGTCATTGCAGACCAGGACTCGCTAGTCGTCCAGCTCCCAGCCCAGCACTTTAAGAAACGCCTCCTGCTTGATCCAACCTTTTTGCGCTCTACGGCCAAGACCTTGGCTGAGAAATTGCACCAGATCAACTATTTGGCTCCTGCCAACTTTCATTATTCGGTCAAGGAACGCCTCGCTACGCATTTTCTGGAACATTGCGATGAAAATGGGACCCTCAAACCCAAGATGAATCAGCTGGCCCTGCGTTTTGGGATCAGCTACCGCCACCTTAACCGCGTCATCAAGCAGATGATCGAAGAGGGGTTAGTCCAAAGAGAAGGGCGAGTCTATACGATTTTAGATCCCAAAATGATGAGTGATTTGTCCATCAAACATGCGGAAACCATCGACAGATAACTTTAATTTTAGGCTCTTTTGTGTTATCATGGAGGGTAGAAAGAAAGTGAGAGTAAAACGATGAAAGCAATTGAAAAAGTTACAAGAGCGTCCCATTTGATTGATATGGATGACATTATCCGCGAAGGAAATCCAACACTTCGAGCTGTTGCAGAAGATGTGACCTTCCCTTTGTCTGATCAGGAAATTATCCTGGGTGAAAAAATGATGCAATTCTTGCACTATTCTCAAGACCCTGTTATGGCTGAAAAACTTGGCCTCCGTGGAGGAGTGGGACTCGCTGCCCCTCAGCTGGATATCTCTAAACGAATCATCGCTGTTTTGGTTCCCAATCCAGAAGATGCCGATGGCAACCCACCAAAAGAAGCCTATAGCCTTCAAGAAGTCATGTACAATCCAAAGGTTGTCGCCCATTCTGTTCAAGATGCAGCTCTTGGCGACGGGGAAGGCTGTCTCTCAGTAGACCGCAACGTCCCAGGCTATGTGGTTCGCCATGCCCGCGTGACGGTTGAGTATTTCACAAAAGATGGGGAAAAGAAACGCATCAAACTCAAAGGCTACAACTCCATCGTTGTTCAACATGAAATCGACCACACCAACGGCATCATGTTCTATGACCGCATCAACCCAAATAACCCATTTGAAATCAAAGAAGGCCTTTTGATATTAGAATAGGGTAAATGACAAAAAAGTAAGGTAGTAGTGAATCATCACTACTACCTTACTTTTTTTACGAGACTACGTCTACCGATTTCTGTCTCTTGGCGCAGTGGTTGATTGGAACTACTCCTACCTGCGGGACTCGTATTTCCTAATCAACTGGGCGGGGGCAGGACTACGAAATCGAGACTGCGTCTACCGATTTCTGTCCTGCTCCCTATATTGCCCAATCTCCGTTACGGAAGACTGGGACGCGGGTTCCGTCTTCTCGGATGCCGTCGATATCCATTTGGCTTGAGCCGATCATGAAGTCGACGTGGACGTCTGAGCGGTTAAGGCCGGCTGCTTCGAGTTCTTCTTCTGTGAATTCTGCGCCACCTTCTACGCTGGTTGCATAGGCTGCTCCGATGGCCAAGTGGTTAGAGGCATTTTCATCAAAGAGGGTGTTGAAGAAGGTAATGCCTGATTGGGAAATTGGGCTTGGATCTGGTACGAGAGCACATTCACCTAAGGCACGCGCTCCCTTGTTTTTGAAGACCAAATCTTTCATGACTTGATCGCCTTTTTCTGCGGTGATATCTACGATTTCTCCATTTTCAAAGGTCACTTTGATGCCTTCGATGATGTTCCCATTGTAGCTAAGCGGTTTTGTAGAGGTGACATAACCTTCAGCACGACGGAAGTCAGGAGCTGTGAAGACCTCTTCTGTCGGCATGTTTGGCAAGAAGCTTTCACCTTGGGCATTGATGGCTCCGGCAGATTCCCAGACGTGGTTTTTCGGCAAGCCAAGAGTCAAATCAGTCCCAGGAGCTGTGTAATGAAGGGCTGAGAATTGTTCCTTATTAAGTGTATCTGCCTTGCTCTTGAGAATAGCAGCATGCTCTTCCCAAGCCTTGACTGGATCTTCCTCATAGACTCGGCAAGTCTTGAAGATTTGATCCCACAGGAGATCCACTGCTTCTTCATCGCTCGCCGCATTTGGGAAGACTTTTTTCGCCCATTCTAAACCTGCTGCAGCAGCAACGGTCCAGCTGACCTTGTTAGATTGAGTGGCGATGCGCATTGGTTTCATGGCTATGCCCAAGGCCTTAGCAGAGGCAGAAAGCTTCTCTGCATCAACACCATTTAAGGCACCTGGATCAGACGAGCGCACACCCAAGCGACTAGCCTTGTGGTCTAAGAGGTAGTTCATCTCCGCGATCTTATAGTCTGGCACATTGTCCAAACGATCCATCGGTGCATGGAGGAATTTTTCCCGGGTAGTGAAATCATCTGCCCATTGGACAATCACTTCGTGGGCCCCCAAGGCATAGGCTTCCTTCACAATCAAGTGGGCCAATTCTCTTTGTTCCACATCAATGTTCAAGACCAAGGTATGGCCAGGTTGCACGTTGATACCGTTCGCCACTAACAATTTAGCGTATTTTTCGAGGTTTTCTTTAAAATTTGGTAAAACCATTGTTTTCTCCTTCATAAGTGAATGATCTCCTCCTAGTATACCATAAGTCCATGCAAAAAGGATCCCGCTCCTGCAGAATCCTTTTTCTTGTTCCTTCTAGCTTAAGGAAGAACATAGCCTTGATCATCCACTGTATGGGGTTGTTCAGAACTGCTATTCTCTCTCAAAGCTTCCAAATCTTGATCCAAAATGGAATTGTAGTCTGTACTACCTTCACGGGTTACCCGAGTTGATACTTGACGCAAGAGTTTTTCATTGAGATTGCGGACCCAGCGACCATTACTATGGTCATTGGCACGCATATAATTCCCTTTCACAATCTCTCCATAAAGGGCTTCATTGACTTGGTAACCTTGCTTACGCAATCCTAACAAACCGATCTCCACGATCTCATCTGGGCTGTAGTCTTCAAAATCAAATGTAGTCGGGATTCGGCTTTGTAGACCTGAATTGACCTGCAAGAAGTCGTGCATCTCTTTCGTGTAACCAGCAAAGATAATGACGATATCGCGGCGGTGATCCTCCATAAATTTGAGGACTTCATCCAAGGCTTCCTTCCCAAAATCATCATTTAAACCGGTATAGAGCGTGTAGGCCTCATCGATAAAGAGGACTCCACCCAGTGCACTCTCCAAAACTTCACGCGTCTTCAAGGCTGTTTGACCTTGGTAGCCTCCAACCAGATTGCTCCGCGAAACTTCAATGAATTTCTTCTGCTTGATAACCCCTTTTTGGAAGAGGATATTGCCCAAAATACGGGCCACGGTGGTCTTCCCTGTACCAGGATTTCCAAGAAAGAGAGAGTGCAAGGTCGTATCTTCGACGATGCCACCTTGTTCAGCCCGTTTTTGATTGAACTCAGCCATGGCTACGAATTGTTCGACTTGCTCTTTCACCTTAGCAATTCCAACCAAACGGTTGAGGGCAGCCATCCCATCTTCTTCCTTGTCGGCTCCTGCTTGATACTTACCTTGGTTAAGGACAGCATCGATATCGCTATTGAGGATGGTCTCAATATCGTCGGAACCTTGGGCCACCACCCGATCTGCCATGGTCTTGGTCAATTGCTCATCCAGGTTCCGGATCCAGCGACCATTGCTCTTATCTAGCGAGCCATCATAAGCCCGCTTAACGTGCCGCGCATAGTAATCTCGGTCTTCGAGTTTGTAGTCCCCTTTGCTTAGGATCATTTCACCTAGTTGGACAATCTCATCTCCTGTGAAATCTTCAAAGATGAAATTATTTGGCACCCGAGAACGAAGGCCTGGATTGGTTTTTAAGAACTCCTCCATTTCCTTGGTATAGCCGGCAAAGATAATCATGATGTCGTCACGATTGTCCTCCATAAATTTGAGGATGGTATTGATCGCCTCGATCCCAAAGTCCGCACCGCTGTCCTTTTTATCCAAGCTATAGGCTTCATCAATAAAGAGGATGCCTCCTCGCGCTTTTTCAAGCAGGGCTTGGGTCTGTTCAGCTGTTCCTCCAATATTCGAAGAGATCAGATCGGACTCCGTTGCTTCCACGAAACGGAATTCTTCCCCTGAGAGGACACCTGCATCAAAGAGCACTTGTCCCAATAGACGGGCCACAGTGGTTTTCCCTGTACCAGGATTTCCCATAAAGGCAGCATGAAGGGTTTGTTTTTCAGGAGCCTTGCCACTGGCGATTCGTTTCTTGTTAAATTCCACCATGTTGATCATTTTCTTGATCTCATGTTTGACTTTTTCAAGACCAATCAGGCTATTGAGTTCTTGAAGAGCATCTTGTTTCTTCTCTGGTCCAGAGTCTCTTGCGGTAGTTGGAGCCACCGTTGCATCCGTCGCTTGTCCCGTAGGAACGACTTGCGCATTGCCCTTGGCCACTTCTCTACCAACAAGATAATCACAGTCATCCTCAATTTCCTTGGTCAGATCACGCGCATCCCCTTGCTTATAGGTCATGGTGCCCACCTTCGCAAAGGCTCCACCTTGAAGCCGTATATTGGGATCCGCAATCTTATGACAAATCATATGCTCAGCCATCAGCACACCATCATCAAAAACTCCAAATGAAATGGTTTCGGCATTCTCATTCAAGAAGGTTGTTTCTCCAGTCAGGGAAGCAAAGGATTCTTCATAGACGCATAAAAATTCTGAAAATGTAGCTTGATGAGCTCGGATCATACTATTGTATGAATTGATGGAGGTCATATGATCCGAATCCGAATTGAATTGAACATTATTATCAAGACAGACCCCAGTACCAGTAGGCAACTCAATTTTACAGTTTTCAGACTCCCAGATGACATTCCTCAACCAAACTGGTGGAAAGTCCTTTTCCAGATCCCCGCCTGTAATCGTTGAATTTTTTGCGATCACTTCTGAGTCCTTGGCATGGATCGTATTATTCCCAAATATTTCAATATGGACATTTTCTAAGGCCAATTTAGATCCTTCTGACAGATCAATCTTAGAAAAAATCGTTGAATTGCGAATAGTCAATTCCGAAGCGGACATACCGATGGCACTTTGGTGTTTTTCCGGAACCTTCATCCCGACTCCTTCCAGTGTCAACTTCGAATGCGTATCCATATAGATAAAAAATTCATTATTTGTTGGAGTGGTTGCTTCAAAATAGACCTGTTTACAGGTGATATCTGAGCTATTCCATAAGAGCAAGGTAGTGTAATTCCCACCAACTTTAAACCACAGATCTTCAAATGTCACCTGAGCTCCCTCTACAAATCGGAAGGAAGCCTCAATCGTGTTGTTAAACATGCGCCCATTGCCATTTGGATTTGGGACCACATGCCCCACAAAATGAAGGTTCTTGTCGATCTCGATCACTTTATTTGTCGGCCATTGAAAGACATACCCATTTTCAAACTCGATGGTATCACCATCCTGCGCTTTTTCAAGCGCATCCATAAAGTTCCAACTATTATTGTAAGGCCCTACTAAATATCTTGCCACGCGCTTTTCCTCTGTTTCATCTTTTCTGTTTCCTTGTTATAAACACTTGTTACTAAAAATTGTAACACAATCCAGTGCCAAAGAAAACACTTATCAGATCTGAAAGGACTGAAAAACCTCTATTTTCAAAAGGAAAATAGAGGCTGTCAGTTAATCTTTCAAGGCTGAAAATAAGCTGGCTAGAGCAATCGCTCCTGAGAGCATGGCAGTGGAAAGGAGCAGCACATTGTCTGCCACTTCTAGCTTGTACTCAAAGACTTTTTCAGCTGGTTTGTCTTCTGCAAAAATTTCTACCTTCATGTTCCATTCCTTTCTTAGTTATCCTCCTTACCCAGATAGAGGCGTCGCGCCTCTGGGCTGTTGCTAAGAATATCGAGATAGGTTTCATACTCATCGGGCAGGGGCTTTCCTAATGAGATATCTAGCTCTGGATTCACATTTTTCCCAAAAAGAAAGCAGAGATAGAGACGTTCATTGAGCGTTGGAAAAACTTCGAGAGACATGAGCTCAGCCTGCCCTACCCGCTCCCAATCCTGTTCTTGTATATCTGGTAGGATATAGGCTTGGAAGAGTCCCAGCAGAGGATTATCCTCTGGTTGACCACTTTCCTTGTCCGCCTGAACCAAGGAAAGCCGTTGGCCAAAACCAGCTACTTGGCGCTCCCGTCCCTTCACCGAAACCGTAATCGGGTGCCCACCCATATGGCTATAAATCCATTCTTTGGGTAACCGATAATCTAACAGGGGCTCAAGGTCTTTGACAATCGTTACAGGACTAGAGCGTAGAAACTGACGAGTGACTGCTTTACAAAAGAGAATATTCTCCTCTTGCAAGGTCACTCCCTTCCAGCTATTTTCCTGCTTGAAATGGTTAAAAAACACCAGATAGGGCTCTCGCACCATTTGTGCTAAAACATAGACGCCGTTTCGTAGGCGAATGGAAATGACTTTCCCTGACTTCCAGGGTATTGCTCTTTTTTTCTTTTCTATCATTAGCCAACCTCAAACCGAGCGAGGATCGTTGAATCCATCAAAACAAATCATCAAACAAACTCAACTGGTTATCCTCTGGCATATTGCCAAGAATCCCCATCTCATCCATCTTTTCAACCAGGGTAGACGAAACACCACCGCGCTTCCGGAGCTCGGTCTTAGAGAGGAATTCTCCTTCTTCACGCGCCCGCACGATTTGCTTGGCAACGTTTTCTCCTAGACCATCCATAGCGACAAATGGCGGAATGAGGGTGTCCCCATCAATCAAGAATTCTGTCGCCTGACTGCGATAGAGGTCTAGCTTGCCAAACTTGAAGCCCCGCTCCCACATCTCATTGACAATCTCAAGGGTGGTGTAGAGGTCGATCTCCACGTTGGAGGCTTCGTTGTTCTTACGTTTCTCAGAGATTTCTTTCATCCGCGCTTTCACGGCCTCAAGGCCTGCACCCATGGTCTTGATGTCAAAGGCCTTGGCCCGAATCGAGAAGTAAGCACAGTAGTAATAAAGTGGATGATGCACCTTAAAGTAGGCCACACGAAGGGCCATCATAACATAGGCCGCCGCATGGGCTTTCGGGAACATGTACTTGATCTTCCCACAGGACTCGATGTACCATTCAGGAACATTGTTTTCCTTCATGGCTTGGATGTAGCCATTGCGCTCTTCTTCTGAGATCTTGAGCCACATGCCTTTCCGCACGCGCTCCATGATGGTAAAGGCCATCTTAGGCTTGAGTCCCGCGTGCATGAGGTAAACCATGATGTCGTCCCGACACCCGATAACGGTCGATAGATCGGCAATGCCCGCCTTGATCAAGTCTTGGGCATTTCCCAACCACACGTCGGTACCGTGAGACAGACCAGAAAGCTGAAGTAACTCTGCGAAGGTCGTCGGATGGGTCTCTTCGACCATGCCCCGAACAAAGTTGGTCCCAAACTCTGGAATCCCCAACATCCCTGTCGGTGTTCCGATCTGCTCGGCTGTCACCCCTAGCACTTCTGTCCCAGAAAAGAGGGCCATGACCCCTGGATCATCCATAGGGATATCATTTGGATCAATACCTGACAAGTCCTGGAGCTTGCGAATCATGGTCGGATCATCGTGTCCCAGGACATCAAGCTTGAGGACGTTCTCATCAATATCATGGAAGTTAAAGTGAGTGGTCTGCCATTCAGCTGTCACATCATCTGCTGGGTACTGAACAGGAGTGAAATCATAGACGTCCATATAGTTTGGAATAACGACGATTCCCCCTGGGTGCTGACCGGTCGTCCGCTTGACCCCAGCGGCACCTTGCGCCAGACGTTCCACCTCTGCATCCCGGTAATACTTGCCGTAGTCTCGCTCATAGCCTTTCACAAACCCATAGGCAGTCTTGGCCGCAACTGTACCTACTGTTCCTGCCCGGAAGGCGTATTCTTCCCCAAAGATATCACGGACATCCAAGTGGGCACTCGGCTGGTCTTCCCCTGAGAAGTTCAAATCGATATCGGGTACCTTGTCCCCATCAAAACCAAGGAAGGTCTCAAAGGGAATGTCTTGGCCGTTTTTGCTGAGCTTGTGGCCACAGTTCGGGCAGTCCTTATTAGGCATATCAAAACCAGATCCATAAGAGCCATCAGTGATGAACTCACTGTACTGGCACTGGCCACAGACATAGTGAGGCGAGAGCGGATTAACCTCCGTAATCCCAATCATGGTCGCGACAAAGCTGGAGCCAACGGATCCACGCGATCCAACCAGGTAGCCCCGCTCATTGGAACGATGCACCAGCATTTGCGAGGCCAGATAAATCACGGCAAAGCCATTCCCCAAGATAGAGGTCAATTCCTTTTCAATCCGCAGATCCACAATATCAGGTAGTGGATTTCCATAGATTTCAAAGGCCTTCTGATAGGTTAACTCGGCAACTGTTTCTTCGGCCTTGTCGATAAATGGGGTATAGAGGTCACCCTTGACCACTTCGACAGGTTCGAAGATTTCTGCCAGGGCATTGGTGTTTTCAATGACAATCTTGCGCGCCAAGTCTTCCCCTAAAAAGGCAAATTCATCCAGCATTTCATTGGTTGTACGGAAATGGGCTTTTGGTAGGGGTGCTGGTTGGGCGTTTTCTCCATGGCCGATAGTCCGGTTAATCATGGCCCCTTGCCCGAGACTGCGGACAATGATCTCCCGATAAATCTCATCTTCCGGCTCCAGATAGTGGACATTCCCTGTCGCAAGAACAGGCTTGCCGAGGCGATCTCCCACTTCGATCAAGCTCTTGATAATGGTCTGGAGCTCGTCCATGTCCTTGACCTGCTCCTTGGCAATGAGGGGCGCATAGATGGCTGGAGGCATGACCTCGATAAAGTCATAATACTTGGCCACTTTCACTGCCACGTCAACTCCTTGAGAGACGACCGCATCGAAGACTTCTCCTTCAGAACAAGCTGATCCAAGGATCAAGCCTTCCCGATGGGCATCTAAAACGGTCCGAGGAATCCGAGGAACTCCCTCAAAATATTGAGTATTGGAAAGGGAGACCAGTTTGAACATGTTTTTCAAGCCAGTTTGGTTCTTGACATAGATGGTTGCGTGTTTGATCCGAGCCTTTTTGTAGGAATCTGGACTAATCAAATCCAAATTCAGCTTGGCTAGATTGGTCACGCCATGCTTTTCTGCTACATCCTTGATAAAGATGAAAAGCAAGCGCCCCGTCGCTTCCGCATCATAGTTGGCCATATGGTGATGTTCCAAGGCGACCCCAAAGCGCTTGGTCAATGGCCCCAAACCATGCCGTTTAAAATCTGGATAGAGGTTGCGGGCAAATTCCAGGGTATCGATGACCGGCTGGGTGATCTTGGGAAGACCATGACGCTCGTAGTTGACATTCATGAAGCCCATGTCAAAAGTGGCATTGTGGGCAACCAAAACCGCATCCTTGCAGAATTCCTGAAACTCCTCCAAGACCTGCACCAAGGGTTTGGCCCCACGGACATGCTCGTTGGTGATCCCTGTCAATTGGGTCGTATAGGCCGACAGAGGATGCCCCGGATCGATAAACTCATCAAACTCCTCAATGACATTGCCCTTGTACATCTTAGAAGCGGCGACCTGGATCAAGTCATTGTAAATGGCTGAAAGTCCCGTCGTTTCCACGTCAAAGACCACATAAGTCGCTTCATTAAGGTCCAGATCCACCTCGTTGTAGGTGATGGGCACCTTGTCCTCTACGATATTGGCTTCCATCCCATAGATCAGCTGGATCCCAGCTTTCTTGGCTGCTTTAAAGCCATGCGGGAAACTCTGCACATTCCCATGGTCGGTGATAGCCACAGCCTTATGCCCCCACTCAGCTGCCTTGGCGATCAGCTCTTCGACTTCCGGCAGGGCATCCATAGTCGACATATTGGTATGCGCGTGGAATTCCACCCGGCGCTCACCCTCTGGCATCAGGTCCTTGCGGGCATAATGCACGACTTCCTGGATGTCTTGGACATTCATGGTCAAGTCGCGCGTGAAATTGTTCATTTCGATATTTCCCCGCACCCGGAGCCAGCTGTTCTTCTTGATCATGTCAAACTTCTGGGCTTCTTCCTCATTTTTGACCCATTTCTGAAGGGAAAAACTCGAGGTATAGTCGGTCATCTTAAAGCTGATCAAGACCCGACCGGTCCGTGTCACCTTGTGCTCCACGTCAAAGACCACACCCTCAAAGACAATCCGGTTCTCTTCTGTCGTAATCTCGATCATCGGAGTGATCTCAGCCTTGTCTAGCTTAGGTTTAGCCGCAGCTTTCTTAGCCTTGAAGTCAAAGGCCGGCTTTTCTTCAACCGCTGGTGGCGGAGCCATCTGGGCCAAGGATTCCATAGCCCGCAAGGTCTCTTCATTGGCCGCTTGGAAAATCTTTTCATTTTCCTGCTCAAAGCGTGCCACTTCTTGCTCTGTCAACTCCTCATCAGACTCCACCCGACAGGTGAAATGCGGAAAACCAAAGGCTTCCAACTGCTTGGCAAGGTTGGGCAAATGGTTCTTACGAAAATGCTCCGTATCAACCGAAGAAGGCCCAGAGATGATCAATTCCTGCCCTTCCGCGCGCACCTGCAAGTCTTGGTAGAGTCCCTTAAAGCCTTGACTAGCACAAGGACCTTCCTCAAAGACCTCCCGATAGTAGGCCTGCAATAAATCCGCAGAAAAATCCGGATTGGCCACTTGGATGGTAAAGGTCGCCTGGTTTCCCGTCTTTGAAAATTCATCCTTCAAGCGCTGGCGCAATTCCTTAAACAAAGCGATCGGTAAGACTTCCGCAAAGGCAAATCGGAACTCCCAAACCCGACTGACCTTGTGCACCACGACTTCTTGAATCTCCGCATGCAAAAAGGCACTGGAAGATCGCATCTCCAGCGGCATATCCAGCTGATCCATTAAAATTTCAAAGATGTTGGACATTGTTTCTCCCTTGATCTTGATTCTTTTGCTCGCTTTTGAGTGGCCTACTTTCTATGCAAAAACAGACCAGTCAAAAAACATTCGTAACCTTTATTTTATCACAATTTAAGGATTAATTCGAGGGAGAAGTGAAGACAAAAAAATCACCGGACTAGTGGTGATTTCTCTTCATGTCTGGGTTAATATTCTTTAGTATTCATTCTTTCTTCTCACCTTATATAATAACGATAAAAATTCTTCCTGACTATTCACTATATATTCCTTACCATCTACAGAATACTCTGCAGGAATTGTCACATCCGAAAATAGATTCTCTCCTTCTCTATCAAAAAGTTTAAGAATTGGTAAATATTCTTCTAATTCAGTTTTTTTACCCAAAATACCAATCATGGATTCTTTTTCAGAAAATATTTCTTCTGCTTTTGGATACATACTTGACATTATCGCATATGAAAGAATAAGAAAATTGGTAGCAAGAGGCAAGATCCAGCGAGAAGGCATCGGAAGAGCCACAAAATATAAGAGATTAAAATAAGGTCTTAAACTCCTTAGAAAAGCAACTGTCAGGAAGGCAGTTGTTTTTGTTTGCAAGATTAGGATTGCTCATCAACTGATCAACGACATTAAGATTTTTCGAAAACGTAAGAAATTAAAAAACTAGTCTACGTACTGCCTTGAACATCAAAAAAGAGAAAACCAATTTGGTCCTCTCCAGATTGTATCTTTCATCAACCTACTGTGGGTGATAAAAATTCTAAACTATTCGTTCTCTATAAACATCATTAAGGTAAATTTTTAGCTGCTTCTCTTTCTGCCTCAGTAACCGGTGTTGATGCACTATCCGGTGACACATAATTTGGATTCCCATATGATGAAACTATTCCTCCTTCTGAGATGGAGTTAGCAATTGAAGCATCTGTGCTATAAAAAGCTGTAGCTACACGATCTAAATATGTATTCAGACTACTTACAACCCTAGCCACTTTTTCAACGGTAGTTTTAATAGTATCTGTACCAGATGAAATATGTTCCCCAGATGAATCTGATACAGCTGAAGATCCATCTTTAATATTGTCACCAAGTTCTTTTGCAGCAACCTGGATACTCTGAATATGCGCTGTATCAATTGAAATTGTTGAATCCATTCCCATTTTTAATTCTCCTTGTATTTTTTCTATTAATCCTCTCAGTGCCAATTTGAAACAGATTTACCGTTATAATACTTTTGAATCTCATCGAACTGAGAGATTTTCGTATCCTTATTTTCTATACTCAGTTCTTTAGGCAGGTAAGCATAATCGTACACAGAGGAACCCAATTTAAGAAATTCTGATTCTAGATCTATCAGTTCTTTCCCATTCGTAATGGTACCATTCTCAGAATTGATTACTTTATAAGCAAAAGCATCTGGTTGTGAAAAGAGTTTAAATGCTGTCGGATAAGACGCTCTTAAATTGATATCCCCTTTGAAAGATTTTTCCTTCCAAAAACCATTATCAAATGGAAGAACTCCAGCAGTGTAACCTTTACGGGTAGAAATAAAGAGATACACTCTATTCTTCTCATTTAATTCTTCTTCCGTTGTTTCTTTATCAATTTTAAGTGTTTTAAGATTAAGTAAGAAATAACGATATGTTAGTTGATCATTTATTCTAATAACAACATAATCATTGTTTTCTATCCTTCTTAGAGTTGGCAAGGTTCCAACCAATTCAAAATTATCATTTTTTAAATAGTTAACCATTAATTTCCAAGTATTAACTTCTTTCTTAGAGGCTTTTTTATTGGTTAAATCAAAGACATCTAAATACGAGTATTCATCTGACTTCATTTTTTTAGAGGCAGACACTAGTCTTAATTTCTCCCTCGCTCTAACAAGATAATGTTGATTTACTCTAATCCAATCAGGGGAATTGACTGCTTTTGCTACTTTATTATTTTCAAACTTCCATTCAACTACTATACCATTTTTAGCATGGATGAATTGAAAATCCTGGATATCTGCATTAAGATTATAAGTATTAAAATATTCATTTTCATCTCCATTAGTAGATCTCTTAGTATCTTCCTTCAAATATTTTGAGCAACCAAAAAGAAATAAAATAAACCCCATTCCTAGTAAAATTAAGCTAGAATATACAACTACATTCTGTTTAATTTTATTTCTGTTTCGTACCATCCGACTTCACCTCTTCCATCTGGTATTTGGTTTTAAAATGTTTTTCCAGGTCAGACATACCGCCATCTAGATTTCTTACAATATTTGTAAATTTTTCTAATTGATCTGCATCCATTGTCTCTAAAGTCAATTTTTTCTTAGCTTCATGTTCACCTTTAGCATAAGAGATAACATTTGCGTATTTGCTTCTATCATCTTCAGAAATTGATTTGTCAATAGCGTCATTAAAACTATCCATAGTTATATTGTTTTCTTTCATATAGTTCGTTAATCCATGTTCGTTCAACTCAAGTGATCTAAGCGTTGCATTGAAATCATAATACTGCCCCATTCTACCAGTAGCAAGTACCTTCTCTCCATCTGGAGTTAAGGACCAACCACCATAATCTAAAATTGTTTCCAACATTTTTTCTTTTGCTTTTGAAATACTATTATCAATCCTACTCATTTCAGACTGATTTGTAACATACGCTTTCACTCCATCTGAGAGACCTGAACTCACCTTACTCCAATGACTCCAATATTTATCAAGCTTGCTATCTGGTATACTTTCTCCAGTCGCCAATTTATATTGTTTTTTGAAGTCATCTCTTCCATTTTTTACACCTTTTGTAATATTAGATTGAACACCATCCACATCTATGTCTCTACCATCAGTACCTAAAGCACCCAGTGTTTCTATTACCGAAACAGCTGTCGACCCGTATGGAACAAATGACATTATCGTTTTTCCAATTACACCAGCTAGTTTATCTTTGTATTCATTGTGGGCCTTTTCTCTATCTGCTTCCAGCTGTCTTAAATTTTTACTATACTCAGAAGCTTCCATTCCAAGATTATTGTACTCTGTCGTAGCTGTATAATTTTTTGGATTACCCCATTTATAATCGCTGTCTTTTAATTTAAGATTCTTTTCCTCCTCAGATGTATAATAAGAGTTTACATCAAATTTGAAGACACCTTTTTTAATGGAGATTTCAAACTGACCATTTTTATTCAATACAACACTTGCTGCTGTCTTTTTATGATATACTTCATTAGTTCTCAGGTTCTCAATATATTTTACGTCTTTTGATGTTCCTACACCTAACACTTGTAAAGAATACATTAGAGCTGTATTACTATTTATTGCACTAAGCTCCTTTTGATGGGTGGCCATCATACTGTTATATTGCTTAAGTAATTCATTATATTCTTCAATCTGTTCGGGAGTGCCATTTACTGGCTCAACCGGTTTCTTTGTATAAAGAATATACATATCAGTTAATTTCGTCTGAGCTAATCTATCCTCACCAATTAATATATTGTTGGTGAATTTTTGGTTTCGCTCAACAGAATAATCATTGAGTGCATTTGTGAAATGCTGCCACATTTCATTATTATTCGCCATAGTCCAATCATTTTGTTCGTTGGCAATAATCGTATACATTTCCTCAGAAATTTTATCTGGATCTACTTTAAGAACATCACCTGGCTTCTCACTAATAATAGCTTTTAACGCCTGCGCATCTTCTTTAGTTTTAGGTACATCTAAATAGTACATTTGATCTGCAGTTAAATATCCTTTGGCAATTGCAGTAAAAACAGTTGAACTTGGAATTTCTGAGATACACATAGCATTTTCTAAGATACCTTGAAAAGCTGATATTTTTGCAGTGGCATCCAAAAGGTCCAACGTAAACTTACTATACGCTGTTTGTACATCTGTATCCTTTTTTGTTCGAGTAGATGCAGCTTCTTCTAAGCCTTTTGTCGCTTCCTCGGAGATTGCTTTTGTATCCTCTGCAGTACTCTCCATAGCCTCGGCCGCTTGTTGAAAAGCACTATCTAACTGATTAGAAGTAGTAGTAATTAAATCAGTTTGCTCGCCCTTTAATAGAAGCGATAGATTGACTACTCCTGAGTCACTACTGAAACATTCATCGTCAAACCCAGCACCTTTTATCGCATCTGTGTATGTATTAACAACATATCCATACCTTTTGATAGCGGTTGGTAATTCATCAAAGACTTGCTTTTGCAACATATTTAATTTCTGAAAATAAGCATTTATAGCTTCACCTTTACTATCACTACCAGCTTTATCTGTGAAATTACGGTACAAGCCATTCGTTTCTGTCCTGTAAGTTTCTGCAAAATTTTTTATACTCTTTCCATAAGATTCCAAGTCGGTACGATTTAATATTCTAATATCTGCCATGTTTTCTCCTTAGTCCTTTTCTAATGCAAGAGAAGCTCTCAAATTTGATAATCTAACCGAAGCAATTAAAATTGTACTAGCTTCTTTCGCAATAGCTGAATTTAATTCACCAATAACCAAAGTTTTTTTGTCAATCAATTTTGATTTGGTATCGTTTATAATTTTTTCTTCATCAGTTGTCATAGTATCGTATGGTTTCCCTGATAATTGATAAATTAACTTTATGATCAAAGAATTTTCTGGGAGATATTTGAAATCAATTCCAACCCCATCTAGACGTGCTTTTGCTGCATTTAACTTAGATAGTTTTTCACTTGCTTTTGAAATTTCACCCTGAACCTGTGATATTTGTGCATTTATTTCTGCTCTACTCATTTCTTTCTCCTAATCAAATGTAACTTTAATTTTTGTCAAATTATTTTGTCTAATATAGTAATTTTCTTGAGAAGCCAACGTTCCTTCTCTCATCGGTTTATTTACTGCTGTAACAATTGTCTGATCTGTATATCGAAGACCTAAAAGAACCTGTGATATTTTCTTCGCTTCTTTTGTTACAGGATCATAACGGCTCGAAATACCTGAATCACTCATAATTACAGAACTGTAACCTACACGATAGCCTTTTTCTAATACACTGATTAATTTTTGCTGTGTTACTGAATCTAAACCATCTACAAAATGTGCAAAATCAAGGATAATGATTTTCACTACATGATCTGTCAATCGTTTATCTAGTCGTTCAGAAACCTTTAATGATAACCCGCCAATCATATCCATTACATCTTCTTTTGAACTTAATATTTCTATATTCTCTATTTTAGGTAAGAAATTATGTTCAGGTGCAAATACAACTAATTTCTCTTGATGTTTTTGACCATACTGGATTAATTGTTTTAGTAGATTTGTCATTTGACTTTCTTTACTTGTTAAATAAAGTAAGTTTGATAAATCAGGATCCCATGTCACCGGCTCAACTGTTTCAAGATCCAGTCCGAGTGGCACTTTTCCTTCATCCAGCAAGGTTGCTACATCCTCACGTCCATAGAAGGCTGCTTCTGTCAACTCATCTGGCACCATTGGGATACCTGCTGGGGTGTGTCCTGTCCACATATCTTTGAGGCTTTGGACTTGGTCTCGGAGGTTGTTGATGATTTGGATATCATTGTCTCCTGCGACTGGTAGGGCGAACTGAACGACATCGACTTCATCACGCTTCATGAGGGCCCGTCCCTTGATGTCTTCCATCGTAGACGCCAGTGGAGTTGCTCCCACGATACCGCGGATTTCAGAGATATCATTTTGCGGCAAGGTCAGTTGGTGCTTGAAGTTTGAATAGAGCTGAGCCCGTAGGTTGTTCTGACGGCTAGCTGTGATGATCAAGTGCACACCGATGCTGAGACCTTCACGGGAGATCCGCATGAAGAGCTTGAAGAGGTCTGTCTCATAAGGTTCATCCTTCATAGACTCATAGCTATCCATGAGGATGACCATAGTTGGCTCTTGCTTACCGGTCACTTCACGGTAGAGGGCGATGGTGCCGACACCATGCTCAGACAGGAGTTTCTTACGGCGATCCAACTCGCGGTTGATGATCCGGATGAATTTCTGGATTTTCTCCGTCTGATCCAGCAAGAGGCTATCGGCCACATGTGGCAATTGGCTCAGTGGTGCTAAACCATTGGTTCCGAAATCAAGCAGATACATGGTCAGATTTTCTGGACTCTGCTTGCGAGCCAGATCCATTGCGGCTGTCTGGAGGAAAGTGGTCTTTCCTGTACCTGGACTTCCGTAAAGGAGGATATTTCCATCTTTTGACAGATCGATGGCGACAGCTTCTTGCTTTTGCACTTGCGGGATATCGGCTACCCCGATCAGGACGCTTGGAGCTGTCCGTTTTTGCCAAGCCTCGATCGGCACGACCTTTTCCAACTCATCCAGCGTGATCCGCTCTTTGAGCGGTGGCAACCATGGTTGGGCCACAGCTGCGATGCCTTCTTGTTGATGCAAGTGATTGATTTCCTGCACGATGACATCCAGTTCTGTTGGCACTTCCTTGATTTCTTCTGCCATATCCAGACCGGAGAGGTCTTGGTTGAGAACTTCGTATTGGCCCAGTTCATTGATTAAGTAAATGGTATGGTCTTCGATTCCTAGCTGGTCCTTCTCAGGCTGGTAATCTGCTCCAGACCAAGCTGTTTGGAAGAGTTCATAGACTTCGTTATTTCCGACTTGGAGGTAGGCACGACCGGTCTGTGTGATCTCAGCCGCATCTGCCGTCCGCAGCATCTCCATGGAGTCTCCACGGTCTGCCACCTTGAGTGCTAGCTTGAAGCGGGAGTTAGACCAGATCTGATCATCCACGACCCCAGAAGGTTTTTGTGTCGCAAGGATCAAGTGCACCCCGAGGGAACGCCCGACACGCGCGATAGAGACCAACTCCTTGATGAAGTCTGGTTGGTTGACCTTGAGTTCGGCGAACTCATCACTGATCAAGAAAAGGTGAGGAAGCGGTTCTGTCGCTTCACCGAGTTTAAATTTCTTTTGATATTGGTTAATATGGTTAACCCCATATTGGCCAAAGAGCCGCTCCCGACGATGGATCTCCGCATTGATAGAGGCCAAGGCCCGCATGGACTGGGCACCATCCAAGTTGGTGATGGTCCCAAGCAAGTGAGGCAAATCCTTGAAGAGGTTGGCCATTCCCCCACCCTTGTAGTCGATGAGGAGGAAAGCCACATCGTGTGGGTGGAAGTTGACAGCAAGGCTCAGGATATAAGACTGAATGGTTTCAGACTTACCAGAACCGGTCGTCCCTGCGATCAAACCGTGTGGTCCATGGGCCTTTTCATGGAGATTGAGGTAGACCAAATCGTCCTTCCCGCGCAGACCGATCGGCACGGCCAAACTTTGGTAAGGGGCATGGCTCTCCCAACGACTCAAGACCTTAAGGTCATTGAAGGTCTCCGCCTGGTACATTTCAAGGAAGGTCACCGAGTCTGGAATTGAGCTTTTGAGCTGTTGAATATGCTTCAGAGGGGCAAGGCCACGTGAGATGGCTTCCTTGTCATAACCTTCTGGGAAGTGATCCAATTGGAAGTCAAGCTCCCGAAGAACCCCTTCTTGCAAAAGCAATTGCCCTTGGTTGCGGTCCTTGATGGAGATAACCGTTTGGATATTTTCAGAAAGAGATGAGAGCACGTCTGCCACATAGATGATAGAGCAGCCCAGCTCTGTCGGATCCTCACGGAAGAACTCCATGATGACATGATCCAAAATCAAGGTCTCATCGGTAATGAGGACCACATAATGAGGGTGGAAGATCTTGGTGTCATTGGCTTTTTCTTCCTCTTTTTGTGCCTTGCGGAGCTTGAGGATTTGGTTGAGACTGTTCAAGACCTGATCGCGTGTCCGCTGGTTGTAGACAAAGCTACGGACATTCATATCTTGCAAGGTCGCATGAGGCAACCAGCGCATCCAATCCCAGCTTTCTTTTTCCTCTTCTGGAATGATCGGAATAATGGTCAGATCATGGTAAGAGTGAAAGACAGCCAATTGGGCAACGAGGAGTTGCAACTGCTCGAGCACGATGGGACGAGGGCCGACATACCCTACGGGACCCCGATTGAGGCTGGCTACAATCGGAAGATTGTCGATTTTTTGATGAGCTTGGAACAGGGCGTAGCCTTCTTCTTCCAAGACATCTTTCTTCCCACTGCGTTCTTCCTGACCATATTTGAGCTCATAGCTGGTTGGAACCTTGCCCAAGCCCAAACGATAGGCCAAAAAGTCAAAATGAAGCGGTGTTTTTTCGTAGATCCGCGAGTCATAGCGTTTGACCATCTTAGTCAAGTCTGCAATCGCCGGGAAATGGTAAAACATGCCTTCTCGCTGTTTCCGAGATAGCTGTTCCAAGTCCTTGGCCTTGTCCTTGAGATAGAGATGGTAGAGCTCCACGCACTCTTTCTTATCTTCTTTATATTTCTTACGATTCTTGAAAAATCCTTGTACTGAAAAGATCACACTGACCACAGACATGGATACCGTCGCGATGATATAGAGCCCCCGCGGTTGGAAAATGGTGATCAAGAGGGTCACCCCAACCATGATGAGGGGGGGCATGATCAACTTCAAGAGTTCATCGGAAGGTTTTTGGGGTTCCGCACCCGGAGGATTGATCAGGATCTTGTCTTCTGAGCTCCGGTAGATGATCCGCGGAGACCGGTGGTACTCTGGGTAGTCCTTGTAGAAGTCGTAACGCGAATGCAAGCGAGGCACCAGATAAGGACTCACTTCGACAGTCCCTTCCACGCCAAATTCTTCCGGATAGAGCTTAAAGGTCACATCTTCAATAGCCAGCTCATCCCCAAAAGCCAGTGGAAACGTCGCTTCAGTGACGAGTTTGTGGTTATGGTAGAGTTTTCCTGATAGGAGCTGACAAGCCCAGGTCTGGTCTTTTTTCACAAGGAGAAAGCGCACTGGATAGTGCAAGCGCACATCCGCACCTTGCTCATCTGCTACCAGGATTTCTTCCTTGTCGAGCAGCTCATAGGTATGGACTTCCCCTGTCGCCAAGTAGCAGACCACATCTCCAAGGATCTTGCTATTTTCAAGCACGCCCTTGTCTTCCCCATATTGGTAAAAGACTTCTCCTTGACTCCATTGGAAATGAAGGGGGTTTTCTTGCGAAGAAATGGTCAACTGAGCCGTTTCTTGATTCGATACGGTTGCTGTTTTTCCCTCTTCTAGCGCTAGCTCATAGCGAAAGCCTTTTTTATAGAGTATGATACGTTTTTTCATAGACTACTCCTTGTGGTCGCTAGACTCAGTCGAGCTTGCAGTTGTAGAAGACGAGCTTTCTGTTGAGGAACTTTCTGTAGACGAAGCTGTTGTTGAGCTGCTAGTGGAAGCTTTGGTTTCATCTGTCTCTGCTTCCAAGAGTTTAGAGCGGGCATCCCAATATTTCTTGTATTCGCCCTCAAGCTCAGAGAGTTTTTTCTCGCGCTGTTCACCAGAGAGTTTTTCGCTATCACGTGTCGCCTTGATTTCTTTACGAAGGGCATAGATAATCAAGTCTGAATCGTCGATCCGTTTGGCTGTATCCAGCGCTTGGGTAAAGTCATGACGACCGATATAGATCCAGTAGTGGAGATAGAGGCTGTCTGACTTGAGCGTAACATTGTTAAGGATGACCTTCTTTTGGTCCTCTGAAAAATTCAAGCCTTGCAAGTAAGACGTCGCCAACTCATATTTCTGTGTCGTTGGAAGACTGCTTGGAGCTACTCCCTCCAACTCATCGATCACACCGGTATAGTCTACCTTGAGATAGGCTGTATCCGCTTGAAGCAACTTTTCTTTAAAGGGGGCTTGGAAAAAGACCAAATAAATCAAGGGCAAGAGTAAGAGGGCCACTACAGCTGAAAGCCATACTGTTGCCAACTTAAAGATTCGGTGTTGACGACTTGAAACCAAGGTCAAGGTCTTTTCTTCCTCTTCCTTGCGTTCTTGGTAGGCTTTCTCTAAGAGAGCTTTCATCTCTTCTAAGCCAGCAGCATCACGGATTTCTACCAAGAAATCAGGCAGATCTTCTAATTCAAGTGTGCCTTGATAGAGCTCCATGAAATCCCAGTCCCCAAAAAGAGTGACCGCATAGCACTTGGCCTGCCGCAAGAATTCAACCTGATCCCACTTGCGTGGCACCATCATTCCCGGCACCCCGCGATAAGCGATCTTGACTTGCGCATCCTTGGTCACAAACAAATTGATAGGATGCAACATAAAGGTCACCGGAAGCTCCAAGGCTGGCGCCAAATCCAAGACATTGATAGCTAGACGCAGACGGTCTGAAACCGGTAATGCCTGGATTTCTTCTGCACTCAAGCCTAGCGAGTCTGTCTGATAGGTCAGATGAATCTGGTCTTGATCCGCTGTCATGCTTTGCTCTAAAAACAAGGGATGATGGAGATCCAAAATCCATAAATTGCGTAAATCCTGGCTATCCACTTCTGAACGCTTAAGGTCCAGCCGCCAGCTCGTTTCTTCTTTTTCAAAACGGAAGACTTGTTCTTCCAGTGTAAATTGTTCTTCTTTCACCTTACCACTCCTCAATCTCGATCAGATCACCACTCGTGATCGGATACTCCTGTACCACCTTGCCTTCATCCAGCAAGATGCCTTTATTTACCACGCGCAACTGATACTTGCTTCTAGGCTCCATGGCAGACCCAAAGATCTGATCCAATTCCCGAATCAAGCGTCGCACCTCCATCCGCGTTGGGATTCGGAGGTCATGGCTTGCACCATTCATACGGAAGGTGACATTGATATGTTGGTCCATTTAGGCCTCTTTTCTATAGATTCGATAGGAAATATAGCCAGCAATCCCAAAGAGAAGAGCACTCCAAGCCAGCATTTGCAAGGCTGGAATAAAATCCGACAAGCTGGCCGAATTGTCCTCCACATTGGACTCGAATTTAGATAATTTTTGATTTTCAGGCTGGAACAGGTCCGCTTCAGGCCCTGTTTTTTTCTTTCCCTTTATAGCAGAAAACAACTGGCCGTCAGAATCGGTCAATTGTTTCTCTTGCTTGCGTTTTTCATCTGCTAATTTTTTCTGATCCTTCTCATTGAAAAGAGACTCAGTCGCATCCAATTGGCCCCCAAGTGTCTTTTCCTGCTCTGTCTCAAGACGTGAGTTGTTGACCTGCAGACGATTATCAATAAAATCATCTGCAGAAACAACAGCTACTGGTAAGAGACTAAAGACAAAGAGAAGATACATCATTTTTTTCATAAGCTTGATTCAATTTCCTTTGTTTGAGTAAACTTCTTAGGAATGAAGATATTGGCAACTGTCAAAAGGCCGAAGAAGACCAACAATCCGAAGAAGACGCCGATACCGGCTGTTTGTCCATCAAAGTAACCCGCAAACTGTCCTTCTAAAATAGAAAGGAGGTTGACATTTTTCACCAGTGCTGGAAGGCCTGACAAGGTCGCGGTCGTTCCGATCGCACTTGATAGGTAGACATAGCTGATTAACATGAAGAAGGCCAGTCCCATTCCAATCACACGGAAGTGTTTCAAGAGAAGGTATTGCAGTTGTACCAAGACAAAGCTTGCTAGAACCGCTAAGAATACCCATGAAGGTACATATTCACGACCAACAGAGAGTTGAATACTTGAAATCATTCCGATCACCAGTCCAAGGATGAGAGAAAGTCCCACAAGGACACCGACAGACAAGAGATCTGATTCTTGCAAACGATCCAATTTGAAACGATCCTTAACCTTACGGATGATTGGCTGATTCGCAAAGAGATAAGCTGTAAAGAGACTCAAGACTTCCAACATAAAGATCCAGATAAATGGACGGTAGACGTTGATAGTCGCTTTCACAGAAGAAGATTTCTCTGCAACTGGATTTGACAAGAAGTCGAGCAAGACTTCATTCGGCACTCCGTTTTCATAGGCATTGTTGAAGACCTTACGGAAGGCTTCGACGAAGTTCCCATTTTCAGACAATTCCTTGTCGAATTCACCCATCAAGCTCTCTGCATTGCTAGACAATTTCTCTGTATTGCCTTGGGCTTTTTCCAATTCTTTGTTCAATTGGCCAAAGATTTCATTGGTAGAGTTAGCCGCTTCTACATTGCTACGAGATGAGCTCTTAACGCCTTCTGTCGAGCTCAATAATGACGTGTATTCAGAACCAAGAGCTGACAAATCTGCATCGGTCTTGGTTTGAGCCTGTGTCACTGTTTCTTGCGCTTTTGATATCTCTTCTAAACGTTTTTGAAGATCAGCATATTGCGTCAATTGATCATTGATATTTTGGGTTAGATCCTTGTTGGTGTTTTCGATCGCTTGAAGATTGGCCTGCAATTGTGGTCCCAAGTCTTGCAACTGTTTAAGGGTACCATCTAACTGGGCTTTCACACTCTTCGTTGCATCCCCAGATTCATCCGTTTCAATACTCTTACGGTAGTCCTTCATGTTACTTGAAACAGCAGCCTTCACGATGTCGACCAAAGCGTTTGTCAAATCCATATCTTCGATTGGATCATAGAGTGAATGACGAACATGGTTGTCATCTTCTGGATAGTAGGCATCGATCAATGCTCCTGCGCGTTGATAATCCAAGGCGATTTCACTAGCTTTCGATGCATAGTTAGCGACAGCTGTTTTCAATTCATCTGCAGATACAGTCACACTGGTTGAAGAAACTCCATTCACAAGAACTTCAACATCAATCGCGCTTGGCATAGCTCCTCCATCTTCAACAAGGTGAATTTGAATTTGTTTGCCATCTTTCAGTTCAACTTCCTGCTCACCACTGCCTGCATAAGTCTGTCCATCATAGGTCCAAGTATCAACCTTGACTCCGGCAGGTACTTGAATGCTAACTTTTTGTTTTCCAGATTTAGCATTAAGGACATCCGCAACTGCCGTTGATTTGGCATCCACTTCTGCAGCCAATTTTTTTAAGTCATCGGCGTTCCCTTTTGGATGCGCCTTTGTTCCAGCAAAAGCACTATCAAAATTAATCGCTGCGTTGAGATTTCCATACTTATTCAAATTCAGACTAGCAGGATCTAAAGACGGAAGTTTTTCAATTGCTTGACGAATGTCATCATCCGCTTTATCTCGAGCCTTGCTGATAGTTTCGATTTTTGGCTTTCCAAGCAAGGTACGAAGAGTGACTTTGTCTCCTTCATTTAGACCATAGTAGTCAAGGATCTTCGCTTTTACAGAAGACTCGATGTTCTTTTCGTGCTCATCTAATTTGTCGCGTTCTGCCTTGATCCCTTTTTCAAGGTCTGCCACACGATCATTCACATCTTTTGTCAAGCCTGCATAGGTCTTGGTACCTGAAGCATCTCCTGCTGTTTCAGTTGGTTGACTCAATTGTTTGGTAATTGCTTCTTGGTTTTGTTGTAGATTCTTATACAACTCTTGAGTCTTTTCACTGACAACAGACTGGTTCATAGACATCAGCTGGTTCATGAACTCTTCATGGCTGATCTTATCCTCAGAGCGTTGCTTGATCAATGTGTCGAAGTTTTGACCGTACTGATCCTGAGATTGGGTCAATTGATCAAAAGCCTGTGTATAAGACTCAAGGACTGTCTTCAAGGCATTGTTCGACTCGACAGATGACGTAGACAAGCTATAGAGACTTGGGAAGATATTCTTGGAATCCAAGGCCGAATCCAGCAAGTTGCTTCGGTAAGAACCAATGTTGGTGGATTGAATTTTGTTACTTGTTTCCACGTTCTTTTGAGCTGTATAAAGGTTGCTCAAAATGCTGACCATATACATATCAACCAACTGGCTATTCAAGTCTGAAACGATATCTTTAGCGACTTTATTGGCCTCGTTCTCAACCTGAGAATTCCCAGCCGCATTGACCTTATACGTCACCGTTGTCTTCTCTGCATTAACCGCGTTCACTTCCAAGACCTTCTCTGAGAAATCACTTGGAATAACAATCATCAACTGGTACTTGCCATCTGCAAGCCCTGACTCAGCAGCTCCACGAGGGAGTACAGACCAGTTTTGCGAATTATCCCGTTCGATATTCTTTACATAGCTAGCCCCAAGGTTATATTCTTTATCATTCAGCTTGACTGCCTTGTCTTCATTGACAACCGCAATGTTGAGCTTAGTGTTTTCCGTTGTTTGCACGGTCTTGGCTTCGTTTTGCTTTTGGTCCTTTTGAACCGTCGTATAAAGACCCACGACAGATCCCATCAAAAGGAGCACAACCGCACTCTGACCGATGTATTTTAACCATTTTTTATTTTTAACTTCCATACCTTTTCCTTTTTCTAATTCATAGATACAAAATAGGGGTTAGGAATTAAGAATCTAACCCCTATTTTCTATATATCAAAAGACAAAAGGGTGATCTACCTACAAGAAGTAAGATCACCTCCAAGACTATCTTAGTTATCTTAGTGGATTTGTGCAGCGATATCTTGGTCAGTTTGTTCAACGATATCAGCAACTTTGATCAATTGACCGTTGATGTCTTCCAACAATTGAGCGAATTGTTTGATTTTTGGAGACAATTCGTTGAATTGTGCTTCAAAGCTATCAAATGCAGATCCATCCCAATTTGCGTCGATGACTTGTTGTTCATGAGTCAAAGTAGTAAGGATTTGATCGATTTCTTGAGAACCTTGTGCATAACGTTGTGCTGAAGCACGTAGGTCTTCTGGAGTTAATTTAATTTGAGCCATATGTTTCTCCTTTTGGGCTGATACCCTTATATTTTTTTCATAAACAATACATTTTAGTACGAATTAGTAAAATGCCAGATAACTGTATATTTTACCTTTTTCTCCCTGTTTGTATTATTTACTTAAAAATATCTTAATGAAATATTGCCAGAATGTCAAGTTTAGAGGACTAACTGATAAAACATTGTAACTTTGTTACAATTGTGTAACATTTTGTCATAAAACTGTAATATATTTCCCGAATTCCTTGCCCCAGTAGTCTCCAACTAGTATTATTTCTGGAAAGAAAAGAAGACACTCTGTCCTTTTATATTAACTCAACACATAGATAAAAGTTGTTGATTTTAGGTGTTTTTAAAAGCAAATTTCGATGACTTTTGTATATTTTTTCATTTTTAAAACTTTTATGGTATAATGAAACCTGTTCAAAACTTGTTTCATACAAGATCGAACACCATTAACCTATAAGGAGTATATATGAAAAAATTTCTACTTGTCTCTGTCTGTCTACTAGCTCTTACCGCTTGTAGCCAAGGCCAACAAGGCAAAGGGACTACTAACGCTTCTTCCAAGCAAGAGGCCACTCAAACCAAAAAGGAGCAAGTCCAAAACAAGACCTTTGTTAGTGACCTCGGCGATCACCACCAAAACAAAATTCAAATCGGCTACAAAAAAGATGAAATTGTCTCTTTTACTTTTCTTAGTTTTGAACCCATTTCCTCAGATTTGCAAGACATGGATCTTTCCGAGTTAAAGGAAATCTACCAAGAAGAATTAGAACATAGCGATATCTATAAAAGCTTAAATGGCAAGCCTGGTCTTAGCTTCCGCATTCAAATTTCGAAAGATAAACAATCCTATGCCAAGGTCTTACAAGCTGACTTCTCAAAAATCAAGAAAGATGAGTTTGCTTCCATCTACGGGGATCAAGGGGAGGAAGAAAGAGCCGAGTTCAAGAAATACCTCAATGGCAAACCTCAAGATCTCTTTACCTATTTCAAAGATCAAGGCCTCAAAGAAGAAAAATAAAAAGAGCTTCCTGAGTTTCATCACCACACTGGTGAGAGCTCAGAAAGCTTTTTCTTATTTGTTCAAGATTGAAAGAGTTTCAAGGAGATTGTCCGCATGAACTTCAATGGTATCTCCTGTCGCTTTGATTTTCACTTCAACGATGCCTTCAGCTGCTTTCTTACCAACTGTTACGCGGATTGGAAGTCCAATCAAATCACTATCGCTGAATTTGACACCAGCGCGTTCATTTCGGTCATCCACCAAGACTTCGTAGCCTTTATTCACCAAAGCTTCTTCGATCCGATCGGTCAAAGCAAGGCTTGCTTCATCCTTGACATTGACTGGAATCAAATGCACATCAAATGGCGCCAATTCTTTAGGGAAGTTAATCCCCCAAGCGTAACGGTATTCCCCTTTTGGAGTCTTATTGACAAAGAGGCGTGCATGTTGCTCCATAACAGCTGAAAGAAGACGGCTGACACCGATTCCGTAGCAGCCCATGATGATCGGAACTGCACGACCGTTTTCGTCCAAGACATCTGCTCCCATGCTAGCGGAGTAGCGTGTACCGAGTTTGAAAATGTGACCGATTTCGATCCCACGTGCAAAGTTCAAGAACCCTTTCCCATCTGGTGAGATTTCGCCTTCACGAACTTCACGGATATCGACGTATTCTGCAGTAAAGTCACGTCCTGGGTTGACACCAGTCAAGTGGTAGCCTGTTTCATTGGCACCGACTACTGCATTACGGCTGTCTTGGACCTTGCGGTCTGCGATAATCTTAACATTTTCAGGAAGATCAACTGGACCGAGAGAGCCAAAATCAGCTCCTAATAATTCTTTCACTTCCACTTCGGTTGCAGGTTCAAAGAAGTCTGCGCCGAGGTGGTTTTTCAACTTCACTTCATTGAGCTGATCATTACCTACGAGAAGGGCAACAACAGGCTCACCATCTGCGATGTAAACCAAAGTCTTGATAGTAGCTTCTTCTGGAACATTCAAGAATGCAGCTACTTCATCAATCGATTTGACACCTGGTGTTTCCACGCGTTTCACTTCTTCTTCCGCTACAACACGGTTACTTGGCTTGTATTCGTTAGTAGCCATTTCCAAGTTGGCAGCATAGGTGGATTCACTTGAATAGGCAATGGTATCTTCACCAGAGACCATCCATTTGAGCAATTCTGCTTTGATTTCTTCTTGGACTTCTGCTGGGATCTCATCAAAGGAAGCCACTGATTTGTCTAAAACAACCCAACGATCCAAGTCTGTACGAGCAGGTGTAACAGCCATAAACTCTTGGCTATCTTTTCCGCCCATGGCACCACCATCACCGATGATGGCTTTGTAGTCGATGCCACTGCGTGTGAAGATCCGCTCATAAGCTGCCTTGTATTCATCATAAGTAACGTCCAAGCTATCGTAGTTAGCATGGAAGCTATAACCATCTTTCATGATGAACTCACGGGTCCGAAGAAGACCGTTCCGTGGGCGTTTTTCATCGCGGTATTTTGGTTGAATTTGGTAGAGATTCAACGGCAATTGTTTGTAAGATTTTACGGAGTCGCGCACAATAGCGGTAAAGGTTTCTTCGTGAGTTGGACCTAAGATAAAGTCAGAGCCTTCACGGTTTTTCAACTTATAGAGGTCTTCCCCGTAAGTTTCGTAACGACCAGATTCACGCCAGAGATCCGCACTCAAAAGGGCTGGAGCAAGCATTTCTACTGCTCCAATTTTTTCAAATTCTTGGCGCATGATGCCTTTTGCTTTTTCAATCACTCGATTAGCTAGTGGCAAATACGAATAGACACCAGCTGATACTTGGCGAACATAACCTGCACGCAACATCAAAGCATGGCTAATGACTTGAGCATCGCTTGGCATTTCGCGAAGCGTTGGAATCAACATTTTACTTTGTTTCATGGACAATATCCTTTTCTATTTCAAAAATAATTTCATAATATCATTCCAGGTGACAGCAATCATCAAAATAACCATTACAGCTACACCTGCAAGCGTCATATAGGTTTCTACTTCCTGTTTCAGTGGCTTTCTCCGGACGACCTCGATCAAATTGATCAAGATTTTACCCCCATCCAAAGCTGGAATCGGGATTAGATTGAAGATCCCAATATTAATAGAGAGCATGGCCATAAGAGACAAGACTGCTGGAATCCCTAATTGAGCAGCTTGTGAGCTGGCATTGTAGATGGCAACCGGACCACCCAGTTTATTGAGACTGAAGTGGAAAATGATATCTTTCAAAGCTCCCAAAATCCGTGTCGCTGTATTCCAGGTATCTGTAAAACCAGACAAGAGTTTATCCACAAATCCAGTCTTGAGGCCGTTTGTCACACCCAGATAGTAACGATTCCCTGACTTGGTTGGCTTCACTTTGACTTCTTTTTCTTGGCCGTCTGTTTTGACTTTCAGGGTCAATTTAGGAGCCGTCTTGCTGTCCTTGGTTGCTTTTTCGACAGCATCTGTCAGCTCATCCCAGTTGCTAACGGTGTCGTTGTTGACTTGAAGGATCTGAACATTGCTTTTGACACCGACCTTAGCCAACGCCCCATCAGGTGCCACCTGAACATTGTTGCTGTAGTAGTCAATCGCACCACCGCGCATAAAGGCTAAGAGTGAATAGACGACAATACTGAGGATAAAGTTGTTCATAGGACCCGCAAAGTTGGTGATCAACCGTCCCCAAATGCTGGCATTCTGATACTGAACATCTCTCGGCGCAATCCGCACTTCTGTCCCATCTTCCTCAACGATGGTCGCATCATGATCAACACTATAAGTCTTGGTCTCATCGAGAACCAAACCCGTAATTTCCAGTTTGTCTTCAAAGTCAAACTGGGTAACATTCATGGGAAGGGCTGTCTGATCCAGATTCTTTCCTGAAAGATTGATCCGGACGACCTTGCCAGCCTCATTTAGCGTCAAGCTGACAGGCGTTCCGGTTTTAATCTCAGTTGTATCCTCACCCCAGCCAGCCATACGAACATAGCCACCTAAAGGTAGAATGCGAATCGTATAGGCTGTTCCATCTTGACCAATATGGGCAAAGATCTTGGGACCCATCCCAATCGAGAATTCTCGCACCAGGATGCCCGATTTTTTTGCAAAATAGAAATGACCAAACTCGTGAACGAGAACGATCACTCCAAAAATAACAATAAAGGCAATAAACTGCATCGTTCTATACGTGGTTTCCTTTCTATCTCTTCTGTCTTAGAACAAGCCCAAGAAATGCATCAAGGGAAAGACAAAGATCAAACTATCAAAGCGGTCTAGAACACCACCATGTCCTGGAATAAATTTCCCAGAATCTTTCACACCGAAGTGGCGTTTAATCGCACTCTCTACCAGATCTCCAAACTGACCTGCGATACTAAAGAGGATGGTAAAGAAGATCATAGCAAGAAAACCATGTCCACCCGCCACAGAACGATCCACGATCATATAGATCACAGTTACCGCAACTGCAGACAAGATTCCCCCAAGACTGCCTTCAATCGTTTTATTAGGAGAAACCGCAGGCATGAGCTTGCGTTTCCCAAACCGACTTCCTACTAGATAAGCACCTGAATCTGTAGCCCAAACAATAAAGAGGGCTAAAAGAACCTTATCAATACCAGCAATTCGCGCATCTACTAAGGAATGGAAACCAAGTCCAACATAAAAGCTAGACGCAATGGGATAGACCACATCTTCATAATTGTAATTCTGAGCAAGAACAGTTGTTCCCATGAGAATCAAGACAACCAAACCATAAGCAATCATATTGCCATCTGCTGGAAGGTAAGGGAGGTAGTCCTCGATCGGCAAAGTCAGGACAAAGGCCGCTAACATGGCTAGCGCTCCTTCAAAGGTCGCTGTCTCAAGCCCCTTCATCTTGAGCAATTCATGAACCCCTAGCATGGCGATCAAGCCAATCACAATCTGGAAGAACACCCCTCCAACCATTACTGTTGGAATGAAAAAGAGCAGGGCAATTCCTCCAAAAATCACACGTTTTTGTAAATCTTTCGTCATCATCTTCTCCTAAACACCACCAAATCTCCGATGGCGATGGCTATATTCTACTATGGCACTTCGTAGTGCTTCCTCTCCAAAATCTGGCCACATCACATCTGTGAAATACAACTCACTATAAGCAGCCTGCCAAGGAAGGAAATTACTCAAACGGATCTCTCCGCTGGTACGAATAATCAAATCCGGGTCCCTTAGGACACGTGGCAAACTCTCAGTATAGAGAGAATCTGCGATCATCTCTTCTGTGATATCTTCTGGGCTGAACTTCGCATCCAAGACTTCTTGGGCGATCTGCTTCACAGCCTGAGTGATCTCAGCACGTCCACCATAATTGAGTGCGAAATTCAGGATCAAGCCTGTATTGAGATGGGTCATCGCTTCTGCTCTTTCCAAAGCCTCCAGCGTTTCTTTTGGTAATTTCTTGGTATCACCGATCATTTGAATCTTGACATTGTTGCGATGCAATTCGGGGACGAAACGATCATAAAACTCGACCGGCAAGTGCATGATGAACTTGACTTCATCTTCAGGGCGTGTCCAGTTTTCCGTAGAAAAGGCATAGACAGTCAAGACCTGAACCCCCATATTTTTTGCTGCAATCGTCACTTCTTGGAGAGCTTCCATCCCCGCCTTATGACCGAAGACGCGCGGTTGCATCCGCTTTTTCGCCCAGCGACCATTGCCATCCATAATGATTCCAATGTGTTTCGGGACTTCTAAAGGTATCTCGATTTTTTCTTTTTTCTTAAAACGAAACATGTTTTTCTACCTATTTCAATATTTATCGCTTCATTATACCATAAATCCCCATAAAATAGGGACTCTGGCCTCTTTTTTGAACCAGCAAGGCTTTCCTTCATCACATCGTCCTATTTGCCCACCAAAAAAAGAGGCCTTTGCCTCTTCTTTGATGATTATTCTTCGATGGCTGAATCGGCATCTGAGCTAGCACCTTCTGTAGCAGTGGCTGAGATTCCTTCTGATACAGGAAGAACTGTTTTGATCGCTCCCAATTCAAAGGTCAGGTAGACACCATCAACATCCAAGACAACGGTCTTGCGGTCTGTGTCGACTTCATCGATGGTTCCGTACAAGCCACCAATCGTGATGACTTCATTTCCTTTTTGAAGTTTATTCAAACTTTCCATCCGTTTTTGGTACTGTTTCTTTTGGCTACGGCTCATGAAGTACATCAAACCGACCATAAGAACGAGCATAATTAGCAAACTTCCGCCTTGCATATGTTTCTCCTTTAATTTTCATATATGCTATACTATATCAAATTTCACCCGTCTTTTCAAGTTTTCCCATCCTCTTCAAGTAAAATCAGAGTCCAGTCTCAGAGAAGAGGCACGTTTTGATGAAAAAGAAAAAAACCACGAAAAGTGGGCTACTGACTAGTCAATCGTAATGCCATACTTTTCATGATTCTCATCATACCAATCAATCAAGGCCAAAGCCGTTTGATAGGTAATATTTTTGATTTTACTCGTTCCCTTCGTCAAAGTCGCTAGGCTCATTTTGCTGATGTTTGTTTCAGTTGCGACACGATAGCTCGTCAAGCGACCGTCAACCATCAGTTGAACAACGGCTTCCACTTTTCTGTATTCGGGAGTTGAGTAGATATCAATTGTATTGCTCATCTTACTTCCATTCCTCAAATTTTATTCTTGTATAGATTATATACTTATTTTCTTTATTTATTAATAATTTTGCTCAAATTGGATTAATTTCACTAATTATTGATGTTTTTTTGCCCCAAATAGGAGGATTTTGGCCTTATACGGCGAATAATTTCCCCCAGGTGGGAAGAAAAAATAAAGACTGCTATATGATAGCAGCCTCTATTTTTCACAAACTAATTCGCCTTAGTCTGCTTGTTTATCAGTGTTTTCTTCCTTCTTTGTGTCTTTTTCTCTAATCACAAGGACACCATCTTCCATGTCTGCTTCGAGATGTTTGGCATCCAAGTTATCCAAGTGGAAGTCTGTGACTTTGTCACGGATTTGTTGTTCAACTACCCGACGGAGTGGACGAACACCCATCACTTCATCATAACCTTCTTCAGTCATGTATTCTTTAGCTGCATCGCTCACTGCTAAGTCGATTTCTTTCTTAGAAAGGGTCTTATTGACATCTACCAACATCAAATCAACAATCTTAGAAAGATCTTCCTTGCTCAAGTGTGAGAATTCAATGACAGCGTTGAAACGGTTCAAGAATTCTGGACGGAAGTAAGGTTTCAAACGATCCATGAGTTCTGGTTTATCCGCATCTTCTGTCAAGTTGGCTTCGTAACCAAAGCCAGCGTTTGAAGTGGCGATAATCACAGTGTTCTTGAAGTTGACCGTGTTCCCTTGACCATCTGTTAAACGACCATCATCCAAGACTTGAAGGAGAAGGGTGATCACTTGAGGATCTGCCTTTTCAATTTCGTCGAGAAGGACGATTGAGTATGGGTTACGGCGAACACGTTCTGTCAAGGTATTGCTATTGTCATCATAACCAACATAACCAGCTGTTGTACCAATCAATTTAGAAACGGCTGTGCGGTCGCTGTATTCTGACATGTCCAAACGGATG
>JAGZVW010000049.1:0-12052 GCA_018379295.1 Streptococcus parasanguinis | reverse complement strand
GGTAATTCGTTAGAATTCGATTTCGTCGTCCCACCTCCGCACAGTTGAGTAGGGCTGTAAAAGCTGATGAAATCAGCGTAGTAGAGCCCACTCAGCCACTGCGTCTTGCTCGACAATCCAAAAACAATTGAGAGGCTAGGACTTTTGTCCCAGCCTCTTTTGTACTAGATCAACAGAAAAACGGATGCTGTCTAAAAATCTTGCATTTTTTTGCAATTTAGGTTACAATGAAGACTATAAAAAACGCGTAATCCCTAGGGTCTTTCCCTCAGGGAATTTTGTGTGTTTTGACCAATTTTTCAGTGGAAAAAAGCTTTGCTTCTACCGCAGAAAAAAGTATGAAAAACTATGGAGGTAATAATGATTCGATCCTTAATTTCCGAGATCAAAGAATTCAAGAAGCCCTCGATTTTGGCTTCCTTGTTCATGGTCTTTGAAGTCATGTTTGAGATTTCGATTCCCTTTGTCATGGCGAGTCTTTTGGACCAAGGTGTTCAACAAAGAAACATGAACAATATTTTGTTTTACGGTGGGCTCATGCTGGTCTGTGCCTTTCTCTCCCTCTTTTGTGGGATGCAGTCTGCCCGTTATGGCGCCTATGCATCGGCTGGTTTTGCCAAAAACCTTCGTCGGGCTATTTTCAAAAAGGTTCAAACCTTCTCATTTGAGAATATTGATCAGTTCTCATCTGGTGGTCTGGTTACTCGGATGATGACGGACGTGACCAATGTGCAAAATGCTTATCAAATGGTCATCCGGATCTGTGTGCGGGCACCGCTCAATTTGATCTTTGCCATTGTGGCTTGTTTCTTGATCAATCCGGAAATGGCCATGATCTTTGTCTATGTGACCATCTTTTTGGCAGCGGTCTTAAGCATCATTATGAAGATTGTGTATCCGCTCTTTACAGAAGTATTTGAAGCTTATGACAATCTCAACAACAGCATTCAGGAAAACATCACCAATATGCGAGTGGTGAAGTCCTACGTTAAGGAAGCAGATGAAACCGTTAAATTCAAAAAGGCTTCACGCCGGATTTATAACATGTTTATGAAGGCTATCCGTGTCGTTGTCTTGAGTAGCCCAGCTATGATGCTTTCCATGTATGCTTCTTTCCTTTTGATCTCTTGGATTGGGGCTCATCTGATCGTTGGTGGCCAACTCTCCACTGGGAATCTGACTTCTATGTTTAGCTACACCATGACCATTCTCATGTCGCTCATGATGTTTATGATGATCTTTGTCATGCTATCGATTTCTATGGCCTCTGTCGAGCGGATCAATGAAGTCTTGACGACCAAAACGACGATTGACTCTCCAGAAAATGGGATCAAAGAAGTTGCTGATGGCTCCATCAACTTTGAAGATGTGACTTTTGCCTATACCGATGAAAATGGCGACAAGACCCATGTCTTGCAAGGGATTAACCTTTCCATTCGTTCAGGGGAAGTCATTGGAATCTTGGGAGGAACAGGATCAGGGAAATCGAGCCTAGTACAGTTGATTCCTCGTCTCTATGATGTTGAGTCTGGTCGGGTGACAGTGGCAGGCCACGATGTCAAAGAATACGATCTGGATTCCCTTCGTAAGCAAGTGGCCATGGTTCTTCAGACCAATGTCCTTTTCTCTGGTACGATTAAAGAAAATATGCGCTGGGGAAATAAGGATGCGACAGATGAAGAGATCATCGCAGCCTGTAAGATCGCCCAAGCCGATGAATTTATTCAAGATTTCAAAGAGGGTTATGACACCATGATTGAGCGTGGGGGATCTAATGTCTCCGGTGGCCAACGCCAGCGTCTCTGTATCGCGCGTGCCCTTCTCATGAATCCGAAGATCTTGATCTTGGATGATTCGACTTCAGCGGTCGATACCAAGACAGATAGTTTGATTCGTCAAGGATTGGCAACCAGCTTGAAAGAGACTACCAAAATCATCATTGGTCAACGGATTTCCTCTATTCAAGATGCAGATCGTATTATTGTGATGAATGATGGCCAAATCGATGCGATCGGTCGTCACGAGGAATTGCTTGCGACCAATGCCATCTACCAAGAAGTATATGAAATGCAAACACAAGGGAAAGGAGAAGCAGATGAAAACTAAGAAAAAAGCAAATCTAGGCTCTATCCTTCGCCTGCTCGACTTCCTTTGGAAAAACTACAAGGTGTCCTTGATTGTTTCCTTTATCTTAATCATTCTATCGTCACTTGCGACGGTCAATGTGACAGCTTCGATTCAGTCCTTGGTCGACGTCTATGTGGAGCCCATGCTGACAAGCAATAGCCATGATTTCGGACCGCTCTTGTCCTTCTTAACACGGGTCGGTTTGATCTGTTTGATCGGGGTCCTTGCCAACTATGGCTTTACCTTGATTATGGCGACTGTTTCACAAGACTCACTTAGAAGTCTTCGAAATCAGTTGTTTGCTCGCATGCAAAAACTGCCAGTTCGTTACTTTGATACCCACCAACACGGGGACATCATGTCTATCTATACCAATGATATTGATGCTCTTCGCCAAGCGATTGAACAATCCATTCCTCAACTCTTATCCTCAGCGATTACCATCCTTGGGGTAACGATTACCATGCTGACGGTTAGTCCACTCTTGTTCTTGATTGTTCTTTTCATGGTCATCGTCATGGTCTTTATCATCAAGGATGTCTCTGGCAAGTCAGGTCGTTACTTCGGGGCCCAACAAAAGAACTTGGGGATTGAGAACGGCTTTATTGAAGAAATGATGTCTGGTCAAAAGGTGGTCAAGGCCTTTGTGCATGAAAGAGAAAGCATTGAGGATTTTGACCGCATCAATGATCAACTCTTTGAATCTTCCTACCAGGCCAACCGCTATGCCAATGTCCTCATGCCAATTCTTGGGAACTTGGGAAATGTTTCCTTTGTTCTGACAGCCTTGATCGGTGGGCTCTTTGCGCTAAACGGCGTCGGTGGTTTAACCATTGGTGGTCTTATGGCCTTTCTGCAATTGAACCGTTCCTTCACAGGTCCCATTGCCCAGGTCTCTCAACAATTGAACTTTGTCCTCATGGCCTTGGCTGGTGGAGATCGTGTCTTTGATCTTTTGGATGAAGAAGAAGAAGTCGACCAAGGAAAAGTGACGCTGGTCAATTATGAACTGGTCGATGGAGAAATGGTCGAAACCGATCAGAAAACTAACAAATGGGCCTGGAAACACCCTCGTCCAAATGGGAATTACCAGCTTGTCAAGATGGTCGGAAATGTTGTCTTTGATGATGTTGATTTCTCTTATGATGGGAAGAAACAAATCCTTCATGGTATCAACTTGTACGCGGATAAGGGGCAAAAAGTGGCCTTTGTCGGAGCGACTGGTGCAGGAAAGACAACTATCACCAACTTGATCAACCGCTTCTATGACATCCAGTCAGGGATGATCACTTATGATGGAATCGATATTAAATTGATCGAGAAAGATTCTCTTCGTCGTTCTCTCGGAATCGTTCTTCAAGATACCCACTTATTCACTGGTACGATTGCAGAAAACATCGCTTACGGCCGTGCTGATGCAACACGGGAAGAAATCCTTGAAGCAGCTCGGATTGCTAATGTGGATTCCTTTGTCAAGCACTTGGATCAGGGCTATGAGACAGTCTTGACGGATGATGGGGCTGGCCTATCAAATGGTCAACGACAATTGATCGCCATTGCCCGTGCAGCCCTTGCCAATGCGCCTGTCTTGATTCTGGACGAAGCGACGTCTTCTATCGACTCGCGGACAGAGAAGATGGTGCAAGAAGGGATGGACCGCTTGATGGAAGGTCGGACAGTCTTTGTTATCGCCCACCGTCTATCGACGATTGTCAATTCCGATGTGATTATGGTAATGGACCACGGACGCATCATCGAGCGAGGCAACCATGCTTCCTTGATGGCAGAACGTGGCACCTATTACCGCCTCTACACCGGTGGACTTGAAATTGATTAATAATAAAAAAGCTTGAGCGTTGGCTCAGGCTTTTTGCTTATTTCTCAAGTAATTCTTGAATCAAGTCTTCCATGGCAGCTGGTTCTGTTTTGGAGGAGAAGCGTTGGGCGACATGGCCTTGTCGGTCGATGACAAATTTTGCGAAGTTCCATTCGATGCGTTTGCCCAGTGGCCCAGCTGCTTGGCTTTTGAGCCAGTCATATAGAGGAAGGGCTTCTTTACCATTAACCTTGGCTTTAGCGAATCGTGGGAAGGTGGTCTGGTAGTTGAGGCTGCAGAAGCTATTGATTTCTTCTGCCGTTCCTGGTGCCTGTCCCATGAATTGGTTACAGGGAATGTCTAGAATTTCAAGCCCCTTTTCCTGGTAGCGCTGGTAGAGATCTTGCAGTCCTTGGTATTGCGGGGTCAAGCCACAGCCTGTTGCTGTATTGACTACGATGAGGACCTTACCTTGGTAGTGAGAAAGGGGAATCTCCTCCCCATTCTGGTTTTCTAAAGAAAAATCATAAATGCTGGTCATAGGTGGTATCCTTTCTGTCTCTTCAACTTTTATTGTAGCATAAATCTCCTAATATTGGGCCTAGAGGAGCATGACTTCTTGCTTTAGTCCCTCCTGTGAAAATGATATAATAAGAAGATAACAAGCTCTCAAGAAAATGCCAAAAGGAGAACGGATCGGATGAAATTACTCTATACGGATGTTCGGACCCCCTTGACCCAGGTCCTGACACAAGAAGCCGTAGGGTTAGTAGAAGATGGCAAGCGTGTGTTTTACATTGCACCCAACTCTCTTTCCTTTGAAAAAGAAGCCAAGGTCTTGTCCTATTTAGAAGGTCAGGCTTCTTTTGCCATTACCGTCACGCGCTTTGCCCAAATGGCCCGTTATTTCATCCTGAATCAGGTCTTTGAGGAGCAACCCTTGGATGATATCGGTCTCGGCATGTTATTTTTTAAAGCTCTTTCCCAGATGAAGGAGCAGGATCTCAAAGTTTACGGGGCCCTGCGTAAGGATCCTCAGTTTATCCAGCAACTGGTCCAGCTCTATCATGAATTGCAGACGGCCCAGATGGATTTTACCGATTTAGAGTTGCTCGAGGAAGCTGAAAAAAGAGAGGACCTCTTGGCGATTTTTGAAGCGGTCTCTGAGATGCTGGTCCAGCACCGGTATGAATCCCAGTCCAAGATGGCCTTTTTCCTCAATCAGGTCGAAGAAGGGCACTTGGAAGAGCAATTACAGGATGTAGCGATCGTTGTCGATGGCTTCACGCGTTTTTCTGCGGAAGAAGAGGCCTTGATCAGTCTCCTTCACCGAAAAGGAGTGGAGATTGTCATCGGAGTCTATGCCAGTGAAAAAGCCTATCGGGCAAGCTTTAGAGAGGGAAATCTTTACCAAGCCAGTGTTGACTTTCTCCTCCAGCTGGCAAAGACTTTTGAGGTACAGCCTCAGTATTGTGGGCAAGCGATCGAAGACTCCTTTAGTCGTATTACCCGCATGCTAGAAGCGCGCTACGATTTTTCACAAGTGGAAAATGAGCTGGAGGACCAAGATCGAACAGCTGTCCAACTCTGGCAAACCAATACGCAAAAAGAAGAGTTGGAATTTGTTGCTAAATCCATCCGTCAGCGTCTTCATGATGGGGCCCGCTATCGGGATATTCGGGTCTTGTTAGGCGATGTAGAAGCTTATCAACTACAGCTCAAGACCATTTTTGACCAGTATCAGATCCCCTTTTATTTGGGACGAAGTGAAGCCATGGTCCACCATCCCTTGATTCAGGTCATTGAATCGCTAGGGCGGATCAAGCAGTTCAATTACCAGACAGAAGACGTCATCAATCTGTTGAAAACGGGTCTGTACAGTGATCTGACGCAAGAAGAAGTCGATGCTTTTGAGCAATACCTTCGCTTTGCAGAAGTAAAGGGTGCTACAAAATTTCACAAGCCTTTTACTAGCAATCGTCAGGGTAAGTTTAATTTGGAAGAGCTCAATACTCTCCGAGAACGCGTCGTCGAACCTCTAGTTCCTTTCTTTTCACAGCGCAAACAAAAGGTGACCCATCTCTTAACCGCCTTTACAGAGTTTCTGCAAGAGGCCCAGCTTTCTCAGAATCTACAAGCTTTGATAAAGGATCTAGCCTTGGAGGAGCAGGAGCGCTATGACCAGGTCTGGAAGGCCTTTCTCCATGTTTTAGAGGAGTTGAACCTGGTCTTTGAGGACCAAGAGCTGACCGGAGATGACTTTTTGGCCCTCCTCTTATCGGGGATGCAATTGTCTCAATACCGGACAATTCCTGCTACGGTCGATGTGGTGACGGTTCAGTCCTATGACTTGATTGAACCCTTGACAGCGCCGTATGTCTACGCGATCGGGCTGACCCAGGAGCGTTTTCCAAAGATTGCTCAGAACACCTCTCTACTCAGTGAAGAAGAGCGCCAGCAGCTCAATGAGGCCACCCAAGAAGGAGCAGAGCTCCAGGTGGTGACCAGCGAAAATCTTAAGAAGAATCGCTTTGTGGCGGTTTCTCTCCTCAATGCGGCGACCAACCAACTGGTCCTATCGGCCCCTAGCTTGGTCAATGAAATGGAAGATAGTGTCTCGCCTTACCTTGTCGAATTGACCAAGGAACCTATTGCCATCGAGTGGACGACCAAACAAACCCAAGCCTCGAGTGATGATATCGGGACCTACCGGGCCCTCCTAGCGCGCGTGATCGAACTCCATCAAGAAGAAATTACGAGTGAGTTGTCTCCTGAAGAAGCCAGCTTTTGGGGTGTGGCGGTACGGGTCTTGCGCAAGAAATTAGCCGCTGAAGGCATCCAGATTCCTCAGATTTCAACGGAATTAAAGAGCCGTCAGCTTCAGTCGGATACGCTTCAAGCGCTCTATCCAGAGGGAAAAGCCTTGACCTTATCCGCTTCTGCTTTGAATGAATACTACAAGCACCAGTATGTCTTTTATCTGCGCTATGTCTTGGGCTTACAAGAAGACGAAACCATCCGGCCAGACGCCCGCAGTCATGGGAATTTCTTGCACCGGATCTTTGAACGGGTCTTAAAAGACAGCTCCGATCAAGCTTTTGATCAGCGCTTAAGCGAGGCAATTCGAGAAACCAGCCAAGAAGCAGAGTTTCAGCAATTGTATGGAGAAAATGGAGAGACCGAGTTTATTCGCAACTTGCTTCTTGATACCGCTAAAACAACGGGGCGTGTCCTCGCCCAGCAAAATGGCATCGAGACCATTGGTGAGGAGACTCTCTTTGGCGGGAGCGCCCACACCTCTTATCCTTTGTCTGATGGCCGTCTCCTGCAGCTACGAGGCAAGGTGGACCGCATTGATCAGTTAAGTGATCGGGGAGCTCTTGGCGTTGTGGATTATAAGTCGAGCTTGACGCAATTCCACTATGACAAGTTCTTTAATGGCCTGAATTCTCAATTGCCAACCTATCTCTCTGCCATTCAGGATCTGAAGGAATACCAAGCGGAGCAGGGGATTTTCGGAGCCATGTATTTGGAAATGGGAGATCCTGTAGTGGATCTGAAAAAGACCAAGACAGTAGAGAATGCCATCAACCAAACCATGAAAAGTCAACAGTACAAGGGGCTCTTTATGGCAGATCAGGCGCCTTATCTGGGAGAGGCCTATGATAAGAACAAGGCTATGATGCTGAGTAAGGAAGAACTGGACTTGCTCCTCTTGTACAACGCTTATCTTTATAAAACAGCAGCAGAAGGGATCCTCAAGGGGCAATTTGCCATCAATCCCTATAGCGAAAATGGGCGCAATATCGCACCATTCGTGGAGCAGTTTAAATCCATCACGGGATTTGAAGCCGATCGTCACCTAGGTCAGGCACGGTTCTTGACCAAACTAGACCAAAAAGGAATACGCGGTGAAAAGGTGAAAGCCGCTTGGATCGAGAAGATGAAGGAGGTCTTGAACAAATGATCAAACAAGCATTTTTGACAAGAGAAGAAATCAAGGCCCTTCAGGACCAAGAGGTAGCTTCTACCAAAGAGCAAAAGTGGACACCAGAACAGATCGATGCCATCTATAGTTCGGGGACCAATATCCTGGTGTCAGCCTCTGCTGGATCAGGAAAGACCTTTGTCATGGTGCAGCGGATACTGGATCAGATCCAGCGTGGCATCTCGATTAAGGAGCTCTTTATCTCGACCTTTACGGTCAAAGCAGCAGGAGAGCTCAAGGAGCGTTTGGAAAGTGAACTTGGGAAAGCCCTGCAAGCGAGCGATGACCCAGAGCTCAAGCAACACCTGGCCCGTCAAATCGCAGATGTCGCCACCAGCGATATCGGAACCATGGACTCTTTTACCCAAAAGGTCCTAACGCGCTATGGCTATTTGCTTGGGTTGGCGCCTCAGTTTCGCATTTTACAAAACGCCAGTGAGCAACGCCTCTTACAAAATGAAGTTTTTCAAGCTGTTTTTGACCGCTATTACCAGGGGGAAAACCAAGAAGCCTTTGTGCAGATGGTCAAGAATTTCACGGGACAGCGCAAAAATTTGACCTTGTTTAAAGAACAGGTCTACCAGATCTATGATTTTCTTCAGTCGACCAGTGATCCGGAGAAATGGCTGGAGGAGCATTTCCTAAAAGGCTATGAGGAGACCGATTTTGACCAAGTTGAAGGCGATCTGATGGAGAGTATCCAGCAGGCCCTTTATGAGGCAGAAAGCTTTTTTGCCTTTCATCTGTCCAATGAGGGCCAAGCATTTGGCAAGGCCAAATATTTGGAAGCTGTAGAAGAGGTTCTCGATCAAATTGGAAGCCTGACAGGTCGCACCAATAAAGAACAACTGACCTCTGTCCTAAAGGCGGTCGTGGCGATTAGTCGGGCTTCAAATGGGGGAGCTTTGACCAATAGAGCCCGAAAGGAAGAGTTGAAAGACTTAGTCTCGGCTTATAACCAGGATAAAACCATACATATCAACCGCCTCAGAGACTTGGAAAATCAGCTCTATCAGCTGGAATTTCAACAAACCTTCCACCAAGAAGAAGGCCCCATGCTCTCCTTGCTGCGGGACTTTATCAGAGACTTTGCTTGCGCTTATCTGGAGCGAAAAATCCAAGAAAAAGCTTATGAATTTGGGGATATCAGTCATTTTGCCATTCAAATTTTAGAGCAATTCCCAGAGGTGAGACAAGCCTATCAAGAAAGATATCATGAGGTCATGGTCGATGAGTACCAGGATACCAACCACACCCAAGAGCGGATGTTGGACTTACTTTCAAATGGCCACAATCGCTTCATGGTGGGGGATATCAAGCAATCGATTTATCGCTTCCGTCAGGCAGATCCACAGATTTTCAATGATAAATTTAAAGCCTACCAAGAAGAAGGGGCGAAAGGGCGGTTGATCCTCCTCAAGGAAAATTTCCGGAGTCATGTGGAAGTATTGGACGCGACCAATGATGTCTTTCGCCATTTGATGGACGAAGAGGTGGGCGAGATTGACTACAATCAAACCCACTATCTGGTCGCAGGAAGTGACAAGCAGCGGATGGCCTTGCCACAACATCGGGCAGAATTTTTGCTCTATGATGGCTCCCAAGACCAGGAAGAAAAGACCGAAGACGAGGAAGCTGCTTCTGGACTCGAGACGGTTTCCAAGGGAGAAATTCTCCTGGTCATCAAAGAAATTTTACGCCTCCATCGGGTGGAAAAAGTGCCTTTTAAAGAGATCACGCTCTTAACGGCGACTCGAACGCGAAATGATGCGATTCTGGAAGCCTTTGACCAGTACCATATTCCGATTGTGGCAGATAGCGGACAGGCGCATTATCTTGAGTCACTGGAAGTGATGGTCATGTTGGATACCTTGCGGACCATTAACAATCCCTTGCATGATTATCCCTTGGTTGCTCTCATGAAATCCCCCATGTTTGACTTTGATGAAGATGAATTGGCACGGATTTCCTTGCAGAGCCTTCCAGAGCAAAAGCAAATGGCTTTCTACCACAAGGTCCAGTTAGCCCTTGAAAAGACTGCAGAGCATGCAAATCTGATTGATGCCAAGCTCACAGCTAAAATCGAGAACTTCCTCAAAGTTTTATCTACTTGGAGAGCTGCTGCCAAGACCCGTTCGCTCTATGATTTGCTGTGGAAAATCTATGAGGATCGCTATTACTATGACTATGTCGGCGCCCTTCCAAATGGGGCCCAGCGCCAGGCCAATCTCTATGCCTTGACGCTTCGGGCCAATGATTATGAGAAGGCCAGCTTTAAGGGCTTGTCGCGCTTCATTGCCATGATTGACAAGGTGATCGAAAATGAACACGATTTGGCCAGTGTCCCTCTTGCAGCACCAAAAGATGCCGTCCAGCTCATGACCGTCCATAAGAGTAAGGGACTGGAATTCAAGTATGTCTTTATTCTCAATATGGATAAAGCCTTTAACCGTAAGGATCAATCGGGGCCAATCATTCTCAGTCGCCAAAAAGGGATTGGCTTTAAATATGTTGCGAACTTGCCGGTTGAGACAGAAAATCCAGCTGCTCCAGAGACTATTCGCCTGCAGATCGAAACACCTTGCTACCAACGCAATGTGGAAGAAACAAAATTGGCCACAATTTCTGAGCAGATGCGTCTTCTTTATGTCGCCATGACACGGGCTGAGCTCAAGCTCTATCTGGTCGGAAAAGGCCGGGAGGACAAACTGCGTGATACCGATTGGGGGACTAGTCGCAATGGCAAATTGGATCCGGAAAAACGAAAAGCATGGACCTCTTATCAGGACTGGCTCTTTGCTATTCAAGATGTGTTTACCAAGAATACCCTGGCCTATGATACGCGTTTTGTGACAGATGAAGACCTGACACCAGACCAGCTGGAGCCACTTGAGAAGGAGAAGGATTCCCGGCTTGATCAGCTCAAGGATGTCCGTCAGTCCGAGGATATTCGTCGGGCCTTGGATATCTTGGAAAATGTTGATCGGCTCAATCAGCTCTATGCTCCGGCCATTCATTTGCCAAGTGTCCGTACTCCTAGTCAGATCAAGAAATTCTACGAGCCGGTTATGGATGCCAATGGCGTCCAAATTATGGATGCAAAGACTGTGACGCCTGAGTTTGAGCTGCCAACTTTTGGTCAAGAAAAAAACGTGACAGGAGCCCAGGTCGGTAGTGCCGTCCATGAACTCATGCAGCGCGTGCCTCTTGGAGAAGAAATCACGCTGGATACGCTGCATCAAGCCTTGGAGCAAGTTCAAGCGGAGCCAGCGGTCAAAGCCCGCATCAAGCTAGAGGCCATCCTTGCTTTCTATGAGACCCCTTTGGGTACCTTGCTTCAAAAAGAGGCCTCTCGAGTCCGGCGTGAAGCACCCTTTGCCATGCTGAAGAAAGATCCAGCTAGTGGTGAGGACTTTGTCGTGCGGGGGATCTTGGATGGTTACGTGGTGCTAGAAGACCGGATCCTGCTCTTTGATTATAAGACGGATCACTACAAGGTTCCTAGTCAATTGGTCGAACGCTACCGGGATCAGCTCGATCTCTATGCAGAAGCTCTTCGTCGTTCTTATGGCCAAGAACAAGTAGAAAAATATCTCGTGCTTCTAGGTGGCCCCCATCTAGAAGTGGTGAAAGTGGAGTAAATCATGGCAATTGCACAGGAAAACATCGAACGCATCCAAAGAATGGAAGGTTATTTGAATGACTATGCCAAGACCTTGGAAGAAACCAAAAAAGCAGTGGATCAACTAAGAGAGCATCAAGAAAGCTATATCCAACTGCGCGATTATTATAGTAGTCAGGCCTATTTTGATGATTTGGACTTGTCCAATCAGGCTGACTTTCCAGCAGATCTTCCTTGTGGTGTCTTGTCTGAAGATGCTGTCTATGATTTGTTAGACGAGCATTTTCAGATGGGGGTCGAACTCTTGGAGATCGCAACGAAAATGATCAAAGAACGGTGAATGATCTCTTCACCTTCTTTGAAACAGATACAAAAAGAGGCTGGGACAAAAGTCCTAGCTTCTCAATTATTTTTGGATTGTCGAGCAAGACGCAGTGGTTGAGTGGGCTCTACTACGCTGATTTCATCAGCTTTTACAGCCCTACTCAACTGTGCGGAG
>JAGZVW010000048.1:0-12367 GCA_018379295.1 Streptococcus parasanguinis | reverse complement strand
AGTTGAGTAGGGCTGTAAAAGCTGATGAAATCAGCGTAGTAGAGCCCACTCAACCACTGCGTCTTGCTCGACAATCCAAAAATAATTGAGAGGTTAGGATTTTTGTCCCAGCCTCGTTTTTTGCTTGGATCAATTTGAAAAGAAGCTGGCTGATCTAAGAAAGCTTGAATGAATGAACACAATGAAAGCTTTACGAAAATTTCACAATTTTAGTTGACAGTCTTGAAAAAAAGGAGTAGAATAACCCCTGTTTTATGAAAAAGAGGCAGGGAATTCCCGGCCTCATGATCTTTTTTCAAGGAGTTTTTTATGTTTTCAACATTGAAAAAATGGTTTATTGGCCGTCCGTTGAAATCTGGTGCAGAAGGTGAAGGCGGATTGCTTGGGAAAATGCAGGCCTTGGCCATGCTCTCTAGTGACGCGCTTTCTTCTATCGCCTACGGTCCAGAGCAAGTTATCCTGGTCTTGATGACTGTTTCAGCGGGAGCCATTTGGTGGTCCATTCCGATTGGGATTGTGGTCCTGGTTCTCCTAGCCAGTTTAACGATTTCTTATCGCCAGGTCATTCATGCCTACCCTCAAGGGGGAGGGGCCTATATGGTGACTACGGAGAACTTGTCTCCCAAAGCGGGTTTGATCGCTGGTGGTAGTCTCTTGGTTGACTACATGCTGACAGTAGCAGTATCTGTGTCTTCCGGTGCAGATGCCATCACGTCAGCGATTCCATCTCTTCATCCTTATAATCTTCACATTTCCATTTTATTGGTCTTGATTTTGATGCTGATGAACCTTCGGGGGCTACGCGAATCAGCGACATCGTTGATGATTCCGGTCTACCTTTTCATTGTCAGTACCATTGCCTTGATCGGCTATGGTGTGATCCAAATTTTGACGGGTCACTTGGCCTATAATGCAACTGCTCATGTGGGTCAAACCATTTCAGGGGTTAGTGTCATTCTCTTATTGCGGGCCTTTACGAGTGGATCCGCTTCCCTAACAGGGGTTGAAGCCATCTCCAATTCGGTTCCTTTCTTTAAGAAACCAAAAGCAAAGAATGCAGCCTCTACCTTGACCATTATGGCTTTGATTTTGGGGATCATGTTTGCAGGGATTACCTTCCTCAATTACTGGGTGGGTGTCGTTCCGGCTAAAGGGGTAACAACTCTAGCCCAAATGGCCCAAGCCATCTTAGGGAATTCCCCAGTCGGTCAAGCCTTCTTTTACGTCTTCCAATTATCAACAGCCTTGATCTTGGCAGTTGCAGCTAATACCGGTTTCTCAGCCTTTCCAATGTTGGCCTTTAACATGGCTAAAAATAAATACATGCCACACATGTATATGGAAAAAGGGGATCGTCTGGGCTATTCTAATGGGATTTTGACCTTGGCGATTGGTGCCATCGTCTTGCTCTTGATCTTTGATGGGCAAACAGAAAGCTTGATTCCGCTGTATACCATTGGGGTCTTCATTCCTTTTGCCCTTTCTCAAACAGGGATGGTGATCCACTGGAAACGCCAATATCAAAAAGGATTTCTTAAGTATTCCCTTGCCAATATCCTGGGGGCAGCCATCTGTTATGGGATTGTCTTGATCCTCTTATTATTCCGTTTGGGTGAGATCTGGCCCTTCTTCCCTATTATTGGTCTCTTGCTTTGGATGTTCTTGAGCATCCGTAATCACTATGATAAAGTTGCGGCCCAATTGCGCTTGGGAGGTCAGATCGAAAAGACAAGTTATGCGGGCAATACCGTGATTGTCCTTGTTGGGAATGTCACTCAGGTAAGTGTGGGAGCTATGAGTTATGCAAATAGCCTAGGAAACGATGTTATAGCGATGCACGTCTCAACGGAAGAAACCAAGGTCAAGGACGCTGAGGTAGCAGAAGAATTTAAGCGTTATTTCCCTCATATTCGCTTTGAAAATGTCATGACCAGTTACCGGGATATTATCCAGCCAACAGTTGAATTTGTCTCAAAAGTAGCTGAGGAGGCCAAGGAAAAAGGCAACACCGTTACAGTCTTAGTCCCTCAATTTATCCCTAAAAAACACTGGCAAAATATTCTCCACAACCAAATGAGTTTGAAATTGAAGTATGCACTTCGTTGGCATGAAGAAGTGGTTGTGGCAAGCTATTCTTACCATTTGTCTGAATAAACACCGTATATAGAAAAGATGTCTGCTTGAGCAGGCATCTTTTTGGATTTTCTCACACGAAAAAAACCACTCGAAAGTCTTGTAAGATACAGCCTTGATCTTGAAAAAATGTTTAAAAAATGCTAGAATAAAAAGAACATTTTAGATTTTGAAAAATTCAAAGTAAGGAAAAAAATGGCAAATTTATTAAAAACAATTATTGAAAATGATCGAGGCGAAATCAAACGCCTTGAAAAAATGGCTGATAAGGTCTTTTCTTATGAAGACCAAATGGCAGCTTTGACGGATGACGAATTAAAAGCGAAAACAGTTGAGTTTAAGCAACGCTACCAAGATGGTGAGTCTTTGGATGATCTCTTGTACGAGGCTTTTGCAGTTGTTCGTGAAGCTGCAAAACGGGTTCTTGGTTTGTTCCCATACAAGGTTCAGGTCATGGGGGGAATCGTCCTTCACCATGGTGACGTTCCAGAGATGCGTACAGGGGAAGGAAAAACCCTAACAGCAACCATGCCGGTGTACTTGAATGCCTTGTCTGGTAAAGGGGTGCACGTTGTTACCGTCAATGAATACTTGACAGAGCGGGATGCAACAGAGATGGGAGAACTTTACTCATGGCTTGGCCTTTCAGTAGGGATCAACCTTGCAGCAAAATCTCCAGCTGAGAAAAAAGAAGCTTACCTCTGTGATATCACTTACTCAACCAACTCAGAGATTGGTTTTGACTACTTGCGTGACAACATGGTTGTGCGTGCAGAAAACATGGTTCAACGTCCATTGAACTATGCCTTGGTCGATGAGGTAGACTCCATCTTGATTGACGAAGCGCGTACTCCGTTGATCGTTTCTGGTCAGACAGCTTCTGATACGAGCCAGCTCTATCACATGGCGGATGCTTATGTGAAGACCTTGACAGAGGACGATTACATTATCGATGTCCCATCTAAAACCATCGGTTTGTCTGATTCAGGAATCGATAAAGCAGAAAGCTACTTTAATCTTGAAAACTTGTACGATATTGAAAATGTAGCTTTGACTCACTTTATCGACAACGCCCTTCGTGCCAACTACATCATGATTTTGGATATCGACTATGTGGTCAGCGAAGATCAAGAAATCTTGATCGTCGACCAATTTACTGGTCGGACCATGGAAGGACGTCGCTATTCTGATGGACTTCACCAAGCGATTGAAGCCAAAGAAGGTGTTCCAGTTCAAGAAGAAACCAAAACATCTGCATCGATTACTTACCAAAACCTCTTCCGTATGTACAAGAAGTTGTCAGGGATGACAGGGACAGGGAAAACCGAAGAAGAAGAATTCCGTGAAATTTATAACATTCGCGTGATTCCAATTCCAACCAACCGTCCGATTGCCCGTATTGACCATCCAGACCTTCTCTACCCAAGCTTGAAATCAAAATTTAAGGCTGTTGTAGAAGATGTCAAGTCTCGTCATGAAAAAGGGCAACCAGTCCTTGTAGGTACCGTTGCCGTTGAAACCAGTGATTACCTTTCTCAATTGTTGGTTCAAGCAGGTGTCCCTCACGAAGTTTTGAATGCGAAAAACCACTACAAAGAAGCGCAAATCATCATGAACGCTGGTCAACGTGGTGCTGTTACCATCGCGACCAACATGGCCGGACGTGGTACCGATATCAAGCTTGGTGAAGGTGTTCGCGAACTCGGTGGACTGTGTGTCATCGGGACAGAACGTCACGAAAGCCGTCGGATCGATAACCAGCTTCGTGGACGTTCAGGACGTCAAGGGGATCCAGGTGAATCTCAATTCTACTTGTCTCTTGAAGATGAATTGATGCGTCGTTTCGGTTCTGAACGGATCAAAGCAGTGCTTGATCGCTTCAAGTTGAGCGAAGAAGAATCAGTAATCCGTTCAAACATGTTCACCCGTCAGGTAGAGGGTGCTCAAAAACGGGTTGAAGGAAACAACTACGATACCCGTAAACAAGTCCTTCAATACGATGACGTGATGCGGGAACAACGGGAAATTATCTACGCTGAACGCTATGATGTTATCACAGCTAACCGTGACTTGGCACCTGAAATCAAGGCCATGATCAAACGGACCATCAAACGGATTGTTGAAGGAGCCAGCCACTCAAGTAAGGAAGAACGCGTTGAAGCGATTCTGAACTTTGCCAAATACAATTTGGTTCCGGAAGATACGATTTCTGCAAGCGATATTGAAGGAAAATCTGACAAGGAAGTTATCGATTACTTGTATGCACGTGCAGAAGAAATCTATGCTAGCCAAGTAGCGAAATTGCGTGACGAAGAGTCTGTGCAAGAATTCCAAAAAGTCTTGATCCTTCGTGTGGTGGACAGCAAGTGGACGGACCATATCGATGCTTTGGATCAATTGCGAAATGCGGTTGGACTCCGTGGGTATGCGCAAAATAACCCAGTGGTAGAATACCAATCAGAAAGTTTCCGTATGTTTAACGATATGATCGGATCGATTGAATTTGATGTGACTCGTCTCATGATGAAAGCCCAAATTCACGAACAAGAACGTCCACGTACGGAACACAGTATTTCAACAACTGCGACTCGCAACATTGCAGCGCAACAACAAGATATTCCAGCAGATATTGACTTGTCACAAGTGAAACGCAACGATTTATGCCCTTGTGGTTCAGGTAAGAAATTCAAAAACTGTCACGGACGTAAATTTTAAGAGCTCCTCTGAAATAGAAAGAGGATGGGTCTAGGTAGCATAAGGAGGCCGTATGGTATTCATTACGAAGAGCAATAAGATTGATGAGCAAGAGATCACTTCGCTTTACCGCTTGGAAGGTCCAGCCTTGGAGCGCAAAGAAGCGCGTGATCGAGAATTGGAAGCTATTATCAAAGGAGAAGACCAACGGATCCTTCTTGTGATCGGGCCTTGCTCTTCTGATAATGAAGAAGCTGTGATGGAGTATGCCCGTCGTTTGGCAGACTTGCAAGAGCAAGTGAAAGATCAAATTTTCATTGTGATGCGGGTCTATACGGCTAAACCTCGGACCAATGGGGATGGCTATAAAGGCTTGATGCACCAACCAGATACACATGCAGCACCAAGCTTTGTGGATGGTTTGAAAGCAGTCCGACATCTCCACTACCGTGTGATTACCGAGACTGGTTTGACAACTGCGGATGAGTTGCTTTATCCAGCAAGTCTTCCTTATGTTGAGGATTTAATTTCTTATCATGCCATTGGAGCTCGTTCAGTTGAAGACCAGGAGCACCGCTTTGTATCTAGTGGGATCTCTGCTCCGACAGGCATGAAGAATCCAACCTCTGGAAATCTTTCTGTCATGTTCAATGCGATTTATGCAGCCCAACATCCCCAAAACTTTTTGTTCAATGCCCAAGCAGTGGAAACATCAGGAAATCCTTTAGCCCATGCGATCCTTCGTGGGGGCTTGGATGCAAGTGGTAAGAATATTCCAAACTACCATTATGAAGATTTGCTAGCGGCAGCAAAACGCTATAGCGAAATGGGCTTGCAACATCCCTTCATCCTGGTGGATACCAACCATGACAATTCTGGTAAACAATTCGAAGAGCAAGTACGCATCGTGAGAGAAACCATGATGAACCGTGCTTGGAACAAGGATTTGGCAATTTTAGTTCGTGGTTTCATGATTGAATCCTATCTAGAAGATGGTCGTCAAAATGAACCAGTGGTTTATGGTCAATCCATCACAGACCCTTGCCTGGGTTGGGAAAAAACACAGGCCTTGGTCAAAGAAATTGCAACGATGAATAAGTAAAAGGCAGGGGCGGAAGGAGTGATTCTTTAGCCCCTTCTCTTTTGTCAGTAAAACGATACTGAAACGATAAATAAGGATAAAACAAGATGATCAAAGGACATGGCATCGATATCGAATCGATCGCTGCGATTGAAAAAGCCTATCAGAAGAATAGTCGATTCGCTGAAAAAGTCTTAACTGAGGCTGAGCGAGAGCGCTTTGAGGAATTGTCTGGAAAACGGAAAATGGAATATTTAACGGGCCGATGGTCCGCCAAAGAAGCCTTTTCGAAGGCAATGGGAACAGGGATTGGACCGGTTGGTTTTCAAGAGTTAGAAATTTTAAATGATGCCCACGGAGCTCCCTATTTTTCCAAGTCTCCTTTTTCTGGGAAGGTATGGATTTCGATCAGTCATAAGGGAGACCTAGTGTCGACCAGTGTCATTTTGGAGGAAGAAAATGAAAGCAAGTAAACATAGACCAACTGTTGCTAGAGTCGATTTGGATGCCATTGCCTTTAATGTGCAACAAGTCAGTGACCATATTCCGAGTCAAGCCTTGAAATATGCAGTCGTCAAGGCCAACGCCTATGGTCATGGGGTCGTTGCGGTGACCAAAAAATTGGCGCCTCAGGTAGATGGTTTTTGTGTTTCCAATATGGATGAAGCCCTCGAAATCCGTGAAGAAGGCTTGCAACACCCTATTTTGATTTTGGGAGTTGTGCCAAGTGAAACAGTGAATCTAGCCAAAGAGCATGACATCCGCTTAACGGTGGCGAGTCTTGCTTGGTTGGATCAATTGCTTGGACAAGAAGCAAATCTTTCAGGATTGAAGGTCCATATCAAGGTGGATTCAGGAATGGGGCGGATTGGATTCCGAAGGATCGAAGAGATCAAAGAGGCTGAACGCCTCCTCTTAGCAGCTGGAGCTGAAATTGAAGGGATCTTTACTCATTTTGCAACAGCAGATGAGGCAGATGATCGAAAATTTCAAGCGCAATACCAGTTTTTCAAAGAAGTATTGGCTGCTCTTGAAATCCTTCCTCCTATTGTCCATGCGAGTAATTCAGCCACTTCTTTGTGGCATGCGGATACGATTTTCACAGCTGTACGCTTGGGAGATGTCATGTATGGCTTGAATCCGAGCGGATCTGTGTTAGCCTTGCCATATGAAATTAAGCCAGCTTTGAGTTTGGTGAGCGAATTAGTTCATGTGAAACAGTTGGAAGCTGGTCAAGATATTGGCTACGGGGCAACCTATACGACAGAAGAACCCCAATGGATCGGGACGATTCCTATTGGCTATGCGGATGGTTGGATCCGAGAAATGCAAAACTTTCATGTGCTGATCAAGGGTGAGTTTTGCCCCATTGTTGGTCGCGTTTCGATGGACCAGATAACGGTTCGCCTTCCTGAAGAATTGCCTCTGGGGACCAAGGTTACCCTGATTGGACGAGAGGGCGAAAAAGAAATCACGGCAACAGAGGTTGCAGATTACCGTGGTACCATTAATTATGAAGTGGTCTGTCTCTTGAGTGATCGGATTCCTCGTGACTATACAGGTGAAGAATAAGAAGAAGCAGGTGGGATTTTCCCGGATGGACCTGCTTTTTTATAAAAGAAAGGAGGAGAAATGAATCTACATCAACCCTTATCCGTACTGCCTGGAGTCGGTCCAAAATCGGCGGAAAAATTTAAAAAGTTAGGGATTGAAACCTTAGAAGATCTGCTCTTGTATTTTCCCTTTCGCTATGAAGACTTCAAAACGCGCAATGTTTTAGAGTTGGAAGATGGTGAAAAAGCTGTCATCTCTGGGCTGGTAGCAACACCAGCCAATGTCCAATATTATGGCTACAAACGAAATCGCTTGCGTTTTTCCATCAAACAGGGAGACCAGGTCATTGCGGTTAATTTTTTCAACCAACCCTATCTAGCAGACAAAATTGAGGTCCAGCAGACAGTGGCGATTTTTGGGAAATGGGACAAGGCTAAAGGCAGTTTGACAGGGATGAAACTCCTGGCTCAAGTGGAAGATGATTTGCAGCCGGTCTATCGAGTGACGCAAGGAGTCAGCCAAAACAGCCTGGTGAAATTGATCAAAATAGCGTTCGACCAGGGCTTGGACCAGCTTTTAGAAGAGAATGTGCCCCAAATCTTACGAGAGCGTTATCAACTCATGTCTCGTTCCCAAGCAGTGCAAGCTATGCATTTTCCTAAGGATCTGGCAGAGTACAAGCAAGCTCTTCGCCGGGTAAAATTTGAAGAGCTCCTCTTTTTCCAGCTGCAACTCCAAGTGTTAAAGGAAGAAAACCACGATGCCAGCCAAGGGATTTCCTTGGCCTGGGATCCAGAAAAATTAGCAGAACGAAAAAAACAGCTTCCTTTTGAGCTAACGCAAGCTCAAGAAAACAGCCTGAATGAAATCTTGACAGATATGGCCTCTCCTTATCATATGAACCGCCTCTTACAAGGGGATGTGGGAAGCGGGAAGACAGTCGTGGCCGGTCTTGCCATGTATGCAGCCTTAAGCGCTGGGAAGCAAGCAGCCTTGATGGTTCCAACGGAGATTTTGGCAGAGCAGCACAAGGAAAGCTTGCAAAATCTTTTTCCAGACTTACCAATTGCCCTTCTAACAGGAGGATTAAAGGCGGCTGAGAAACGAGAAGTCTTAGAAGAGATCGCATCAGGAACAGCTCAACTGATTGTGGGGACACATGCCTTGATTCAAGAGGGAGTTCACTACCAAGATCTAGGCTTGGTCATTATTGATGAGCAGCACCGTTTTGGGGTTTCCCAGCGCCGTATTCTTCGAGAAAAAGGACAAAATCCAGACGTCCTGATGATGACGGCTACCCCTATTCCCCGGACCTTGGCTATTACAGCCTTTGGAGATATGGATGTGTCCATCATTGACCAGATGCCTGCGGGACGCAAGGAAATCATCACACGTTGGGTCAAGCATGAGCAGTTAGAAGTGGTCCTCGACTGGTTAGTCAAAGAACTTGGCAAAGGTTCTCAAGCCTACTTTATTTCTCCCTTGATTGAGGAGTCAGAGGCGCTAGATTTGAAAAACGCCCTTGCTCTCCAAGAAGAGTTAGAGGCCTTCTTTGGGCAGCGGGCACGTGTTTCTCTTCTTCATGGGAAGATGAAAAGTGAAGAAAAAGATGCCATCATGCAGGCCTTTAAAGAGCACCAAGTCGATGTTTTGGTGTCTACGACCGTTATTGAAGTAGGAGTCAACGTACCCAATGCAACCGTTATGGTCATTATGGATGCAGATCGGTTTGGTCTTAGCCAACTGCACCAGCTTCGAGGCCGGGTTGGGCGGGGAAATAAGCAATCCTATGCTATTCTAGTAGCCAATCCTAAGACAGATAGTGGCAAGCAGCGCATGAAAATCATGACAGAGACGACCAATGGCTTTGTGCTGGCGGAAGAAGATTTGAAAATGCGGGGTTCAGGTGAAATCTTTGGAACCCGTCAATCTGGGATTCCAGAATTTCAAGTGGCGGATTTGGTAGAAGATTATCCCATTCTGGAAGAAGCAAGGAAAGTTGCCAGCCAGATTGTAGCCACGCCAGATTGGCGTGAACACTCCGATTGGCATCTGCTCTCGCTTTACTTAGAAAAGAAAGAACATTTAGACTAGAGTATAAAAAGGGAGTAGAGTGGAAATTCTTTGGATTCCACTCTACTCCCTTTAAGATGGCATTTTACGCCCTTTGTATCTTGATGAAATGCGACAGGACGAAGGTGGATCGATACCATCCACCTGAGGAGTTAGTGAGTCGTGTCGGCAAGGCACCATAGTGCTTGCCGTTACACGAATTGAACACGCCCTAAATGCTGTGTGAAAAAGATAAATTCTCTTGTGAGCTTCGCTCTCGGCGACAATTTCCTATTTTCACTTGGCATTTTACGGGCTTTGTATCTTAGTTTACCCTTCGATATAGTCTTTGAGTTCTTGTCCTTTTAGGCCGGCATTGAGGGCGATGAGGAGTTTGATGCGCGCTTTGGGAGCATTTAATTCTTTGATGAAAAAGACACCTGATTGATGGAGTTGGACGCCCCCTCCTTCGTAGGCATAGACGGGTTCTGCGATCCCGTTGAAGCAGCGGGATACTAAAGCGATTGGAAGACCGGCATCCATAAACTCTTGGAGTTTGAGGGCAGTTTCTTTAGGGATGTTTCCAGCTCCAAAGGCTTGGATAATGAGGCCGTCGAGCTTTGAAAGGTCCAACATATCCAGCAGATCGGTTTTCATCCCTGCATAAGTAGCAATGATTGGAACGAAACCATCGATGGTATCGAGATTAAAGCGTACCCTTGGCTCGGCTGTTTTAAAGAAGAGGATCTCTTTTTTCATGACCAAACCCAGTGGGCCGTGGGTTGGAGTCTGGAAGGTACTAACATTGGTGGTGTGGGTTTTGGTGACGTACTTAGCCGCATGAATTTCATCGTTCATGACGACTAAGACGCCTTTATCACGTGCTTTTGGATCGGCAGCCACTCGAAGGGCTGTCAGAAAATTATAGACGCCATCGCTTCCAAGTTCGTTAGAGCTTCGCATAGCTCCTGTAATGACCACAGCGATCTCTGGTAACTCCATGGTATCCAAGAAATAAGCCGTTTCTTCCAGCGTATCTGTCCCATGGGTAATAACGATGCCATCGTAGTTGTGGGCTTCCTCTTTGATTTTTTGATACAAGGCTAACATATGACGTGGTGTCATTTGAGGGCTTGGTAGATTGAAAATATCCTCCGAAACAACCTCGATCCCTTCAATTGGTGATGCAATTTGGGTCATGGGATTGACTTCATTGGTAATCACTGCTCCAGAGTCATCTGCAGCCATCGAGATGGTCCCTCCGGTATGTAGTGCTAAAATTTTCTTAAACATGTGAAGCTCCTTGGAATATGTGATATAATTTATTTTATCATAAAAAGAAAGAAACAGTAGACATGGAAATAAAAGCAGTCTTTTTTGATATCGATGGAACCTTGGTCAATGATAGTCGAGCGGTCCTAAAATCAACAGAAAAAGCCATTCAGTCTTTAAAGGAAGAAGGGATCTATGTAGGTCTTGCGACAGGGAGGGGACCGGCCTTTGTCAAACCGTTTATGGAACGCTATGGCTTTGATTTTGCAGTGACCTATAATGGTCAGTATATTTTGACCAAGGACCGCGTACTGTATACCAGCCCAATTGATAAAAAGAGTCTGCACCAACTAATTGACTATGCTCGAGAACACCGCAAGGAAATTGCTCTCGGTACCAAGGATGGGGTATTTGGTTCTCGGATCATGAGTTTTGGGATGAGTCCTATTTCAACCTGGTCCAGTCGCTTTGTGCCTCGCAAAATGGCCCGTACAGTCAGTCGAGGATTTAACAAAGTGGTCAGCAAGGTCGTCCCACAAGATCAGGACACCCTCTATGCACTAGCGCAAGAACCAATCTACCAAGTGTTGATCTTATCGAGTCCAGAAGAGACTGCAAAAATTGAAAAAGAGTTTCCACATCTGAAATTCACACGGTCTAGTCCTTTTGCAGCAGATGTCCTCAACCCAGGGATTTCCAAGTTAGAAGGGATCCGCATCGTTGGTCAAGAATTTGGCTTTGACATCGATGAAGTGATGGCTTTTGGAGATTCGGATAATGACTTAGAGATGCTGTCAGGTGTTGGCTTGTCTATTGCGATGGGAAATGGGACGACCAGTGTCAAGGCAATTGCTAAGCATACCACGACTAGTAATGGCAAGGATGGCATCCAAAAGGCCCTGCAACACTTTGGTATTCTCTCAGAGAAAGAACTCTTTCTTTCTAAGGATGATCACTTCAATAAGGTCAAAACCTTCCATGGTGTGATGGATGGGGAAACCCAGGAGAAACCAGTTGTTTGGCAGCCTCAAGACGCCCTTTATCGAACCATGTTCAAGCAAGAGGAGTTGGTAGAATTTGTCCGAGCAGCTAGCACAAGTGAGGAAGAATTTGACCGCTCGGTAGCAGCTCTTCACGAAGCTTTGGATAAGGCTGCAGATAAGGTTCGGAGCAAGCATCCAGCTGAGATCTCCATGGTAGGGCAGGTTGATGCCTTAATTGATACCCTCTATCTGACTTATGGTAGCTTTGTACTAATGGGGGTCGATCCTGAAGAGGTCTTTGAGATTGTTCACCGGGCCAATATGGGCAAGATTTTCCCAGATGGAAAGGCGCACTTTGATCCAGTAACCCACAAAATTCTGAAGCCAGATGATTGGGAAGAAAAATACGCCCCAGAACCAGCCATCAAAAAAGAACTCGATCGCCAGCTGAAGGCCTACGAAAAACATGCAAAACAAAAAGAAGCAAAAAAAGACAACTAAAAAGAGAGTGGGACAGAAATCGGTAATTCGTTAGAATTCGATTTCGTCGTCCCACCTCCGCACAGTTGAGTAGGGCTGTAAAAGCTGATGAAATCAG
>JAGZVW010000047.1:0-13052 GCA_018379295.1 Streptococcus parasanguinis | reverse complement strand
AAGCTGATGAAATCAGCGTAGTAGAGCCCACTCAACCACTGCGTCTTGCTCGACAATCCAAAAATAATTGAGAGGCTAGGACTTTTGTCCCAGCCTCTTATGCGAAGAATGAACTACTCTTTGCGACGAGCGAATTTGGTGCCTCCGCCCAAGAATCCTAGACCAAGCAGGCCGAACCAAGCGAATAAACCACCTTCTTTCGTACCGGTTTGAGGTAGTTTTCCTTCCGGTTGAAGAGAAGGACTTTTAACCACTTCTTTTTCCGGATGGTCTGAAGTCGAAACAGAAACTGCTTCTGGGGTTTTCGATTGCAAGAGAACAGGTCTTTCTTTTTCTTTTTTGTCTTCAGCTTGAGAAAGAGTCATAACTTCTGGTTGCACCTTACTTGGAGTGACAGGAGTGGTTGGAGTCGGCATATCAGCTATCAACGGACTTTCTTCGGCTTCCTTCGTTCCGACTTCTGTGATCTGGTCCTGGGCCTCCACTTCGACAAAGGCATCGACTTCTGTCCGAATTTCTTTGCCTTCTTCTTGTCGAACCTCGATTAATTTCAAGCGGCGTCCGACCTTCCCTGCTTGAAGGATTCGGCTTTCTCCCTTGGCCAAGTCCTTGTTCTCACGCGTTTGACTCTCAAATGGAATCTCCTCTGCTTCGATGAGAAGTTCTGGCTTTTCAAGAATCAAATCCCGAACACCTTCTTCTGGGCGTATCTGCGTCAGCGGTTCATAATTGCGAGCATCTTCTAAGATGGTTTCAAGGGCTTCGACTTGATTAGCTACAGCAACCAAATCTGGTCGCTCTTGATCCAGCAACTGAGTCAAGACCGTCAATTGTCCTTGAACCGTCGGTTTGAGGTCTGCTTTCAAGCGATCGAGAGAAGCAGCCTTGATCTTTTCTACTCCTTCTCTGATGATCTGTTGCAGCTCTTCTTGACTGAGCAACTGACTATCTTTCCCTGATAGGATAAATCGGTCTACCTGGATGGCTCTAGATGACTGAGGGTCATTGAGAGATGGATCCAGGTGCAGGCGTAGCTGGTGGTAGCCTTTTGCTAGACCTTGTAGATTGACCAAACTCTGGTCGAGCTTGCGTTGGTCTCCGTAGCCACTGAAATAATGATCGCCTTCGATCTCATAATCATGGCCCCGACCTTCTTCGAAGGCCATTTCTTTTCCATCCAGGGTGACGCTGTAGAGACCATGACTTGGGTCGACTACTCCTCGGACCTCCACACCAGAGCCCTTAAAGGTAATGGTCACTTCAATGTGTTTCTTGCCTTCCTCATCGGTCACTTGGTTAAAGCTAGACCAAGATTCTGTGCCATTTGAGAAGCTTGGATTGTCTGTCTCGTGCTGCCAACCCTCACTGTAATGCAGTTTTGGATCTTGGTCATCTACTTCTTTGCGATTTTCTGGAAGCAGGTCCTCGTTCATCACTTGGACTGTCAGTTCTGGAATAAAGCCGACCAGGCTTCCTTGATCCGGATGGAGCAATTTGACCTTAAAGTCATAGACATCGGTCGCTTTTCCTGCAAAATCAAGAGTTGGAACTTGGACTGTTTTTTCCGTCTCTCCATCTGCGAACTCAAGGGTGACGTTGGTATCTTTGTAGACCTTACCATGAACCCCTGTTCCTGGTTCTGTGATTAATTTAAGACTAGCGCTTCCTTTAGAGCCGCCTTTTCTCTTGACGACGACTTGCGCTGGGTCGCCTTTCTTAACGGCTAGGGTTGGCTGGGCAAACTCAAAGAGACCCTTTTCTTGGTTATTGAGGGCATAAATCCCTTCCGTTGCGATCGCATCTCCCTTGCTATTGACCAAGGTCAAAGTGTGGGATCCTGCTGCCAAGTCCGGTGTTTCATAGACCTTTTGGCTGCGTTTGCGGCTTGGGCTTTGGGTATTGACCGTCGCTAGTTTTTGGCCGTCGACATAGACATCCATTTCCCCATGACCAGGGTCGACAGTTGCGACGACATAGGCCTTGGTGCCTTCAAATTGATAGGTCACGGAAGCTCCCTTTTCCTTGGTCCACATAGAGGTGCCTCGAACGCCTTCTCCCTCTTCATTCCATTGGCCATTAGCCCGCTCAGCAGTCCAGTCAGAATGATAAGTCAAACCAAGCGGATATCCATCGGTTTCTTCAATGCTAGCTGGCGTCTTATAGACAGAGACTCCGTTCAAGATTGGAGTAGCTTGGGCATCGGTGATGGACACCCGGATATAGCGACTATCAACTGGTTGCCCTTTGATCAATCGGCGGTATCCTACGGTTGAGCCAGCCCCATATGGAACCCATTGGCCATTCACAGCCACATCAATGGTGAAGCCAGAAATCCGTTGGCCTTTCTCGATGGTTTCTTTAAGCTCTACCACATCAAAATGCTGTTCTTTTCCAAGATCGAGAACAAAAGAGCCGGTCTTGGCATCATCTGCAGGTGCCCAACTGGTCTTTTCATCACCATCTGTCAAATGGCTGGCCTTGTAGAGCGGATTGCGTCGTGTCGAGTCAGCTTCTACCAAAGCTCCTGCCGCATAGTTCACACTGTAGAGTTGGTCCAAGGTCTGACGGAATTCTTTCAAACGGGCCACATCGGCATCCGCAAATTTTCCGTCTTGGTTGGGTGGAATATTGAGCAAGAGTGGAGTTCCACGGCCGACCGATTTGAAGTAAATGTCCATCAATTCGCGCAAGGACTTAGGCTCTTGATTGTCATGGTAGAACCAGCCGGAGCGAATAGAGACATCGGCTTCTCCCACTGAGTATTGCTTCCCTTCCGGATCCCCGTGATTGAGGTAGCTATTAGATGGATTGTTGCGGATCTTATCTGGATTGACCTTTTGCCAAACCGGATCTCCAGCAATCCCCTTTTCATTTCCTATCCAACGAACATTGGTCGGCTCAGCTGAGAAGATGGCAATATCCCCTTGAGCCTTGCGAATGGCTTCAAACCACTTGTCAAAGGTATAGGTGACTTTTTGAGCCCCATCGCCACGCGCTCCATCCATCCAGACTTCTACGAACTTGCCCTTGTTCCCATATTTTGGATCTTCAAGGATTTCCTTAAGCTGGTTGAGATAGTATTCATTGTATTGGTCCTCTGTATCCACATGGTAGAGCGGGCTGTGAGCATCCCAAGGTGAGAGGTAGACCCCCATGTCCATGTCATACTTGCTGGCAGAAGCAGAAACCTCGGCTAGGACATCACCTTTTCCTTCCTTCCAACCACTTTTAGCAATGGTATGGTCGGTGTATTTGGAAGGGTACAAAAGGAAGCCATCGTGGTGCTTGACGACCATGATCGTCCGTTTAAAGCCAGCATCCTTCAGGGTTTTGATCCACTGATCGGTATTCAGATGCTCTGGATAGAAATAATAAGGATCTTCTTGCCCATCTCCCCACTCACGATCGTAGTAAGTATTCATCCCAAAGTGGATGAAAGCTGCTAGTTCTTCGCGGTGGTATTGCATCTGAGCCTTGCTTGGAAGTGGTCCGTAATCCGCAATCTCAGTCTCCTCGTCTAGAGAAGTGGCAGGTTGAGTGGCTTCTGTCCCTTGGCTGACTGTGCGATTTTCTTTCTCACTAGTAGCTGGTGAGGGCTGTTCTGATTCTTCTTGGTGCTCGTTCACAGTTTTTTCCTCCTTTCCTTGATCCCCTGCATCGCTCGTTTCAACCCGTTCTTCACGTGGTTCACTAGTCTCAGCTTGTTCCTCTGCGTAACTGGTAGTAGTTCCTAAAAAACAAGTCACTACGACTACCGAGCAGACGCCTACTGAGAGTTTACGAATGCCAAATCGATTTCTCTGATCAACTAATCTTTTTCCCATATTCTATTCCTTTATGTCATCAGGTAAAGAGGGTGGGCTTCCCCATCCTCCTTCTTTTACCTGTGAACTTTTCACCGTTTTTAGCTAGTTTCTCTAGCTGTTTTATTTGGCCTTTTTGGCTCTTTTTTTCTGATCGTCCAGCACAGCACTGGCAAGGCCTGCCGCTAAGATTCCAGCAACGAGGCTTGCGACGCTTTCGTCTGATCCTGTATTTGGCAATCTTCCTTCGGAAACTGGAGCAGCTGAAACTGCTGGTGTTTGAGCTGTTTTCTCGACTTCCTTACCTGCTGCATCTGTCCCTTCCTGACGTGTCGCTTTGACCTCAAGAGATGCTTGAGGAGTTGCGGTAGCTACTGGTCCTTCTGAGACATGAGGGCGCTCTGGGTTCGAAAGTGGCTCTGGTTGTGGTTGTGGTTGTGGCTGCGGTTGCGGCTGTGGCTGCGGCTCTGGTTGTGGTTCTGGTTGTGGCTCTGGCTCTGGTTGTGGTTCTGGTTGTGGTGTGTCTGGAAGTACTTCTTTCGTGCCCACCTCTGTAATTTCTGCCACTGGATCTAGCACTACAAAGGCATCCAGTTCCTTCCGGCTTTCCACACCATTTTCTTGAGAAACTTCCACCAAGCGCAATTTGCGACCTTTTTGACCTTCTTGAACCACACGTTTCTCACCTTTTGGAAGATCCGCATTTGGACGTTCTAGGCGTTCAAAGTCCATCTCTTCTGGCTCAATCACCAACTCTGGTTTGGTATGAACCAGATTCTTAACCCCTTCTTCAGGAATGGCTGAGCCTGTAGGTGCTTTTGCGGAGAGAGAAAGTTGATATACTTTTTCGAGCTTGCCATCTTCTGAGACAACCTTGACAAGAACAGGGACATTGGCACTTTTAGCATCCACGACCGTAACGGCTGTTCCATTCTTGCCTTGTGCTGAAACGATTGGACGTTCTCCCTCATACTCTAGATGATAATCTGTCACATCTGGTTTAAAGCCTTCTAGGTCTTTGCCATTCACTTGGATCATGACATCAGTTGTTGCCTGGGCCTCTTCTGTTGGGGCATAGGCGCTCAATTCAATGATTCCGATCCCTTTTAGATGTTCATCACGGACCATTCTTAAACGGATGGCTTTGGTTCTAGTTTCATTGAAGCTGAGGTTAGAGATATAGCCAGCTTCAAAGTCATAATCCAAGCTATAAGGAATCTCTTCCCAGTTAGAGGCCTGGTTAAATGGATGATCTGGAAGATTCTTCAGATTGCCATAATCATCCGGAACATCAAAGTCTGGACCAATGTAGCGTTCAAGAACAGTTTTCGTTGGCAGACCTGTTTCCTGATCTGCAAAGAAGTCGACCGCTACTTTATTGACCAAACGCTCTGTTACTTGACCATTTTTCTTGAAGATAAGACCAGCAAATACTTCAGTTTGATCCGGTTCTCTCTTCCAGTTGGTCCAACGATAGTATTCGTTGTAGCCACCATCATTGATGTAATCGATATAGTCGATTTGATTTGGATCGAGATCATTGGTTTCACTAGCAAATGCCCTGGTATCTTCTGCATTGTAGTCACGGTTCACAGAGAGGTTTTCTCCTGTCTTTTCTGACACCCGGACGGTCAGCTGAGCTGTCAGATCATAGCCAATGACTTTTCCTTCCAGCGTGAAGCTACCTTCGTGAGAAAGCGTATCAGCTGGTAGAGGCTTCCAGTCCACCGTCAGTTCCTTGCGTTCATAGCCAGTAGCCCCTTTGAAGTAAACACCTACGGTAGATGGGAGAACCAGATCTTGACCGACCTTCACAAAACGGCTACCTGCTTCCACTGCTACTGGAGCAGATTGTTTCAGTTTTTCTGCATCGCTTGTGAGATGGAGGCGGTATTCTTGTAAGATGGTGCCATCTTCTGCTTTGTGGATGACGCGGATTGGCTCACCTTCATGGACGCTTGGTACAACTGTGGCAAGACCGTGATGGCTAGCTGTTGCTTCCACTTGTGGATAAGCCCGATCACGCGCATCGATGTAGTAATCGGTCACACTTGGATTAACTCCTGGTAAAACCTCACCGTTGACACGAATGGTCACCTGGCTCTTTTCTTCTGCCGCAACCTTATTGGCAAATACCTGAATCTCTGAAATAGAGCTACCACGTTTGCCTTCTGGTGTCTTCATGCGGATCCGAACGGCATAGGTGTCGACTTTATCAAAACTGAAATGATTCATCTTGCCAGCTGCTACCGGTTCTTCAACGGTTAGGTTGCTGACTTCTTTCCAGTTGGCTGGATTGTTAAATGGATGGTCTGTTTCGTCTTTGACGCGATTTGGATTGCTTGGAACAGTTGGGATTTGTTCCCCTGTATAGTACTCAATCACATATTCACTTGGAGCTCCAACGCCGTGGTCTTCGTGGAAACCAACATGGAGATTGTCCACTGCTCGCTTGGTCAAGATACCAGAATCCCCAAACAAGATACCAACCGAATCTTCCGCATTGTTACGACCCCAGTTGGTCCAACGGTTAGCCGGAGCATCGGTAAAGGAGATGACCTTGTCATTGACCTTAGCAACTGGATCTGCATCGTTAGAGTCACTTGCAAAAGCGAGTGGCAAGACAGATCCTGTCCATTGCTCTGCAACGTTGGCACCCTTAACCGTGTTTGCGGAAACACGAATATGAAGACGTGTTGGAAGAGCCGTTCCTTCTACACGACCGGCTAGGACAACTTCTCCTTCTTTAGCCAAGAGTTGCGGATCAACCGCATCCCAGGCCACCTTGGCAGTATAGGTCTTACCATTAGAGTGATAGGTCCGCACGCTTTCTGGAAGAGCTGGTTTTTCTCCGACTGGAGTGGTAGTGCTGACTTCTTCTACAGCGATAATGCCTTCAACCGTCACTTGAGCTTGGGCTTCTTTTTCCACACCCTCTACATGACCGGTGACTGTAAAGCTATGGTAATCCTTGACTTGATCTGCGGTCACAGCATCCCAGGTCACGCGTTTTTCTTTCGGGAATCCCTTATCATACTCGACCAAGACGGTCTCTGGAAGAGCTGGCAAAACGTTTCGATCGGTGCTGATCCGTACAGGACGCACCTTGACAACTGTCTTTTCTTCTGGATTTGGCGTGATGGTAAAGGTTAATTCCCCTGTTTTTCCTTGGAAGCTAGCTTGTAAATGAACCAATCCTGCTTCTCGCAATTCCAAACCTTTATTGGTTGCGACGGCTTTTCCTTGACTTCCCGCTGCTGTTGCCACATCGATTTGATCTGCTTTGAGACTTGCCTGGCTACCATCTTGGTAATGAGCAATGACTTCAAGTGGTACTGTTTGGTCTTCCTTGAGTTCTTGCCCTTCTGGCAGACGCAATTCTAGGCGCTGGATCTGTGGACTTTCTTCTTGGAATTGGACCACATAGGTCTGGACAGCTCCCGTATCCTTAGCGGTAACATAGATTTGAGCTTTCAAACCATTTTCACGGCTAGCTTGTAGGACCGTCACTTGGGCATTTTCTGCACTAGCTGTGACTTGACCTGGCTCTTGACCATAAGCGAGGGAACGGAAAATGGTATGGTTGCCACTACCAAATTTTGGAAGAGCTACTCCATCTAGCTGAACCGTTGGTTTCTTAGCCTTGGCTACATCTCCTCCTGCAACCACTAGCGTCGCTTGGACGGTTTCCCCATTGCTTAGGAGTCCTGTCGCTTTCAAGCGAGCACCTGGTGTGGATAATTGCTCCTCTTGACCAGTTTCCAAGGTCCATTGATCAACTTCATAGCTAACTGTTCGGCCATCTGTGAAGACCAATTGCACAGTCTTATCCACTGTCGCTAGATCTGCTCCCTGTGGGATTTGTTTGATGACTGGAAGGACTTGTTCCACGCCGATCACATCGACCAGAGCTTCGACCGTGCGTCCTTGAACATGACCTGTCACACGGACTTGGCCAGCACGGCTATAGTCTGCCGCATCCCATTCAACGGCTTCTTCTTGGGCCTTGCCATCGCTATAGACCACATTGACCTTACTTGGCAAGGTTGGCTCTTCTCCTAGATAAGCACTTTGTCGAACAGGTTCCACACCTAATACAGTGCGTTCTGCTTGGTCCTTCTTACCTGTAAAGAGGCTGACTTGGTCTGATTGCAAGCGATCTGAGTCTGCATACAGAGTAAAGGCACCCGCCTGCTCAGTTGATTTGACAATCACAACCCCTTTGCCGTTGAAGGCTTTGCGTTGCCATGAGCCATCTTCCTGCGCTTTGTAGCGTTCACGGCTGGCTTGTTCCCCATTATCGACACCGACAATTTGGCCTTGTCCATGCAAATGGAAATGCACCAAATTATTGGCAGTTGGGACCACACGACCTGCTTCATCGACGATTTCATAGGTAATATAGGTCAAATCCTTGCCGTCTGCCGCAATCGCGTGTTCTTCTTTCAACAAACGGACACCCGCAGGCTTGCCGGCTGTTTCGACTTGATCTTTCGCGATCACTTCACCCGCTTCGTTGCGCGCAATAGCTTCCACTTTACCTGGTACATAAGGGACCAACCACTCTAGATAGAGTTCATCTGGATTTGCCCCTTCTTGGTAGGTCCGGCCATCAGCTGTGGTCTTCTTGGTAAAAGTCTTCACTCCTTGTGATTCCCCATTGACAATCAATTCCACACTGTGGGCATTGGAGAAGGTCCGAACAGGGATCCGTCCTTCTTCATCCATGACACGATTGGCTAATTCTGGATTTTCCCAGTTCCAATGTGGCAAGAGATGGACCATTGGATGTTTCTCGGCCGATACCCATTGACTTTGGTAAAGGTAAAAATCATTCTTTGGAAGGCCAGCAGTATCGACAATACCAAAATAAGAACTTTTCACAGGTGTGTCATTTTGGTTGTGCCATGGGGTTGGCTCACCGATATAGTCGGTACCTGTCCAGATAAATTGCCCTGCATAGCCGGCATGATCGCGGTCAAAGGTCCAAGAGGCGGTTGCTGTCCGACCCCAACCAACCCGGTCATTGCCGTAGTCTGATTGTTCATAGTGGCGATCTTCTTGGTTGCTGCCGACCCATTCTCTTTCAGGGTGGTAGTAAGAACCCCGTGTCCGCGTTGCAGAAGAGGTTTCAGAACCATAAATGAGCCAGTTTGGATGTTTAGCTCGTAGACTTTCATAGTTGGCCTCTGAATAGTTGAAGCCAACCGCATCAAGCTCTGCTGCTACTTTTTCATGGCCTCCTGAACCATCGCCAAAGCGGAATTTATCAGCTCCCATAGTGACATAGCGGGTTGCATCCACTTCCTTGATAGTCTTGACCAGACGACGAACGGTTGCGACAGATTTGTCTGAACCATCTGCTTCACCGACTTCGTTACCGATTGACCACATCACAATAGAAGGATTGTTCTTGCCCCGCTCTACCATGGTCCGTAGATCGTAATCTGACCAAGTATCCCCCTTACGAGCTTCTGGGTGAGTGGCATCCTTTTCAAAGAAACGACCGTAATCGTATTGTTTCTTGCCACCATACCAGGTATCAAAGGCTTCTTCTTGAACCATCAAGCCCAACTCAGCAGCAATTTTTAAGGTTTGTTCACTCGCTGGGTTGTGGGTCGTCCGAATCGCATTGACTCCCATGTCCTTCATCTGTTTGAGACGACGGTATTCAGCCTTGTAATTTTCCTCAGCTCCAAGAGCCCCGTGGTCATGGTGAAGAGATACCCCGTGGAATTTCGTCGCCACCCCATTGAGGAAGAAGCCACCTTCTGGCGTCCAGTTGAGATAGCGATAACCAAAGCGTTCCTTTTGAACATCTACTAACTGCGAATCCCGATAAACCCGCGTATACAAGGTATAGAGAGCTGGATGATCCGTTTTCACATCCCAGAGGGTTGGTTTTTCAACATGGAGGGTTTGAGATAGGTTGATCTCTTGACCTGCTAGAACAGCTTGTGCTTCACTGCGCGTTTTTTCGCTCACCACTTGGCCATTTTGATCGACAATTTCATATTCCGCATAAATACTATGGGCTTGATCATCCTGGTTGACAATGCGGCTCTTCACCACCGTATCTACTGCCCCATTTTGCTGTTTTTCCAACTGAGGGGTCGTAATCGTAGTCCCATACTGCGCTAAATGAACCTTGTCCGTTACACTCAGCTTAACATCCCGGTAAATCCCACTACCAGAATACCAACGGCTACTTGGTTGTTGATTGACCACATGAACGGCGATGGTATTCTCGCTTCCATCCGCATTTAAATAAGGAGTAATATCATAAGAAAAGGCATTGTAGCCATTTGGATAATGACCGACGAATTGTCCGTTTACATAGACTTTGGAATCCATATAAACCCCGCCAAATTCCAAGCGGACCTTCTTATCTAGATCTTTGTCGTCCAAACGGAAGGTCTTACGGTACCAAGCATCCCCACCGTTTAATTGACCCCCCTCATTTTGAGCAGGAGAGTTGTGATCGAAATCAAAGAAAATAGACCAGTCATGAGGAAGATCTAATTTTTTCCAATCCTTGACATCCACTTGACGCCCTTCTGCACCAGGAGCTGCATTTAATTTAAAATACCAATCTTTATTAAAATCACGTTCTCGATCTTGCACAATATCCTCCGCTACACGATTTTGATCTGGAGCAGCAGTTTCTTCCGTTCCTGTAGCACGCTCAGATGAAGTAGAAACAGGCTGGCCCTCTCCTTGAGGGGCTGGCTTTTCCTCAGCTCTGGTAGGGGTGATGACAGCTGGAGCTTCTGAAACTCTTGCACCAGCTTCAGGAACTTCCGCTTCTGAATTTTCCGTCACAACACTTGGTGTCTCAATCGAAGTCGGTTCACTTTCGAGGGCTGGCTTTTCTTCCGCATGGACCCTTGAAAGACCCAAGGCAGAAATCCCAATCACAACAGAACAAGCTCCAACTGAGAGCTTACGAATACTAAAAACAGGACGCTTTTCAAAAAAAGACTTTCCCATAAAAACCTCCTCTTAGGATTAACAATTAAATTTGTAAGCGCTTTCTTATACCTGCGAACGCTTACAGAAAATCACATATTAACTATACCAAAAAAAGAGGAGCGATAGGCCTCGATTTCGCTCCAACTATAGTTAGATTAAGAATTCCTTTAATTAGTGGAAATCCCCTACAAACCAAAAAAATAGAAGCCCACGGCTTCTATTTTTTTATGATCTTATAATCCTGGTTCTTGACCAAGTTCAGCAGCCACCATCCAAATGTTCTTTTCAAGTTCTGCTTTAGCCCCAACAAAGATATCGTTGGTTACATCGTCGCCTTCAGCATCGGTAACATCCAAAGCTTTTTGGTAAAGGCCATCAAGGTAATGGAAGATTTCAAGAACACGTGTCAAGCTTTCTTCTACATTTTTTGTAAATGTTCCACGGCGTTCTTCAATATTGCTGTGTTCCAAAAATTCAGTCATGCTAGAATATGGCGCACCACCAAGAGTGATCAAGCGTTCGCTCACTTCATCTAAGGTTGCATCCAAGCTGTCCATGTATTCGTCCATTTTTGGATGCCAAACCATAAAGCCACGTCCACGCATATACCAGTGTACTTGGTGAAGGGCAATGTGAGCCACGTAGAGATCTGCTACGACTTGGTTCAAGAGAGCTTTTGTTTCTGGAAGAGTTTCTTTATTTGAAGGTGCAAAAGTTGCTACATCAGTAGCTGCTTCATGTTTCATAGTTGTCATGTCATTTCTCCTTTTTATAATGATTCTAATTAACTATGTCTTTATTATATGCTTCCTCCACCAGAAAGTCAAGATAAAAGATTAAAAAAGATCATAGTTGTCAATTGAGAAAAGATACGATAGAATGAAGAAGACTAATCGAAAGGCTTGACTAATGAAATATATCTTTACCTTCCTGATCTCCATGGTTCCCCTTGTTGAATTGCGCGGGGCCATCCCTTTTGCCATTGCAAATGGTATTCCCTTATGGACAGCGCTCCTAATCGGAGTGATCGGAAATCTTCTCCCTGTCCCTCTGATCTTCTTCTTCGCCCGCCATATTCTTACTTGGGGCGCCAAAAAACCGATCATCGGAGGCTTTTTTAGCTGGTGTCTCAATAAAGGTCATAGAGGCGGACAGAAATTAGAAAAAGCTGCAGGTGACAAGGGAATCTTCTGGGCCTTATTGCTCTTTGTGGGAATTCCTCTTCCGGGAACGGGTGCCTGGACCGGAGCTCTTGCGGCCTCCATCCTTGACTGGGACTTCAAACGCAGTAGCCTCGCAGTCATGCTCGGAGTGATACTAGCCGGCCTCATCATGGGAACCCTGTCCCTGCTCCTAGGAATCGATACCTTCGCACATTAAGCAAAAGAATGAGCCCATGATATCAGTTCACATAATATCTTCTCTGAATCTTTCCTTAGGTGAGTACGGACGTCAGCGAACTTCTATGAAGTTCCATGACTTAGTTTTGAACCTAAAGTTTCAAAACTCCCGAGTGCTTGAAACTTCATTGTTTCAAGCACTTTTCTCACGGCGGAAAGTTTCAGAAAGTATATCGATGAATCTTCGGTAACGTCTGTTATTTTTTGAAAACAAACTTTGTTAATATTTTAAAACAGCTTAAACAATGATATAAGATATTTTCCACACAAAAAAGAGGTTTCCTTGTATTGACCCCAAAAAGTTAGACAATGAATTTACACAAAGGATTTAGTTCTGTATTGCACAGGACTGAGTCCTTTTAGTTTGACCTTAATTCGTTTATTGTTGTAATAATCAATGTAGTCTACAATAGCTTGTTCTAATTGCTCAAGTGACTGAAACGTCTTCTCATACCCATAAAACATTTCGGACTTAAGAATGCCAAAGAAGGATTCCATCATGCCGTTGTCTGGGCTGTTACCCTTACGTGACATGGACGGTTGAATTCCTTTATCCTCTAAAAAACGATGATAATACTGGTGTTGATACTGCCATCCTTGATCACTATGGAGAATTGTATTTGTGTAATGATTCTCAGTAAAGGCCTGGTATAACATAGCTTTCACTTGTTCTAAATTTGGCGACGTCGAAAGATTATAAGCGACGATTTCACTGTTAAAACCATCTAATACTGGTGATAAGTAGAGTTTTTGAGTGCTTGCTGGAATGGCAAATTCTGTCACATCTGTGTAGCACTTTTCCATTGGTTTTGAAGCTTCAAACTGGCGTTGAATAAGGTTGTCGGCTTTCTTACCAATATCTCCTTTGTGAGAAGAA
>JAGZVW010000046.1:0-13660 GCA_018379295.1 Streptococcus parasanguinis | reverse complement strand
GAACAACTACTTAGGAAACTTGCTTAGCAAGTCCTATCTACCACCTCAAAGCAGTGCTTTGAGCACTCAACCACTGCGTCTTGCTCGACAATCCAAAAACAATCAAGAGGCTAGGACTTCTGTCCCAGCCACTTTTTTTGTGGTCTAGAATATGGTATAATGAGAAGAATTTGATAGGAGCGTCCAAATCTTAGAGGACGTTACGGAGAACTGAGGAGTCGGATATGAATCTCACATTACATGAAGTTGCTCATCTAGTACATGCAAAAAATGATATCAGCCAATTTGAAGATGTGGCCCTCGTCAAGCCGGAATTTGACAGCCGATTGATTGGGCCTGGAGACCTGTTTGTTCCTTTAAAGGGAGCGCGTGATGGTCATGACTTTATTGAGACTGCTTTTGAAAATGGAGCCGTAGCCACTTTTTCAGAGAAAGTGGTAGAAGGCCACCCTTATATTTTGGTGGAAGATGTGCTGAGCGCTTTTCAAACACTTGCTGCAGCCTATCTTCAAAAGACAAAAGTAGATGTTTTTGCAGTGACGGGGTCAAATGGTAAAACCACCACAAAAGATATGTTGGCACAGCTTTTGTCCACCACCTACCTGACCTATAAAACACAAGGAAACTATAATAACGAAATTGGTCTTCCTTATACGGTTTTGCATATGCCAGAAGGGACGGACAAACTGGTCCTTGAAATGGGGCAAGACCATCTAGGAGATATCCATCTCTTGTCAGAACTGGCGCATCCAAAAGCTGCTATTGTCACCTTGATTGGGGAAGCCCATTTGGAATTCTTCAAAGATCGAAGTGAGATCGCAAAAGGAAAACTCCAGATTGCGGATGGGATGCCAGAAGGCGGTCTTCTGGTAGTTCCAGCTGATCCGATCGTCAATGCCTACCTCCCTGAAAATCAAACAGTCGTTCGCTTTGGGCCAGACGAGGAGATTTTTATTACCGAGTTAATCGAGCGAAAGGATAGCTTAACTTTCCGAGCTAATTTCTTAGAAGAAGCGATCGATCTACCAGTAACAGGAAAATACAATGCAACCAATGCCATGATTGCAGCTTATGTTGCCCTGCAAGAAGGAGTGAGCGAAGCGGCGATTCGTGATAGTTTTGCTACCTTGCAATTGACGCGCAACCGAACGGAATGGAAAAAGGCCAGTAATGGAGCAGATATCTTATCCGATGTCTATAATGCTAATCCGACAGCTATGCGCTTGATTTTAGAAACCTTCTCGACTATTCCTGCGAATCCAAATGGCCGAAAATTAGCCGTCCTTGCAGATATGAAAGAACTAGGGGAGCAATCGGTAGATCTGCACAACCAAATGATTCTCAGCCTCTCGCCGGATGTCTTGGATACCGTTATTTTCTATGGGCAAGACATTGCGGGCTTGGCTCAATTAGCGAGTCAGATGTTCCCACTTGGACATGTCTATTATTTCAAAAAGACCGCTGAGGAAGACCAGTTTGAGGACATGGTCAAACAAGTCAAGGAAAGCTTAAAAGAGCAGGACCAAATCCTCATCAAGGGAAGCAATTCCATGCATTTAGCCAAATTGGTAGAGGAATTAGAAAAAGCCTAGCAAATGTGAAGGAAGTTATACAAAAATAGGCTACTATAAACTAAAGGAATAGAAAAATGACACTTTGGGATTTATTGTTTACGAACCAAAAATCAGCCCCGCCTGAGTTTGGACTCTGGTATGTTTTCCTACCAGCTTCCTTGTTGGTGGTTGGCTATTTTTCCATCAAATATGCACAGTCTAAAAGCTACCAACGCTTTTGGTATTGGGCACAATTGATTCAAGTCTTAACCATCAATGCTTGGTATATTCTAGCCCACATGCCTTTGACAGACAATTTACCTTTTTATCATTGTCGCTTGGCTATGCTTGCGATCCTCTTTGCTCCTAGAGGAACCTATATCAAGCAATATTTTGCCTTGTTGGGTGTTCTAGGATCCATTGCGGCTTTGGTTTACCCGGCCTTTGACCCCTTCCCATTCCCCCATATTACTGTACTCAACCTGATTTTTAGTCACTGGGCCTTGTTTGCCAATAGTTTGATTTACCTACAGGATTTTTATCAGTCGGAAAAACAGGACACCTTACGGATTGTTAAGATCACCTTTGGTATGAATGCAGTCATCTTTTTGGTCAATCTTTTGACCAGAGGAGATTACGGCTTCTTACGACGTCCACCAATCATTGGAGACCACGGTGCTCTCTTGAACTACCTCTTGGTCAGCATCGTGATGGTGGCTGGTATTTGCTTGGTCAACCAGCGCTACAAATACAAGATGGTTGAAGAGACTGTCGTTTCGCGTTCGGAATAGAAAAAAGAGTAGATGAGGGAAAGAAATCATGGCACTTTGGGACTTATTTTTCACTAGTCAACCAACCTCCCCTCCTCAATTGGGGGTCTGGTATTTCTTATTGCCGACTTCTTTGGTAGTGGTGGGAGTTCTGTCTGTTCGATTTGCTCACTCCAAAAGCTACCAAACCTTTTGGTATTGGGGGCAGTTGATCCAGTTGCTCATCATCAACTCTTGGTATTTAGTAGCTCGCTTGCCTTTTTCAGAGAGTCTTCCCTTCTATCATAGCCGGATGGCCATGTGGATTATCCTTTTGGCCCCCAAGGGAAGCTTCAAGCAATATTTTGCCCTCGTGGGAGTCTTTGGTTCCATTATGGCCTTGGTTCATCCTGTTTTTTATCCCTACCCTTTTCCTCACGTTTCCTCGATCAACAATGTCTTTGGTCACTGGGCCCTCTTGGCCAACTGCCTAATCTATCTGGTTCAATCCTACCAGGTGGAAGAAGGGGCTGTTTGGAAGATCTGTCAGATGACTTTTGGAGTCAATGCTATTATTGTTCTAGCCAACCTTGTAACGGGCGGAAACTATGGCTTTCTGCGTCGGCCACCTGTGCTAGGAGACCATGGCCTTGTGCTCAACTATTTGATCGTGACAGTCCTAATGACGGGGACACTGATCCTCATCAATACGATCGTTCAGTACAGTAAGAAAAGAAGAATACCTGAATCTGTTTAAATAAGGAGATTTTATGCATCATTTTTTCACTACAGAATCAACAGCACCACCAGCAATCTCAGCACTTTGGTATAGTGTGATGGTCTTGTTCGTTGTGACAGCGATTATGATGTCACTTCGCTATTATCAGAATGAGCAATTTCGTAAATGCTTTCAATACTTACAAGGCTTCCAGTTAATTTGCTTGTATCTGTGGTATTTTGCCTACCACATTCCTTGGTCCAATAGCTTACCATTTTATCATTGCCGCTTGGCCATGTTTGCGGTCTTGTTTTTACCAGACCGATGGAAAAGCAAACAGTTCTTTGCCTTGATGGGAGTGAGTGGAGCCATCTTTGCTTTGGGCTATCCAGTCTTTGATCCCTACACTTTCCCTCATATTACGAGTTTTTCTTTCCTCCTCGGACATTACTGTCTCCTCATCAATTCCTTGATTTATCTCTTGAGATGGTATGATCGAAACCTCTTAAAAAATAGTCAGATTGTTCTCTATACCTTTGCCTTAGATTTATTCCTGGTTGGAGTCAATCAATTGACGGGAGGAAATTACGGCTTGATGGCCCGCCCTCCGATTATGAGAGGGGATAAGGTGTGGCTCAACTATCTGGTTGTATCCAGTATTTTAGCCCTTGCTTTATTACTCTTTAATCAGTTCTTCAGTCGCAGAAGTGAGCGGGTGAAAGTGAGAAAATAACAAGTAGGAAGGTTGGGACATCTTGGTCTCAACCCTGTTTTATATTAAAGGAGAATATATGAAGCGTTTCTTGCTAATGATTTCCCTTATTTGGAGTTTGGTTTGTACAATCACGATCGCACATGCAGATGATGAAGTTCGCTATTCGATTGAATCCTATGTAGGACACCTCCAATTGCAGGAAGATAGCCAAGCAACATTTACACAAGAGATTACCTATCAGTTTCAGACAGGCTATCATGGTCAATATGTAACCCTAGGAAGCGCAGATCCTCTTCCAAAAGGGTTTAAGATTCATCGTCATCCTGAGGTGGAAGCCTATGTGGATGGGGAAAAACGTGAGATTCGTGTAGAGGAAACAGACCTGGAAGATGGCCGTCAATTAAAAATATACAATGCCCGTATCGTCGGTGGCACGGTCAAGATCAAAGTGAAATGGAAGATTGATCATCTCTTGACTTTCTACAAGGATATTGCAGAATTGAACTGGTTTCCTATTTCAGATGGAGATGAGAAAGTCGCGAAATTAGATTTTTATGTGGAGGGCTTGGATGCTAAGCAGGGAAAGCTGTATGCCCATACTGGTTACTTTAATCCACCAGCCCAAGTCGAACGGACTGCAACTGGTTATCATATTTGGACAAAGGATTTTCCAAAAAATGGCAAGCTCGAACTGCATGCCTATTGGCCAATGACAGAGGCCCTGCGTCGAGACCAAGCAAATGAGATTAACAAGGGAAATGGAAAAGAGAAATTTCTCAAAAAAGAAAAATCCATTGAACAAAAAACATTCTTTTATCGGACCCTTCTACTCAAGGTTGTTCCAATTGTATCGATTCTTTTATTTATCTTAGCTTTCATTCCCTGGATCCGGTATTTTATCAGTACCAGAACTCGTCGGATTGCAAAAGGAGTACGATTATACGAACCACCACAGAATTTACCTCCTCTTGTCCTAGCTAAGGCACTGTATCAACTAGATTTTGAACGGATGGTGATGTCTAGAGAGAAGGGGCAACTAAAATTTAATCATCTCATCCAGGCAACCATATTAGATCTCATTGACCGAGGAAATATTCGGTTGACTAGGGATGAAAATGGGGAAACTTTGACTTGTCTCCATTATGAAGGCTTAGCTGATTTTGAATTAAAGTTTATTGAAATGATTTTTGATCAAGAATCTGAAATCAATATCAGTGAGGTATTCTCAAAGTATAAAATTGATAAAGTAGCCCTAAAAAAAGACTTTCGAGCTGCTAAATCAGACACGCAACGAGACCGTATTCGAAAGATCGGAAATGAGGTTCAATCCCTTTTAAAAAAGGATGCCCAGCAATTGTCAAAAGGTGTCGATAAGGAGATTGCGAAATTAGGATTGCCTTCTTATTTTAGAGACTTATCTGAGAAAGAAGAAGCTCTTTCAAAAACAGGCTGTGCCTTACATTTTTGGCTCTTACTGATCTTATTTGTGAGCATGTGTTTCTTATCTTTTGGATTCGGTTCACACCTATCTTCCTTCTATTTTTGGATGATTGTATTGTTGGTCGTCTTCTTCATTCCATTTTATATTCTTGTAAAACTTCGTGAAGATCATCTACAATCTTTAGAAAACTTGGATGCACAATTTAAATGGATGGCCTTTCGAAATATGATCGAAAGTATTCCAAATTTCAACCAAGCAGAACTTGAGAGTGTCATCCTATGGAATCACATCTTAGTCTATGCAACCCTGTATGGCCAAGCAAAAAAAGTGAGCCAGGTACTCAAAAATCATCAGATTTCCTTACCATATGAAGACTGGGACACTGTTCTTTGGCTAACAACCTCCCCAAATACCTTCCTAGACGGCTCTACCTTGATGAACTATGCAGATGATTCCTATAGTGTTTCAAGCTTCTCTATTAACTCTTCAGATGGCAGTGGCGGCTTTGACGGCGGTGGCTTCTCTGATGGTGGAGGTGGTGGAGGATTTGGTGCCTTTTGATAGCCGTGAAAAGAAGACTAGAATCTACGGATTTTGGTCTTTTTTTGCGTCCCCAAAAAGATCCATCATTGAAAAAAGTGCCTCTTTTCGCTATAATAGAAAAGATAGAGAAATTGAGGAGAAATCCGATGTAGAGATGAATTTGTAAATTTATCAAAAAATAAGAAGAGAAAGAATTAGGAACATGAACGTACAAGAAGAAATTAAAAAACGCCGTACCTTTGCCATCATCTCCCACCCGGATGCTGGTAAAACGACGATTACTGAGCAGTTGCTCTACTTTGGTGGGGAGATTCGGGAAGCCGGTACTGTCAAAGGGAAGAAAACAGGAAACTTTGCTAAATCCGACTGGATGGATATCGAGAAACAACGTGGGATTTCGGTAACCTCATCTGTTATGCAGTTCGACTATGATGGCAAACGGGTCAATATCCTTGATACGCCAGGGCACGAGGACTTCTCAGAAGATACTTACCGGACCTTGATGGCGGTGGACGCTGCCGTCATGGTGGTGGACTCTGCCAAAGGGATTGAGGCTCAAACCAAGAAATTGTTTGAGGTTGTGAAACACCGTGGCATTCCAGTCTTTACCTTTATGAATAAGCTAGACCGTGACGGTCGTGAGCCACTGGACCTCTTACAAGAATTAGAAGAAGTCTTGGGAATCGCCAGTTACCCAATGAACTGGCCGATCGGGATGGGGAAAGCCTTTGAGGGACTCTATGACCTTTATAACCAACGTTTGGAACTCTACAAAGGGGATGAACGTTTTGCTAGTCTAGAAGATGGAGACAAGCTTTTTGCTAACAACCCTTTCTACGAGCAAGTAAAAGACGATATCGAACTTTTGCAAGAGGCTGGAAATGACTTTTCAGAAGAAGCCATCCTTGCAGGTGAATTGACTCCCGTCTTCTTCGGCTCAGCCTTAACCAATTTTGGAGTACAGACTTTCTTGGAAACCTTCCTCAAGTTTGCTCCGGAACCACACGGCCACAAGAAGACAGATGGAGAACTTGTCGATCCTTATGATAAGGATTTCTCAGGATTTGTCTTTAAGATTCAGGCCAACATGGATCCTCGTCACCGCGACCGGATCGCCTTTGTGCGGATCGTATCTGGCGAATTTGAGCGTGGGATGAGCGTCAACCTGCCTCGTACTGGTAAGGGCGCTAAGTTATCTAACGTGACTCAATTTATGGCCGAAAGCCGTGAAAATGTCAGCAATGCTGTAGCAGGAGACATCATCGGGGTTTACGATACCGGGACTTATCAGGTTGGAGATACTTTGACAGTGGGCAAAAACAAGTTTGAATTTGAACCACTGCCAACCTTTACGCCTGAAATCTTCATGAAAGTGTCAGCTAAGAACGTCATGAAGCAAAAATCCTTCCACAAAGGGATTGAGCAATTGGTGCAAGAAGGAGCTATTCAGCTCTATACCAACTACCAAACAGGTGAATACATGTTAGGTGCCGTTGGTCAACTTCAGTTTGAAGTCTTTAAGCACCGGATGGAAAATGAATACAATGCCGAAGTGGTCATGAGCCCAATGGGTAAAAAGACCGTTCGCTGGATCAAACCAGAAGACTTAGATGAGCGCATGTCTTCAAGCCGGAATATCTTGGCGAAGGACCGCTTTGACCAACCTGTCTTCCTCTTTGAAAACGACTTTGCCCTCCGCTGGTTTGCGGATAAGTATCCAGATGTTGAGCTGGAAGAAAAGATGGGGTAAGGAACGATTCAAAATCGATCCATAACAATAGAATAAGAAAACGAAAATCTATCCGTTTTCGCTTATAAAGGAGAAATGATGGGATTATTAAGTGGTTTGATGGGCAATGCCTCTCAAAAGAATGTTGATAAAGTAGAAAGAGATCTGGAAGATATCTTGGTGCCGGGAGAGCAAGTCACACTTGCTTTTAGCTTGATTCGTGATTTAATCGTCTTTACAGAGTTTCGTTTGATCTTGGTGGATAAGCAAGGAGTAACAGGAAAGAAAACGTCCTACAAATCCCTTCCTTATCGCTCGATCTCTCGATTTTCAGTCGAAACTTCCGGTCATTTTGATTTGGATGCCGAATTAAAAATCTGGGTCTCTTCTGCAGTCGAGCCTTCAGAAGTTTTACAATTCAAGAGTGACAGCAGCGTCATTGAAATCCAGCAAGCATTAGCCAGTGCAGTTTTTAAATAAAAATATCATTTTGATAGAGAACAGTTGAGAAAGGAGACGGAATGTTTATCGAAAAACAATTGGGTCAAGATCGGAAATGGATCAATATCGACTCGGATATGATTGCTGAAAACTCATATCTTTATAAAAAATACGAGATTGACAAAGAAACCATTGAGTACGCGATGGATAAGAACGAACGTGCCCATATGGATTATAATCGAGAAAACGGTACGATCACATTTATCTACAATGTATTGGATTTAGAAAAGGACAAGGAATACTACGAAACCATCCCTATGACCTTTATCGTTCAAGATACGCGACTCGTGACCATCAGTAACCAGGACAATGCCTATATCATTGAACAAATGGTTCGCTATTTGGAAAGCCATGGGGAGTTGTCGATCTATAAGTTGCTTTTTGCAGGTCTTGAAATGATCAGTAATGCTTATTATCCGATTATTGATCGCTTAGATAAGCACAAGGATGAACTCAATCGTTTGCTTCGAAAGACAACGACGACCAAGAATCTTTATGCCCTGTCTGACCTTGAGACCGGTATGGTGTATCTGGTCGCAGCAGCCAAGCAAAATCGGATGTTGCTAGAACATATTAAAGCGCATGCCATTTATCGCAGGATGAATGATGTTGAAAAAGAGCAGTTTGATGATGCCATGATCGAAGCGCGTCAGTTGGCTTCGATGACTGAGTTGATTTCCAATGTCTTGCAACAGTTGTCAGGATCTTACAACAATATCCTAAACAACAACTTGAATGACAATTTGACAACCCTAACCATCTTTGAAGCCTTGTTGGCGGTTTTAGCCGTTATCACCGGTTTCTTTGGAATGAATATCCCTCTTCCGATGACAAAGGATCCCAATGCTTGGATTTATGTATCCGTATGTAGCTTTATATTATGGCTCATTTTGGGAAAGGTTATGCGGTGGATTGTGAAACAAAGATAAAAAAGAGGCTTGGAGAAATCCGAGCCTCTTCGTATCTAGAATAATCTGAGAAATAGGAACCATCTAGACACCTGCCCTCCTCTCCAAAGAAGGGGCAGTGTGAATAGTTCATTGACTGTACAAAATCTTCTTGGAAATAGTAGGAGTAGATTTAATAGTACTGAGTGGTTCTAAATAAATCAGAACTTAGAATAAATCGTTGAATCAGATAAAATGATCCTATTTCTTTATACAGAAATATTTTAGATACTAACTGTATTATACATATTTATTTGTAAAAACGCAAGAACTACCAAAAAAAGTTTTTCCGAAGTTTTTATACTCCTATTTAAAGGGATTCTTGAACGGTGTCAGAAGAAAGTCAGCTAAATCTAGGGGAAACTGCCCTCTTGACTATTTTCAAGTTTTTAAAAATTTTTCCTAAAAAATAAAATTATTCTCCTTTGACTATCATTTGGTCGTCCATTGTGTTATACTAGATAAGTTGCAAACTTGTATGAGAGAAATGCTGGTGAGATGGAACAATTAGAAAAGGAATGTTGGTCAATCTCCCACAAGGAGGATCTTGGTGTCTTTTCGTTTGGAAAACGACTTTAATCAACCAAATCCGCTAGTGCGAAAACATTTTTCGCAGAAGGGAATTCCATAAAAAAACGATTGGGTTTTCCTTTAGATGAGTCTTGCGACAGGTAACCGGGAAGGAGACTTCCTATGCAATCAGTGCGTTTTCGCATTGAAAAGAAGTGTGATAAAGTGGCTTCGCACCACTTTTTAGAAAGAAGAAAGAATTGAAATTCAATGAATTTAACTTATCTGCTGAATTATTAGCAGAAATTGAAAAAGCTGGCTTTGTAGAAGCGAGCCCCATCCAGGAACAAACCATTCCGTTGGCTCTTGAAGGAAAAGATGTCATCGGTCAAGCGCAAACAGGGACTGGTAAAACAGCCGCTTTCGGTCTTCCAACGTTGGAGAAGATCGATGTCGATAACACAGTGATTCAAGCACTTGTCATTGCCCCAACTCGTGAATTGGCGGTTCAAAGTCAGGAAGAACTCTTCCGCTTTGGACGCAGTAAGGGTGTCAAAGTCCGCTCTGTCTATGGTGGATCAAGCATTGAAAAGCAAATCAAAGCCTTGAAGTCAGGTGCTCATATCGTTGTGGGAACCCCTGGACGCTTGCTAGATTTGATCAAGCGCAAGGCCTTGAAACTCGATCATATTGAAACCTTGATCCTGGATGAAGCAGATGAAATGCTCAACATGGGCTTTTTGGAAGATATCGAAGCCATCATTAGCCGTGTTCCAGAAACACGCCAAACCTTGCTCTTTTCAGCAACGATGCCAGAAGCTATCAAACGCATCGGTGTTCAGTTTATGAAAGAGCCAGAACACGTTAAGATTGCGGCCAAAGAATTGACAACCGATTTGGTCGATCAATATTATATTCGTGTCAAAGAGGGCGAAAAATTTGATACCATGACTCGTCTCATGGACGTGGAGCAACCAGAACTTGCCATCGTCTTTGGTCGGACCAAACGCCGGGTTGATGAATTGACTCGTGGCCTGAAGATTCGTGGTTTCCGAGCAGAAGGGATTCACGGTGATTTGGATCAAAACAAACGTCTTCGTGTCCTCCGTGATTTTAAAAATGGGAACTTGGACGTCTTGGTAGCAACAGACGTTGCGGCACGTGGCTTGGATATTTCAGGTGTGACCCATGTCTACAACTACGATATTCCACAAGATCCAGAAAGCTATGTTCACCGGATCGGACGGACAGGTCGTGCTGGGAAAACAGGTCAATCCATTACCTTTGTATCGCCAAATGAAATGGGCTATTTGCAAATCATTGAGAACTTGACCAAAAAGCGGATGAAGGGAATGAAACCTGCAACAGCAGAAGAAGCCTTCCAAGCGAAAAAACAAGTAGCACTGAAGAAAATTGAGCGAGACTTTGAAGATGAAAAAATCCGGACCAACTTTGAGAAGTTTGGCAAGGATGCTCGCAAATTGGCTGCAGAATTTACTCCTGAAGAATTGGCTATGTATATTTTGAGCTTGACCGTTCAAGATCCAGACAGCCTTCCAGAAGTTGAAATTGCGCGTGAAAAACCATTGCCATTTAAACCATCCGGTGGTGGCTTCGGTGGAAAAGGCAAAGGTGGCCGTGGAAATGGCCGTCGTGGAGACCAACGTCGTGACCGCAATCGCAGAGATGACCGTGAAGGTGGACGCCGTGATTTCAAACGCAAGTCCAATAAAAATAGCCGAGACTTTGAAGGCAAAGGCAACAAACGTCCTCATCGTACTTCCAATGAAAAGAAAAATGGCTTTGTCATCCGCAACAAAGGGGATAAATAAGCCCTAAGGACGGTCTAGCAATAGGCCGTTTTTTATATGAAAATCAAAAATACAAGGGTTAACCAGCTGTTAACCCTTGTATATTTATAAGGAGACCTAAATGATAACTGACTCTTTTAGAAAAATGTATCATGATAAGGAGCATCCAAAAAAGTCAGACAACAGAAAGAATGAATTCCTAAAATGGAATATTTCTGTTAACATATTAAGTCTACAATTATTTCTAAGCCTTGTCAAGAATTTTTTCTTATTTTTTTAAAATTTTTGACTAGAAAAATAAAAATTGACAATCTCTTCTAAAAGTTTATAATGAATATAATAACTATACTAATTACAAAGAGGTGTCGCCTATGGTGATTTCATTAAAAAATGATGATCTAGAAGTACAATGTAAGACATTTGGAGGGGAATTGAGCTCCATTCGAAGTAAGGAAGGCATAGAATATCTCTGGCAGGGGGATCCAGAGTATTGGTCAGGACAAGCGCCGGTTCTGTTTCCGATTTGCGGGAGTGTTCGTAATGGCCAAGTACAGTATCATCTAAAAGATGGAGTGAAGACAGGCCAGCTTCCAAGACACGGCCTCATTCGCAAGAGAGAGTTTGAACTCAAAGAACAAACAGACCATCGTCTTGTCTTTGAAATCACCTCTAACGACGAGAGCTTACAAAATTATCCCTACCATTTTCGAGTGGAAATCGATTATGAATTGAAAGGGAAAGAGATCACCATCACGTATCGCGTGCAAAATTTAGAGTCAGATCAAGTCATGCCTTATTTCATTGGAGGGCATCCAGCCTTTCGTTGTCCCCTTTTAGCAGATGAAGACTATGAAGACTACGAGTTGATTTTTGAAAAAGAAGAAAGCTGTAGCGTTCCTCTCTTGTTCACAGAAACCGGTTTGGTTGATCGCCTGCAGCGGACGCCATTTTTAGACCATAGCCGTAGCCTACCTTTGCGCCATGAACTGTTTGAAAAAGACGCCATTATTTTAGATCAGTTAGCCTCTAAATCTGTGCAGCTCCTCTCGAAAAAATCTGGTAAAGGTTTGGAATTTGCCTTTGCAGATTTTGAGAATCTCGTCCTTTGGTCTACCAATAACAAGGGGCCTTTCATTGCCTTGGAGCCTTGGACGGGTATTTCCACATCTGCAGAAGAGGGCGATTTCTTCGAAGATAAAAAAGGTGTGATCCAGTTGGCTCCTCAAGAAACACGGAGTCACCAGTACCGTATCACCATTTTGTAAATGAAAAACCGTTGGACTATGGAGTCCGACGGTTCTTTTTGATATAGTTTAGCTTTGCTTGGCGCGATTTCTTTTTAAAGAGAGACTCGGCAGACATAGCAGAGGGTTTATCTGGATAGGATTCTTGGTAAAGAAGTTTAACGGGGAGGCGAGCCCGTGTGTATTTGGCGCCTTTTCCAGCATTGTGAGTCTTTAGGCGTTTTTCGACATCTGTGGTGTAGCCAGTGTAGAGGGAGCCATCCGCACACTCTAGGACATACATGTAAGCCTTAGTTTCCATAGTAGATCTCATGAATCTCGTCTGTATAGCTGCCGTCTTCATTGTGAATAAAGAGGGGAGGCAGAATTTTTAAACCATCCAGTGAGCCATCTTTGATCGCCTCAATCAATAACATATTCGCCTCTTTGGTCACTTTGGGATAGACAAACTGGATCCGCTTAGGTGCAAGATTGTAACGCTTCATGGTTTCGATGATATCTAAAAAGCGATCTGGACGATGGACCATCGCTAAGCGACCATTTGATTTGAGAACTCGCTGGGCCACATGGCAAATCTCATCTAAATTGGTGGTAATTTCATGCCGAGCTAAGAGGTAGTGTTCACTCTCATTGAGATTGGAATGCTCATCTACCTTGAAATAAGGAGGATTGCAGAGGATAATATCCACCTTACTCCCCCCGATATGTTGAGGCAAATGCTTGAGGTCATCGGTGATCATGGACATTTGCTGGTTCAAGCCATTGAGATCAATGGAGCGGGTTGCCATATCCGCTAGACGTTCCTGTATTTCGACACCAATGATCTGGGACTCTGTACGAGTACTCGCAAAAAGTCCCACGGCCCCATTTCCAGCGCAGAGATCTACGATCAAGCCCCGCTTGGGCAATTTTGGAAAGCGCGAGAGCAGGACGCTATCCACGGAGTAACTAAAGACTTCCCGATTTTGTATGATTTTCACATCACTTGAAAAGAGTTGATTGACGCGCTCGCCGTCTTTTAATTCGATATCTGTCATGGCTCTATTATAGCATGAAAAGAAGCTTGGGGAAAGATCGATAAAACATAAAAAGAGGCTGGAACAAAAGTCCTAGCCTCTCAATTATTTTTGGATTGTCGATCAAGACGCAGTGGTTGAGTGGGCTCTACTACGCTGATTTCATCAGCTTTTACAGCCCTA
>JAGZVW010000045.1:0-14169 GCA_018379295.1 Streptococcus parasanguinis | reverse complement strand
AGCAAGACGCAGTGGTTGAGTGGGCTCTACTACGCTGATTTCATCAGCTTTTACAGCCCTACTCAACTGTGCGGAGGTGGGACGACGAAATCGAATTTTAACGAATTACCGATTTCTGTCCCACTCTCTAAATGAATTACTTATTGTTCTACAGCTTGAGCTGCTGTAATCAAGGTTAATTTGTAAACGTCATCTGCATTACATCCACGAGAAAGGTCGTTGACAGGTTTGTTCAACCCTTGCAAGACTGGACCTACCGCTGCAAAGCCTCCGAGACGTTCAGCCATCTTGTATCCAATGTTTCCTGCTTCAATACCAGGGAAGATAAAGACATTAGCTTGACCTGCCACCTTGCTTCCTGGAGCCTTCAAGGCTGCAGTTGCTGGGACAAAGGCTGCGTCAAATTGCAATTCACCATCAATTTCAAGGTCCGGACGAAGTTCATGAGCAAGCTTAGTCGCTTCGACAACCTTATCAACACTTTCACCGAAACCAGATCCTTTTGTTGAATAGCTCAACATAGCAATTTTTGGATCAATACCAAACATCTTGGCAGTGATAGCTGAATTGATGGCAATTTCAGCTAATCCTTCAGCATCTGGATTGATGTTGATGGCACAGTCCCCAAACAAGTAGCGTTCAGATCCACGAACCATAAGGAAAGCCCCTGAAGTCCGTTTTACATTTGGACGAGTTTTGATAATTTGAAGAGCCGGACGAACAGTTGCGGCTGTTGAATGAATCGCACCAGATACCATCCCATCAACAATTCCCATGTGTACCAACATGACACCAAAATAGTTAACGTCGTCTTTCAAGACTTGACGCGCTTCTTCTTCTGTCATTTTGCCCTTACGACGTTCTACCAAGGAAGCTACCATTTCTTCAAAACCTGGATAAGAATGAGGATCGATGACTTCATATCCATCCAAAACCCCTTCGATTTCAAGATAAATCCGAATTTTATCCGGATTACCAAGCAAGACAGGGGTTACTTCTGTCTCGTTCACAATGCGTTTTGTCGCTTGGAGGATACGAGGTTCTTCACCTTCTGGTAATACAATACGTGCATTCTTACCAACGAGGTTGGCTTTGAGATTTTCGAAAACTTCCATGAGTTTTACTCCTTTTAATAATTAATAACTAGTTTGAAGCTGTGTTAATACAGCTTGGAAATCTGGAGGCAGTGGACTTTCTATGACCAACTCTTCCTCTAGAAATGGATGATAATAGGATAGACGATGACAATGAAGGGCTTGGCGCTCAATGCCGTCTTCTAAACTGCCGCCATAGAGATCATCTCCCAAGAGCGGAAAACCAATATGGGAAAAATGAACGCGGATCTGGTGGGTTCGACCTGTGTGTAACTGAATATCCACTAGGTGAATATCACCAAAAGATTGAACAACCTGGTAGCTAGTATGAGCATACTTGCCACCTTTAGCTACCTTGCGGGTGATAATTGAATCTTCATCACGCGCAATCGGAGCAATAATCTCTCCGACAGGATCAAGCTTCCCAGATCCCTTGACCAAGGCATAATAGCGTTTCTGAATCGATTTAGACTGCAATTGCTTATCTAATCGAGCATGAGCATAACCATGTTTGGCAAAGAGCATAACGCCACTAGTGTCCTTGTCCAGGCGAGTGACAATGTGAACCTGCTGGTTCTCGTAGCCCTGCTTCACATAGTAGCCTTTTACAAAATTGGCTAAGGTATTGGAATGAATCGCACTTGGAATAGAAGCAATCCCAAAGGGTTTGTTTAAGACCAAAAAATGATCATCTTCAAACAAAATATCCAAAGGCCGATCCATGGGTTTTAGGGTTTCGAACCCTTCTTCTGCTGGAATATCAATGACCAAGCGATCCCCAATATCCAACAAATAAATCGCATTCTCCGGACGTCCATTGACAAGGATCTGGCCACCACGAAACTTAATCTTTGCTAAGAGCCCCTTAGAAACCTCATGCTTTTTCAGGAAGGTCTTGACCTTGACATGCTCATCGACAATGAATTCAAATCTCATTCTCTATCATCTCCGATAAAGGCATCCTTGACCCGATTCCAGAAGCTGGTGTGACTGGAGCTTGCTACAAAATTAATCTTATGGTTGTCAATCTGGTATTCTACCTTTGCAATATTGCGATAAGAATAGGTTGAATTGTCGACAGAGATAATGTGGAAGCCAGGTCTCGTCGGTGTAATCTCGATCTTATCCTTTTTAGGGACAATGACAGAAGAACCCAAGGTACGATAAACGCGGTTGTTGAGACTGGCGATCTCAGCGATCTGTAGCGCCTCAATAGTTGGGTGAAGGACTGCTCCTCCCAAGGATTTGTTGTAAGCTGTGCTTCCTGTCGGAGTCGAAACGGTAATCCCGTCTCCTCTGAAGCGCTCAAAATCCACTCCATTAATCGTGAGATCGGCAACCATGGTCCGGTCGCTTCTCTTAATCGTTGCTTCGTTCAACGCTCTCATGGTACGGGTTTCCCCATTGTCGAAAGTGATCTTGACGTTTAAAATGGGGTAAGAAACCTTGGCACCTGTATCATATTTTAAATTCTCAACCAGCTTATCGATTTCACTGTCTAAGTAATCTGTATAGAATCCTAAGTGTCCGGTATGGACGCCAACAAATCGCACCCGATCCAACTGGTGTTCATACTTGTGAAAGGCCGATAGCAACATCCCATCGCCACCAATTGAAATCACAATATCCGGGTGCTTCTCCGTCAAAATAAAATTATTTTTCCGAAGCTTGTAGCGCAACTGCTGAAAAACCTCTTCACTTTGACGCTTGCGATTGCGAATAATGGATACTTTTTTACCTGTAGTCTTCATCTGTGTCATCACTATTTCCAACGCCATCATTTAACTTACGATGAAGTGGATCAAACAGGGCTTGAGCCTCCTGAATCGCATCCCGAATTGCCCCCATCTCTTCATCCAAGAGATAGGCCAGGTTTGCTGTCGTCTCTAAGCGTTTTTTGATCTCGTCTGGAAAGTCTCCTTTATATTTATAATTAAGCGAGTGTTCAATGGTTGCCCAAAAATTCATGGACAAGGTCCGAATTTGAATCTCTGCTAAGATCGTTTCATTTCCATCAATGGTATCGACCGGGTACTCGACCACAACGTGGTAACTCCGGTAGCCACTTGATTTCTTGTGGCGGATGTAATCTCGCTCTTGGACCACGCGCATATCCTGCCGTTGTCTCAGAACCTCTAGGATCTCTTCGACGTCATCCACAAACTGGACCATGATGCGAAGACCAGCAATATCTTGCATATCCTGAGCCAGATTTTCTTCAGAAATATTTCTTCGGATCATCTTTTCACGGATGCTCTCAATCGGTTTGACCCGTCCTGTGACAAACTCAATTGGAGAATGCTTTTGCTGTTTACGATATTGCTTACGAATCCCACGCAGTTTGATTTTTAATTCCCCAACTGCTTGGATATATGGATCTAAGAAGTTTTCCCAATCAATTGCCATCCTACCACCTTGTAATCTGAACCATTTTTGTATACAATAAACACATCTCTTATTATATCATGAATCGCTTTCGAAAAAAAGCAAAGGACTACAAAATGAACCATTTAGAAATTGAATACAAAACCTTGCTAGACAAGGAGGAATACCAATCCCTCCTTCCACTTTTTGCTGATACAGAATTGGTTGTCCAAACCAATCACTATATCGATACCCCCGACCAGCTCATGCGTAAGGAAAAAATGGCTTTGCGGGTGCGTACTTTCACAGATCAGGCTGAATTGACTCTCAAGGTTCCTGAAGCAGTTGGCCATTTCGAGTACAATCAAAACCTCAGCCCAGAAGAAACTGACGCGATCCTTCAACACCAACAGTTTCCTGACGGAGAAATCAAAAACCTCTTGATCTCTAAAGAAATCCCCGTTGAGCATCTCGCTGTCTGGGGAAGCCTTACAACAGAACGCTTCGAAAAAGAAACAGCTGCAGGCTTGGTGGCACTAGACCACAGTCTCTATCTAGACACTGAAGATTATGAATTAGAAATCGAGGTCGAAACTGCTGAACAGGAAGAAAATTTCCATCAGTTCATCAAAGAGCATGGAATCGTCTACAAAGCAGCAAAAAATAAAATCGCCAGATTGGCTGAAAGATTGTAAAATAGCTGAAATTATCGCAAATTTTTGCTAAAATAGTGCTAAGATCAAAAATCTAAATGAGGTTGGAATCACATGTCAGATAAAAAAAATATGAAGCTCTTCTCTCTCAATTCAAATCCAGAGATTGCGCAAAAAATCGCGGATCATGCTGGGGTTCCACTTGGGAAAATTTCATCCCGTCAATTCTCAGATGGTGAAATCCAAGTCAATATTGAGGAAAGTGTTCGTGGATATGATATTTATATCATTCAATCAACCAGTTTCCCTGTCAACAATCACTTGATGGAACTCTTAATTATGGTGGATGCTTGCCAACGGGCCAGCGCAAATACTGTCAATGTGGTCATGCCTTACTTCGGTTATGCCCGCCAAGACCGGACTGCTGCTCCTCGCGAACCAATTACTGCTAAGCTTGTCGCAAATATGTTGGTCAAAGCTGGGGTGGATCGTGTCGTCACTCTGGATCTCCATGCAGTGCAAGTCCAAGGTTTCTTCGATATTGCCGTGGATAACCTCTTTACCATTCCTCTTTTTGCAGAACACTACATCAACAAAGGTCTAACTGGTCCTGATGTTGTAGTCGTCAGCCCTAAAAACTCAGGTGTTAAACGGGCTCGTAGTTTAGCTGAATATCTTGATGCACCGATTGCGATCATCGATTACGAGCAAGATGATGCGAACCGTGATTATGGCTATATTATCGGCGATGTCAAAGATAAGAAAGCGATCTTGATTGACGATATCCTCAATACTGGTAAGACATTCTCAGAAGCTGCGAAAATCGTTGAACGCGAAGGAGCTACTGAAATTTATGCTGTATCAAGCCATGGTTTATTTGTAAAAGGTGCTGTCGAGTTATTAGACCAAGCTCCGATCAAAGAAATCTTAGTAACCGATTCTGTTGCTCCAAACGGACCAACTCCTAAAAATATTAACTATCTGACAGCTAGCGAACTGATCGCTGAAGCTATTGTTCGCATTCAAGAAAGAAAACCTGTTAGTCCTCTATTTGCCTACCATAAGAAATAAGGTCTTAATGTGATATATTTTGATAATGCCGCAACAACTCCCCTTCTACCTGAAGTCATTGATAAAATGTCTGAAACTATGAAGACCACTTTTGGAAATCCATCGAGCCTTCATGCTCATGGACGGATGGCTAGTAAACTTCTCCGAGAATCTCGCGAGCAAATTGCTCAGTCTCTCCATACTCTTCCAAATCGTATTTTCTTCACTTCAGGTGGATCAGAAAGTAATAATACCGTTATAAAAGGCTACTGCTTGAAACACCAAGCAGATGGCAAACACATCATTACGACCGCTTTGGAACACCATGCGGTTCTTGAACCCATCGAATATCTTGTAGAACGTTTCGGATTTGAAGTTACGATCGTCCAACCAAGAGATGGACGCATTCAGGCTAGTGATATCAAGGCGGCTCTTAGACCGGATACCATTCTTGTCTCTACCATGTTTGCCAATAACGAGACAGGCGATCTTCTACCGATTAAAGAAATCGGAGAACTCTTAAAAGATCATCCAGCTGCCTTTCACGTTGATGCGGTCCAAGCAATCGGAAAGGTCCCTGTCTATCCCGAAGAGTTGGGAATTGATTTTCTCAGTGCTTCTGCCCACAAATTCCACGGACCAAAGGGAGTCGGCTTCCTTTATGCAGCCGTCCCAGATTTTGATAATCTCATCCATGGTGGGGATCAGGAAAGTAAGATGAGAGCCAGCACGGAAAATCTCATTTCAATTGTAGGGATGGCAACCGCGCTTCAGCAAGCTACACTTCATCAAGAAGAAAATTTCAACCAGGTTCAAAAACTTGGCCAAGAACTAGTCAATGGTTTAGCAGCCTACGACTACTATGTAAATGCGAATGAGGATCATCTTCCATTTGTTTGGAATCTTGGCTTTCCGGGTGTCCAAAATGATGTCTTATTGATGCGACTCGATCTTGCTGGAATTTCTGTCTCTACAGGTTCTGCTTGTACCGCTGGTACAGTTCAACCCAGCCATGTCCTTGAGGCGCTCTATGGAAAAGATAGCTCACGCCTAAAAGAATCCCTTCGAATTAGTTTTTCAGAACTCAATACCGTAGAGGAGGTTCAAGACTTCCTCTCAAAACTTAAAGAAATTTTATCATAGGAGAACAATATGGCTTTTGAAACAAGTGTTTCATTGAAAGACTGCAAATATACCTATAGTCTACACCCAAATGTAAAAAAATATACCTTACGTGACAATACATTCGCTGTTACAAAGGTTGGAAATTACGAGTTAAATCGTTTGCTCGAAGCCGTTCCAAATAGTGGCGAAGGCTTCCTACTTAAAATCATTTTCAATAAAGATTTGACAGGTTTTAAGATCAATATTACAGACAAGTCTGGGCTTCGCCTGGTTAATATCTTTAAAAATCCAGAAAATGACATTATCCAACAAAAATTCTATTTCCTAATGGATAGTCTTGTCGAAAGAGAAATTTTCAACAAAACAGAGGCCTAATATGGTAACCCTAACTTATATCGATGCTTACCAAGTAGAACGAACGACTACTTATCCCGACCTTGCAGCCTGCATCCTAGATTTTTCAGGCTGTGTAACCCTGCCTGACTCTTACTCAATCGTATCCATTGAATACAAGGGAGAAAAGCTCCCCTATACAGGACGAGTCGATGGACTCTATACTTTTTTGAAAAAGGTAGAACAAGCTGAAAACTAAGCTGATGCTGATGGAACTCTCCATCGCCATCAGCTTTTTCTTTAGACAAAAATATTTTTGAAAAAACACTCTAGATAGTTGATTTTTTCACAATCTTCCTATACAATAAGAGGGAAAGGTTGTGATATTGTGAAACATGATAAAAATACTCCAATTCCACGCGCAACAGCAAAACGCTTATCGCTCTACTACCGCATTTTTAAACGTTTTAACTCTGAAAAAATAGAGCGCGCCAATTCCAAGCAAATTGCTGATGCAATTGGGATTGACTCAGCTACTGTTCGCCGAGATTTCTCATATTTTGGTGAATTAGGAAGACGTGGATTTGGTTATGACGTAAAAAAACTGATGAACTTCTTTGCCGATCTTTTAAATGATAATGCCATTACCAATGTCGCTATTGTAGGGATCGGAAATATGGGAAGTGCGCTTCTCAACTATCGCTTCCATGAACGCAATAAGATGAAAATTGTCATGGCGTTTGATGTAGATGATCATGAACTGATTAATACCAAAAGTAAGGATGGAATTCCTATTTACGGTATTTCCTCCATCAAAGAAAAGCTCAAACAAGAAGGCATTCAAACAGCCATCCTAACTGTTCCAAGCGTCAAGGCTCAAGAAGTGGCTAGCCTTTTGGTAGACGCTGGGGTCAAGGGAATCCTTAGCTTCTCACCAGTGCATCTGACAGTCCCTAAGGATGTCGTCGTCCAATATGTCGACCTTACTAGTGAATTACAGACACTTCTTTATTTCATGCGTAAAAATGAAGAATAAAGACTTATACATTAACAAGAAAAGAGGCTGGGACAAAAGTCCTAGCCTCTCAATTATTTTTTAGATTGTCGAGCAAGACGCAGTGATTGAGTGGGCTCTACTACGCTGATTTTAACAGCTTTTACAGCCCTACTCAACTGTGCGGAGGTGGGACGACGAAATCGAATTCTAACGAATTACCGATTTCTGTCCCACTCTCTTTTTTATGCCAAATAATCGGTTTCTTCACGGTAACTATAATAGTTTTCTTCAGATACAATCAAGTGATCCAATAGAGTTAAGCCCATCACTTCACAGGCTTCTAAAACTCGATGCGTTACTTCATCATCATTTTTACTGGGGAATACGGCACCAGATGGATGATTGTGCGCCAAGATGATAGAGGTTGCCATGTGTTTTAGTGCATAATGCAGGATTTCACGTGGCTCCGCAATACTTCGATTCACGGTTCCAATAAAAATGGTCTGTTGATGAATAATTTCATTCTGTGTATTCAAATAGAGGGCAACCAGGTGCTCCTGTTTCTTATGGCCGATTTCCTGTTGAATTTTATGGGCCAATTTCTGGCTGCTCATGATTTGTTCAGAACTCATTAATTCATCTTTATGAATCCTTCGTCCAAACTCAATCACAGCCTGAAGTTCGATGGCCTTCACCCGGCCAATACCTGAGATTTCCTGTAGCTCCTCTAGGGTTAATTGACTTAACTCCTTTAAACTATTAACCGAACTCAAAAGACCTTGTGCAATCTCATAAACGCTTTTTTTCTTATTGCCTGTCCGTAAGAGAATGGATAGCAATTCTTGATGACTCAGCTTATCTACCCCTTCAGAAACCAAACGTTCTCTAGGAAGCAAAGATGGTTCAATAAATGATATGTCGTACATAATTTCCTCCTCACTTATTAATTCGTAATAAATGAAGAAAACGACAACCTTTCATTATTTACAGGCGATTTCTTGTTTCAAGTCATCTAACACTAAGACTTCATCTTTATTAAAGCGGATCTGGTAACCTGTTTGAACTTGTTCAAGCTCTTTTAAAAACTGTTGAATTTCACAGCGAATCAAGTACTCCTGGCTCTGAGGAATGGCCTCTAAAGCTTGGTAGACCTGCTCTACTTCGTAGATTCCTTTCGTAATTAAACCATTTCGTGGAAAATCGTTTACTAAGAGATTATAGAAATGATGCAAGAGATGATAAATTCGCTCTTTCGTCACTATTCTACCTCCTTATCATACTCTTTCCCCTTTATTATATACTGATTTTCCCTTAATATTATGACAAGTTCCTTACATTATATTACCAATCTCTTACAATTTCACAAGAATTTCTCCCAGCCTCTCCTACATAGAAAAGGCCCAGACATTTCTGTCTCGGGCTTTATTTTCTTAAAGTTGCATTTGATTATAAGACTTGCTGAATGAATCCAGGATGTCTTTTGGAGCCTTGTCATAGTCAACAGAGGTTTCCAAATTTCCTTTTACAATCGTACGGTAAGTCGCTGCAGCATCCTCACAGGTCACTAAAGTGATCTCATTAACGCCTTCACGATCTTGAATGACATCTACACGATCTGGAGTCACTGTCTCAACTGACGAGATGACATAAGTATAGATTTTTTCTTTGTCCGTGATGTAGATCTTCATTCCCGCCTTGGCTTTCTCTAATGGTGAGAATAACATGGCATTTGCTCCAGTTAGGCCAAATACATGGTGGCTAGCAAGAGAATAATTGCCTTGCCCCATGACTTGGTTTTCCTTCATGGTCCCTGCTCCGTAGTAGAGGGCTACATTTTCAAGCCCCTTAAAGATCGGAAGGTTCATGTTTAATTCAGGAATCGAAATCCCCCCAATTACTGGTAGCTTTTGAGCTTGCCATTGGGCATTGATGACGGCTTCCGTCGAGAGTGACTGGACATGTTGGAAATCAAAGCTCGTCTTCACTTCTTTATTCTTATCAATGGTTTTTTTATCGACCTTGCTAACCTGGTATTGGTTGGTATGCCAAACCATAATCATGTTTCGGATCGGAGCATTGAAAATCAAGAGAAGCGAGAGAATAATCAAAAGTGTTGCAACGATATTGATAAGAGTATTGCGTAAACTCTTTTTCTTTTTTCTTTTGCGTGACATGCTGTCCCCTTATCTATTCGTTTTCTTCCACTACTTCTTCATCTTTTTCATCGGGCTGGACTGTTGTAAAGGTCACAATTTTCGCATCCTGATCCAGTCTCATGACTTTCACACCCTGAGTTGAACGACCCGTTTGAGAGATATTTTCAACACTTGTACGGATCATGACTCCGGTATCGGTAATTATCATCAGATCTTCATCCCCTTTAACGGTTAAAAGACCAGCTAAGGGACCATTTTTCTCTGTGATATTGGCTGTCTTGATTCCTTTACCGCCACGGCCTTTGGTTGGGTATTCGCTAGCCATTGTCCGCTTACCATACCCTTTTTCAGTGATGATCAATACTTCATCTTGATCCGTAACGACGCTAGCCCCAACAACCTTGTCTCCTTCGCGGAGATTCACACCACGTACACCTGTGGCAGAGCGTCCCATATTCCGAACTACAGCCTCATTAAAGCGGACAGAATAACCATACTTGGTACCGATAATGACGTCAGCATTGCCATCTGTAAGGAAGACATTGATCAATTCATCCTCATCGCGCAGATTCAGAGCTTTGAGACCGTTCTGACGAATATTTGAAAATTCAGCTACATTGGTCCGCTTGACCAAACCTTGTCGCGTCGTAAAGAAGAGATAAGCTTTATCACTGCGGTCTTGCTCCACATTGATAATGGTTTGAATCGATTCACCTTCGTCCAATTTTAAGAGGTTGACGATTGGTAATCCTTTAGCTGTCCGGCCATATTCTGGAATCTCATAACCTTTCAGACGATAGACACGCCCTTTATTGGTAAAGAAGAGCAAATGATCATGGGTGCTCGTAGAGACCAGTTCACGGACAAAGTCATCATCTTTGACACCAGTTCCTTGGACCCCACGTCCACCACGTTTTTGAGCGGTAAATTCCGCTTGATCCAAACGTTTGATGTAGCCTTTGTTAGAAAGGGTGATCAAGACATCTGTTTCTTCAATCAAGTCCTCATCTTCAAGAGAAAGGACTTCTCCGATCATCAACTCAGTTCGGCGAGCATCGCCAAACTTGCGTTTGACTTCTTCCAATTCTTCCTTGATGATGGTCGCCACACGTTCTGGTTTCGCCAAAATATCAGCCAAATCAGCAATCAAGGCAACCAAATCATCGTATTCACTTTGGATCTTGTCTCGTTCCAAACCGGTCAAACGACGAAGACGCATGTCCAAAATGGCTTGGCTTTGACGTTCAGAGAGCTTGAACTTCGCCATCAATTCAGCTTGTGCTTCAGCGTCTGTCCGGCTATTGCGGATGATCCGGATCACTTCATCGATGTGATCCAAGGCAATGAGCAAACCTTCTAAGATATGGGCACGTGCTTCCGCTTTTTCTTTATCAAAGATGGTCCGTCGAGTCACCACTTCTTTCTGGTGCTCAATATAAGCCCCTAAAATTTGTCGAAGAGAAAGAATCTTTGGAACACCATTTTGGATCGCCAACATATTGAAACCAAAATTGGTTTGCATTTGTGTCATCTTAAAGAGGTTGTTCAAAATAACGTTAGCCGAAGCATCTCGGCGGACCTCAATCACAAAACGAACCCCTTCACGGTTTGATTCATCACGTACAGCTGTAATCCCTTCGATCCGTTTTTCTTGCACCAAGCGAACGATGTGCTCGTGCACCTTGGTTTTATTGACCATATAAGGGAACTCAGTGACAACAATCCGTTCACGGCCACTCTTGGTTACTTCAATCTCTGTACGAGAACGAAGAACAATTGAACCTTTCCCTGTTTCATAGGCCTTATGAATACCTGATTTCCCCATGACCAAGGCTCCGGTTGGAAAATCTGGACCAGGCAGCACTTCCATGAGTTCACGAGTGGTCACTTCAGGATTGTCCATCATCAGCTTCACTGCATCAATGGTTTCTCCCAAATTGTGTGGAGGAATATTGGTTGCCATCCCAACGGCAATCCCTGTAGCTCCATTCACAAGAAGGTTAGGGAAGCGTGCTGGTAGCACCATGGGCTCCCGCTCACTGGCATCATAGTTATCTGCAAAATCAACTGTATTCTTATTGATATCCCGCAACATCTCAAGTGCGATCTTGCTCATACGGGCTTCGGTATACCGTTGTGCAGCGGCCCCATCTCCGTCCATAGAACCAAAGTTCCCATGGCCGTCCACTAGCATATAGCGATAGCTCCACCATTGCGCCATCCGAACCATGGCTTCATAAATAGAGGAATCCCCGTGTGGGTGGTATTTACCCATAACATCCCCTGTGATACGGGCTGACTTCTTATGTGGTTTATCTGGCGTAACACCCAATTCATTCATACCATACAAAATACGACGGTGAACGGGTTTTAAACCATCCCGAACATCAGGGAGGGCACGAGCTACGATAACACTCATGGCATAATCGATAAAACTCGTCTTCATTTCTGATGTTAAATTCACATCAATTAGATTATTATCCTGCATTCAAAAAATGCCTCTCTTTACTTAATTCACCATACTATTATAACACATTTTAGCCTATTTTTCTTCTTAGGAACACAAACGTAAAAACGTTTACATCAAGGATTCATACTGTTTCAGATGACAAAGACTTTCAAAAGTGGTAGAATGAAGTCGTATGAGAATCTATCTCAAAAAAAAATGAAGGAGACGTTTAGACTCATGGATTTGACTAAACAACACAAAAAAGTTATCCTTGTCGGTGACGGTGCCGTAGGTTCATCTTATGCATTTGCACTTGTCAACCAAGGAATTGCACAAGAGCTTGGAATTATCGAAATTCCTCAATTGCACGAAAAAGCTGTCGGAGATGCGCTTGACCTTAGCCACGCCCTTGCCTTCACTTCACCTAAGAAGATCTATGCGGCTGAGTACGCTGACTGTGCGGATGCTGACCTTGTTGTAATTACTGCAGGTGCTCCTCAAAAACCAGGTGAAACTCGCCTTGATCTTGTTGGTAAAAACCTTGCCATTAACAAATCAATCGTAACACAAGTTATTGAATCAGGATTTAACGGTATCTTCCTTGTAGCTGCTAACCCAGTTGACGTTTTGACATACTCTACATGGAAATTCTCAGGATTCCCTAAAGAACGCGTTATCGGTTCTGGTACTTCTCTTGACTCAGCTCGTTTCCGTCAAGCACTTGCTGAAAAATTGGACGTTGATGCTCGTTCAGTGCACGCCTACATCATGGGTGAACATGGAGACTCAGAATTCGCTGTATGGTCACACGCTAACATCGCTGGTGTAAACCTTGAAGAATTCCTTAAAGACACTCAAAACGTTCAAGAAACTGAATTGATCGAATTGTTCGAAGGTGTTCGTGATGCTGCTTACACCATCATCAACAAAAAAGGTGCTACATACTACGGTATCGCTGTTGCCCTTGCTCGTATCACTAAAGCAATCCTTGATGATGAAAATGCAGTACTTCCACTTTCTGTATTCCAAGAAGGTCAATATGGTGTTAGCAACGTCTTTATCGGTCAACCTGCCATCGTAGGTGCACACGGTATTGTACGTCCAGTGAACATCCCATTGAACGATGCAGAACAACAAAAAATGAAAGCTTCTGCTGATGAATTGCAAGCAATCATTGATGAAGCATGGAAAAACCCTGAATTCCAAGAAGCTTCTAAAAACTAAGAAAAAATCATCTCCTTATTAAAAGGGGATGTTTTTTAGCTGCTTTATTTGGATTTGTCAGCAAGGATTTCAAGCAAATAAGGCACAACGAGATTGCTCTCTATGTCTTTCAAAGAAGAAATCCATTTAAAGTCTGTATGCTCTTCTGGATCTAATATAAAATCACGCTCTTCCAAAATCTCGCCAGCATAAACTAGGCGTGTAAAGACAGTATCTTTGCTGGCATCAAATTGACTATCTTCGTGGATAATCTTATTAATCCGAAGCTTTTGATTAACCTCCTCAATAGCCTCACGTAGAGCAGCCTCTCTGGGCAATTCATTCTCTTCTACACTTCCACCTGGAATATCCCAATAAGATGGATAGACATTAGGGAGACCTCGCTTTATTTTCGAGCGTTTGATAAGCAGATACTTCCCGTCTTTCTCAATCAAGGTATGGGCGATTAATTTTACTGTCATTGCATGTTCCTCCAAGAAAGAGCAAAAAAGACTCCGAGGAGCCTCGTTATGAATCATCCACCCTGAGGGAATCGAACCCCCATCTCAAGAACCGGAATCTTACGTGATATCCATTACACTAAGGGTGGCAACTGTTATAGTATATCAAATTTTCAAAAATTTTACAAGTAAAAAAGAGAGTGGGACAGAAATCGGTAATTCGTTAGAATTCGATTTCGTCGTCCCACCTCCGCACAGTTGAGTAGGGCTGTAAAAGCTGATGA
>JAGZVW010000044.1:0-15500 GCA_018379295.1 Streptococcus parasanguinis | reverse complement strand
AAAAGCTGATGAAATCAGCGTAGTAGAGCCCACTCAACCACTGCGTCTTGCTCGACAATCCAAAAATAATTGAGAGGCTAGGACTTTTGTCCCAGCCTCCTCGCTCTTGTTTCTAACCTCTAAGAGACAATTGCTGCTTATTTTTTAAGTTTCTCGCTCACTTCTTTTGCAAGGACAAAGTTCCCCAAGGTCGCTGAACCATTGCCAGCAACTGCAGGTGTCACAATATAATCTCTCACATCAGGTACAGGGAGGTAACCGTTCAAGAGGGCAGTAAATTTCGTGCGAACACGATCTAACATATGTTGTTGAGCCATGACTCCTCCTCCAAAGACAATGACGTCTGGGCGGAAGGTAACTGTCGCATTCACTGCTGCTTGTGCGATGTAGTAGGCTTGAATATCCCATACATTGCTGTTGAGTTCAATGTTTTCCCCACGAATACCTGTACGAGCTTCCAGACTAGGACCAGCCGCAAGGCCTTCCAAACAGCCATTGTGGAAAGGACAAACACCCTTGAATTCTTTTTCCACATCCATTGGGTGTTGGGCCACATAGTAGTGCCCCATTTCTGGGTGCCCAGCTCCCCCGATAAACTCGCCACGTTGGATGACACCAGCTCCGATTCCTGTTCCGATTGTATAGTAAACCAAGTTTTCGATATGGCCACCCGCATTATTGCGTGCGACCACTTCGCCATAGGCAGAGCTATTCACATCTGTCGTGAAATAGATAGGTACATTCAAGGCACGACGGAAAGCCCCAACGATATCTACATTGGCCCAATTCGGTTTTGGAGTCGTTGTGATGAAACCATAAGTGTTTGAATTTGGATCGATATCAATTGGTCCAAATGAACCAATCGCAAGCCCAACTAAATCCTCAAATTTTGAGAAAAATTCAATACACTTATCAATCGTCTCAATTGGCTTGGTTGTTGGAAATTGTACTTTTTCCACAACATTATAGTTTTCATCACCAACCGCACAAACAAATTTTGTACCGCCAGCTTCCAAACTTCCATATAATTTTGTCATGTTGGCTCCTTTTTTATTATGAAAAATATCCTGTATTTATTATAGCATATTTTGTAGTCAATCTTTTTCTCTTCTCTAAAGAAAAAACACACCTTTTTTTGAGAAATAAAATTCAAGGACTGGAGATGATAGACCAGTCCTTGAGAACTTATTATTTCGATTAAGCTTTGACTTCGATGATCGCATCACCCTTCGCAACAGATCCAGTTGCAACAGGTGTGACAGAAGCAAAGTCAGCCGTGTTAGTGACGATCACCATAGTTGTGTCTTCAAGACCAGCTGCGGCAATTTTCGCTGCATCAAATGTACCAAGGACATCACCAGCTTTGACTTTATCGCCTTGAGCTACTTTTTGATCAAATCCTTCACCGTTCATTGATACTGTATCAATACCAACGTGGATCAAGATTTCAGCACCATTAGCTGTCTTCAAACCGTAAGCATGACCAGTTGCGAAAGCAATAGTTACTTCAGCATCTGCTGGTGCATAGACAACGCCTTCAGTTGGTTTGATGGCAATTCCTTGTCCCATCGCTCCACTTGAGAAGACAGGATCATTCACATCAGCAAGTGCTACAGCACTACCAACGATAGGAGAGATGATGGTTTCGTCTTGAAGAGATGCTGGAATAACTCCAGTTGTTTCTTCTTCAATAATTGCACCAGCTTCTTTGTCCTCTGCAGGAACTGATGAAGCTTCATCTTCATAACCAAACATATAAGTCAAACCGAAACTTAGTGCAGTTGTAAATACAACCATAAATACATATTTCAATAATTGACCATTTAGATAGAGAAGTGTACCTGGAATAATTGTAATACCAAATCCTGTACCAGCCAGATTTAACATAGATGCAATCCAACCACCTACAGCACCTGCTCCCAAAGCAATAACGAATGGTTTCACATAACGCAAGTTCACCCCGAAGATTGCAGGCTCAGTAATACCTAGCAAAGCAGAAATAGTTGCTGGGAATGCTAAAGCTTTCACTTTTTGAGATTTAGATTTTACTGCCACTGCTAAAGTAGCACCAGCTTGCGCAGTCATAGCTGCTGTAATGATTGCATTAAATGGATCTTTTTTATCTGCAGTAATTAATTGTGATTCAAGAAGATTAAAGATATGATGGACGCCAGTAACGACAATCAACTGATGAACCCCACCGATAAGAAGCCCTGCAAGTCCGAATGGTAAATTTAAAATAAACTTAGTTGCATTCAGTACATATTCTTCAATGCTGTGGAAGAATGGACCAATAATAAACAAAGCGAGGAATGACATGATTGTTAATGTGAATAATGGAACCAATAACAAATCTAAGACATCTGGAATTTTCTTATGGAGCCACTTTTCAAGTTTCGCACCAATTAGACCAACGAAGAAAGCGGGAAGAACTGAGTTCTGGAATCCAACCACATGATGGAAGATACCAAAGTATGTTGCTGCTTTAGAAGGATCTTCCGCTACAACCCACGCATTTGGAAGTGTCGGACTAACCATCATCAAACCAATTACAATCCCAAGAACAGGATTTCCTCCGAATACTCGGAACGCAGACCATGAAATCAAGGCTGGGAAGAAGGCAAACGCGGTATCAGTTAAAATTGTTGAATATGTATAAAAATCAGTAGATTTAAATGCGTCTGCTGTTGTACCAAACAAAGCCAAAACCTGGTCTTGAGCAATAGCACCGCGAATCCCCATAAACAATCCAGTTGCAACGATCGCTGGTAAAATTGGCACAAAAACGTCTCCAAAGGTACGGATCGCACGTTGGAACCAGTTTCCTTGTTTAGCAGCTTCAGCTTTCATTTCATCTTTTGATGATGTTGGTAAGCCAAGAGCTACTACTTCATCATAGATCTTGTTTACAGTACCAGTACCAAAGATGATTTGGTATTGACCTGAGTTAAAGAAAGCACCTTGTACTTTTTCAATGTTCTCAACAACATCTTTGTTGATTTTTGATTCATCTTTTACCATCACGCGAAGACGAGTCGCACAGTGAGCAACACTGCTAACGTTCTCAACCCCACCGATTGCATCTATGACTTTTTTTGCAATTTCTGTATTTGACATTTGCAAAAATCTCCTTATTTTTTATTGTTTTGAAAACGGTTCACCCGCCTCTACGTTTTTAATTGTACCACGTATTGAAAATATGTCAACCGTTTTGCAGGATTTTTTTGAAACTTTTTTGGACTTTTTGACACATTTTGATAGCATGAAACTATTTTCATTTTAAGACAGGCCTATACTACGCTTTTTAGCACTTTAAACCAGTCTTTTATTTTCATTTTCTTTCATTTTTTCATAGATTTCCAACTTCTCCTCTTTTCTTCAAGCTACAAAATAGATGTCAATCGTTTGACATTTTTTGCCGTTTTTTTCATTTATCGCTTGCATTTTTAATAGGAAATCGGTACTATGGAAGTAAGAAAAAATTCGGAGGAATAAAATGGAATGGACAACTGAACGTCGTTACAGACGTTACAAAGACTGGACAAAAGAAGAAAAGCAAGCCATCCAAGAAAACATGGCGAAATCTCCTTGGCATACACATTATCATGTAGAGCCAAAAGCTGGTCTCTTAAATGATCCTAACGGTTTTTCCTACTTTGATGGAAAATGGATCTTGTTTTACCAAAATTTCCCATTTGGTGCAGCCCATGGGTTAAAATCATGGGTACAAACAGAAAGTGAAGACTTGGTTCATTTCAAAGAAACTGGTGTAACGCTTCTTCCAGACACAGATCTGGATAGCCATGGAGCTTATTCCGGATCAGCCATGCAGTTTGGTGACAAACTATTCCTATTCTACACTGGAAATGTTCGTGATGCAGAATGGGTTCGTCATCCTTACCAAGTCGGTGCTTTGATGGACAAGGACGGAAAGATCGAAAAAATTGACAAAATCTTGATTGATCAACCGGCTGACTCTACGGATCACTTCCGTGACCCACAGATTTTTAATTTCAAGGGTCAATACTATGCTATCGTTGGTGGTCAAGACCTTGAGAAAAAAGGATTCATCCGTCTCTATAAGGCTGTAGATAACGACTATACCAACTGGGTTGCAGTCGGTGATTTGGATTTTGCAAACGATCGGACAGCTTATATGATGGAATGTCCCAACCTAGTCTTTGTTGGAGACCAACCCGTTCTCCTCTACTGTCCTCAAGGCTTAGATAAATCCGTTCTCGATTATGACAATATCTATCCAAATATGTACAAGATCGGGGCAAGCTTTGATCCAGAAAAGGCCAAAATGGTTGATGTATCTGAATTGCATAATCTCGACTATGGTTTTGAAGCCTATGCGACTCAAGGATTTAATGCTCCCGATGGACGTGCCTATGCTGTTAGCTGGCTAGGTCTTCCAGACGTTTCTTATCCAACGGATTCCTATGACTACCAAGGAGCTCTCTCACTGGTCAAAGAATTAACCATCAAAGACGGAAAACTCTACCAATACCCAGTCGAAGCCATCAAGGACTTGCGCGCTGAGAGTGAGGAATTTGCCAACAAGGCACAAACCAAGAACTGCTATGAATTGGAATTGCAGTTTGAAAAGGATAGCCAGAACGAAATCGTCCTCTTTGCCGATGCAGAAGGAAAGGGCTTAGATCTCACATTTGATCTAGCTAAAGGATTGGTCACAGTCGATCGTAGCCAGACTGGTGAGCAATATGCCCAAGACTTTGGTACGAGCCGTAGCTGCTCAATCGCTAACCAAGCGACAACTGCTAATATTTTCATTGACAATTCGATTTTTGAAATCTTTATCAATAAAGGAGAAAAAGTATTTTCTGGTCGGGTCTACCCACATGCAGATCAAAATGGAATCTTGATCAAGTCTGGAACCCCGACTGGAACTTACTACGAACTTGATTATGGTCGCAAAGCTAACTGATGTCGCCAAACTCGCCGGTGTCAGCCCTACTACTGTCTCACGGGTCATCAATAAAAAAGGATACCTGTCTGAAAAAACGATCCAAAAAGTCCAAGAAGCCATGCGAGAATTGGGCTATAAACCTAACAATGTTGCTCGTAGCCTCCAAGGAAAATCAGCCAAGTTAGTCGGCTTGATCTTTCCAAACATCAGCAATGTTTTCTATGCTGAATTAATCGACAAACTAGAGCACCAACTCTTCAAACACGGCTATAAAACCATCATCTGCAATAGTGAACACGACTCCGAAAAAGAGCGCGAATACATTGAAATGTTGGAGGCTAACCAGGTAGATGGTATCATTTCAGGAAGCCATAATTTGGGCATTGAAGATTACAACCGGGTAACTGCTCCTATCATTGCTTTTGACCGCAACCTCTCCCCAGAAATTCCGGTTGTCTCTTCAGACAACTACGCTGGCGGGGTGCTTGCAGCAGAAACTTTAGTAAAAACCGGAGCCCGAAATATTATCATGATCACAGGGAATGACAACTCCAACTCCCCAACAGGCTTGCGTCATGCGGGGTTTGCATCGGTTCTACCTGAGTCCATGATCATTAATGTTTCCAGTGATTTCTCCCCTATTCGCAAAGAAATGGAAATCAAACAGATTTTAACCCACCACAAACCAGATGCCATTTTCGCCTCCGATGATTTGACGGCGATCTTGATCATGAAAGTCGCTAGAGAATTAGATATTCAGATTCCCCAGGATTTGAAAGTGATTGGTTATGATGGAACCCAGTTCATTGAGACCTATACACCTGAACTGACAACCATCCAACAACCCCTCGAAGACATTGCTATCCTCATGGTGGATCTTTTACTCCAAAAGATCGAAGGAAAAAAAGTAGCGACTACCGGTTATTTCTTGCCCGTTAGTCTCCACTCTGGAAAAAGTGTCTAAAAGCAGTATCCCCTCAGTAGAAACTGTGGGGATATTTTTCACAAAAAAAGAGCCATCGGCTCTTTTTTAATTATTCTTCTGTCACAAATTGACTGAGGACACCGTTGACAAATCGTGAAGAGGTTTCATCTGAAAAGGCCTTGGCCAATTCCACCGCTTCATTGACTGCGACGATCTGTGGTGTATCAAACTCTGTCATTTCGTAAATTCCCAGACGAAGGATGTTTTTCTCTACCAAGGTCAAGCGCTCAACAGTCCAGCCGGTTTTCAAATGTTGACCGATTTGCTGGTCCAGTTGATCTTTGGATTGGTAGACACCCGTCACGAGATTCATGAGAAAGGCAGGAAGATCGACTTCTTTGTCTTCTGCTAGGTCCTTATCATGTAGATAAGCAAAACGACAAGCTTCAACAATGTCTCCATCGTATTCCAAGGCCATCAAGGCTTGGAAGGCGCGCTCACGCAAATCTCGACGTGATTCTAATAAAATTTCATCAGTCATTGAGGAAGTCCTCATTAAACAAATCTTTCAAGTCTGGTTTTGGAGATTTTTCCGTTGCGATACCAACAACGTGAATGTTGACAGCATCCAAGGTTACATCTGCCATATCATAAACTGCAGACTTGACCGCTTTTTGAATGGCTACAGCGACAGATGGTACAGCCACTCCGTATTCTAAATAGAGATAGATGTCTACTGAAACTTGACCATCTTCTTCTGTATGAAGGTAGACGCCACGTCCAAGGGAGCGTTTGGATAAGCTATCTGAAACACTCTTGTTTTCAAGCGAATAGACACCCTCTACTTTTGCTGTCGCAATCGCAATAATTTTTTCTAATACACGTGGTGCAATAACGATGTCACCAAATTGTTCAGTTGCCATAGAAGTTCCTTTCTATTTGACACCCTGAGATGTCTCTTATGCACGAGAAACGTAAGTTCCTTCAGTAGTGTTAATGACCAATTTTTGTCCAGCTTCGATGAAGTCAGGAACGTTTACGACCAAACCAGTTTCCATTGTAGCAGGTTTACCAGAACCAGTCACTGTAGCACCTTTGATAGATGGTTGAGTTTCTGCAACAGTTAATTCAACAGTTGTAGGAACTGTTACACCGATTACTTCGCTTCCGTAGAATTGAATTTTTACTTCTGAGTTTTCAAGGATGTAAAGCAATTCTTGTTCTACGTTCACAACTGGAATTTCATATTGGTCATATGTTTCCGTGTTCATGAAGTAGGCTGTATCATCCATTTTGTACAAGTATTGAGCTGGAACAGTTTCGATAATCGCTTGTTCAAATTTTTCTTCTGGACGGTAGCTAGTATCAAATGTTGAACCAGTACGGACATCACGCAATTTCATACGCATGATAGTGTTTCCTTTACCTGGTTTGTGGTGGCTAGCTTCCAAAACGCGGATCAATTTTCCGTCAGCTGTTTCAAAAGTCATACCAGCTTTCAATTTACTTGCTTCGATCATGTTTTATTACCTCTTTTTTAAAAATAGATTACTCTTTATTGTAACACACTATTTGATTTTTCTCAAACAGCAATTTTCTCTTTTTAGGAAGGCTAGAAGGCGGAGAGAGATTGTAGGAACGAGTCCTTAGAATCTCTACATTTCCACCACCAGCTTCACAATTCCTTATTGGTCTACAGGCACAATATTGCCATCCGCATCTTTGGTGACATGGACATATTTTCCATCTACTTCAATGTAGAAGGTATGAGGCTTGTCTTGAGCTGGAGAGGCTTGCTTTTGAAGGTCATTGCCAAGTGCTTGACCCAAGTTCATCCCCATAATCATGTTCATGCCATTGCCACCTTCATTTTTAGCAGCTGCGACCAAGGCCTCATTGCGAGCACGACGCTCTTCGATTTCAATGGTATTGTACTTCATCGCTGCCAATTCACTGTCCAGTTTATTGACCTTGGCCATACTGTCTGCATCGTAGCTCAAATCTTCGATGAGGACATTGGTTAATTCGATACCATATAATTCTGTCCACGTTTTGTTGACTTCGCGTTTTGCAACTTCATTGAAGACATCTTGGTCCGCATTGATATTGTAGATGTCTGCCTTATTTTCAGCCGTATATTTTGAAATGGCCACTGCAATTTTTGGTGCTAGATTTTGGCGCAAGGTTCCCTGAGCCACATCTTCCAAGGTAAATGGCTTATCTGCAGTGATTTGACGACTGACTGCACTGATGTAAAAGAGTACAGGATCTGCCACTTTAACATCATAAAGACCATAAAAACGAATGCTAAGAAGTTGTTGGTAACGGTCGCTAAAGTACTCAACTGGATTTTGAGTGCCAAATTTATTTCCTGTAAAAGGTTGCATCCGCACAAAAATAATTTCTTGTTGGGTGACCACTTGGCCTCCAAATGAGAAACGATTCTTGAACTGATCCCACGTTCCTTTCACACCACCCTTTTCAAACAACCAGGCATTTTCACCGGCTTGCCATTCGTGACTCCCTGCTTCTAGAAGGTCTCCTAGAAACGTTCCATTATTGACCAAGAGAGCAACATAGCCTTGGGGAACAATGACAACAGAGCCATCTGTCAATAGACCCGTATTTTGGTTGCTCTGACGAGAGCGCCCATCTGGATCTTTGGTCAAGAGCTGTCCCTTAATGGCCAAAGCTGTTGCTGGAACAGCTTCCGGCAAGGTAATGGCTTCCTTAAATTTACTATCTTGAAAACTTGAAATGCCCGCTGAAAGGGCTGCTTTAATAAATCCCATACATTCTCCTATCTGTAGAATTCAATTTCATCCACAACTTCGTAGACATCCAAGACCCAATCTTTTGGATTGTGCTTCAAGGATGCTTGGCAATATTCACACTTGTCGATTGAATCAATCGTCAATGGCGCACCACAGTTCGGACAATGATCACTAACGACTTCTGAATTCTTAATGATCTCTGTCTGCGCTCCATGTTCACGGAGGAAGACCATGCGGTAAACAGTAAAGAGATCTTTGGTTGGATCCCCTTCGATCACACGACCCGTTTCATCATTTCGGATGTAATCTCTCATTGTCGATGACAGAATGACTTCGATGCGGTCATTACCATCTGGATTTTCGATAAAGTCTTTGATCTTCGAATCTTCCACACGCACGCGCTCAAGAACATTGGTTGTTTTGGCGCGAATATGCTCTTGCAACTGCGTCAAGTGTTGCTCATAAAGACTGGTACTTTCTAAGTTCCGCACAGAATTCCAATCTTTTTCTGTCCAGGCAGACTGCAATTGAAGATAAACCAGCTTGACTTGCGACAAGAAGCGGTCTTCATCAAACATTGGATCCAATTTACGGATACGGCGAATCGCTTCATAGTTGTTCTCAATTGGTCGACCAGCCCGTTCTTCGGTTGTCCGTTTTGGACCACTATTTGAAGAAAATGATTCATCACTTTCATTAGCTTCTTTTGCAATATTGTAGATAAATCCAATCAATCCAACGATAGCAAAAATTGCTACTACACCACCAGAGTCTGTTCCAGAATCAGAACTGTAGCTACTGGATCCGCCAGACCAACTGCTGCCACCAGACCAACTACTTCCGCCACCCGACCAGCTACTGCCACTATCGGACCAACTGCTACCACCACCTGAATCAATCAAGCTACTGCCACCACTATCTGTATTACCGACACCAGCATGGGCAGAAGGAGCAAATACAAATAGCAAGACTACTAGAAGAATTCCAACTATTACACTTCGTTTTTTCATAGGCCTCTTTTCTTATCTTTGTTTGTTACACAGGGGTTAAGAAAATACTGTCTATTTTATAGGACAATCAATTCTTTAGGAGCAAGGGTCAAGACTTCACAGCCTGTTTCTGTGATCAAGAGGTCATCTTCGATCCGCACACCAGAGAGACCTTCAATATAAATACCTGGCTCATCTGTTAAGACCATCCCTGCTTGAATCGCTTCTTTAGACGTTTGGCTGAAGTATGGCTCTTCGTGGATATCTAGCCCAATTCCATGACCGATTCCATGAGTAAAGTATTGACCATAGCCGGCTCTTTCGATCACATCACGTGGAATTTTATCAAAATCACGGAAGCCAAGTCCATCTTTAGCCGCATCAATCAAGGCTTGATTGGCTTTCAAAACGGTTTCGTAAATTTCTCTTTCCTTGTCGCTGACATGTCCTGCATAGATAGTCCGTGTCATATCGCTGACATAGTGGTCATACAAGCAACCAAAATCAAGGGTCAAGGCATCTCCTGCTGAAATCACCCGATCACTTGGAGTCGCGTGAGGCATGGCAGAGCGTTCACCAGCTGCTGAGATAATATCAAAAGATACACCAGAAGCTCCCAACTCCCGCATTCTAAAGTCGAGGAAAGTCGCTGCTTCCAACTCTGTCGTTTTCCCTACCTTGATATAGTCTAAAATATCATGGAAGGCTTGGTCAGAGATGCTACAAGCTTTTTTAATGGCCGCAATCTCCGTTTCATCTTTAATCAAGCGCAATTCCATGACAAAGTTCGCTAGGGATTGAAGGCTGATGCCACTGAAAACAGAAGCCATACGGGCATGGTAGGCCACCGTCACTTCGTCCTCAAAACCAAGTTCTTTGATTCCAAGGTCCTTAACGATCTCAGCAGCTGCAGTCAACTCATCGCGGGTTTCCACAATCTCTACAAAGGGGAAACAAGTCGCATGGGCATGGATGGTGTAACGCGAATCTGTAAAGAGTACCACGCGTTCTTCTGTCACCAAAGCAGTCCCGTTTGAACCCCAAAAATTGGTCAAATAATAAACGTTTTTCAAATTGTTAATCAATACCGCTTTGAGGTTTTGGGCTTTCATTTTGTTTCTTAAGTTGCTGATCCGTTGATTCATTGTAATTTTCCTTTCAAATATTGTCCTGTGTAGCTAGCAGGATTTGCTGCTACTTCTTCTGGTGTTCCGGTCGCAATAATGGTTCCACCACCGACACCACCTTCTGGTCCTAAATCGATGATATGGTCTGCTGTCTTAATGACATCCAAATTGTGCTCAATCACAAGGACCGTATTGCCATCATCCACAAACCGCTCTAAGACTTTGATCAAGCGAGAAATGTCTTCGGTATGGAGTCCGGTCGTTGGTTCATCCAAGATATAGAAGGATTTTCCTGTAGAGCGCTTGTGCAATTCAGAAGCCAACTTCATCCGTTGCGCCTCCCCACCTGAAAGAGTAGTCGCTGGTTGGCCTAGTGTTACATAGCCCAAGCCCACATCTTGGATGGTCTTGAGTTTGCGTTCAATTTTTGGAATGTGCTTGAAGAATTCAACTGCCTTGTTGACCGTCATATCCAGCACTTCTGCAATATTTTTTTCCTTGTAGTGGACTTCAAGGGTCTCACTATTGTAACGACGTCCATGGCAGACCTCACAAGGAACGAAGACATCTGGCAAGAAGTGCATTTCAATCTTGATGATCCCATCTCCTGAGCAGGCTTCACAACGCCCGCCCTTGACATTGAAACTAAAGCGGCCTTTTTTATAGCCCCGAATTTTGGCTTCATTGGTCTGAGCAAAGAGATCACGAATGTCATCGAAGACGCCTGTATAGGTCGCTGGATTGGAACGAGGAATCCGGCCAATCGGGCTTTGATCAATGTCGATCAAGCGATCGATATGCTCAATCCCCTGAATGGTCTTGTATTTCCCTGGTTTTTCCGAATTGCGGTTGAGCTTTTGAGCGATGGCTTTTTTCAAGATGCCATTAATCAAGGTCGATTTCCCAGAACCGGAAACTCCAGTGACTGCGATAAATTTGCCCAGAGGAAAGCGCGCTGTGATGTCTTGTAAGTTATTCTCACTGGCTCCTGTTATTTCAATAGAGCGACCATTCCCCGAACGGCGCTCTGTCGGAACCGGAATCTTGCGCTTGCCGGACAAATACTGGCCAGTGATGGATTTGCTGTTGCGTGCTACCTGCTTTGGAGTTCCTGCTGCAACGATCTCTCCCCCAAAGACACCGGCACCTGGGCCGACGTCGATCAGGTAGTCTGCCTCTCTCATGGTATCTTCATCATGTTCGACGACGATCAAGGTGTTGCCTAAATCGCGCATCTTCTTGAGACTGGCGATCAGGCGGTCATTGTCCCTTTGGTGGAGGCCGATAGACGGCTCATCCAAGATGTAAAGGACACCAGAGAGGTTGGAACCGATCTGGGTTGCCAAGCGAATGCGCTGGCTTTCTCCACCTGATAAGGTCCCAGCAGATCGTGACAAGGTCAAGTAATTGAGCCCCACATTGTTTAAGAAGGTCAAGCGATCCTTGATCTCTTTTAGGATCGGTCTTGCAATCGTAGCTTCATTGTCTGTTAAGATCAACTGATCTACGGCTTTTAAGTGGTCCGCAATCGATAGATCTGACACTTCTCCGATATGCATCCCTTTCTCCCCACCGACACGAACAGAAAGAGCCTGGTCATTGAGACGGTAGCCATGGCAGGTCGCACAGGTCAATTCGTTCATATAAGAGCGCATTTGGTTGCGGGTGAAGTCACTATTGGTCTCACGGAAACGACGGTGAATGTTGGTTACGACTCCTTCAAAGGGAATGTCGATATCTCGAACCCCACCAAACTCATTTTCATAGTGGAAGTGGAATTCTTTCCCGTTTGAACCATAGAGAACCAAGTCCTTTTCTTCTTGAGAAAGATCTGAGAAAGGCTGATCCATATCAATGCCAAACTGGATCATGGCCTGCTCCAACATCTGTGGATAGTAGTTGGAAGAGATCGGATTCCAAGGCGCAAGTGCTCCTTCGCGAAGGGTTAAGCGATCATCTGGCACCACCAAATCTAAGTCCACCTCCAGCTTAATGCCTAGCCCATCACAGTCTGGACAGGAGCCGAAAGGCGCATTGAAAGAAAAGAGACGAGGCTCTAATTCAGGAACGGTAAAGCCACAGACTGGACAAGCATAATGCTCTGAAAAGAGCAGTTCCTTTCCATCCATGGTATCAATCACCACATAACCGTCCGCTATCCGAAGAGCTGCCTCAATCGAATCAAAGAGACGCGAACGGATGCCCTCTTTGATCACGATCCGGTCCACCACCACTTCAATCGTATGCTGTTTGCTTTTAGAAAGTTCTGGGACCTCTGTCACATCATAGATCTCACCGTCAACTCGGACCCGAACATAGCCGTCTTTTTGGACTTTTTCAATGATATTCTTGTGCTGGCCTTTTTTCTTGCGGATAATGGGAGCCAGAATTTGCAGGCGTTGGCGCTCTGGTAATTCCAAGACTTGATCGACAATTTGCTCAACCGAAGAAGCGGTAATAGCGCCATGTCCATTGATACAATAAGGCGTCCCTACACGCGCATAGAGCAGGCGCAGGTAGTCATTGATCTCTGTTGCCGTCCCCACTGTAGAACGTGGGTTTTTACTGGTCGTTTTTTGGTCGATGGAAATGGCTGGACTCAAGCCGTCAATAGAGTCGACATCTGGTTTTTCCATATTTCCCAAGAATTGCCGGGCATAGGCCGATAAGCTCTCCACATAGCGGCGCTGGCCTTCTGCATAGAGGGTATCAAAGGCTAGACTGGACTTTCCAGATCCTGACAACCCCGTCACCACGACCAACTTATCGCGTGGAATTTCCACATCTATATTTTTTAAATTATGGGCGCGTGCCCCGTGAATGACAATTTTATCTTGCATGTTTTTACTCAAATTCATCTTTTTGTTATCCTCCATTATAACAAATTTTTTAGTATTCTTTTATCCAAAAACGTCCTTTTTCTGTTATAATGTTAAGGTGTAAAAAAACAAGGGGAGGCGCCATGAAACAGGTCTTTTTATCAACAACGACTGAATTTAAAGAAATAGAGACACTGGAACCCGGTAGCTGGATCAACCTTGTCAACCCTTCCCAAAGTGAATCGATGGAAATTGCCTCTGCCTTTGGTATCGACATTGCTGACTTACGAGCACCACTCGATGCGGAAGAAATGTCCCGTATGACCATCGAAGATGAGTATACCTTGATCATCGTAGATGTTCCCATCAAGGAAGAGCGGAACAATCAGACCTACTATGTCACTATCCCTTTGGGAATCATCCTGACAGAAGAGGCTATCATCACGACCTGCTTGGAGAAATTGCCGCTTCTTGATATCTTTATCAATCGACGCTTGCGGAATTTCTATACCTTCATGCGGTCGCGCTTTATCTTTCAGATCCTCTATCGTAACGCTGAACTCTACTTGTCTGCGCTTCGTACCCTGGATCGAAAGAGTGAACAGATTGAAAGCCAACTCCACAAATCAACGCGTAATGAAGAGCTGATTGAGTTGATGGAGCTGGAAAAGACCATTGTCTACTTTAAGGCCTCTCTGAAAACCAATGAGCGCGTGATCAAAAAATTAACCAGCGCTACCAGCAACATCAAGAAATACCTGGAAGATGAGGATCTGTTGGAAGATACCTTGATCGAAACCCAGCAAGCCATTGAGATGGCGGATATTTATGGAAACATCCTCCACTCCATGACCGATACCTTCGCATCAATCATCTCCAACAACCAGAATAACATCATGAAGACCTTGGCCATGGTGACCATCGTCATGTCCATCCCAACCATGATTTTCTCGGCCTACGGGATGAACTTCAAGGACAATGAGCTTCCCCTCAACGGGGAACCCAATGCTTTTTGGCTCATTATTTTCATCGCCTTCGCCATGACTGGATCCCTCGTCGTCTATCTTATCCATAAAAAATGGTTCTAATAACTACTAATAACACTAAGGAGTATTTATGTCTCAATTTGATTTGAATCAACTCAGCAAGAAAAACCAAGAATTTATCCGCATCGCCAAACATCAATTGCTTGAAAACGGGAAATCAGAGGAAGAAGCAGAAAGCCTCATCCAAGAAATCCTTCCAGCTATCCAAGAAAACCAAGGAAAAGGGATTCCGGCACGGACTCTTTTTGGAGCTCCAACTGTTTGGGCGAATTCTTTCAGCGAGAAAGAACGCTATGAAAAAGAGCATCCGAAATTAAACGATGCTCCCTCTCTTATGATTTTGGATTCCTTCCTCTTTATCTTTGGTGTCTTTGCTGCCATTAGTGCCTTCATGAACTTGGTTGCACCGCGTCGTACCGGCTATGGTTTGATCACCTTGATCCTTGGAAGTTTGACAGGGGCTCTGCTCTTGTATCTCATGTACTACTTCTTCTATCAGTATATGGATGGCACAAAAGATCGCAGTGAGCGTCCCTCTCTTTGGAAGTCCATGCCGATTCTTGTTGGAGTCATGTTCCTTTGGGTCATCGTCTTGTCCTTCACCTCCTTACTTCCACAAGTCCTCAATCCAACTATTCCAGATCTTTTTGCCATCGTTTTAGGAGCTCTAGCGCTTGTCCTTCGCTTCTACCTCAAGAAACGCTTTAATATTAAAAGTTCGAGCACAGCACCTGCAACTCGACGTTAAAAATAGAGGCTGGGACAAAAGTCCTAGCCTCTTAATTGTCTTTAGATTGTCGAGCAAGACGCAGTGGTTGAGTGGGCTCTACTACGCTGATTTCATCAGCTTTTACAGCCCTACTCAACTGTGCGGAGGTGGGACGACG
>JAGZVW010000004.1:0-86298 GCA_018379295.1 Streptococcus parasanguinis | reverse complement strand
TCTAAAAACGTCGAAAGGATTAGGATAGTGACAAAACGTGCGTTCTTATTTGCTGGTCAAGGGGCTCAGAAATTGGGCATGGCGAGCGATTTGTATGCGGCTTATCCCGTTGTTAAAGAGACATTTGATACGGCTAGTCGTATTCTAGGCTATGATTTGCGTGAATTGATTGATTCTAACGAAGAAAAACTGAATCAGACACGCTATACTCAACCAGCTATTTTGACAACGTCAGTAGCCATTTATCGTCTCTTAGTAGAAAATGGTATCACTCCTGATATTGTTGCCGGTCTCTCTTTGGGGGAATATTCTGCCCTGGTTGCGGCTGGAGCTCTTTCGTTTGAAGATGCAGTAGCTTTGGTTGCGAAACGTGGTGAATTCATGGAAACGGCAGCTCCTGCTGGAAGTGGGAAAATGGTTGCTGTTATGAATACAGATCCAAATTTGATCGAAGAGATTTGTCAACAAGCATCCGAAAAGGGTGTAGTAACACCAGCTAACTACAATACGCCAGCACAAATTGTGATTGGTGGTGAGGTTGCGGCTGTGGACTATGCTGTGGAACTATTGCAGGAAGCAGGTGCCAAACGCTTGATCCCTTTGAATGTGTCAGGTCCATTCCACACAGCCTTACTGGAATCTGCTAGTCAAAAATTGGCGACTGAACTAGAAAAAATATCATTTAATGATTTTGATCTTCCTTTAGTTGGGAATACAGAAGCTACGATCATGAAGTCAGAAGATGTGAAAGCACTTTTGGCCCGTCAAGTAAAAGAACCGGTTCGTTTCTATGATTCAATTGCTACGATTCAAGACTTTGGTGTAGATGAAGTCATCGAGATCGGACCTGGAAAAGTCTTGTCAGGATTCTTGAAGAAAATTGATAAAACTCTTCCAACTCATAACGTCGAAGATCAGGCTAGTCTAGATGCACTTCTGAATGCTTAAAACGAGGTAAAGATGGAACTTAAAAATAAAAATGTTTTTGTAACAGGTTCAACACGCGGAATTGGATTGGCTGTGGCTCATAAATTTGCGAGTCTCGGTGCTAATGTTGTCCTAAATGGACGTTCTGAAATTTCTGAGGACTTGCTTGCGCAGTTTGCTGACTATGGTGTGACTGTTGTTGGTATTTCTGGGGATATTTCTAATGGCGAAGATGCGCAACGTATGGTAGCTGAAGCAATTGAAAAGCTTGGAAGTGTTGATGTTTTGGTCAATAACGCTGGGATCACAAACGACAAGTTGATGTTGAAAATGACTGAAGAAGATTTTGAACGGGTCTTGAAAATCAACTTGACCGGTGCCTTTAATATGACACAAGCTGTCTTAAAACCTATGTCTAAGGCTCGTCAAGGTGCCATTATCAACATGTCCTCTGTTGTTGGTCTAATGGGGAATATTGGTCAAGCGAACTATGCAGCTTCAAAAGCTGGATTGATTGGTTTTACCAAATCCGTTGCGCGTGAAGTTGCGGCCCGTGGTGTTCGTGTGAATGCCATTGCACCTGGTTTCATTGAATCAGATATGACAGACGCTATTCCAGAGAAAATGAAAGATGCCATGCTAGCTCAAGTGCCAATGAAACGAATTGGTCAAGCTGAAGAAGTGGCAGAAGTTGCGGCTTTCTTGGCAGGTCAAGAATATTTAACTGGCCAAACAATTGCCATTGATGGCGGCATGACTATGCAATAATGAATGCTTACTGATCGAAAATCACTTACTTAAATATCCATCCGACAAAAGGAGAATATATATGTCTACAAATCGTGTTGTTGTTACAGGTTACGGTGTAACCTCACCAATCGGAAATACACCAGAGGAGTTCTGGAATAGCCTTCATGAAGGAAAAATTGGAATCAAGCCCATTACAAAATTTGATGCTTCTGAAATTCCAGTCTTTAATGCTGGTGAAATTCAAGATTTCCCATTCGATAAATATTTCGTGAAAAAAGATCAAAATCGTATGGATACTTACTCATTGTATGCAATCTATGCTGCGATGGAAGCTATTGAAAATTCAGGCTTGAATATGGAAGAAGAAGACCGCGATCGTGTAGGTGTGATTGTATCATCTGGTATCGGTGGTTTGCAAGAATTGGAAGACCAAATTATCCGGATGCATGAACGTGGGATGAAGAGAATCCAACCAATGTTTATTCCAAAAGCTCTTTCAAACATGGGTGCTGGAAACATCGCACTTAAGATTGGGGCTCAAGGGGTATGTAAATCCGTGACAACAGCTTGTGCTTCTGCTAATGATGCAATTGGTGAAGCTTTCCGTGAGATTAAATTTGGTATGCATGATGTTGTTTTGGCAGGTGGTGCTGAAGCTTCGATTACTAAGATTGGTATCGGTGGTTTCAATGCCCTTACAGCTCTTTCAACAACGGAAGACCCAGAACGTTCCTCTATTCCATTTGACAAAGACCGCAATGGTTTTGTGATGGGGGAAGGTGCAGGGGTTCTTGTCATCGAAAGCTTGGAACATGCACAAAAACGTGGTGCTAATATTTTAGCTGAAATTGTTGGTTACGGTTCAAACTGTGATGCCTACCATATGACAACACCGACACCAGATGGTTCAGGTGCGGCCAAAGCGATTAAATTAGCGATCAATGAAGCTGGTATTAAGCCTGAAGATGTCGATTATGTCAATGCGCATGGTACATCTACACCTGCTAATGAAAAAGGTGAAAGCGGAGCTATTGTTTCTGTTCTTGGAAAAGAGGTTCCTGTATCATCTACTAAATCATTTACAGGACACTTGCTTGGTGCTGCTGGTGCGGTTGAAGCGATTGCTACCATCGAAGCGATTCGTCACAGCTTTGTACCAAAAACTGCTGGTACTAAAGAATTGTCTGACTATATCGAAGCAAACGTTGTTTATGGTGAAGGTCAAGAAGCGGATATTCAGTACGCTATCTCAAATACCTTTGGTTTTGGAGGACACAATGCTGTTCTGGCCTTTAAACGTTGGGAGGGTTAATTCATGAATATTTCTGAAATCAAAGATTTGTTGGCTCAATTTGATGCGTCAACTTTGCGTGAATTCTCATATAAAAATAATGGCGAAGAATTGAATTTGAGTAAAAACCAAACGAGTTCAGTTGCATCTACACCGGTTGCTCCTGCAGTTGAAGTGGTAGCAACTCCTCAAACTCCTGTAGTAGCCCCTGTTGTTGAAGCACCAGCAACTCCAGCTGTAGCGGCTGAACCAGTTGCTACTCCAGCTCAGGCTGCAGAAGGTGATGTGGTTGAAAGTCCATTGGTTGGGGTGGCTTACTTGTCGCCAGCACCGGATAAACCAGCCTTTGTATCTGTAGGAGACAAAGTTACTAAGGGTCAAACACTCTTGATTATCGAAGCCATGAAAGTGATGAATGAAGTCCCAGCACCAAAAGATGGGGTAGTCACTGAAATTTTGGTAACGAATGAAGAAATGGTTGAATTTGGAAAAGGATTGGTTCGAATCAAATGACAATTGATATTAATGCTATTCGTGAGGCTTTGCCGCATCGTTACCCAATGCTTTTGGTGGATCGCGTTATAGAAACAAGCGAAGATACGATTGTTGCCATTAAAAACGTGACAATTAATGAACCATTTTTTAATGGACATTTTCCACAATATCCTGTTATGCCAGGTGTTCTCATCATGGAAGCTTTGGCACAAACAGCAGGTGTATTAGAGTTGTCAAAACCTGAAAATAAAGGGAAATTAGTCTTTTATGCAGGGATGGACAAGGTGAAGTTTAAAAAACAAGTCGTTCCAGGAGATCAACTGGTGATGACAGCTACTTTTGTCAAACGTCGTGGAACCATTGCTGTTGTTGAAGCGAAAGCAGAGGTAGACGGTAAGCTTGCAGCTTCAGGAACACTTACTTTTGCAATTGGAAATTAAGAAAGGCCTATCTATGTTTCGTAAGATCTTAATCGCCAATCGTGGTGAGATTGCAGTTCGCATTATTCGTGCAGCTCGTGAACTTGGCATCGAGACGGTTGCGGTGTATTCTACTGCTGATAAAGAAGCCTTGCATACCTTACTAGCGGATGAAGCAGTCTGTATTGGACCTGCTAAATCAACAGAATCTTATTTAAATATGAGTGCTGTCTTGTCTGCTGCTGTTTTAACAGGTGCAGAAGCCATCCATCCTGGTTTTGGATTTTTAAGTGAAAACTCAAAATTTGCAACCATGTGTGAGGAAGTAGGTATTAAATTTATCGGCCCATCTGCTAAAGTCATGGATATGATGGGGGATAAGATTAATGCTCGTAAACAGATGATCAAAGCAGGAGTACCTGTTATTCCTGGATCAGATGGTGAAGTGTTTACTGCTGAAGAAGCCCTCGAGATTGCCGAACGCATCGGTTACCCTGTGATGTTGAAAGCATCTGCGGGAGGCGGTGGTAAAGGAATTCGGAAGGTTGAAAAACCAGAGGATCTGGTTGCTGCTTTTGAATCAGCTTCCTCAGAAGCCCAAGCTGCTTTTGGAAATGGTGCCATGTATATGGAGCGGGTGATTTATCCTGCACGCCACATTGAAGTACAAATTTTAGCGGATCAGCATGGACATGTCGTTCACTTAGGTGAACGCGATTGTTCTCTTCAACGAAATAACCAAAAGGTTCTAGAGGAATCCCCTTCGATTGCCATCGGAAAAACGCTTCGCAATCGCATTGGTTCTGCTGCTGTTCGGGCAGCTGAATCAGTTGGATATGAGAATGCTGGAACGATTGAATTCTTGTATGATGAAGGCAAGGGTGAGTTCTACTTTATGGAAATGAATACCCGTGTGCAAGTAGAGCATCCTGTTACAGAATTTGTAACAGGAGTTGATATCGTTAAGGAACAGATTAAAATTGCAGCTGGACAAGAATTATCCGTTACTCAAGAGGATATTGTCTTTAAAGGCCATGCGATTGAATGCCGGATCAATGCGGAAAATCCTTCCTTTAACTTTGCACCAAGCCCAGGTAAGATTACTAATCTCTATCTTCCAAGTGGTGGGGTAGGATTACGTGTGGATTCTGCTGTGTATCCTGGTTATACGATTCCACCATACTATGATAGTATGATTGCTAAGATCATTGTCCATGGTGAAAATCGCTTTGATGCACTGATGAAAATGCAGAGAGCTCTTTATGAGTTGGAAATCGATGGTGTCACAACCAATAGCAGTTTCCAGTTGGATTTGATTTCAGATTCACATGTGATCGCTGGTGATTATGATACTGCATTTTTGATGGAACAATTCCTTCCAAATTATAATAAGGAATGATGAAAAAGCCTGGACTTGTGAGGGAAGTATGAACATCATCCTCACAGTTGCAGGCTTTTATAGTAATGCTACAGATGCAGTAGCATATTATAAGGAGTAAGTAATGGCATTATTTTCTAAAAAAGATAAATATATTCGGATCAATCCGAATAGGTCAGCCTGGAAGGAACCTCAGCCAAAACCTGAAGTACCTGATGAACTATTTTCACAATGCCCAGGTTGTAAACATACCATTTACCAAAAAGATTTAGGTAGTGAACGGGTATGCCCGAATTGTGGCTATACCTTCCGTATTTCTGCTAAAGAACGCTTGGCGCTGACAGTGGATCCAGCTAGCTTTGAAGAAATGTTTACAGGAATCGAAACGACAGACCCTTTGAATTTTCCTAATTATAAGAAGAAACTGGCAGCAGTGCGGGAAATGACAGGGCTGGATGAAGCTGTGCTAACTGGAACTGCCTTGATTAAAGGCCAAAAAGTTGCTCTTGGGATCATGGATTCCAACTTTATCATGGCTTCAATGGGTTCTGTAGTAGGTGAAAAAATTACTCGTTTATTTGAATTTGCGACAAAAGAAAAATTGCCAGTTGTTCTCTTTACTGCTTCCGGTGGCGCTCGGATGCAAGAAGGTATCGTGAGTTTGATGCAAATGGCAAAAATTTCTGCGGCTGTTCAACGTCATTCTAAAGAAAAATTATTTTATTTGACGGTATTGACAGATCCAACAACCGGTGGGGTGACGGCTTCATTTGCTATGGAAGGTGATATTATCATGGCAGAGAGTCAAGCCTTGGTTGGGTTTGCCGGTCGGCGCGTGATTGAATCAACTGTGCGTGAAAAATTGCCAGATGATTTCCAAAAAGCAGAATTTCTACAAGAACATGGATTTGTTGACTTGATCGTGGAGAGAAGCCAAATCCGAGCAACAGTTGGACAATTATTGGCCCTTCATGGAGGTAAACATGAGTAAAATAACACAGATTATTAAAGAGGCACGTGACCAAGGAAGATTGACTGCGCTTGATTTTGCTCAAGGAATCTTTGATGATTTTATCGAATTACATGGAGATCGAAACTTCCGTGATGATGGTGCGGTGATTGGTGGGATTGGACGCTTAGGCGATCAAACGGTTACAGTCGTTGGGATCCAAAAAGGAAAAAATCTTCAGGATAATCTAAAACGTAATTTTGGGCAACCACATCCAGAAGGCTATCGAAAAGCTTTGCGCCTCATGAAGCAAGCAGAGAAATTTGGCCGTCCAGTTGTGACCTTTATCAATACAGCGGGTGCTTATCCTGGTGTTGGTGCTGAAGAACGAGGACAAGGGGAAGCCATTGCCCGCAACCTCATGGAAATGAGTGATCTAAAAGTTCCAATTATCGCGATTATCATCGGAGAAGGTGGCTCTGGTGGTGCCTTGGCTCTTGCTGTGGCAGATAAGGTCTGGATGCTTGAGAACTCCATCTATGCGGTCTTGAGTCCAGAAGGTTTTGCCTCTATTCTTTGGAAAGATGGAAGCCGTGCAATGGAAGCAGCAGAGTTGATGAAGATTACTTCTCACGAATTGTTAAATATGGAAATTGTCGATAAGGTGATTCCCGAGCATGGATTTTCAAATGGAGAACTACTGGCTCAAGTGAAGAAGGAATTACAGGAAGAGTTAAAGGTTTTACAAGCCTTACCTCTCGAAGAGCTTCTGGAGCAACGCTACCAACGTTTTCGTAAATATTAAAAAACTGAGCTTGCAATTTGCAAGTCTCAGTTTTTTTAAACTTTATTTTGGTGCGATGACTTCAGCGCCACCCATATATGGACGAAGAACTTCAGGAATGGTTACAGAACCATCTTCGTTTTGATAGTTTTCAAGAATAGCAGCGACGGTACGTCCAACAGCTAACCCTGAACCGTTCAAAGTGTGAAGAAGTTTGACTTTACCATCTGCTTCGTCACGGTAGCGGATTTGCGCACGACGAGCTTGGAAATCTTCTGTATTGGAACAGCTTGAGATTTCACGGTAGGTATTTTGTGCTGGGATCCATACTTCTAAGTCGTAAGTCTTAGCAGCTGAGAAGCCCATGTCTCCCGTTGAGAGAGCTACTACACGGTATGGAAGATTCAGTTTTTGAAGGATATTTTCAGCATTGACAACCATTTTTTCCAATTCATCATATGATTCTTCTGGTTTAGCAAACTTCACCATTTCAACCTTATGGAATTGGTGCAAACGGATCAATCCACGAGTATCACGACCAGCTGAACCAGCTTCTGAACGGAATGATGGACTCATAGCGGTGAAGTAGATTGGAAGGTCTTTTCCATCAAGAATTTCATCGCGATAGTAGTTCGTCAAAGGAACTTCAGCAGTTGGAATGAGGACATAATTGGTATCGCTAAGTTCAAAAGTATCTTCCTTGAATTTTGGATACTGACCAGTACCAAACATAGAATCATGGTTGACCATGTAAGGAGGGATGACTTCAGTGTAGCCTTCCTTGCCATGTTCGTCCAACATAAAGTTGTAGATAGCACGTTCTAAGCGAGCTCCAAGTCCTTTGTAGAAGAGGAAACGAGCACCAGTGACTTTAGCCCCGCGTTCCCAGTCAAGGATATCAAGGTCTTCACCTAAATCCCAGTGAGCTTTTGGTTCGAAGCCAAATTCGCGAGGTGTTCCCCAACGGCGAACCTCAACGTTGTCATCCTCATCCGCTCCAACAGGGACACTGTCAGCAGGGATATTTGGAAGGGTAGTAGTGAATTCAGTTAATTTGGCATCGATTTCAGCCAATTCTGTATCCAATGCTTTGACTTCTGCAGAGAGGGTTTGCATGGCAGCAATCTTATCATCTGCATTTTCCTTGTTGCGTTTAGCTTGTGCGATTTCAGCAGATACAGTGTTACGCTCTGCTTTGAGATTTTCTACCTTGACCAAGATATCTCGACGTTTGGCATCGATTTCTTTCATTTCATTCAAAATAGCTGCATCTACGCCACGTGTTGCCAATTTTTTAGCAACCGCATCAAAGTCTGTACGAATTCGTTTAATATCTAACATAGCTTCTCCTTTAACAAAAAACACACCTGTTACAGTGTTGGAGTGGCAGAGCCACGGTTCCATCCAACTTCACAGGTGTGCACTTGATTCGATATTTTATTTTAAAGAAACGGTAGAATTTCAATTAAGATTTCTATCTGCTCGCAGCAACCGCAGACTTTCTGAAAGAACCTCTTAACTTACTTATCCGTTTGCGTCTATTATACAAGAAAAGATCCTATTTTGCAAATAGATTTTTAATTTTAGCCGTGATGATTTGGATCAACGTAGGAAGTTTGACAATTTTATCATTTCCTAGATGTTCCCGAGCAATCTTTAAAATTTTTCCAGAGTCTTTTGAAGCAAAGAGAAATTTTGATTCTCTGGTATAGATTTCAAAATGGCGGCTAATTTTACGTCCGGATACATTGGCTCCGATTCGCTCGATTTCTTGCCAGGGAATTTGGATGTAGTCTTCTACATTTGCATCCGCATAAAATTCAAAAGCGGCATTCCCGACTAGGATTTTTCCAACCTTTCCCCCCACTCCAAGGTAAGAAACCCCTGTAGTATGGAATTCAACGGTTTTATTCAATGATTGAGCCATGAGATCCTCCTGTATTGCTGTTCACTCCATTATATCATAATAAAAAGAAGGCCGAAACCTTCTTTTTTGTTGATCTTTGCTTACATCAAGCCAGCAACGTGTGCTAATACACCGATTACAAAGAGAGCGATGATGATAGTGATTGGAGATACTTTTTTCTTCAACAACCACATACAAGCAAAAGTAAGAAGCAATCCCATCAAACCAGGAATCAATGAATCCAAGTTTTGTTGGAAAGTTGTAACTTTTTCAGGTGTTTGAGATAGGCCTGAACCAACTTGAGCGAAGGCTTCTTGGATACCCTTGTATCCTTCAGGAAGTTTATCCCAGTGGATATAAGCTTTATCGGCTAATTTGACAGAAGAAACATTGAAGACGAATTTAATAGATACCCAACGTTCTACCAAAACAGCGAGGATGAACATCCCAAGGATAGAAGCCCCTTTAGTGATGTCTTGCAAGATCCCACCAGACATATCTTTGGTAATTTCAGAACCTGCTTTGTAACCAAGTTCTTGCGTGTACCACAAGAAGGCCATACGAATCGCATTCCATGCGATAAAGAAGATGAGTGGGCCAAGGATGTTACCAGACGCAGCAAGTGATGCACCAAGGGCACCAAGGATAGGACGTACTGTAAACCAGAAGACTGGATCTCCGATACCCGCCAAAGGACCCATCATACCAATTTTAACCCCTTGGATGGCAGCATCGTCAATAGCGGCACCGTTTGCTCTTTCTTCTTCAAGAGCAAGCGTTACCCCGATGATAGGAGCGGCAACGTATGGGTGAGTGTTAAAGAATTCCATGTGACGCTCAAGAGCAGCCGCTTGGTCTTCTTTCTTCGTATAAAGTTTTTTGATAGCTGGGATCAATGAGTATGCCCAACCCAAGTTTTGCATCCGTTCATAGTTCCAAGAACCTTGCAAGAAGGTTGAACGCCACCAAACCTTTTGACGATCTGATTTAGATAATTGTAATTTTTCAGTCATGATAGTGTCACACCTTTCTTAATAGTCTTCGAGAATGTCGCCAATTGGATCGTTAGAAGTAGCGGCACCGCCACCTCCATTGCCACCTTTCTTAGAAAGAGTAAGGTAGATCAAGGCAAGGGCAACACCAATTGCTCCAAGGGCGATCAAGGTCAATTGGCTAACAGCTGCAAGAGCAAAACCGATGGCAAAGAATGGCCATACTTCACGGCTCGCCATCATGTTGATAACCATGGCATAACCAACGGCTACAACCATACCACCACCGATTTGCATTCCATCAGAGAGCCATTTTGGCATTTGTTCAAGAGCAGTTTTGACAGTTTCAGCAGGAATCATCAACAAGAGGGCTGCAGGAATGGCGATACGAAGACCTTGAAGAAGAAGGGCCACAAAGTGAGCGCGTTCTACACCTTTGATATCCCCTTTTCTAGCAGCAGCGTCGGCAGTGTGAACCAAACCAACGGAAAGGGTACGGACGATCATGGTCAAGAAAAGACCAGCAACTGCAAGTGGAATAGCGACACTTTGAGCGACAGCGATTCCTTTTGTACTGAAGTCTCCCCCAAGTACCATGATGATGGCAGCAGCGACAGATGCAAGGGCAGCATCGGGTGCAACTGCGGCACCAATGTTTGCCCAGCCAAGTGCAATAAATTGAAGTGAACCACCAAGCATAATGCCAGCAGTCAAGTTACCTGTTACCAAACCGATTAAGGTACAAGCAACAAGGGGTTGGTGGAATTGGAATTGGTCAAGGATACCTTCAAGACCTGCTAAGAAGGCAACAACGACCACTAATACCATAGAAATAACAGACATGTTTAAAATCCTTTCGTAAGTAATCGATTATTGAACGTTAGCTTTGTTAATTAAGTCAAACAAATCTTTCTTAGAGTCATTTGGCACTTTACGGACGTCAAATTCAACTCCAAGATCACGCATTTTTTCAAATGTAGCCACGTCATCTTTATCCATTGACAACACATTGTTAACCATGGTTTTACCAGTTGAGTGGGCCATTGAACCAACGTTCAAGGTTTTAATCGGAACACCACCTTCGATGGCGCGAAGAGCATCTTGAGGTGTTTCAAATAAGATCAAAGCATGGGTATTTCCAAAACGTGGATCTTTTGCAACGTCGATCAATTTTTGAATTGGGACAACGTTTGCTTTCACACCATTCGGTGCCGCTTGTTTGATCAATTCCTTACGGAGTTCATCTTTAGCAACAGAATCTGAAGCAACAATGATCCGATCGGCTTTTGAATCAGGTGTCCAAGCAGTTGCGACTTGTCCATGAAGAAGACGTGTATCTAAGCGGGCAAGGTTAATCTTGAGTTTTCCATCTCCGATAACCGTTCCTTCTGGAATAGCAGCTTGGGCTACAGGAGCAGCAGTGGCTGTACTAGCTTCTTCAACAGGATTCAATTCTTCTGGAAGGGCTTTGACACCGTCTTTTGCTTCCTTGATGATGTTTGCAGCGACTTGATCAACGCCGGCATTTGCATCCATCAAACGTTCTGTATAAGCTTGAATCAACATCGGAAGGTTCAATCCTGTGATGATCGCAAATTTACGATCTGGATTTTCTCCCATGACGCGACTTGCTTGGTTAAATGGAGAACCACTCCAAAGGTCAGCCAAAACCAAGACTTCATCTTCTGCATCAAATGCGGCAACAGCTGCATTAAATTTAGCATAGAGATCATCCGGGCCTTCACTTGGCATGAACGTAACCACTTGAACTTTCTCTTGATCCCCAAAGATCATCGAGCCGGATTGGTGGATTCCAGCTGCAAATTCACCGTGGCTAGCAATAATGATACCAATACTCATTATTGACATTCCTCCTTATAAAATTTGTTTGACTTTCAGTTTAAGAAAACTTTAAGCTACTTTATTATAAATCGTTTCCACACTTAAGTCAATTTTTCTATCAAAATCTCGATGTAAAAACATTGATTTATTATATTAAATCATCGTTAGATAGAAAAAGAATGCTCTTGAATGAATTTTGTTTATTACTTGTTGATGCTTAAAAAATCAATAATAGATATGTTTTATAGGATTTTGTTCTCAATGAAAAGTTTCCGAGAATCAAACGATATTCTCGAAAACAAAAATAAATATATAACAAATTGTATATGAGAGTGATTGAGAGCACTCAAAAAGACTAGCCCAGTTGGGCTAGTCCTGTAGGTTCAGTTGTTTAGTTTGTAAAGTCAAGTACCATACGTCCTTGAATGGTTCCGGCTTCCATTTCGTCAAAGACTTTGACAGCATCTTCTACTGGACGTTTTTGAACGACAGGGACTACCAAGCCTTCTGCACCAAATTGGAAGGCTTCTTCCAAGTCTTTACGAGTTCCTACAAGAGAACCAATGACTTGGATACCATCTAATACAGTTTTCACAATGCTGAGATCCATCATTTCAGAAGGAAGACCAACTGCAACCACGCGGCCGCCTGCACGAACAGAATCTACTGCTTGGTTGAAAGCTACTTTAGAAACAGCTGTTACGACAGCAGAGTGAGCTCCACCATTTGTTTTTTCTTTAATCAATCCTGGGACATCTTCAACTTCGCGACCGTTGATGACAAAGTCTGCACCAACTTCTTTCGCCAATTCTAGTTTATCATTGTTGATATCGACAGCGATGACATGTGCGTTGAAGACTTTCTTAGCATATTGAACAGCCAAGTTTCCTAGTCCACCAGCTCCATAGATAACAATCCATTGTCCTGGTTCAGCTTTGGCTTCTTTGATGGCTTTATAAGTGGTAACACCTGCACACGTAATAGAAGATGCTTGGGCTGGATCTAATCCTTCAGGTACTTTCACTGCGTAATCTGCAGTAACGATACATTGTTCAGCCATCCCTCCATCAACAGAGTAACCAGCATTTTTTACAGTACGGCAAAGAGTTTCACGACCAGTTGTACAGTATTCACAAGTTCCACATCCTTCGAAGAACCATGCGACACTGACACGATCCCCAACTTTTAGGCTCTTGACATCTGGAGCAACTTCTTTAACAATACCGATTCCTTCGTGTCCAAGAACACGGCCTGGAACTTTACCGAAGTCTCCGTGAGCAACGTGCAAGTCAGTGTGGCAGACACCACAGTATTCGATTTGAACAAGAGCTTCCCCTGTTTCAAGTGGACGCATGTCTTTGTTTGCAACGATTTCAACACCAGTACCTTCTGGATTTACAACAACAGCTTTCATTTTGTTCCTCCTTAAGTGAACGAGAAGCGGTTTAAAATTTTTGAAAGCGCTTCTTTAATAACTATGTTAATAATATCACAAACCAGATGACGAGGCAATGAAAAAAATGGAAAAAAGGGGCGGTATTGATTAACCGATTAAGGATTTGGCGCAGAAAAAGACATGAGGGGATAACTCATGTCTGTTAGTTTTATAAGAATAATTGAATGAGTTGGCGCGCGACACCATCTTCATTATTCGTGAAATCAGTGATGGAGTCTGCATAGGGGAGAAGGATGGAGCTGGCATTTTTCATGGCGTATCCATAACCAGCAAGAGCTAGCATCTCAGTATCATTGTGCTCATCTCCAAAGGCAATCAAATCCTTCTGATCCATATTGAGTTTATCCAGAAGGTAGGTTAGAGCGGATGCTTTGGTCACATTTTTTGGATTGCATTCCAGAATATTTAAGGGACCACCCCAAGTATTGATAGACAGATTGTAGTCATAATGCCGATTCATTTCATCTGCCAGAGCATATTTGTCTTCCGCTTTCGTTTGAAAGAGGATACAGTTTGGGTCGCTCGTTACCCGCTCGGGATTGAATTGATTTTCTGGTTGGAAAGATTCAATACCGAATAATTTAGGGTCTGCAACGTGCTCATTTGGATCGGTAATAAAGAATTTATTGCGGTATTCGCCAGCGATAAAGTCCGCTTGGATGGTGTCTCGGTTAGCGACCATATCTAGCAGGTATTTTTTATCTAAAGTCAAACATTGTTCATCCCCCCATTTTTTCTCAGGTAGATGCGTAAGGGAGCCGTTAAAATTGATCATTGGAGTATCTAGCTCTAGTTGTTTGTAGTAGGTGTGTGCCATACGATAGGGGCGGCCTGTTGTAATAATGACTTTATGGCCAAGAGCACTAATTTTTTTAATCGTATCAATGGTAAAGTCGCTCAATTTGCTTTCGGAATTTAAGAGGGTGCCGTCTAAATCTAGAGCGATCATCTTTTTATGCATAATTCGGTTCCTTTCGAGAAGAATGAGACCATTATATCAGAAAAATCGGAAAAGCGCTCAAAAATCAAGAAGAGAAGTAGGATTTCTTGAAAGACGAAAAATCTTTTGGTAAAATAGAAATAACGTTCGCAAATTGATTGGGAGCGAGAATGATGAAAAAGGAGTTTATTCTGAAATGGATAAGTTTTTTAAACTTTCAGAACATGGAACCACTGTTCGAACAGAGGTTCTTGCTGGTTTGACAACCTTTTTTGCGATGAGTTATATCCTCTTCGTAAACCCTCAAATGTTGTCACAAACAGGTATGCCAGCTCAAGGAGTCTTCCTTGCAACGATTATTGGATCCGTTGTCGGGACCTTGATGATGGCTTTTTATGCCAATTTACCTTATGCACAAGCACCTGGGATGGGCTTGAATGCCTTCTTTACCTTTACTGTTGTATTTGGTATGGGCTACACATGGCAGGAAGCTTTGGGAATGGTCTTCATTTGTGGTGTGATTTCATTGATTATCACATTAACAAAGGTTCGGAAGATGATCATCGAATCGATTCCGACCGCTCTTCGATCTGCTATTTCAGCGGGGATCGGGATTTTCTTGGCCTATGTTGGGATTAAGAATGCAGGATTTTTGAAATTCACGATTGACCCTCATACTTATACAGTGGTCGGGGAAGGAGCAGATAAGGCAAATGCAACGATCTCAGCCAATGCATCTGCTGTTCCAGGATTGGTTAATTTTAACAATCCAGCTGTCCTCTTGGCTCTTGTTGGTCTTGCGATTACTATTTTCTTTGTTGTCAAAGGGATTAAGGGAGGGATTATCCTTTCTATCTTAGTAACGACTGTGCTTGGAATTCTCATCCATGTTGTTGATATCACTAAAATCGACTTTGCAAGTAATCATCTAGGAGCTGCCTTTAATGATTTAGGCACGATCTTTGGTCAAGCTTTGGGATCAAAAGGATTGGGTTTTTTGATTTCCAATACGTCTCGTTTGCCTGAGACCTTAATGGCAATTTTAGCCTTCTCCTTGACCGATATTTTTGATACAATTGGAACTTTAATCGGTACGGGTGAAAAAGTTGGGATTGTTGCGACAAATGGGGAAAACCATCAATCAGCGAAATTAGATAAGGCTCTCTATTCAGACCTTGTAGCGACTTCAGTCGGAGCCATTGCAGGAACTTCAAACGTAACGACCTATGTTGAATCTGCAGCTGGTATTGGAGCTGGTGGACGCACTGGTTTGACAGCCTTGGTTGTAGCGATCTGTTTTGCTATTTCAAGTCTCTTTAGTCCTTTGTTGGCGATTGTACCGACCGCTGCTACAGCTCCAATTTTGATTGTTGTTGGGATCATGATGTTGAGTGGTTTGAAAAATATCCATTGGGAAGATATGTCAGAAGCAGTTCCTGCTTTCTTCACCTCTATCTTTATGGGCTTCAGCTACTCGATTACACAAGGGATCGCTGCCGGATTTATCATCTACAGCTTAGTGAAAGTGGTTAAAGGACAAGCCAAAGAAGTGCACAGCATGATTTGGATCCTAGATGTTCTCTTCATCTTAAACTACGTGAGCATGGCCTTGAATTAGTTTTCAGGGAAAGATTTAAAAAGGAATGGGAGTGGTTTCCCATTCCTTTCAGATTGAAGACAAAGTTATACCAAAAACATTCCTTAGGTGAGTACGGACGTCAGCGAACTTCTTTGAAGTTCCATGACTAATTATTGAGCCTAAGGTCTCAATAATTCCGAGTGCCTGAAACGTTATTGTTTCAGGCACTTTTCTCACAGCGGAAAGTTTCAGTATTTTCTTAAATCGATTTAAAAATTGGAACTCAAATTTATTTTTTTTTTTTGCAGAATCACTTAGCTTATTTTACTTTAAAATAGTTTGTCTATCTATCTAAAAAGCAAACCTGAGTCGAACAATTTCTAAAAGAAAGAGCAGATTTTTAAAAAGTTTGGTATAATAGAGAAATGATTAGTCACAATGAAACGGAGCTGATCGCTCTAGGAAAACAGCTAGGAAAACTCTTAGAAAAGCAAGACGTGATTATCTTATCAGGGGATCTAGGAGCAGGAAAAACGACCTTTACCAAGGGAATTGCAAAGGGGTTAGGGATTGATCAGATGATTAAGAGCCCGACCTATACCATTGTTCGTGAATACGAAGGTCGCTTGCCTTTATACCATTTGGATGTTTACCGGATTGGGAATGATCCAGATTCTATTGATTTAGATGATTTTCTATTTGGAGATGGTGCGACCATTATTGAATGGGGAGAGCTGATTGAGCCGAGTCTCTCGGATGCTTATCTAAAAATTTTTATCCGAAAATTGGAAGATGGGCGAGAGTTGGCTTTTGAGGCTCATGGAGCGCGTGCGGAAGCTTTACTAGCATCCTTTGAGCAGGTGGAAAAAACCGATGACTAAGGAAAAGGAAGTGACAGTAGAAATTCGGCAAGCTGACAGTGCAGATGCGGCTCTTGTCGTTGATTTCTTAAATCAAGTTGGGAAAGAGTCAGATTACATGACACTAGATGAAGCTGGAATTGGCATGTCTCCAGCAGACATGGAGCAATTTCTGATGGTGCAAGAGATGGCGGAAAACCGGATTTGCCTCTTGCTATTTCTAGATCAGGAACTGGCAGCTTTGTTAAATATCACTGCAGCTTCTCAACGGTCCATTCGGCATATTGGTGATGTCTTTATTGTGGTTCAAAAAGCTTATTGGAATCAAGGGCTTGGACAGATCCTGTTGGAAGAAGGGATCGAGTGGGCGCACTCGACCGGTGTTCTTCGCAAACTAGTCTTGAATGTCCAAGTGCGCAATGAACGGGCGGTTCACCTGTATAAAAAGTTAGGTTTTGAGATCGAAGGTTGCCAAGCTCGTGGAGCTTGTTCAGCTGAAGGAGAATTCTTAGATGTTTACCTTATGGGGAAACTGATAGATTAGAGAGAGATTCTATATGGTTAAAAAAATTATTTTAATGTTTTTGAGCTTATTGACGGTAACAGTGATTGGGATTGGGGCTTATGGCCTTACCATCCTAAACCAAACGACTGGGACTCTCAGTAAGACCTATAAAGGCTTTGGAAATGAGACCAATGTCATTGCAGAAAACAAGCCGATGACCATCCTTTTGATGGGGGTTGATACAGGTAGCGGTTCTCGGGAAGATCCTTGGGCCGGAAATAGTGATACTATGATTTTGGTGACTGTTAATCCTCAAACAAAAGAAACAACCATGACTAGCTTGGAAAGAGATATCCTAACCAATATTACTTCAGATGGCGAAACGGTCCAAGCAAAATTGAATTCGGCTTATGCTCAAGGTGGTGCCAAGTTAGCCATTAAGACCATTCAAGATCTTTTGAATATCCATATTGACCGCTATGTCATGATCAATATGAAGGGGCTGGTTCAATTAGTGGATAAGGTTGGTGGCATCACAGTCAACAATCCATTTGACTTCGATATCTCGATCGAGGAAAATGAGCCAGAATATACGGCTAAGATCGCACCAGGACGTCAGGAGATTAATGGGGACCAAGCTCTCGTTTATTCACGCATGCGCTACCAAGACCCAGAAGGAGACTATGGACGTCAAAAACGCCAACGTGAAGTGATCAAAAAGATTGTTGAGAAAGTTTTAAGCCTCAATAGTTTGAGTCACTACAAAGGAATCATTGAGTCTGTTAGTGACAATATGCAAACCAACATTTCACTTGATAGCAACAGTCTTCTTCAATTGTTAGGATATAAAGATGCCCTTTCAACGATTCATCAGTACCAGCTGAAAGGAGAAGATGCCACCTTAGCAGATGGCGGAAGTTATCAGATTGTCACTTCAAAACATCTCTTGAAAATTCAAAATATCATCCGCAAAGCTTTGGGGATGAAAGAAATTAAAACATTGAAAACCAATGCTTACCTATTAGATGGAGATGAAGAGTTGAAGAATGCTTCTTCTCAAAATGATACGCCAGCGGCCTCATCTGAGGAAGCACCTGTTTACCAAGAGTTTAACCAACTACCAGTTGTACCATCGACCCAGGATACGGGAGTGGTGACACCTCAAAGTTCTGTTGCACCAGTGACACCAGTTGCTCCTGCAGCTACAGAGTCGAGCAGTGTGACACCTACGGTGCCTTCAGAATAAGAAAAAAACGATTGAGTTTTCTCAATCGTTTTTACTTGGTTGCCAGATGTCTTGAATTTCTTTTAGAGAAGCTGTTGCTTGTTGACTAAATAGTTTGGTCTTGTATTGGAAATCCGTTACCAATTCTTGAAGATTGGTCTTTTGGTCTTGGATAATATCCAGATTGCGTTGGATTTTTGCTAGGTTATCTTGAATTCCCTTGACCAATTGGCTGGATTCAGTCACCTCTGTTTTAATTTCTTTGCGGTTTTTTACTAGGTGGTAGCTAATGCTAGCTCCTGTTGCAAACCAAAAGAGATTTTTGAGTTTCATATGGCCTCCTTTTTAACTGTTTTTGATGGTTTCTGCGAGAACTGCTAGTTGTTCAAAATTAGGCTCGTGTTCAGTAAATGAAATGGCAAGCTCATCTTGATCGGAATAGCGAGGGATAATGTGGACATGTGTGTGAAATACGGTTTGTCCAGAAACTTCTTCCATGTTGCTGATGATATTCATTCCCTTAGCTTGGGTAGCAGCTTCTACTTTTTTAGCAACTTTAGAAACACGTGCAAATAGTTGAGCTGTGGCGGTTTCGTCCATCTCTAAGAGGTTGCGAGCGTGTTTTTTTGGAACCACTAACGTATGACCTGGTGTAACCTGAGAGATGTCCAAAAATGCGAGGACTTCCTCGTCCTCATAGACTTTGGAGGAAGGAATGTCGCCAGCTATAATCTTACAAAAAATACAATCGTCAACCATAAATACACCTCATTTAGACTAAATTTTGTTATAATATAAGAACATTATACCAGAAATCGGAGAAAATATGTTAGAAATCAACAAGTTGACAGGGGGCTATGTCAACATCCCTGTCCTGAAAGAGGTGAGTTTTTCAGTTCCGGACGGCCAACTGATTGGTTTGATTGGACTAAATGGAGCTGGGAAGTCAACCACGATTAATGAAATTATTGGTCTCCTGCATCCTTATGCTGGGGAAGTACGGATTGACGGCTTGAGTCTTCAAGAAGCTCCAACTGACTATCGTAAAAAAATCGGCTATATTCCAGAAACCCCTAGCCTATATGAAGAATTAACCCTGAGAGAGCATATCGAGACCGTAGCTATGGCCTATGATTTAGACATGGATCAGGTCATGGTGCGCGTCCAGCCTTTGTTGGAACGATTCCGTTTGGCTGAAAAATTAGATTGGTTCCCGACCCAGTTTTCAAAAGGGATGAAGCAAAAGGTCATGATTATTTGTGCCTATGCAGTGGATCCAAGTCTTTATATTGTCGATGAACCCTTTTTGGGATTGGATCCTGTTGCGATTGCAGATTTGATTCAGTTATTGGCCGATGAGAAAGCAAAAGGAAAATCGATTTTGATGAGTACCCACGTTCTGGATTCGGCTGAAAAGATGTGTGATGGTTTTGTGATCCTACATAAGGGTCAGATCCGAGCAAAAGGGACCTTGGACGAGCTGCGCTCAACTTTTGGGGATGAGAAAGCAAGTCTAAATGATATCTACATGACCTTGACAGAAGAGGAAACAGCATGAAAGAGTTGATGAAAAAACGGCAAGAAACGTTTCGAACTCAATGTGTAAAATATAGCCGCTATGTTCTCAATGATCATTTCGTCCTCTTTATGCTGATTTTCATAGGATTTTTGGCGGTTCAATACAGCCAATTCTTGCAAGATCTCCCCAAAGATACAAGCCTGATCCGCTGGAGTCTCATGATTGGCTTGCTCCTCTTGGTTCCGATAGGCTCCATTGCGACCTACTTAGAGAAGCCCGATGCTTTATTCCTTTTAGTAAAGGAAGAGGAAGTGAAACGTTATATCAAAGGGCAGGCCAAGAAGTCTTTTGTGTTTTGGTTTTTGATTCAAAGTTTTGTCCTTCTATTATTTGTGCCTCTTCTTCTGGCAACGGGGCTGGGTAACCTTGCTATTGTAGCCTATATCCTTGTCTTAGGGGTGGCTAAAGGGGCTGTTTTTAGCTGGAAGGAAGCGCGTTTCTACCAGGATGGAAATTTGAATTGGACCTTGGCCATTGCTCGTGAGAATGCAAGGAAACAATTGATTCTTCGTTTCTTTGCCTTGTTTACAACGGTGAAAGGCATTACCAACAGTGTTAAAAGAAGAGCTTACTTGGATGGTTTCTTAGGGCTTCTTCCCAAAACACATGGCAATACGTGGCTGCACTTATATATGCGCTCCTTCCTACGGAATGGAGATCTTTTCTCTATGACTCTACGACTCTTGGCTCTTTCCATTCTCGCTATCATCTTTATTCCCCAGCCTCTCGTAGTGATTGCCCTTGTAGCCTTGCTCAATTACTTGGTTATTTTTCAATTACTGGGGCTTTACAGTGCTTTTGATTACCAACCCTTGACCCTCCTTTTCCCGATGAAAAAGGGCAGTAAAAAGGCAGGGTTGAACAAAACGATTCAGCTGGTCATGGGGATGATAACGGTGATAGAAGGAGGAATTGGCCTGGTCTTTATTTCAGATAAAGTCCTGTTGTTAGGCCTACTGGCTTATACAGTTGCTTTAATCCTACTCTATCTTCCATTTAAGATGGCGCGCTTGGTTGACGAAAGTCGTTAAAATTAGTAAAATAGATTGGAAACTTTTTACGGAGGAAAAGATGGACTCGAATGAAAAAGAGCTAAGCCTCACCCCAATTCCTGGGAAGAGTGGGAAGGCCTACATGGGGACCTACCCAGATGGTGGGCGCGTTTTTGTAAAAATGAATACGACCCCAATCCTTGCGGGTCTAGCAAAAGAACAGATTGCTCCTCAATTGTTATGGAGTCGACGCTTGCCAGATGGAAATGTGATGAGTGCCCAAGAATGGTTGAATGGGGAAATTCTCACGCCAAATGGGATGTCGAAAAAACAAGTCGTCAATATTTTAACGAGATTGCACCGTTCTAGACCTTTGATGACTCAATTAAAAAAACTTGGCTATCCTGTGGAATCTCCATTAGAATTGCTCAATTCTTGGAGTAACCGGTTGCCAATTGCCCTACGTCAGAACCACTATATCCAATCAGTCGTAAAGAATTTACGTAAGACAGTGCCTGCCTTTCGGGAGGATTATGCGACGATCGTCCACGGAGATGTTCGTCATAGTAACTGGATTGAGACAGAGAGCGGCTTGATTTATCTAGTCGATTGGGACTCTGTTCGTTTGACAGACCGGATGTTGGATGTGGCGCATATCTTGAGTCACTATATCCCAGATTCTAATTGGCGCGATTGGTTAGGCTATTATGGCTACAAGTACAATCAAAAAGTATTTGATAAACTCTATTGGTTTGGTCAATACTCTTTCTTGTGCCAAATTGCTAAATACTATGAAAATAATGATTTAGAAAATGTCAATCGCGAGATCTATGCTCTGCGCAATTTCCGGTTGAAATATGGAAAGGAAATATGAGAGTTAGAAATCGCAAGGGAGCGACTGAATTATTAGAAGCGAATCCGCAATATGTGGTCCTAAATCCAGAAGATGCCAAGGGAAAGTGGCATGAAATTTTTGGGAATGACCATCCTATTCATATCGAAGTGGGCAGCGGGAAAGGGGCCTTTATTACTGGGATGGCCAAGGCCAATCCAGAGATCAACTACATCGGAATTGATATTCAAAAATCGGTCTTGAGTTATGCTTTAGATAAGGTCTTAGAAGCTGATGTTCCTAACATTAAATTGCTTTGGGTAGACGGAGATAGCTTGACCAACTATTTTGAAGATGGGGAAATTGATCAACTCTATCTGAATTTTTCAGATCCTTGGCCTAAGAAACGTCATGAGAAGCGTCGCTTGACTTACAAGACCTTCTTGGATACCTTCAAGCAAATTCTTCCAGAACATGGGGAGATTCACTTTAAAACAGATAATCGAGGTCTGTTTGAATACAGTTTGGTGAGCTTTTCACAGTATGGTATGACTTTGAAGGGAGTCTGGCTAGACCTTCATGCTAGTGATTTTGAGGGGAATGTCATGACGGAATATGAGAAAAAGTTCTCAAGTAAAGGACAGGTCATTTACCGTGTAGAAGCACAGTTTTAGCATATTCCTTGCAATCATTGGGGAATCGTGTTATAATACCTTAAATGAATAGAAAAGGAGAGGCGGGGAAATATCTTCGCCTCTTATCTATGAGGAGGTGGCAACCATCGCAACGATTGTTGACTTAGTAACAGAAGTGATTCAGCCTGCCATCAAAGAACCATTTGAATTGGTCGATGTTGAATATGGCAAAATGGGTGGTGACTACGTCTTAAGCATTTTCGTAGACAAACCAGAAGGGATCACACTGAATGATACAGCGGATTTGACAGAAATCATTAGCCCGCTATTGGATCAAATCAAACCAGATCCATTTCCAGAACAGTACTTTTTAGAAGTTACCAGTCCTGGCTTGGAGAGACCTTTGAAAACCAAGGAAGCACTCGAGGGAGCTGTTGGCAAGTATGTCAATATCAGCTTGTATAAGGCTGTTGAAAAGCAAAAGGTCTTTGAGGGGAACTTGGTAGGTTTTGAAGAGGATGTTTTGACCATTGAGTATATGGATAAAACACGAAAGAAAACTGTAGAAATTCCTTATAACCTTGTGTCCAAAGCAAGGTTGGCTGTAAAATTGTAACAGAATGAAAGAAAGGATGCCTTTATAGTAGAGGCAAGAAAAACATGAGTAAAGAAATGCTAGAAGCCTTCCGCATTTTGGAAGAAGACAAAGGGATCAAAAAAGAAGATATCATCGAAGCCGTCACAGAATCATTGCGTTCAGCTTATCGCCGTCGTTATGGACAATCAGAAAGTGCAGCGATTGAATTCAATGAAAAAACTGGAGATTTCCGTGTTTATACGGTTCGTGAAGTGGTGGATGAAGTCTTTGATAGCCGTTTAGAAATCAGCTTGAAGGATGCCTTGGCCATTAGCTCTGCTTATGAGTTGGGGGACAAGATCAAGTTTGAAGAAGCACCAGCTGAATTTGGTCGTGTAGCAGCTCAATCTGCTAAACAAACGATCATGGAAAAAATGCGTAAGCAAACGCGCACCATCACCTATAACACTTATAAAGAACATGAAAATGAAATCATGAGTGGAACGGTGGAACGCTTTGACAATCGATTTATCTATGTCAATCTTGGTTCGATCGAAGCACAATTGTCTAAGCAAGACCAAATTCCAGGAGAAGTATTCCAATCTCATGATCGAATTGAAGTCTTTGTCTACAAGGTAGAAGATAATCCACGTGGTGTTAATGTCTTTGTTAGCCGAAGCCATCCTGAAATGATCAAACGATTGATGGAACAAGAAATTCCTGAAGTCTATGATGGAACTGTTGAGATTATGAGTGTAGCGCGTGAAGCTGGAGATCGTACAAAAGTTGCGGTTCGTAGCCATAATCCAAACGTAGATGCGATTGGGACTATCGTTGGTCGTGGTGGATCGAATATTAAAAAGATTACCAGCAAGTTCCACCCAGCTCGATACGATCAAAAATTAGACCGTATGGTTCCGACAGAAGAAAACATCGATGTCATCGAGTGGGTTCCAGATCCAGCTGAATTCATCTACAATGCGATCGCTCCTGCAGAAGTGGACCAAGTTATTTTTGATGATGAAGATAGCAAACATGCTCTCGTTGTGGTCCCAGACAACAAATTATCTCTTGCCATCGGTCGTCGTGGTCAAAACGTTCGTTTAGCAGCTCATTTGACTGGTTACCGCATCGATATCAAATCTGCTAGCGAGTTCGAAGAAATGGAAGCAGCTCAAGAAACTTTTGAAAACCAAGTAGAAAGTGACGAAGAGCAAGTCGATTAAGAGAGGGAGGGAACATGGTAAAAACAAGAAAAATCCCTTTAAGAAAATCTGTCGTTTCAAATGAAATTATTGATAAGCGCGATTTGCTCCGCATTGTCAAAAATAAAGAAGGACAAGTCTTTATCGATCCAACTGGCAAAGCCAATGGTCGAGGTGCTTACATCAAATTAGACAATGAAGAAGCGGCACTTGCTAAGAAAAAGAAAGTTTTTAATCGTAGCTTTAATATGGAAGTGGAAGAAGCTTTCTATGATGAATTGATCGCTTATGTAGATCATAAGGTGAAGAGAAGAGAGTTAGGCCTTGAATAAGCAAAAGATAAGTAATTTGTTGGGCTTGGCGCAAAGAGCAGGAAAACTCATTTCTGGAGAAGAACTCGTGATCAAAGCCATCCAGGAAGAAAAGGCAAAATTAGTTTTTCTGGCGAATGATGCAGCTAGTAACCTGACAAAAAAGGTGACAGATAAGGGTCACTATTATGAGGTTCAAGTATCTACCGTGTTTTCAACACTAGAATTAAGCACTGCAATTGGACGTGCCCGTAAGGTCGTCGCTGTTGTAGATGCTGGATTTTCAAAGAAAATGAGGTCTCTTATGGAATAGAAGAGGAGGACAGCAATTGTCTAAGAAAAGATTATACGAAATTGCCAAAGAATTGGGCAAGGAAAGTAAGGAAGTCGTCACTCGTGCGAAAGAATTAGGTTTTGACGTCAAGAGTCATGCATCTAGTGTCGATACTGATGTTGCTGAAAAGTTGATCAAGAGCTTTGCAGCGAAAAAAGAAACAGTCGAAAAGAAAGTAGCAGAAGTGGCTGCCAAGACAACGGCTGTCGCAGAGAAAAAAGAAGCAGCGCCCGTCAAAAAAGAAGGAGCAACTGAGACAAAATCAGTAACGCCAGCTGCTAAACCAAAGAGTCGTAACTTTAAAGCGGAACGAGAAGCGCGTGCAAAAGAACAGGCTGAACGTAGGAAACAACAAGACAATCGTCCAAAACGTGATCGCAAAGACAATCAGCGTCATGGTGACAACCGAAATCAACGACCACAAGAGCGAAATGAACAACGAAATCAAGGTTCTGATCGTCGCAATAACCGACCAGATCAAAGACGTGGTGAACAACCCCAAGTAGCACCAAAAGTTGATTTCAAAGCGCGTGCAGCAGCACTGAAAGCTGAACAAAATGCTGAATACGCACGTGGAAGTGAAGATCGCTACAAACAACAAGCTGCAAAAGCAGAACAAGAACGTCAACAGCGCCGGAAACGGGTAGAAGCACCAGAAGTGAAAGCACCTGTACAGGAGCCAGCTGTTGAGAACCATACAAAACCAGCTGTTGCTGCTGCTCCAGCTCAAGTCGATACACGTCGGAAGAAACAAGCGCGACCAGATAAGAAACGCGATGATTTTGATCGTGAAGAAGATGGTCCAAGAAAACAACAAAGGAATCGAAATAGTCAAAATCAAGTGAGAAATCAGAGAAATAGTAACTGGAATAACAATAAGAAAAATAAAAAAGGAAAGAACAACCGTAATGATGCTCCAAAACCAGTAACAGAGCGTAAATTCCATGAATTACCAAGTGAATTTGAGTATACGGATGGAATGACGGTTGCCGAAATCGCAAAACGCATCAAGCGTGAACCGGCTGAAATCGTCAAGAAGCTCTTTATGATGGGAGTCATGGCGACTCAAAACCAATCGCTGGATGGAGATACGATTGAGCTCTTGATGGTGGATTATGGAATTGAAGCCAAGAAAAAGGTTGAAGTGGACAATGCCGATATCGAACGCTTCTTCGTTGAAGATGGTTATTTGAATCCAGATGAGTTGGTAGAGCGTCCACCAGTTGTCACCATCATGGGACACGTTGACCACGGGAAGACAACCCTTTTGGATACCCTTCGTAATTCACGTGTAGCAACAGGTGAAGCGGGAGGAATCACCCAGCACATCGGTGCCTACCAAATCGTGGAAAATGGCAAGAAGATTACCTTCTTGGATACACCTGGACACGCGGCCTTTACTTCTATGCGGGCGCGTGGTGCATCTGTTACGGATATTACCATCTTGGTCGTAGCAGCGGATGACGGGGTGATGCCACAGACTATCGAAGCCATCAACCACTCAAAAGCGGCTAATGTTCCAATCATTGTGGCTATTAACAAGATTGATAAACCAGGAGCTAATCCAGAGCGTGTCATCGGTGAATTGGCAGAGCATGGAGTTATGTCAACAGCTTGGGGTGGTGATTCTGAGTTTGTAGAAATCTCAGCTAAGTTCAACCAAAATATCGATGAACTCTTGGAAACGGTCCTTCTTGTGGCTGAAATCCAAGAACTTAAAGCAGATCCAACTGTTCGTGCCATCGGTACTGTTATCGAAGCGCGCTTGGATAAAGGAAAAGGTGCGGTCGCAACCCTCCTTGTTCAACAAGGTACCTTGAATGTCCAAGACCCAATCGTTGTCGGAAATACCTTTGGACGTGTCCGTGCCATGACCAATGACCTTGGACGTCGTGTGAAGGTTGCAGGACCATCTACTCCGGTTTCTATCACTGGTTTGAACGAAGCGCCAATGGCAGGTGACCACTTCGCGGTTTATGAAGATGAAAAATCAGCGCGTGCAGCTGGTGAAGAACGTGCCAAACGTGCTCTGATGAAACAACGTCAAGCAACCAACCGCGTCAGCCTTGAAAATCTCTTTGATACCTTGAAGGCTGGAGAAGTGAAATCCGTTAATGTCATCATTAAAGCCGATGTACAAGGTTCGGTTGAAGCTCTTGCTGCTTCCCTTCAAAAGATTGAAGTGGAAGGTGTGAAAGTGACCATCGTTCACTCAGCAGTTGGTGCCATCAACGAATCAGACGTGACCCTTGCAGAAGCTTCAAATGCCTTCATCATCGGATTTAACGTCCGTCCTACTCCACAAGCACGTCAACAAGCTGAAGCTGATGAGGTAGAAATCCGTCTTCACTCAATCATCTACAAAGTGATTGAAGAAATGGAAGATGCCATGAAAGGTATGTTGGATCCTGAGTTCGAAGAGAAAGTCATCGGGGAAGCAGTTATTCGTGAAACCTTTAAGGTCTCTAAAGTGGGTACCATTGGTGGATTTATGGTCCTTAGTGGTAAGGTTACACGTGATTCCAAAGTCCGTGTCATTCGTGACGGTGTCGTGATCTATGACGGAGCTCTTGCAAGCTTGAAACACTTCAAAGATGATGTCAAAGAGATCACAAATGGTCGTGAAGGTGGATTGATGATTGAAGGCTACAATGATATCAAGACAGATGATACCATCGAAGCCTACATCATGGAAGAAATTAAAAAATAAGATGCTGACTAGGAAAAAAGAGGACTCTCCTCAGATTTCCTAGTTTTTAAACACAGAGTAGAAAGGAGTTCCTATGGCAAGTCATTTTCGGACAGACCGAGTAGGGATGGAAATCAAGCGTGAAGTCAATGAGATTTTACAAAAGAAAGTCCGTGACCCGCGTGTTCAAGGTGTCACCATTACGGATGTTCAAATGCTAGGTGATTTGTCTATGGCCAAAGTGTATTATTCAATTATGAGTGATTTGGCTTCAGACAATCAAAAGGCTCAGACAGGCCTTGAAAAAGCAACAGGAACCATCAAGCGTGAATTAGGTCGGAATCTGAAATTGTACAAGATTCCAGATCTTACTTTTGTGAAAGACGAATCCATCGAATACGGGAATAAGATCGATGAGATGTTGCGCAATTTGAACAAAGACTAGAGAGGTTGGAAATTTCCACGCCCAGATTGAAAGACAAAGTCTTCTCAGAAACTTTCCTTAGGTGAGTACGGACGTCAGCGAACTTCTACGAAGTTCCAAGACTAATTATTGAGCCTAAGGTCTCAATAATTCCGAGTACCTGAAACTATTAAGTTTCAGGTACTTTTCTCACGACGAAAAGTTTCAGTAGATGATTGAATCACTCTAACGAGTAACATTTCTTTTTATAGAATTTATTAGATTTATAAAAAAGAATAGTTTGTCTACAGTCTCGAGTTGGAAATTTCCAACTTCTTTTTTTGACTCTTAAAATGAGGAAAATAAAACAGAAAGAAAAAAACGGTTTCAAAAAATAATAGAAATTTACAGAAATCTCTTGTGTGATTGGAAATTATCCTTTACAATAGGAGAGGAGTTTTATTTATGATCTCATATTTGGAGGAATGATCATGTCCATTAACTGGCAGGAAATTGTGTTTAACTTTTTGGGAGGGTTGGGTCTCTTTCTCTATAGTATTAAAACCATGGGAGAAGGACTGCAACAAGCCGCAGGGGACCGTCTTCGCTACTATATTGATAAATATACCAGCAATCCCTTTCTAGGGGTTCTAGTAGGGATTGGGATGACTGCCTTGATTCAGTCGAGTTCAGGGGTTACAGTGATTACGGTCGGTCTGGTGAGTGCAGGACTTCTAACCCTCCGTCAAGCTATTGGTATTGTTATGGGGGCCAATATTGGAACGACTATTACCTCCTTTATCATTGGTTTTAAATTAGGAGACTACGCTCTTCCCATCCTCTTTATCGGAGCGGTTTGTCTCTTCTTTACCAAAAATCGTTTGGTTAATAATGTTGGACGAATCGTTTTTGGTGTCGGTGGTATCTTCTTTGCCCTCAACTTGATGAGTGGGGCTATGGAACCTCTTAAAGATTTGCAAGTCTTTCGTGACTATATGGTGCAGTTAAGTAAAAGTCCTATCTTGGGTGTCTTTGTTGGATCAGGCTTAACACTTTTGATTCAGGCCTCTTCTGCAACCATTGGTATCTTGCAAAATCTCTATGCTAGTCATTTGATTGACCTGAAAGGAGCCCTCCCAGTTCTCTTTGGTGATAATATCGGAACGACCATTACAGCTATCATTGCTTCCTTGGGAGCTAATATTGCGGCCAAACGTGTGGCAGGTGCCCATGTAGCCTTTAATGTTATCGGAACCATTATCTGTCTTGTCTTCCTTGTTCCGTTTACCTCTTTGATTCAATGGTTTGAAACGACTCTTCATTTATCCCCAGAAATGACCATAGCCTTTGCTCACGGAACCTTTAATATAACCAATACCATCATCCAGTTCCCATTCATTGGAGCTTTGGCATACTTTGTGACCAAGCTGATTCCTGGTGAGGATGAGGTTGTCAAATATGAACCGCTCTACTTGGATGAAAACTTGATCACCCAAGCGCCTTCGATTGCTCTTGGAAATGCGAAAAAAGAGTTGCTTCATTTAGGTGGATATGCAGACAAAGCTTTTAATCTCTCTTATGATTATATTGTTCATCAAAATGAAAAAACAGCTGAAAAGGGACATAAGACAGAAGAAGCCATTAATACCATTGATGATGATTTGACTCGCTACTTGATTCGTTTGTCGAGTGAAGCCTTGAGTCCGAGAGAAAGTGAAGTTCTCACCAACATCCTAGATTCCTCACGGGACTTGGAGCGGATTGGAGATCACGCGGAAGCCTTGATCAATCTGACCGATTATTTAATTCGTAAGAAAGTGGTCTTTTCAGAAGCGGCCTTGGCTGAATTGGAAGATATTTACAACCAAACCCATCAATTTGTAGAGGATGCCTTAAAAGCTGTTGAGAACAATGATGTGAGTCTTGCAAACCAATTGGTAGCACGTCACGAGGCAATTGAAAAGTTGGAGAAAAGACTTCGGAAAACTCATATTCGTCGTTTGAACCAAGGCGAATGTACACCTCAAGCCGGAGTGAACTTTATTGATATCATTTCTCACTATACACGTGTTGCAGACCATGCCATGAATCTGGCTGAAAAAGTACAAATCGAGCAAATTTAATGAACGTCAAACAGAGTAAGTAGGAAACTTACTCTGTTTTTGTTGGATTCTATTCAAAAATAGGTCTAGACCATTTACAAATGGAAGTGAAAGCGTTATAATATGTATGAATATAAATGGAACACAGTTCCTACAATGGAAAGGACGATTTTATGTCTACATATATTAAAGCAGATCAATTTTATTATCCACATGGGGTTCGCCGCGGAGGCTATTTGGAACTCGTTGATGGCAAGTTTGGAAAACATGTGGAAAGCTTACCAGAAGGTGCGGATGTGTTGGATTATTCAGGGTACAGTATTGCGCCCGGCCTCGTAGATACCCATATTCACGGATTTGGTGGGGTAGATGTGATGGATAACAATATCGAAGGCACTCTCCATACCATGAGTGAAGGGCTCTTGAGTACAGGGGTTACGAGCTTTTTGCCTACGACCTTGACTTCCTCTTATGAACAACTTTTGGCAGTAACTGAAAATATTGGTGCACGATACAAAGAAGCAACAGGAGCTAAGATTCGCGGGATTTATTTTGAAGGACCTTATTTTACAGAAAAATACAAGGGAGCTCAAAACCCATCTTATATGAAGGATCCAAGTATGGAAGAATTCCGGACTTGGCAAAAAGCTGCCAATGGTCTGTTGAATAAGATTGCCCTTGCTCCTGAGCGTGAAGGGGTAGAAGACTTTGTTCGGACCATTACAGGAGAAGGGGTGACTGTTGCTTTGGGACACTCCAATGCAACTTTTGAAGAAGCTAAAAAAGCGGTAGATGCAGGTGCGAGTGTCTGGGTGCATGCCTACAATGGTATGCGTGGTTTGACGCACCGTGAACTCGGTATGGTTGGTGCTATGTATGAGTTGCCTCATACTACAGCAGAGTTGATCTGTGATGGCCATCACGTTGATCCTCTAGCGTGTGATATCCTGATGAAACAAAAAGGGAAAGAAAATGTTGCCTTGATAACTGACTGTATGACAGCCGGGGGCTTAGAAGATGGGGACTACATGCTTGGGGAATTCCCAGTTGTGGTCGCTGAAGGGACTGCTCGCTTGAAATCAACTGGTAATCTAGCTGGCTCAATCTTGAAATTGAAAGATGGATTAAAAAATGTTGTAGAGTGGGGGATTGCTAACCCTCACGAAGCAGTGATGATGGCCAGCCTCAATCCGGCAAAATCAGTCCATATTGATGATGTTTGTGGTCAAATTCGCGAAGGGTATGATGCGGACTTCATCGTACTTGACCAAAATTTGGATCTGGTTGCGACCTATCTCGATGGTGTCAAACGTTACCAGGCTACGAACTAGATTCAAGAATCGAAGATAGAACACTTCCTCTCTAGGTCAGACCTAGAGAGGTTTTGTGACGTATTCATGGGGTAAAACAGTCTTGAGGGGCTTTTTGTTTACCGATGGTGGTGCAATTTTGTGAATGCTGTCTTTTCATGCTATAATGGGAATTGAAATGTGAGGTAGCTTATGAAGGCAATTGATATACGTTTTTTATTAATGGGAATTTTTTTCTTGCTCTATGGGATTGTAAGAAAAAATATCTTTATTGTGATTGTTGGTGGGGCATTTTTACTCTATAGTTTTTATAGCAAGAAGATGGAGCCAACTAAGAAGAATATTTTTAAGCCAGAGATCAAGCTTCGAGGGCCTAAGAAACCGAAATCGAAGAAAGGAAAGAAAAAATGAATCATTATCGTTTAAATAATGGGGTGGAGATTCCTGTATTGGGATTTGGGACATGGAAAGCAGCGAATGGAGAAGAAGCCTATCAAGCTGTCTTAGCTGCTTTAAAAGCAGGTTATCGCCATATCGATACAGCTGCGATTTATCAGAATGAAGAGAGTGTGGGTCGGGCCATTAAAGACAGTGGGCTTGCGCGCGAAGACCTGTTTATTACCACCAAACTTTGGAATACTCAACACACCTATGAAGATGCTCAAGCTGCTTTGGAAGAGTCTCTTGAAAAACTAGGCTTGGAGTATGTAGATCTTTATTTGATTCATTGGCCAAATCCAAAACCTCTTCGAGAAAATGATGCTTGGAAACAACGAAATGCTGAGGTTTGGCGGGCAATGGAAGATATGCTAGCTGCTGGCAAGGTTCGGGCTATTGGTATTAGCAATTTTCTGCCTCATCATTTGGAAGCCCTCCTTGAAACAGCTCGGGTCATTCCGGCTGTGAACCAAATTCGTCTAGCACCTGGGGTGTACCAAAGTGAAGCTATTGCAGCGAGTCGCAAGCATGGCATTTTACTAGAGGCTTGGGGACCTTTTGGCCAAGGAGAATTGTTCCAAAATGAACAAGTAAAAGAAATGGCTACTAAATATGGGAAAACCGTCGCTCAACTAGCCCTGGCTTGGAGTTTGCAAGAAGGTTTCCTTCCACTGCCAAAATCGGTTACGCCTGAGCGGATTGCGAGTAATTTAAATTGCTTTGATTTTGAATTGACAGCAGATGATGTGGAACTCCTTCGCCATCTTCCGGTTGAAGCAGGTGCACCAGATCCGGACACCAAAGATTTTTAAGAGAGAATTTCTATTCATTAATGAAAACCGAGGACAGTTTCGTTCTCGGTTTTTAAAATGTTTTCAATGATTAAATAATTTTAAATCTCCAATAAAAACAGATGTTCTATAATACTTTCCCATGCTAATTTGCAATTTTCCGAACGAAAATAAATTAATAGTTAGTAACATTCGTAAATGTTACATTTGTGTTACATTTTGTTTTTTGAATGAATTTTCAGATAATTTTGCGTTATAATAGTTACTATTAAAATATAAGGGGAGTTTCTATGAATAGACAAGAACGTTTTTCATTAAGAAAATACAAATTTGGTGTAGCCTCAGTTTTATTAGGGGCTGTTTTGGTATTTGGATCTGCACAAGCGAGTGCTGAAGAACAAGCAGCCAGCCAAACAAGTGCTGGAACACAGCTTGTAGCCACTACTCAACAGGCACCTGCTGAAGAAGAGCATTCACAAGCAAGAGAAGCAAGTACAGCAGTTGCTAGTGAGAAAGTAGAAGTTGCAAAAGAAGCAACAGTTGCTGAAAAGACAACGAATACAACAGAAGCAGCTCATGTTGAAAAAACAGAAGCTCCGAAAGAAGCAGCTACTGTTCCAGAAACAAAACCGGAAGTAGCGGAAAAACCTGTAGAAAAAGCAACAGAAGTGGCTTCTGCGACAAGTTCAGAAACAACGAATCGCCATGAGGCAGCTGAAAAACCTCAAAGTATCGAAAGTGACGAAATTATTACTGTTCCCCAAACCTGGAAGCAAGGCTATAAAGGGGAAGGGATGGTGGTCGCCGTCATCGACTCTGGCTTGGATGTGAACCACGAGGTTCTTCGGATTACCGATCCTTCAAAAGCTAAGTTTAAAAACCAAGAAGAAATCGAAGCTGCTAAGAAAGCGGCAGGAATCGATTATGGTAAATGGTACAACGACAAGGTTGTCTACGCTTATGACTACTTTGATGGGACCGACAATATCAAAGAGGCCGAAAGAGATTCTCATGGGATGCACGTTACAGGGATTGCAACAGGGAATCCTGATAAAGAAGCAGGAAACGGTGAAAAGATCTATGGTGTAGCACCAGAAGCGCAAGTTATGTTTATGCGTGTCTTTTCAGATCGTCAAAAAACAACGGGTTCTGCCCTTTATGTAAAAGCAATTGATGATGCTGTAGCTCTTGGTGCCGATACCATCAATATGAGTCTTGGATCTTCTACTGGTTCTACGGTCAATGCAGGTTCAGACATCATTGATGCTATCAAACGGGCGCGTGCTAAAGGTGTATCTGTCCTAATCTCTGCAGGAAATAGCAATACTTTTGGGAATGGTTATTCAAGACCAGCTGCAGAAAATCCAGATTACGGCTTGGTCGGAAACCCATCAACAGTAGAGGACTCTATTTCTGTTGCTTCAATCAATAATAAAATCATTACCACAGAGGTTTTTGAAGTCAAAGGTTTGGAAGGTAATGCAGAAGTAGATAACGGGAAGTTTGACTACAGTAAATCTGCAACAGATACAGACTTTGAAAAAGGTAAAGAATATGAGTATGTATCAGTTGGTCTTGGGAAAGAAGATGATTTCAAAGATCTAGATCTTACTGGTAAATTGGCGCTTATCCAACGCGGGGAAATTCCATTCTCAGAAAAGATTGCCAATGCCTTCCATCATGGTGCAGCAGGAGCTTTGGTCTACAATAATGTGGAAGGATCGAATCTTGGAATGGCAATTGATGGAGATGCTAAGAAAATTCCATCTGTCTTCATTTCAAAACGCTATGGGGAAGCTCTGAAAGCTGGATCTTACAAAGTTGTCTTTAACAATACCATGGCCAACCGTCCATCTCCAGAAGCAGACCAATTGTCTGATTTCTCAAGCTGGGGAGTGACAACCGATGGTCAGTTGAAACCAGATGTCACAGCACCTGGTGGGAATATCTTCTCTTCTTTAAATGACAATACCTACGGGGATATGAGTGGTACTAGTATGGCTTCACCTCACGTGGCAGGTGTCGCCGCCTTGGTCAAAGAATACCTTGTGAAGCATCACCCAGAATTAACTCCAGAACAAGTTTCTGAAACAGTGAAAGCCTTGATTATGTCTACGGCTAAACCACATGTTAACAAAGAAACCGGTGTCTATACGTCTCCACGCCAACAAGGAGCAGGGGTTGTCGACACAGCCGCAGCCGTTTCAACAGACTTGTATGTGACTGGTGAAAACAACTATCCAAGCGTCACTCTTGGAAATGTTGGAGATAGCTTTACCTTTGATGTCACAGTCCACAATATTTCAGATACCGATCGTACCTTGAAAATGTTGGTGAATACTGACACAGATGAAGTGAAGGATGGTAAATTTACCCTTCGTCCACGTAAATTAACAGAAACTGCTTGGCCTGAAGTAACCGTGAAAGCACATAGTTCTGAAACAGTTACAGTGAAAGTCGACACAAGTAAATTCACAGAAGAATTAAGTAAAGAAATGCCAAATGGCTATTTCCTTGAAGGATTTGTTCGTTTTGTCGATCCAGCAGATGATGGGGATGTAGTTAGCTTGCCATTTATGGGATTCAAGGGAGAATTCCAAAACCTTCCAGCTGTTGAAAAACCAATCTATGATTTGGTTCGTGAAGGAAAAGATGGCTTCTACTATCATGTTCCAAAAAATTTGAATATCTCATCTAGTGCCAATGTTTCTGCGCTTGTCACCCTTCAAAATGACCTTCTCCTTACACAAGGGAAACGAGATGGTCGTCGGATTACCGTTCTTGGTATTGAAGAAAATGCGGAAGGAACTCACTCTCTTCAACTAGATGAGAATGGAAATGTTCGCATTGCCATTTCACCAAATGAAGATGGAAATAAAGATCTCGTTGAATACAAGACGGTTGCTCTTCGAAACATTGAAAACCTTCATGCAACTGTCTATGCAGCAAGCGATACGGAACATAAAAATCCACTGTGGGAAGGAACTCCATCTGATCATCGTAAGAACTTCTTTGATGGCAATGAAAAGAACCCACGTAGCTATACACTAGATAACACTGCTTGGAACGGTACCGATGCAAATGGGAAAGCAGTAGCAGATGGTGTATATGATTATGTCATTCGTTACACACCAATGGTTCCTGGAGCTGAGGAGCAATCAACAACCTTCAAGGTTCAAGTCGATACTCAAAAACCAGTGATCACATCTGGATATATCCGTTTCAAAGATGGGGCTCAACAGTTTGTAGCACGTAAAGCCAAAGATGTTGGCGATGGTGGTATCTTAACTGAAAAACTCGTCTACGTGACCCCATTTGATGATAAAGGGACAATGGTCCAAACCAGTGAAGATAAGAATGGTACACGTGCGCTTGAAAATTACCATGTGATCAAGGCCAATGCAGATGGTAGCTTCGATCTTCCTGAAAACATCGATAAGAAGAATATCTACTACTATGTAGAAGACTTTGCGGGGAACGTAGATTATGTTTCACTAGCTGATTTAGTTCGGGATCAAAATAGTGGTCGGGTTCAAATTGCAGTTCGTGACGCTAAAACGAACAAAGATTTGGATACTATGTATGTTTACCGAATCAAAGATAGCAATGGTCAATACGTATCAGTTGATAAGACAAAAGATATTAACTTCTTGAACTTTGGTCATTATACTGCAGAAATCTTTACGTATGATCGTACAGAAGTGAAATTTGTCAGTAGCTTGACGCAAGAATTTGATTTGACAGAGGATAATAGTTTCCAAACGATCGCTTTCCTTGCCAATACTTTAGAATATGCACCAGTTAGCATCAGCTTTGATCAACCGGTTTCAAAAGCAGCTACGATCGTATTAAAAGGGGCAGATGGTGAAAACTTTGTATTGCCAGCTGAAAAATATGGTAAAAATGGCTTTGGTAAATCTGTAGCAACTGGTCAATATACCTTGGTTGCAACTCTTCCTACAGGCTATGAACTAGCTGAGGAAGCACCAGTGATCTCAGTTGTCGCAGGACGCAACAATAATTATCGTATTGGAGTAATCTCAAAAGTGGATCTCTTGGCTGCTTTGAACAACCAAGCAGATGTTACAAAGACAGCGCAATACTTCAATGCCAGTGCGGATAAGAAGGAAGCCTATGATCAAGCCTTGCAAGCTGCCCAAGCAGCCTTGACCAACAAGGTTAGTCAAGAGCAAGTCAACCAAGCTCTAGCTAGTCTTGAAGCTGCCAGCCAAGCTTTGGATGGGAAAGATTCAAACGTTGCGGCCTTGAAAGAAGCCATGCAGGCTTACGATGCTACGACTAAAACTGGTCGTTATGCCAATGCCAAAGAAAAAGTACGTCGCGACTACGATCGTGCTTTCCAAAAAGTTGCCTTGCTTGCAGTTGATCCGACTGTGAAACAAGAACAAATCAATCAAGCACTTGCTGAGCTTAGCCGTGCGGAAGGAAAATTAAACGGGAAAGCAACTGATTTTTCAAGCCTTGAAAAATACATCAAGGAAGAATTGAAGTTCCAAGAAAAGAATGCTAAATTCATCTATGCTGGAAATGAAGAAAAAGAAGCTTACCTAGCAGCCTTCAAGGATGCACAAACTATCCTTTCAAATCCAGGAGCAAGCCAACAAGATGTGAAAGATGCTTTGACAGCCTTGAAGAATGCCAAGAAAAAACTTCATGGTAAAAAACCAAGAGCTGCGAGACGTCCATAAGAAAAACAAAATAGTTTGTTAGCCTAGAATCCATCTGAAACATTTGTTTCAGATGGATTTTTATTTACAAGTCACTAAAAATCTGCTATAATACTGACAAGAAAGAAGGGCTTATGGCGTTTTTCTAGCGAACTTGGGATAGTGAAAGCCAAGTAGAGCAAAGTAGGCAAGTGGCGCTTTCTATCAGCAAATAGCTGAAGACAAACAGATAAAATGAAGTAATAAATTAGGGTGGAACCGCGTTTCTGACGCCCCTAGGTCACAGACTTAGGAGTGAAGACACGGTTCTTTTTGTATTCTGAGTTACAAGAAACTTTATGAATAAGGAGTAAAATATGTCCAAAAAATTGACTTTCCACTGCGTCAGTGGCAGAGAACTCCTTACAGTCGGACTGCCACACGCTCAGCACTAGGGTGCCTGAGCTAGACGCAGTACTAACTCGTCTTGCTTCGTAAAATCGACGAGGCAGACTCATGTCGCAAGAATTTATAAAAAGGAGAAGAAGATGTCAAAAAAACTAACCTTCCAAGAAATTATTTTGACTTTGCAACAATACTGGAATGACCAGGGTTGTATGCTCATGCAGGCTTATGATAATGAAAAAGGTGCGGGAACCATGAGTCCATATACCTTCCTTCGTGCCATTGGTCCTGAGCCATGGAATGCGGCTTATGTAGAGCCATCACGTCGTCCAGCAGATGGACGTTACGGGGAAAACCCAAACCGTCTTTACCAACACCACCAATTCCAAGTGGTGATGAAACCATCGCCTTCCAATATCCAAGAACTCTACCTAGAGTCATTGGAAAAATTGGGGATCAATCCTTTGGAACACGATATTCGTTTCGTTGAAGATAACTGGGAAAACCCATCAACTGGATCAGCTGGTCTTGGTTGGGAAGTGTGGCTTGACGGTATGGAAATCACTCAGTTCACCTACTTCCAACAAGTCGGTGGTTTGGCAACTGGTCCTGTTACCGCTGAGGTCACTTATGGGTTGGAGCGTTTAGCTTCTTATATCCAAGAAGTCGATTCTGTTTACGATATTGAGTGGGCTCCAGGGGTTAAATACGGAGAAATCTTCCTTCAACCTGAATATGAGCACTCAAAATACAGCTTTGAAGTTTCTGACCAAGATATGCTTCTTGAAAACTTCGAAAAATTTGAAAAAGAAGCAGGACGTGCTTTGGAATTGGGGCTTGTTCACCCAGCCTATGACTATGTTTTGAAATGTTCACATACCTTTAACTTGCTAGATGCACGTGGTGCTGTTTCTGTTACAGAACGCGCTGGCTACATTGCCCGCATCCGTAACTTGGCCCGTGTTGTAGCCAAAACCTTCGTCGCAGAACGTAAAAAACTTGGTTACCCACTTCTCGACGAAGCCACACGCGCCAAACTCCTAGCAGAAGAGGAAGAATAACGAGAGCGTATTAGATGGGATTGGCTGATCGAGCAATCCTACAGAACCAGTTGCCGCAGTGATAAAGGTATCGTTAGAGAAACTAACGATACCAGGCAAAATTGGAGACCTTAGGCTCCAATTTTAGCAATGAAACGACGAAGTCGGTTGCTTGCGTGCCAATCACATAAGGCAAACTGGAAAAAAGATATTTTTCGGAGAAAAAACATGACAAAAAACTTATTAGTAGAATTAGGACTTGAAGAGTTGCCAGCCTACGTTGTCACACCAAGTGAAAAACAACTGGGTGAGAAAATGGCAGCCTTCTTGGATGACAACCGTCTTTCATACGAAAGCATTCAAACCTTCTCAACGCCACGCCGTTTGGCTGTACGTGTGATTGGTTTGGCGGATCAACAATCGGATTTGACCGAAGATTTTAAAGGACCTTCTAAGAAAATCGCCTTGGATGCAGACGGAAACTTCTCAAAAGCAGCGCAAGGATTCGTCCGTGGAAAAGGCTTGACGGTTGATGATATCGAATTCCGTGAAGTCAAAGGGGAAGAGTACGTTTATGTCACGAAACACGAAGCTGGTAAACCTGCCAAAGAAGTCTTGGCTGGCCTTCCAGAAGTGCTTGCTTCATTGACCTTCCCTGTAAGCATGCACTGGGCTAACAACACATTTGAATACATCCGCCCAGTTCACACCTTGATCGTTCTTTTGGGTGACGAAGCGCTCGACCTTGATTTCTTGGATATCCAGTCAGGTCGTGTGAGTCGTGGGCACCGTTTCCTTGGACATGAAGTTGAAATTACCAATGCGGATTCTTATGAAGAAGACCTTCGTACTGTTTACGTGATTGCGGATAGTAAAGAACGTGAAAACATGATTCATGAGCAAATCAAAGCCATCGAAGCAGAACAAGGTGTGCAAGTTCAAATCGAAGAAGGACTTTTGAATGAAGTCTTGAACTTGGTCGAATACCCAACTGCCTTCATGGGAAGCTTTGATACTAAATATTTGGACGTTCCAGAAGAAGTCTTGGTGACCTCAATGGAAACGCACCAACGTTACTTTGTTGTTCGTGACCTTGATGGTCAGCTTAAACCAAACTTCATCTCAGTCCGTAATGGGAACGCTGAGCATTTGGAAAATGTCGTTCGAGGAAATGAAAAAGTATTGGTGGCACGTCTTGAAGACGGTGAATTCTTCTGGCGTGAAGACCAAAAACTTAAGATTGAAGATCTCGTTGCTAAATTGGCTCATGTGACCTTCCATGAAAAAATTGGTTCTCTCTCTGAACACATGGCGCGTGCTGGTGTTATTGCAGCGTCATTGGCTGAGCAAGCTGGTTTGACTGCTGAAGAAATGGCAGCCGTCGCTCGTGCAGCTGAAATTTACAAATTTGACCTCTTGACGGGTATGGTCGGAGAGTTCGATGAATTGCAAGGAATCATGGGTGAAAAATACGCCCTCCTCGCTGGTGAAGATGCTGCGGTAGCGACAGCTATCCGTGAGCACTACCTTCCTGATTCAGCAGACGGAGCTCTTCCAGAGACTAAGGTTGGTGCTATCCTTGCCCTTGCAGATAAATTGGATACCCTCCTTTCATTCTTCTCAGTTGGCTTGATTCCATCAGGTTCAAATGACCCTTATGCGCTTCGTCGTGCAACACAAGGGGTTGTTCGAATCTTGGATGCTTTTGGTTGGCATATCCCTATGGATGAGTTGATTGACAGCCTTTATGGACTTTCATTTGATAGCCTTTCCTATGACAATCAAGCAGAAGTGCTCAACTTCATCAAGGCGCGTGTGGACAAGATGATGGGACGCACAGCAAAAGATATCAAAGACGCTGTTCTTGCTGGTTCAAACTTTGTCGTGGCTGATATGCTGGAAGCAGCTGAAGCTCTTTCAGAAGCTGCGAAGACCGATGGTTACAAGGCAGCTGTTGAATCCCTCTCACGTGCTTTCAACTTGGCAGAAAAAGCAGATGCTTCAGTAGCAGTCGACGCTAGTCTCTTTGAAAACGATCAAGAAAAAGCCCTTGCTAAAGCAATTGAAGATCTTGAATTGACTGGTTCAGCTAGCGACAAATTGGCTCAACTCTTTGCTCTTAGCCCAATCATTGATGCTTTCTTTGACAATACCATGGTTATGGCAGAAGATGAGGCGGTTAAAAACAACCGTTTGGCCCTTCTTGCAGGCCTTGTAGCGAAAGCTAATGCTGTTGCAGCCTTCAACCAATTGAACACAAAATAAGTACCTGATGACAGGTAGAAAGTAGGTTTTATTATGACACCTGAAAAAATCGCTCGTATCAATGAGCTTGCTAAAAAGAAAAAAACAGAAGGTTTGACGCCAGAAGAAACAGTGGAACAAGCAAAACTTCGTGAAGAATACATTGAAGGTTATCGTCGTTCGGTTCGTCACCACATTGAAGGTATCAAAATTGTGGATGAAGATGGAAATGATGTAACCCCTGAGAAACTACGCCAAGTGCAACGGGAAAAAGGTTTGCATGGCCGTAGTCTCGATGACCCTAATTCATAAGCAAAAGAGTGCTGGAAGAGATTTCAGCACTCTTTTTAATCTATAAAATTCAGAATATTCTGGACTGGATTGACCAATTTTTAAAAACATGGTATAGTAGATTGTATGAAAATTTGAAGTATACTTTTCTGAAAATGTACAGAAAAAGAATTGGAGTAATTATATGTCAAAAAAACATCATCCTGGTGAAGAAACCGAAAATGGGATGGTTCGTGGTCTGCAAAATCGGCATGTTCAGCTGATCGCTATTGCAGGAACCATCGGGACAGGACTCTTTCTTGGAGCCGGTCGTTCCCTTTCTTTGACAGGGCCCTCTATTATTTTAGTCTATATGCTGACTGGCGCCTTCATGTACTTGATGATGCGGGCAATCGGAGAAATGCTCTATATGGACCCTGATCAACACACCTTTATCAACTTTATCACCAAGTATATAGGAAAAGGTTGGGGTTATTTTTCAGGATGGTCCTATTGGGTCTCCTTGGTATTTTTGGGAATGGCAGAGATCACGGCTGTTTCCAACTATGTCCAGCTTTGGTTTCCAAATTGGCCAGCCTGGCAGATTCAAATTGTCTTTTTAGCGCTTTTAAGTTGTGTAAACTTGATCGCTGTGAAGGTTTTTGGAGAGGTTGAATTCTGGTTTGGAATGATCAAGATTGTCACGATTTTAGCCCTGATCGCAACAGGGATCTTTATGGTGACGACGAATTTTGAAACACCAGCTGGACACGCTAGTTTAACCAATATTACCAGTGGTTTTCAAATGTTTCCAAATGGTTGGGTCAAGTTCGTCATGGCATTCCAAATGGTCTTCTTTGCTTACCAAGCGATCGAGTTTGTTGGAATTACTACTTCTGAAACCGCTAATCCCCGCCAAGTATTGCCAAAAGCTATTAAAGAAATTCCAATCCGGATTGTAATCTTTTATGTAGGAGCTTTGTTGGCGATTATGGCTATTTTCCCTTGGCAACAGCTTCCTGTCAATAAGTCACCGTTTGTAACGGTCTTTCAGATGGTAGGAATCAAGTGGGCAGCTGGATTGATTAATTTTGTTGTACTGACAGCTGCTGCATCTTCCTTGAATTCCACCCTCTATTCAACAGGGCGTCACTTGTACCAGATTGCAAAAGAAACACCAAACAGCAAAGTGATGAATCGTTTGAAACTGAATAGCTTATCTCGTATGGGGATTCCAAGTCGCGCGATTATTTTTTCTGCGATTGTGGTTGCTGTTTCTGCCTTTATCAATGTCTTGCCAGGTGTCTCAGATGCCTTTGCCTTGATTACGGCATCTTCTTCTGGTGTCTACATTGCTATTTACATTTTGACCATGCTTGCCCATCTTAAGTACCGTAAATCGAAAGAATTTATGCCAGATGGTTTTGTCATGCCAGCCTATAAAGTGTTGAATCCATTGACCATTGTTTTCTTCCTCTTTGTATTCGTTTGTCTCTTCTTGCAAGAATCAACATACATTGGAGCGATTGGAGCAACCATCTGGATCATTCTTTTTGGGATTTACAGCAATTGGAAACATAGTAAATAAACCGCAAGAGAGTGGGACAGAAATCGGTAATTCGTTAGAATTCGATTTCGTCGTCTCACCTCCGCACAGTTGAGTAGGGCTGTAAAAGCTGATGAAATCAGCGTAGTAGAGCCCACTCAACCACTGCGTCTTGCTCGAAAATCCAAAAATAATTGAGAGGCTAGGACTTTTGTCCCAGCCTCTTTATTATTTCAGAGCTAGTTTCCTTTTTGTAAGAAATTTCTTGGGGGATTAGAAAAAAACAGAGATGGAAGAAATTATTTTTCTTCCATCTCTGTTTTTTGTTTTTGAATAGCTTTTTTGAGCCACCAAAGTGAGCCGACTAGGATCAGGGCAGCAAGCCAAAAAATCCAAGCCTCAATAGTGGTTAGAAAAAAGTAGAGAGCGATAGCATCGACCAATAAAAGTGGGATGAGAATCTGTTTTCTTATTTTCATAAGAGTATTGTATCATAAATCCTAGAGGAAACAAGTGAAATCAAGCCTTTCTAGGTATTTTGTAGGATCCGAAAAGGGCAGATAGGATTAGTTAGTGAATTTTCTTTCAGGAGTGCATCTTGGTTCCATTTGTGGTAAAATAGTAAAGATATGAGTAAAGAATTTCATCATGTAACGGTTTTGCTTCATGAAACGATCGATATGCTGGATGTTAAGCCAGATGGGATCTATGTAGACGCCACATTGGGTGGGGCAGGCCACAGCGAATATTTGTTAACAAAATTAAATGAATCGGGCCATCTTTATGCCTTTGACCAAGATCAGCATGCAATTGAGAATGCTAAGATTCGTTTAGCACCTTTTATTGAGAAAGGCATGGTGACCTTCATTAAGGATAACTTTCGTCATTTGAAGGAACGTCTAAACGAATTGGGTGTGACTGAAATTGATGGAATCTGTTATGACCTAGGTGTCTCTAGTCCTCAGTTAGATGAACGGGAACGCGGATTTTCTTACAAGAAAGATGCGCCGTTAGACATGCGGATGAATCAAGAAGCTTCCTTGACAGCCTATGAAGTCGTTAATAGCTACGATTACCATGATCTAGTCCGTATTTTTTTCAAATATGGAGAGGACAAATTTTCCAAGCAAATTGCGCGGAAAATTGAGCAAGCACGAGCAATTAAACCGATTGAAACGACAACGGAATTAGCAGAGATTATTAAATCTGCTAAACCAGCTAAGGAGCTCAAGAAAAAGGGTCATCCTGCTAAACAGATCTTCCAAGCCATTCGTATCGAAGTCAATGATGAACTGGGAGCGGCGGATGAATCGATTCAGCAAGCCATGGATTTGTTGGCCCTCGATGGTCGTATTTCTGTGATTACCTTTCATTCGTTAGAGGATCGATTGACCAAACAATTGTTTAAAGAAGCTTCGACGGTTGAGGTTCCAAAGGGGCTTCCCTTTATTCCAGATGATTTGAAACCAAAGATGGAGTTAGTCAACCGGAAACCTATTTTGCCAAGTGAAGAAGAGCTTGAGGAAAATAATCGATCTCATTCAGCAAAATTACGGGTTGCTCGAAAAATACACAAGTAAGAGGAATTGATATGGCAGCAAGAGATGAGAGAACAAGAACACAGGTACTACAAGACCGCTTTCGCCGTTTCTCTAGAGTAGAAAAGGCTTTTTATGGGTCGATTGTCCTAACAGCTGTTATTTTAGCCATTAGTATCGTCTTTATGCAGACACGGATTTTACAAGTTCAAAGTGAACTGACTGATTTGAATACGGAACTAGAAGCCAAAAAGACGGAATTGGCAGATGTTCGTCAAGAGGTCAATGAATTAACACGTTATGACCGCTTATCACAGTTGGCTAGCTCCCAAGGAATGAAGCTGCAAAAAGAAAATCGAAAAACAGTGAGTGCAAGTAGTGATGAATAAATTCAAAAAATTTTTGATCGGGTATTCGATAAAGAAACGTCGCTTGCCGGATCAGAATCGAAAACAAGTTGGGAAAAATCTCAGTGTACTGGCGATTTTCCTCTTTTTTCTCTTTCTGATTAATTTTGCAATGATTATTGGGACTGACAAAAAATTCGGTGTGACCTTATCGGATCAAGCAAAAAAAGTCCATGAGCAGACGGTTATTGTTCCTGCAAAACGTGGAACGATCTATGACCGAAATGGAGCAGTAATTGCTGAAGATGCTACGACCTATAACGTTTATGCTGTTATTGATAAAAAGTACAAATCAGCAACTGGAAAAATCCTCTATGTAGAAGAGAGCCAATTTAAAAAAGTAGCAGAAATCTTTAAGCAGTACTTAGGGATGGATGAGGATTACGTCATTCAACAGTTGTCGCAAAAGAAATTGAAACAGGTTTCTTTTGGGTCGAACGGAAACGGCATAACTTATAGCAATATGACGGCCATCCGTGAGGCCATGGAAGCGGCGAAGATTGAAGGGGTTGCTTTTACAACCAGTCCAAATCGAAGCTATAAAAATGGAGTTTTTGCTTCTCAATTTATAGGTCAGGCCTCTCTTCAAGAAGATAAAGAGGGGAATAAAACTCTGAAGGGGCAATCAGGGATGGAGAAATCCCTCGATCGTATTCTCGCTGGTCAAAATGGGGTTATCACCTATGACAAAGACCGAAACGGCAATATCGTTCCTGGTTCAGATAAGGTTTCTGTCAAAACAGAAGATGGAAAAGATGTCTATACGACCATTTCAGCAGAATTACAGACCTACCTTGAGACGCGAATGGATGTTTTCCAAGAAAAAGTAAAAGGAAAGTATGTTAGTGCGACTCTTGTGAGTGCAAAAACTGGAGAGATCCTAGCGACAACGCAACGTCCATCCTATAATGCGGATACCAAACAAGGGTTGGATCTGAAAAACTTGAAAACCTGGAATACCATCCTTTATCAAGATCAATATGAACCGGGTTCAACCATGAAGGTCATGTTATTAGCTTCGGCGATTGATCATGGAACCTTCCCAGCCTATAATGAAGTATACTACAGTAACGAACTACAAGTAAAAGATGCGACCATCCGTGACTGGGATGTCAATATGGGACTGTCTGAAGGTCGCTATATGAATATCGCACAAGGCTTTGCTTACTCAAGTAACGTGGGGATGACCCGCTTGGAGCAAAAGATGGGAAATGCTGTCTGGATGGACTACCTAACCCGCTTTAAATTCGGTCTTCCGACCCGTTTTGGAATGGGAAATGAAGCTTACGGGGGTCTTCCAGGGGATAACTATGTCAGTCAAGCCATGTCTTCTTTTGGTCAAGGGATTTCCGTCAGTCAAACTCAAATGTTACGGGCCTTTAGTGCCATCGCTAATGATGGACAAATGTTGGAGCCGAAGTTTATTAGTGCTATTTACGATAAAAAATCAGACACAGCCCGCAAATCAAAAAAAGAAGTTGTTGGAAAACCAGTTTCAGGATCAGCTGCACAACAGACACGGAACTATATGATCACCGTCGGAACAGATCCAGAGTATGGAACCTTGTACAGTGATGGACCCATCATTCAGGTACCCGGTCAAAACGTTGCGGTGAAATCAGGGACTGCCCAAATGGCGACAGATCAAGGATACTTGCAAGGAGAAAATGATTATATCTACTCGGTTGTAGCCATGACACCTGCAGAAGATCCTGAATTCATCATGTATGTGACGGTCCAACAACCAGAAGTGAAATTCTCATTCACCAGCTGGGAAGAGCTGGTCAATCCTATTTTGGAAGATGCAGTTGCTTTAAAAGACGAATTGCATCTAACATCAGAGGCACCAACTTTGGATGATGTGACCAAAGAAACGACCTACAAAATCCCTTCAGTAGAAACTCTCTCTAAGGAGTTGAATCTGAAACAAAATCTGAGCCCAGGTGCTTATTCAGAGGAATTGCGTCGCAATTTGGTGCAACCAATTGTCCTAGGAACCGGGAAAAATATCCGCAAAATGTCTGTGGATATAGGCTCTAAAGTCAAAGCCAATCAGCAAGTATTGTTATTGACAGAAGACTTTGATGCGGTTCCAGATATGTATGGTTGGACTAAGAAAAATGCAGACATCTTTGGAGAATGGACTGGAATTGAGATTACCTATAAAGGTAGTGGAAAGAAAGTAACTAAACAAAGTGTCAAAATGAACACCTCACTCAATAAAACTAAAAAGATTACCTTAACATTAGGAGACTAAGATGTATATTGCTACGATCCTTGTATCGTTTCTATTAACAGTGGCTGCTATTCCAGCCTTTATTCGATTTTACCATCGTGCTCATATTTCTGGGCAACAAATGCACGAAGATGTGAAACAACACAAAGCGAAAGCTGGCACTCCGACAATGGGTGGAGTTGTATTTCTCATTACAGCCGTTCTAGTTAGTTTTGTCGTTACCGTATTGACTGGAAATTTCACGCGCCCTGTTCAACTGATTCTATTTATCTTGATTCTTTATGGAATTGTTGGATTTTTGGATGACTTTTTAAAAGTTTTTCGTAAGATTAATGAAGGTCTCAATCCAAAACAAAAATTAGCCCTTCAACTCGTTGGTGGAATCATCTTCTATATTTTTTCTGAACGCCACGGTGCAGGAAGCCTTTTAAATGTCTTTGGTTATGATCTCTACTTGGGCCATTTCTACATTCTCTTTGCTTTATTTTGGTTGGTTGGTTTTTCAAACGCGGTCAATTTAACAGACGGAATTGATGGATTGGCCAGCATCTCCGTTGCTATTAGTTTGAGTGCCTATTCCTTTATTGCCTATATGCAAGGAAAATGGGACATTCTCTTTGTCACCTTGAGTATGATTGGGGCCTTGCTAGGATTCTTTGTCTTCAACCACAAGCCGGCTAAAATCTTTATGGGAGATGTCGGTAGTCTAGCTCTTGGAGGGATGCTTGCAGCTTTGTCAATGGCTTTGCATGTCGAGTGGACGTTGCTCTTAATTGGTCTGGTCTATGTCATTGAAACGGGTTCAGTAATGCTACAAGTGACCTATTTCAAATGGACCAAGAAACGCTACGGGGAAGGGCGACGGATTTTCAGAATGACTCCTTTCCACCATCATTTAGAACTGGGTGGCCTTTCTGGCAATGGCCAAAATTGGTCAGAATGGAAAGTGGATGCTTTTATGTGGACCATTGCCTTGGTGACAAGCGGTATCACTCTTGTCCTTCTCTATCTATAAAACGACGGTGGGCTTGCCCATCGTTTTTTTGCTGACTCAGAGAGACTTCGCTGGTTAGGGAAAATGACCCATAAGAGAGGCAAGAAGACAGCTTTTCTGATATAATAATAGAGATCATGAAAGGAACTGAGAAAATGAAATTTACAGAGTTTAATTTTAAGCCCTATATTCAAGAGGCACTGAAAGAAATCAATTTTATAGAAGCAACCGAAGTACAGGAAAAACTAATTCCGATTGTCCTAGCTGGAAATGATTTGGTAGGAGAGTCAAAGACTGGTTCTGGGAAAACCCATACGTTCCTCTTGCCGATTTTTCAAACGTTAAATGAAGACAGCCAACAAGTAGAAGCGGTCATCACGGCTCCTAGTCGGGAGTTGGCGACGCAAATTTACCAAGCTGCTCGTCAAATCGCTAGTCATTCTGAAAAAGAGATTCGGATTGTAAATTATGTTGGAGGAACGGATAAAAGCCGTCAGATTGAAAAACTGCAGGTCAAACAACCACATATCGTGATTGGAACTCCAGGCCGGATCTATGATCTGGTTGCATCTGGTGATCTGGCTATTCATAAGGCCCATACTTTTGTGGTAGACGAGGCAGATATGACACTGGACATGGGATTCTTGTCTACCGTAGATAAGATTGCTTCAAGACTTCCGCAACAACTGCAATTTTTAGTTTTTTCAGCTACCATTCCGCAAAAATTACAGCCATTCTTGAAAAAATATCTCTCAAACCCAGTCATGGAGCAAATTAAGACTAAGACGGTGATTTCAGATACCATCGATAATTGGCTGGTTTCGACCAAGGGTCGGGATAAAAATGAGCAAATTTACCAATTGACCAAGACCTTGCAACCTTATTTGGCCATGATTTTCGTCAATACCAAAACGAGAGCAGATGATCTCCATGCCTATTTAGTGGCTCAGGGATTAAAAGTGGCGAAGATTCACGGAGATATCCCACCACGTGAACGGAAACGGATCATGAATCAGGTTAAAAATCTTGATTTTGAGTATATTGTGGCCACCGATTTGGCGGCTCGTGGAATTGATATCGAAGGGGTGAGTCATGTCATCAACGATGCTATTCCACAAGATCTTTCCTTCTTCGTTCACCGTGTTGGCCGGACAGGACGCAATGGTCTACCAGGTGTCGCTATTACTCTTTATCAACCAAGTGATGATTCAGATATCCGTGAACTAGAAAAAATGGGCATTCGTTTCGTACCGAAAGTGTTGAAAAATGGGGTTATTGAAGATACTTATGATCGGGATAGACGGGCCAATCGTGAGAAAAAGCAAGAGAAACTCGACATCGAAATGATTGGTCTGGTGAAGAAGAAAAAGAAAAAAATCAAACCAGGCTACAAGAAAAAAATTAAATGGGCAGTTGATGAAAAGCGGAGAAAAGCTAAGCGAGCTGAAAACCGTGCGCGTGGTCGGGCCGAACGAAAGGCCAAACGTCAAACTTTCTAACCCCTTCTTTCAAATGTTCAGAAGAAAACATAGATTTTCTTTATGAACTCCATAAAGAAAAACTATTAGGAACTTGTCTAAAATTATGATAGACTAAATTTGAGTAGTCTATCATTTTTCTATTTCTGTAGCAATTTTTGGAATTCCGATAGTGAATGTGATAGAATGTTTATGTTCGAGAAAGGAAGTAACAAAAATGTTTACAACTAATCTTTTAACTGCCAACTGGTATGCTGACTTTTTAAAACACGTTCCAGATAGCAAGCTGTTTAGTTTGAGAGCCGTATTGGATGCATTTCCGGCTGTCATAGGGAAATTGCCTGTGACGATTTTATTAGCCCTAGGAGGCGCATTTTTTGGGATTATTTTTGCCATGATTTTTGCTCTGGTCAAAATTAATCGTGTACGAATTCTTTACCCGATTCAAGCTGTTTTTGTCAGTTTTTTACGGGGGACTCCTTTGTTGGTTCAGTTGATGTTGACCTATTATGGGATTCCTCTTATTTTAAAAGCGATCAATCAGTCTTATGGAACAGCTTTTAATATTAATGCTATTCCAGCTGAGTTATTTGCAATTGTGGCTCTTGCCTTTAATGAGGCGGCTTATGCGAGTGAGACCATCCGGGCAGCCATTTTATCAGTGGATCCTGGTGAAATTGAGGCAGCGCGTAGTCTTGGGATGACCAACCGCCAAGTTTATCGCCGGGTTATTATTCCCAATGCAGCAGTCGTTGCAACCCCGACCTTAATCAACTCTCTCATTGGCTTAACCAAGGGGACCTCGCTAGCCTTTAGTGCCAGTGTAGTTGAAATTTTTGCCCAAGCACGGATTATTGGGGGGAGCGATTTGAAGTACTTTGAACGCTTTATCACGGTATCGATTGTTTACTGGATTGTGAACATTCTCATTGAAATACTAGGCCGTCACATTGAACGTCGACTGGATATTGAGACTCCCGTAGCAATTGATTTACCAGATCAGGAGGTCCGGATCTAATGATTTATATTTCAGAATTATCAAAGACATTTTCAGGTCAAAAGGTTTTAAATAATCTAAGTTTGGAAATTCAAAAAGGGGAAGTCGTGGCCTTAATCGGGTCTTCGGGAGCTGGTAAATCAACCTTCTTACGCAGTTTAAACTATTTGGAAGCTCCAGACAGTGGTAGAATTAAGATTGATGATTTCGAGGTTGATTTTGAGCACATTACCCAAGATCAAATCTTGACCTTAAGAAGAAAATTGGCCATGGTGTTCCAACAGTTTAATTTGTTTGGTAGAAAAACAGCTCTTGAAAATGTGAAAGAAGGGCTCATTGTTGTGAAGGGCTTATCCGACCAAGAAGCAACGAAAATTGCTCGAGAAGAACTGGCAAAAGTCGGCTTATCGGATCGTGAAAATCACTATCCTCGTCACCTCTCAGGTGGACAAAAACAACGGGTGGCTTTGGCCCGTGCCTTGGCCATGAAACCAGAGGTTCTTTTGCTGGATGAACCGACTTCGGCCTTGGATCCAGAATTGGTTGGAGAAGTTGAAAAATCCATTGCCAATGCAGCAAAATCAGGACAAACCATGGTACTGGTCAGCCATGATATGTCTTTTGTAGCGCAAGTAGCAGATAAGGTCCTATTTTTGGATAAAGGACGGATTATTGAATCTGGAACACCAGAGGAAATCATGCAACATCCAAAAGAAGAACGGACAAAAGAATTCTTTGCTAGTTACAAACGGACCTATGTTTGATATAATAGAGGAGAGGTAAGACTCAGCTGGCGATGCTAGCTGGGTTTGTTTTCTGAAAATGTAAAAATATTTGGAGTCGTGATGTTAAATAAATTATTGTCCTTATATTTACAAAGTTTAGTGACGACAACGATTTTAGTTGGGATCGCTTCTTGTATTTGGATTGGCTACCGTGCCCTTAAGAAGAAAGATAAAACAGCCAAGCAACGACAAGCCCATTTGTATGATATCCTCTTAATTGATATCATGACGATTCCTATTTTAACCTTTGCGGTCATAGGGATTTTGTTTATCTTTCAAGCACGATAATTGCAAAAAGACCGTGTTAGAATTATAATGGTTACAACAAAACAGAAAGAGGTTGAGTATGTTTGATACAGTGATTATTGGAGCAGGTCCTGCAGGGATGACTGCTGCCCTTTATGCAGCACGAAGCAATTTAAAGGTCGCATTGATTGAGAGAGGAATTCCAGGCGGTCAAATGAACAATACGTCTGACATTGAAAACTATCCTGGCTATGCGAATATTAGTGGCCCAGACTTGGCTGAAAAAATGTTTGAGCCTTTAGAAAATCTTGGTGTGGAACATTTGTTTGGTCAGGTAGAGCGCATCGAAGACCTCGGAGCAACCAAAAAGATTGTCACAGATGATGGGGAATTTGAAGCTAAAACCGTGGTGATTGCAACAGGGTCTAACCACCGTCCATTGAATGTCCCTGGTGAAGAGGAGCTGAACAGTAGAGGAGTTTCCTACTGTGCTGTTTGTGATGGAGCTTTCTTTAGAGATGAAAATCTCTTGGTCGTTGGTGGTGGCGATTCTGCGGTAGAAGAAGCTGTCTTTTTGACGCAGTTTGCAAAAACAGTGACTATTGCCCATCGTCGTGATCAGTTGCGTGCCCAAAAAGTTCTTCAAGACCGTGCCTTTGCCAATGATAAAATTCACTTTGCTTGGAATACGGTTGTTGAAGAAATTAAAGGTGAACAAAAAGTAACGTCTGTCCTTTTAAAAGATGTGAAGACAGGAGTGGTTAGAGAGCAGGCCTTCGGTGGTGTCTTTATCTATGTCGGTTTAGATCCTGTCAGTGATTTTGCGACGGAACTTGGTATTTTAGATGAAAATGGCTGGGTGGTGACGGATGATCATATGAGAACCAAAGTCCCAGGTATTTTTGCGGTTGGTGATGTTCGTCAAAAAGACCTACGTCAAGTGACGACAGCAGTCGGAGACGGTGCGATTGCTGGCCAAGAAGTTTATAAATATATCACAGAAAACTTTTAATGCTTAAAAAATCTGAGGTTTGTGCCTCAGATTTTTTTCGTGCTTTCCTTTCAGTATTCAATAGGGCTGAAATGTGCTATAATGGTACTAATTTTATGGTAGGAATTCATAGAACAAATCTAAAAAAAGAGGTATTCATATGTATCCAGATGACAGTTTAACCTTGCATACTGATTTATACCAAATCAACATGATGCAGGTCTATTTTGATCAAGGTATCCACAATAAACATGCTGTATTTGAAGTGTATTTTCGTCAACAGCCTTTTAAAAACGGCTATGCTGTATTTGCTGGCTTAGAGCGAATTGTGAAATATTTGGAAAACTTGAGTTTTTCTGAGAGCGATATTGCCTATTTAGAGTCACTTGGTTATCATGGAGCCTTCTTGGAATATCTCCGTGATCTTAAATTGGAACTGACAGTACGCTCGGCTCAAGAAGGTGACTTAGTTTTTGCCAATGAACCAATTGTCCAGGTCGAAGGTCCTCTGGCTCAGTGTCAATTGGTGGAAACAGCCCTCTTAAATATAGTCAACTTTCAAACCTTGATAGCCACAAAGGCTGCACGCATTCGTTCGGTCATTGAAGATGAGCCTTTGATGGAATTTGGGACACGTCGCGCGCAAGAAATGGATGCTGCGATTTGGGGAACTCGTGCGGCAGTCATCGGAGGTGCTAATGGGACTAGTAATGTTCGGGCAGGAAAACTCTTTGGAATCCCTGTTTTAGGAACCCATGCCCATTCTCTTGTACAGGTATATGGAAATGACTACCAAGCCTTTAAGGCCTATGCGGAAACCCATAAAGATTGTGTCTTCCTCGTCGATACCTATGATACCCTTCGTATTGGGGTACCAGCAGCTATTCAGGTAGCGCGTGAAATGGGAGAGAAGATCAATTTCTTAGGCGTTCGGATTGATTCAGGAGATATTGCCTATATTTCTAAAAAAGTTCGCCAGCAATTAGATGAGGCTGGGTTTACAAATGCTAAAATCTACGCTTCTAACGACTTGGATGAAAATACCATCCTCAACTTAAAAATGCAAAAAGCAAAAATTGATGTATGGGGTGTGGGAACCAAACTAATTACGGCTTACGATCAACCAGCACTTGGGGCGGTATACAAAATTGTTTCTGTTGAAAACGAAGCAGGAGAGATGATCAATACCATCAAGCTTTCTAATAATGCAGAGAAAGTTTCTACTCCAGGTAAAAAGCAAGTCTGGCGGATTACGAGTCGTGAAAAAGGTAAGTCAGAAGGGGACTACATTACTTATGATGGAGTAGATGTTTCTCAACTGACAGAACTTAAAATGTTCCATCCGACTTATACCTACATCAATAAAACGGTCCGAAACTTTGAGGCTATTCCTCTTTTAGTGGATATTTTTAAAGAGGGGCAATTGGTTTATCAACTACCACCATTATCAGAAATTCAAGAATATGCTCGTAAAAATTACGATCAATTGTGGGATGAATACAAGCGTGTCCTTAATCCACAGCATTACCCAGTTGACTTGGCAAAAGATATTTGGCAGGATAAGATGGATCTAATCGAGGAAATGCGTAACAAGGCCAATGGAGAAGGAGAAGCAAAATGAGTTTGCAAGAAGAGATTATCCAACAATTGGGTGTCAAGCCTAGCATTGATCCTCAGGAAGAGATTCGCCGCTCGGTTGATTTCTTAAAAAGATATCTAAAAAAACATCCCTTCTTGAAAACATTTGTATTAGGGATCTCAGGAGGACAAGATTCGACTCTTGCTGGGCGATTAGCTCAATTAGCCATGGAAGAAATGCGCTCAGAGACAGGAGATGCCTCCTATCAATTTATTGCTGTTCGCCTTCCTTATGGGGTACAGACAGATGAAGAAGATGCTCAAAAAGCTTTGACCTTTATCCAGCCAGATGTCAGCCTAGTCGTTAACATCAAGGAATCAGTTGATGCCATGGAACGCGCTGTCGAAGCAACAGGAACGGATATCTCCGACTTCAACAAGGGCAATATCAAGGCTCGCAGTCGCATGATTGCTCAGTATGCTTTAGCAGGTGCGCGGAGTGGAGCCGTTATTGGGACGGACCATGCAGCGGAAAATATTACAGGTTTCTTCACAAAATTTGGAGATGGTGGTGCAGATATTTTGCCCCTTTTCCGTTTGAATAAACGCCAAGGAAAACAATTGCTTAAGGCCTTAGGAGCCGATCCTGTTCTTTATGAGAAAATCCCAACAGCAGATTTGGAAGAAGAAAAACCAGGAATAGCAGATGAAGTAGCGCTGGGTGTCACCTATAATGAAATTGATGATTACCTAGAAGGCAAACAAGTGAGTCCAGAAGCTCAAGCCACTATTGAAAAATGTTGGTACAAAGGCCAACACAAACGCCACTTGCCAATCACAGTATTTGATCATTTTTGGGAGTAAAAAGGTCCAGTGGACCTTTTTAGCCCGAGTCTTAAAATAGGAGAACGAGGTAGAAATCGGTAACTCGTAGAGTTCTATTTCGTAGTCTCACCATACAATATTGTGAAAAGCATTAAAAAGAAGGGCGGTTTCATCCGTCCTTTTCTTCTAGATTAAAGTAACCAACTTGCAAAGTTCAAGTTGCATGAAAAAATGAAGGGAGACAATCTATGAAGCATCTTGGAAGTCTTGTCATAGAGACGGAGCGTTTATACATGAGGCCTTTCGTTTTGGAGGATGCATCAGCGATGTTTGAAAATTGGGCTTCTGATCCTGAAACCCTGAAATATGTCACCTGGGATGCCCATGCATCTTCTGAGAGAACTAGAGAATCGATCAAACGATGGATCGAACAGTATCGTAAATCAGATACTTATAAATGGGCGATCTGTTTGAAAACATCACCGGATCAGGTAATTGGAGATATTAGTGTGGTTTCTCAGGACCCGGAAAGTCAATCATGCGAGCTAGGTTATATCCTTGGCAAGAAATTCTGGGGGCAGGGATTCATGACAGAAGCGCTCACAGCTGTGTTAGATTTCTTATTGAACGAAGTCGGATTTAAAGAAATCAAAGCCACTTATGTCAGTTTAAATCCTGCTTCAGGGAAAGTCATGGAAAAGACAGGAATGCAGTATGTAGAAACCATCCCTCATGCCATTCAACGCAAAGGATATTGTGGGGATAAAATCATCTATTCTATACAGAATCCCTCTCTATAGGGTGATTTTTACTTGAAGATTCTGCTCAAAGGATTATAATAGTAAATAACGAAAAAAGGAGATTGCTATGTCAGAATTAACGAAAGAATTTACAGACCAGCTCTATGCCAATTATGAAGCAAATGTGAAATATGCGGCTCTTGAAAATGCTGTTACCCACAATGGGATCCATGCATCGCTTGAAACGCGCAAGAGTGCAGTAGAAAATACACCAGTTTTTTCACTTGATTTGACCAAGGATAAGGTGACAAACCAAAAAGCATCTGGACGTTGTTGGATGTTTGCGGCTTTAAATACCTTCCGTCACAAGATGATTTCAAGCTTCCAATTGGAGGATTTTGAATTGTCTCAAGCACATACTTTCTTTTGGGATAAGTATGAAAAATCAAACTGGTTTTTGGAGCAAGTGATTGCTACAGCAGATCAAGAATTGACCAGCCGTAAGGTGGCTTTTCTCCTACAAACCCCACAACAAGATGGTGGTCAATGGGATATGGTGGTATCCCTCTTTGAGAAATACGGAGTGGTTCCAAAATCAGTTTATCCGGAATCGATTTCTTCAAGTAATAGCCGGGAATTGAACACCTACCTCAATAAACTCTTGCGTCAAGATGCGCAAATCTTGCGTGACTTGATTCACTCAGGCGCAGATAGTGAGGCAGTTGCGAGCAAGAAACAAGCGTTGTTGCAAGAAATCTTTAACTTCTTGGCTATGTCTTTAGGATTGCCTCCGCGTGAATTTGACTTTTCATACCGTGATAAGGACAACCAATTCCATACCGAAAGTGGCTTAACTCCACAAAGCTTCTACAAAAAATATGTAGACCTTCAATTAGACGATTACGTCTCCATTATCAATGCCCCAACTACAGATAAGCCATATGGAAAATCTTACACCGTAGATATGCTGGGCAATGTGGTTGGTAGCCGTCCAGTCCGCTACCTAAATGTTCCAATGGATCGATTGAAAGAATTAGCTATTGCTCAAATGAAAGCAGGAGAAACTGTCTGGTTTGGTTCAGATGTAGGCCAAGTCAGCAACCGTAAAGCCGGAATCCTGGCAACAGATGTCTACGATTTTGAAGCAGGCATGGACATTCATTTGACACAAGACAAGGCGGGTCGCTTGGACTATGCAGAAAGTCTCATGACACACGCTATGGTCTTGACAGGGGTTGATTTAGACGAAGCAGGTCAGCCTCGTAAATGGAAGGTTGAAAATTCATGGGGAGACAAGGTCGGTACAGATGGTTACTTTGTGGCTTCTGATGCTTGGATGGATGAATATACCTATCAAATCGTGGTTCGTAAAGAATTCCTAACAGCAGACGAATTAGCAGCCTATGAAGCAGAACCAATTGTCCTAGCACCGTGGGATCCAATGGGAGCTTTAGCAAAATAATGATATAGAAAAGAGCCGAAAGGCTCTTTTCAGATTGAAGACAAAATATCTTAAAAACTTTCCTTAGGTGAGTACGGACGTCAGCGAACTTCTTTAAAGTTCCATGACTAATTATTGAGTCTAAGGTCTCAATAATTCCGAGTGCCTGAAACAATAACGTTTCAAGCACTTTTCTCACAGCGGAAAGTTTCAGTATTTTCTTAAATCGATTTAAATATTGGAACTCAATTTTGTTTTTTGCAGAATCACTTAACTTATTTTGCTTTAAAATAGTTTGTCTACATTCTAATAAGAGCCGAAAGGCTCTTTTTTTTATATACTCAAAAATAAAAAAGCTGGGAAGTCTAACTAAATAAATCAGATTTTATTCGTTCTGGTTTTTTAACCATTGTTTTAAAAAAAGCCGGGCAAAAGCCCGACTTCTCCATTCTATTATTCGTTATGATTGTTAGAGTCTTGCGAAGAAGGCTCAGATGGTTTAGATTGATTTTCTTCGTTCGAAGAGCTAGACGATGGTTCTTCATACGAATACTGATCAGTGGAATAACTTGGCTCATAGTAGTAGTTATTGTAGTTGTTCTTACCATTGTTTAAGTAGAGATAAGAACCACTTCGATACAGTCCACTTGGTTGCGTCCAATCCGTATGACCAGAGTTATTATTATTAGCAAGATAGAGCATCATTTGACGGTAGACATCCGTTGCGACCTGTATTCCATTATCCAATACTGGTGTAAAGCGATTGGAATAACCTGTCCATACTGCCATGGCATATTCAGGAGTGTAGCCTACAAACAATTCATCCGGTGTTACAATATTTGAATAAGCATTTTTTGTCAATTTACCGATTTCGTTATCAGCATAGTTTGATGTACCTGTCTTACCAGCTTGGTAGATTCCCGAAATGGCAGCATTTGTACCGGTACCAGACAAGAGAACTGTCTTCATCATATCTGTCATCATGTAGGCAGTTGTTGCTTTCATTGCACGAGTTCCTTCGGACTCAAATTCCTTGGTTGTGCCATCACTAAAGACAACCCGACTAACATAGGATGGTTTGTAATAGGTACCGCCATTGGCAAAAGCAGCATAGGCAGCTGCCATTTTCTCACTGCTGGCTCCGTATTTGTTGCTAGAATCGCTAGTGTTACTCGAGATAGCGTTGGCGTAAACCATTTCTGGGTAATCGATCCCTAATCCATTGAGGAATTTCTTAGCTTGTTTAAGACCAACTTTTTCCAGGGCCTTCACCGCAGGCACGTTACGAGATTGTTGAATTGCGTAGGTAATGGACATGCTACCATAGTATGAACGGTCCCAGTTGTAGACAGGCGTTGATGAATGAGGGAAGTTGTATGGCGCATCTGTTGTAGTAGCTGCTGTAGAGGTATATTCCTCATGTTCAAGAGCTGGTGCGTAATCTGTGATTGGTTTCATTGTTGAACCCCAGTCACGGTTCGTTTCAACCGCTTGGTTTGTACCAAAGGAAACATTGCTGGATTGGTGACGAGAACCCAGCTGAGCAATGACTTTACCAGTATTGACATCAATAACGGTAGAAGCTACTTGCATTTCATCATCCGGGTAATTGACATATTCATCTGTATTGTAGATATCCCATAGTTTCTTTTGAGCTTCTGTATCCACGTTTGTATAGACATCCATTCCGGTTGTCAACAAATTGTAGCCCGTTTCTTCTTCGACTTGCTCGATCACTTCTTTTAGGTAATTATCCATATAGGCTGGGTAACTGCTTGAAGAACTGAGACTTTGCAGACCATCTGTAACAGGTGTATTGACCGCTGCTTCGTATTGTTTGTTAGAAATGGTCTTCATATCGAGCATTTCTTTTAATACTAAGTTTCGGCGCTGTTGCGCTGCTTCAGGATGGGAGTATGGATCGTATTGGTTTGGTGCTTGGGGCATCCCCGCAAGGAGTGCCAATTGAGGGAGCGAAAGATCTTTTAGATCTTTTCCGTAATAACTTTTCGCAGCTGTCTGCATTCCGTAGTTCCCATTCGCCATAAATACTTTATTGACGTAATAGGTCAAGATTTCTTGTTTGGTTGCTTTCTTTTCTAGTTGGGTTGCTAACCAAGCTTCTTGGATCTTACGAGAGAGGGTACGGTCAGAGGCTGAAGTGGAGAAATAGGTTAACTTGATCAATTGTTGCGTCAAGGTTGACCCACCTTGACTTCCTCCTCGTAAGTTGTGAAGGAAGGAACCGCCGATCCGAATGATGTCGACCCCACGGTGATTGAAGAAACGGTGGTCTTCAATCGCAACGATAGCATTGACCAAATCAGTAGGGATTTCATTGGCTGTGACATTGATTCGTTTCTCAGCTCCCAAATCCGCGATCAAGTTATTTTGGTTGTCATAGATCTTACTAGATGTTGTTGCAACCAAATCTTTTTCAGACAAGGTTGGTGCTTTCATAGCATAGTAACTAAATATCAGTCCACCGAGGACAAATAAAAGTAAGAAAAATGAAATGGCTGCGATGGCAACATATTTCAACCATTGAATGACTGTTTGTTTATTCATTTAAATACCGCCTAGAAGTTTCTGTTCGATAATATCAAGATAAGGAACGCTTGGAAGACGATTCTTATCTACTAGAAAGCCGTGCTCCTGAATATAGGAGAGGGGCATGGATTTACTACCATGATCGATGTTGTAATAGTGAATTAATGCAGGAGCAGGAAGTAAGTAGGTTTCACTCAACTTTGCAAAATGCAAGAGAACGAAACAGATACCGCCTTGCTGGACAACCGCCTCCATATGATCGATTTGATGTTGATGAAAATTTTTCATCGGCATGGATTGCTTTTGCTGTGTTTCCTTAGCTTCAAAATCGATATAGCGTCCCTTGTATACTCCAGAATAGTCCGTCGTTGAGGCTTGCCTGAAATAGGCTTCAACAATCTTTGCCCGACTGCGACGTGGATAATCTACTTTCACGATTTGAATCGGTGTTGGTTTTTTATGGATGACTGCCAGACCTCGAGAAAGATAGTATTGATTACTTTCATTGATCATTTTTTCAAATGTCATCCCACGATTCGCAAAGTCGACTGGATGTTTCCTTTGTGTAGAGACCAAGGTTTTTTTGGCTACTTTATGTGGATAGTTGACCATAGTTCTCCTTATTGGTACAATTACATCACTCTATTATATCATAAATTAGAATAATGAGGAAAAAATGAATACCATACTTGTTGCAGGTTATAAGAGTTTTGATGTGGGCGTCTTTTCCAATAAAGACCCTCGACTGACCATTATCAAAAAAGCCATTGAAAGAGATCTTCGTCGTTTATTTGAAGAAGGAGTGAAATGGCTGGTCTTTTCTGGTAATTTGGGATTTGAGGCTTGGGTACTAGAGGTCGCCTTTGCATTAAAAAAAGATTACGATTTTCAAATGGCGACGATCTTCCTATTTGAGAATATTGGCGAAAATTGGAATGAAAGCAATCAGGAATTATTAGCACGCTTCAAACAGGTGGATTTCGTGAAATATGCCTATCCCCACTATAGCAATCCGGGTCAACTAAAAGAATACAATCAGTTTTTGATAGATAACGCGGATGGAGCTTATGTTTTTTATGATCCAGAAAATGAAACCAATTTAAAATATCTTTACAAAATGATGGTAGAAAAAGAACCATTTTATGTCAAACAATTAAGTTTTGATGACTTAAATGAACTTGCTGAAAATTTTTACGAAAACTAAGTGTTATACCTTGATTTTTCTTACCATTTTTTTATATAATTGAGATGATGAACTAGATTGGAGAGAGTAATGGCGAGTATTATTTTTACTGCGAAAGATATTTTTGATCAAGATTTCAAACGAGAAGTTCGTGGTTATAATAAAGATGAAGTAAATGAATTTTTGGATGATGTCATAAAAGACTATGAAACCTATGCTGCTTTGGTGAAGGAATTGCGTGAAGAAAACGCCCGCCTTCGTGAAGAACTTGCCCAAAAAGCACAGGAAACACCACAAACATCTCCGATTGCTAGCACTGCTACGCAAGAATACCCGCAAGTGACAACAGCGACGAACTTTGATATTCTCAAACGTCTCAATCGTTTGGAAAAAGAAGTTTTTGGGAAACAGATCGTAGATCGCGATTATTAATCCCATAGATTGTGCAATTTTTGGATAATCGCGTGAGAGAATCCTCTCATGAGGAAAGTCCATGCTAGCACAGGCTGTGATGCCTGTAGTGTTTGTGCTAGGTGAATCCATAAGCCTAGGGACTTGGTATTCAAGTTACGGCGAGTGAAGGAGCTAAGTCTAAGGATAAGCTCTAGTAACTCTGAAAGTGCCACAGTGACGTAGTTTTTAGGGAAACCTAAAAAGTGGAACGCGGTAAACCCCTCAAGCTAGCAACCCAAACTTTGGTCGGGGCATGGAATGCGTGGAAACGAACATAGCATTCTGACTGGAAACAGTAGACAGATGATTATCGAAGGAAATGGTACCTAGTCATTTCTGGAACAAAACATGGCTTATAGAAAATTGCATATAGGTTGATGAGGTGGAGAGAGATCTCAACCTCCTTTTTTAAAGTGATAGGAATAAGATGAAAAAACAATTTGAATTGATTGCAACGGCCGCTGCTGGTATAGAGGCTGTTGTTGGTCGAGAACTACGCGATCTCGGCTACGATTGCCAGGTTGAAAATGGACGGGTTCGATTTCAAGGAGACCGTCGAGCAATCATAGAGACCAATCTCTGGTTGCGCGCGGCTGATCGAGTAAAAATTGTGGTTGGGACTTTTCCAGCCAAAACCTTCGAAGAACTCTTTCAAGGTGTCTTTGCTTTGGATTGGGAAAATTATTTGCCTTTAGGAGCACGTTTTCCTATTTCTAAGGCTAAATGTGTCAAATCAAAACTCCATAATGAACCTAGCGTTCAGGCCATTTCGAAAAAAGCAGTGGTTAAAAAGTTACAAAAACACTATGCCCGACCAGAAGGTGTTCCTCTCATGGAAAATGGGGCAGAGTTCAAGATCGAAGTATCGATCCTTAAAGACCAAGCCACTGTCTTGATTGACACCACTGGTAGTAGCCTCTTCAAACGTGGTTATCGGACTGAAAAAGGGGAAGCCCCTATTAAGGAAAATATGGCAGCAGCAATTCTTCTGCTGTCAAACTGGTATCCAGATAAACCCTTGATTGACCCGACATGTGGTTCTGGAACGTTTTGTATTGAGGCGGCAATGATTGCGAGAAATATGGCACCTGGTTTACGTCGGACCTTTTCTTTTGAAGAATGGAACTGGATGGATGATCGCTTGATTCATGAAGTCCGTCAAGAAGCAAGCAGAAAAATCAATCGCGAGATCGAATTGGATATTATGGGAACCGATATCGATGCACGGATGGTTGAGATTGCCAAAGAAAATGCCCAGAAAGCGGGCGTTAGCAGTGATATTACTTTCAAACAAATGCGAGTCCAAGATCTTCACTCAGATAAGATCAACGGGGTGATTATCTCCAATCCTCCATATGGAGAACGCTTATCCGATGATGAAGGTGTGACGAAATTGTATACTGAAATGGGGCACGTATTTGCACCTCTCAAAACCTGGAGTAAATTTATCCTAACCAGTGATGAAGGTTTTGAATCTAAATTCGGTAGTAAAGCAGATAAAAAACGAAAACTTTATAACGGAACCCTAAAAGTTGATCTCTACCAATATTTTGGGGAACGAGTAAAACGGCAGATTAAGGCATAGAAAGGATTTTTATGACAGAGAAGGATAAAAAGCCATTAGAGCAAGAAACAGAATCAATTTTAGAGTTTGAAGATGCTAAAGAGATGACGATTGGGCAGGCCAATCGAAAGGCAGAAGAAATCGAAGCAGGTGTCACTGAAGGTGATAATGTCTTAGACAAATACATCAAACAACACCGAGCAGAAATTGAAGCTGAAAAATACGATACAAAAATTTTGGCCAAAGAAGAATTGGCTAAAGCTGAAGAGTTGGCAGCTACAGAAACAGTTGCTGAAGTAGCTGAAGCAGTGGAGGAGCCGGAAGTGACGGAAACGGTCTTGGAACAAAGGCCTGAAATGGATGCTATCTCAACTGAATTACCTGCTAAGATTAAATTTGGTCCCACACCAACTGAACCAATTGTAGAAGCTGAGGAACTTCCTGAGGAAACACCAAGCAATGCGGGCAAACGAATCAAAGCGGTTCTATACTCTGCCTTAGGTCTTGCGATTGTCGGTTCGGCCATTTTTGTGACCTATAACTGGATGCACAGTCGTGGAAAATCTGGTGGTACAACTGTTGTATCGTCTTCATCTAGCAAGTCATCTTCTACTTCTAAATCAAGTAGCAGTGAAACACAGGCTCAAAAATTGGAAGAGTTTACCAAAGCCTACGATGCCTTTTTTGTAGATGAATCAAAAAGTGCTCTTAAAAATGATAAATTCGGAGACTTGGAAAATCTGAAGAAACTGCTGGACAAATTAGAAGGAAGCAGTGATTATAATGCGGCTAAAACAAAATATGAAGACCTTGTGAAGCAAGTTTCTGCCATTCAAAAAGTGAATTCTCAATTTAGTTCTCCAGTCATCAAAGATGGAGTTCTTGATGCAACTGCCAAAGCGAAAAGTGATGCGACCTTTGCAGAAACAAAGACAGGCAATGAAAAATTAGATAGCTTATTGAATGAGGCGGTTGCGCAAGGACGTTCACAACAAGTTGCGACACCGGCACCAGTGACAGGGACAGGTGGTACAGATACTTCTAATGCAACTCCAGCCCCAGCTCAAGCAGCAACGCCTACGGCCCCAGCTGTCAATGCTGCTACAGGTAGTGCAGGAACGGCAAACCCAGGCTATTCAGGGTACGGTCTTCCAAGCGATGGTGTCCCACTTCAACGGAACTTGAGCCGTGTGCCATATAACCAAGCAGCTATCAATGATGTCAATAACCCGGCTTGGGTGTTTGGTGATGGGATCCTTGAAAAAGTATTGAACATTGCTCGTAAACGTGGGCATATCACTGGCAATCAATACATTTTAGAGCGTGTTAATATCATTAACGGTAATGGCTATTACAACCTCTTCAAACCAGATGGAACCTATCTCTTTAGTATCAATGCCAAGACTGGTTATTTCGTAGGGAACGGCAAAGGTCATTCAGATGCTCTGGATTATTAATACCTGAGCAGACATCTCTTTTCTGGGAAAAATGACAATAAAAAAGAGAGTGGGACAGAAATCGGTAATTCGTTGGAATTCGATTTCGTCGTCCCACCTCCGCACAGTTGAGTAGGGCTGTAAAAGCTGATGAAATCAGCGTAGTAGAGTCCACTCAACCACTGCGTCTTGCTCGACAATCCAAAAATAATTGAGAGGCTAGGACTTTTGTCCCAGCCTCTTTTTCGTATTAAACAATATGACGTTCAAAGGGATTATCTGAGATTCCTTGATCTAGAATCAGGCGACACCATTCTTTTGCTGAAAAGAGGCTGTGGTCCTTGTAATTTCCACAAGACTCAATGGTTGTGCCTGGGACATCCTCCCAAGTGCTGACTGATGCAATTTCTTCTAAAGATTCTTTAATCACTTTAGCAATTTCCGTACTCGAATGCTGTCCCCACATGATCATATGAAAACCGGTGCGACATCCAAATGGGGAACAATCAATCATACCATCGATGCGTTTGCGAATAAGCATCGCAAGAAGGTGCTCGATCGTGTGGAGCCCTGCAGTTGGAATCGCATTTTCATTGGGTTGCACCAGACGAATATCGAAGTTAGAGATGATGTCTCCTTTGGGTCCAGTTTCTTCCCCAATCAAGCGTACATAGGGAGCCTTCACCGCCGTGTGGTCCAATTCAAAACTTTCAACAATTACTTCTTTTGTCATACTCAAATCCTTCTTTGTTTTTCTTGATTATAGCATAAAAAAGCAGATTCAACAAAGTGGAAATAAATGAATTCCTCACAGATGTTCCATGAAAGAAAAGACGATAAAAGAATAAGCATTAAGCAAAAATATAAAAGGTTTTTCCTGTTTTTTTAGATTGTTAATTTTAGTAATTTATGGTAAAATGTAAAAGAATTTTTAATTCAACTAATTAAATAGATTTGGGGTAAAAGCATGAATTTTGTTATTACAGGTGTTTTTGCCGCGGTCATTGGTTTAGTCATTGGATATGTGGGAACTGCTCTTAAAATGAAAGCTTCAAAAGAAGCTGCGGAACTCACCCTTTTGAATGCTGAACAAGAAGCAACGAATTTACGTGGACAGGCTGAACGCGAAGCCGATTTGATTTTAAAAGAGGCGAAGCATGAGTCAAGTTCACTTAAAAAAGAAGCACTTTTGGAGGCAAAGGAAGAAGCCAGAAAATATCGTGAAGAGGTCGATGCTGAGTTTAAGTCAGAACGACAAGAATTGAAGCAATTAGAAAGCCGTTTGGCAGAACGTGCTAGCAATCTTGATCGCAAAGACGACATTTTAACAAGCAAAGAACAGTCTCTTGAACACAAAGAGCAAAGTCTTACAGATAGAACTAAACACATTGATGCGCGTGAACAACAGCTGGAAGAGCTTGAACACAAGAAAGTAGAAGAACTGGAACGTGTCGCTGCTCTAAGTCAAGGAGAAGCGCGTGACATTATTTTGAGTCAGACGGAAGAGCAACTTTCAAAAGAAATTGCCTCACGGATTCGTGATGCTGAATTGGAAGTGAAAGAACGTTCTGATAAAATCGCAAAAGACATTCTCGTGCAAGCTATGCAGCGAATGGCGGGTGATTTTGTTGCTGAGCAAACAAACTCAACCGTTCATTTGCCGGACGATAGTATGAAGGGTCGGATTATCGGTCGTGAAGGTCGCAATATTCGTACCTTTGAGAGTTTGACAGGTGTCGATGTGATTATTGATGATACGCCTGAAGTGGTGACCTTGTCAGGGTTTGATCCGATTCGTCGTGAAATCGCCCGCATGACAATGGAGAGCCTTCTCAAAGATGGTCGGATCCATCCAGCCCGCATCGAAGAGCTGGTTGAGAAGAACCGCCAGGAAATTGACAACCGGATTCGTGAATACGGTGAGGCGGCTGCCTATGAAATCGGTGCGCCAAACCTCCATCCAGATTTGATGAAAATCATGGGACGGTTGCAATTCCGTACTTCTTATGGTCAAAACGTTTTGCGTCACTCCATTGAAGTTGCTAAACTTTCTGGTATTATTGCTAGCGAGTTGGGTGAAAATGCTACCTTGGCACGACGTGCAGGATTCTTACATGATATCGGTAAAGCGATTGACCGTGAAGTGGAAGGAAGTCACGTCGAGATTGGAACTGAATTGGCACGGAAGTACAAGGAACACCCAGTGGTGGTCAATACCATTGCCAGTCACCATGGGGACGTGGAACCAGAAAGTGTCATTGCAGTCATTGTCGCTGCGGCGGATGCCTTGAGTGCAGCTCGACCTGGAGCACGAAGTGAGTCACTTGAAAGCTACATCAAACGCTTGCAAGATCTTGAAGAAATTGCAAATAGTTTTGAAGGAGTTAAGACAAGTTTCGCCCTTCAAGCGGGTCGTGAAATCCGTATTATGGTTAGCCCTGAGGCAATTAAGGATGATAAAGTGACGATCTTGGCTCATGATATTCGTGAGAAGATCGAGTCCAATCTTGAATATCCTGGAAACATTAAGGTTACCGTTATTCGAGAATTGCGTGCAGTCGATTACGCAAAATAAACAAAAAGCTTGAGATCTAGCATCTCAAGCTTTTTGAATGAAAAAATCAGTTGAAAATTAGGCCGATTTTTGTTACACTAGATAGAAAGACATTGAAGGAGAAATCATGGCGGATCGTGGCTTATTAATCGTATTTTCTGGCCCTTCGGGGGTTGGAAAAGGAACGGTTAGACGAGAAATTTTTGAAAACTCGGACAATCAGTTTCAGTATTCTGTATCGATGACGACGCGTGCACAACGTCCAGGTGAAGTGGATGGTGTCGACTATTTTTTCCGTACACGTGAAGAATTTGAAGATTTGATCCGTCAAGGGCAAATGTTGGAGTACGCTGAGTACGTTGGAAATTACTATGGGACTCCTTTAACCTATGTGAATGAAACCTTGGACAAGGGAATCGATGTATTCCTTGAAATTGAAGTTCAGGGTGCACTTCAAGTAAAGAAGAAAGTTCCAGATGCAGTTTTTATTTTCCTAACTCCGCCTGATTTGGATGAATTGCAAGATCGATTAGTGGGTCGCGGGACAGATAGTGCAGAAGTCATTGCGCAACGGATTGAAAAAGCAAAAGAAGAAATCGCCATGATGCGTGAATATGACTATGCCATTGTGAACGACGAGGTTCCTCTTGCTGCAGAGCGTGTCAAACGTGTGATCGAAGCAGAGCATTTCCGTGTAGACCGTGTCATTGGCCATTATCTGGATATGTTACCAAAAACACAAACTATTGTGAAGAGATAAATAATTAGAAATTAGGTATAGGAATATGATGTTAAAACCTTCTATTGATACGTTGCTTGACAAAGTACCATCAAAATATTCATTGGTCATTCTTGAGGCAAAACGGGCCCACGAATTGGAAAGTGGTGCAGTGCCAACTCAAGAATTCCAATCAGTTAAATCAACATTACAAGCGCTTGAAGAAATCGAGTCTGGGAACGTAGTTGTTCACCCGGATCCAGAAGCAAAACGTGAAGCGCTTCGTCGTCGGATTGAAGCAGAGCGGATTCGCAAAGAAGAAGAAGAGCGCAAAATTAAGGAACAAATTGCCAAAGAAAAAGAAGATGGTGAAAAAATTTAAGGTTGGGGCTTCTCAATCTTATTTTTTGATATTTAAAGGGTTCCGTGATAAAGTAAAGCTCATATGATAGAGGCTGGAGGTGAAAAAGTGATAGCAAAAGTCATCGTAGATGTCCCATTGATGCAGACAGATAAACCCTATTCGTATCAGATTCCATCAGAATTTGAGGATATGGTAGAGGCAGGTATGCGAGTTCATGTCCCCTTTGGTAAAGGGAATCGCCTCATTCAAGGGATTGTGGTAGGTGTTTTAGAAGAGGCAGACACAAGCGAGGAATTAAAAGCAATTGTGGAGGTCTTGGATTACACTCCGGTCTTAAATCAAGAGCAGTTCTGGTTGGCAGATCAATTACGAAAAAGTGTTTTTTCATATAAGATTACGATTTTAAAAACCATGCTTCCTTCTCTCCTCAATTCAAGTTATGATAATATTTTGTATCCTCAACCTTCTTTAGATCCCACTCTCAAAGTGAAACTTTTTGGTGAAAAAAATGAAGTTTCTTTTTCTTCTCTAGATGCGGCCGATCAAGCCCAAGTGATGCGGTTGGTCAGAAAAGGAGATTTGCTACTTGAATACAAGGCCAAGGATAAGAAACAAATTAAAACAGAAAAACGGTATCGCGTTAACCTGGAAGGATTAAAAGAACTTCAACCATCAGAGAGAGCTAAAAAAAGGCTCGCATTGAAAGAGCGCCTGTTACTAGAGCAAGGGGAGCAACCCTTAGCAGGATTGTATCAGGAATTTTCACGAGAAGTAGTGGCTTATTTTATTGATCAGGGTGTTTTAGAAATAACAGAACGAGAAGTGAATCGGGCGGCTGCATATTATGAAGGCAAAGAACAGACCCAGGCTCTGCTTTTAAATTCAGAGCAAGCAAAAGCTGTCGAAACAGTAGTTTCTCAAATTGGGAAAACATCAAAGCCTTTTTTATTAGAGGGTGTGACTGGAAGTGGGAAAACAGAAGTTTATCTGCAGATTATTCAGGAAGTTCTAAATAAGGGAAAAACAGCTATCATGTTGGTCCCTGAAATCTCCCTGACACCACAGATGACAGACCGTTTTATCTCGCGTTTTGGTCAGGAAGTAGCCATTCTACACTCGGGCTTATCAAATGGTGAGAAGTATGATCAATGGCGGAAAGTTGAACGTGGGGAGGCTAAGGTAGTCGTTGGAGCGCGCTCAGCAATCTTTGCTCCTTTAAAAAACATCGGAGCCATCATCATTGATGAGGAGCACGAGGCATCCTATAAACAAGATAGTAATCCGCGCTACCACGCAAGGGAAGTCGCGGTCCTAAGGGCTCAGTACAATCAAGCAGTTTTGCTTCTTGGATCTGCTACACCAAGTTTAGAATCGCGAGCTCGTGCAACAAAAGGGGTTTATGAATTAATTCGTCTAACCCAGCGGGCCAATCCGGCAGCCAAAATTCCAGAAGTTAAAGTCGTTGATTTCCGTGATTATATTGGCCAAAATGAAGCTGGTAATTTCACTCCGGTTCTAGTGGAAGCTATTGCTGATCGCTTGCAGAAAAAAGAGCAGGTTGTCTTGATGTTGAACCGCCGTGGTTATTCCAGCTTTGTCATGTGTCGCGAGTGTGGAACTGTAGATACTTGTCCCAATTGTGACATCTCACTGACCCTCCACATGGATACTAAAACCATGAACTGTCATTATTGTGGCTATAGTAAAGCGATTCCTCGACACTGTCCAAATTGCCAAAGTCCTTCTATTCGTTATTACGGGACAGGAACGCAAAAAGCCTATGATGAATTACAAGAGATCTTTCCTGAAGCTAAAATTCTGCGCATGGATGTGGATACCACCCGAAAAAAAGGGAGCCACGCAGCAATATTAGATGCTTTCGGGAATGGAGAAGCGGATATTTTGTTAGGGACGCAAATGATTGCGAAGGGGTTGGATTTTCCAAATGTGACCTTAGTGGGTGTCTTGAATGCGGATACTTCTTTAAATTTACCGGATTATCGATCCTCTGAGAGAACCTTTCAACTCTTGACTCAGGTGGCAGGAAGGGCCGGACGAGCAGAGAAAGAAGGAGAGGTTATCATTCAAAGCTATAACCCCAATCATTATGCGATTCGATTTGCCAAAGACCAAGATTATGAAGGTTTTTTTGCCTATGAAATGCAGATTCGCCGGCAGTTAGGCTATACGCCTTATTACTTCACAGTTGGGTTAACCCTATCCCATAAGAGTGAGGAAATTGTGATGGAGAAGTCACATCAGGTCATGGAAATTCTCCGATCTGGCTTATCTGATCAGGTCCAAATCTTAGGACCAACACCTAAACCAATTGCACGCACACATAATTTGTATCATTATCAAATCATTGTGAAATATCGTTTTGAAGAAGGCATGACACAGGTCTTGAATCAAATCCTAGAATTTACACAAGAAAGAGGCAACCAAGATCTCCGCGTCAGTATTGATAATGAACCTCAAAGTTTTATGTAAGGAAGAAAGAAATGACAAAATTAATTTTTATGGGAACGCCTGATTTTTCAGCGACGGTTTTAAAGGGATTGTTAGCAGATTCGCGCTATGAAATTTTGGCAGTTGTGACGCAACCGGACCGCAAAGTAGGTCGCAAAAAAGAGATTCGAATGACCCCAGTGAAGCAGGTAGCTTTGGAACATCAACTACCGGTTCTTCAGCCGGAGAAATTATCGGGTAGTCCAGAAATGGAAACTCTCTTATCCCTAGATGCAGATGGAATTGTGACCGCTGCTTTTGGACAATTTTTACCGACAAAATTGTTGGAGAACTTCCAATTTGCGGTGAATGTCCACGCGTCTTTATTGCCTAAATATAGAGGTGGAGCTCCCATTCACTATGCCCTGATCAATGGTGATGAAGAAGCTGGAGTTACAATTATGGAAATGGTCAAGGAAATGGATGCCGGAGACATGATTGCAGCTCGTTCTCTCCCAATTTTAGATGAGGACAATGTGGGAACTTTGTTTGAAAAATTGGCACTCCTTGGACGTGACTTACTCTTAGATATTTTGCCAGCTTACCTGGCAGGGGAGATCAAGCCAAGTCCACAAGATCCAAGTTTGGTCACGTTTTCACCGAATATTTTACCGGAAGAAGAGGTTTTGGACTGGACAAAAACCAATCGCCAAGTCTTTAACCAGATTCGGGGGATGAATCCTTGGCCAGTCGCTCATACGTTATTAAATGGTCAACGCTTCAAAGTCTATGAAGCAGAGCTATGCGAAGGAAATGGAAATCCAGGAGAAGTGATAGCTTTGAGCAAAAAAGAGTTGCTGGTCGCTGCAGGAGAAGGCGCGCTATCCCTCAAAGTTGTGCAGCCAGCAGGAAAACCAAAAATGTCCATCACAGACTTTTTGAATGGCGCTGGCCGTCAATTGAAAGTAGGAGATCACTTTGGAAGTTAAACAAATGAATGCGCGTGAACAGATCGTTCGAGTGTTAGAAGAGGTTTTTGAACAGGGAGCTTATTCTAATATTGCCCTAAATCAAGCGCTAGAACACTCTCAACTTTCAGATAAAGATAGAAGCTTTGTTACGGAAGTTGTATACGGTACTGTCGCACGGAAGATAACGCTCGAGTGGTATCTCGCCCACGTGATTGAAGACCGGACGAAATTGGATCCTTGGCTCTATTATCTTTTGATGATGAGCTTGTATCAACTTGTCTATTTAGACCGAATTCCTGATCATGCCATCGTCAATGAAGCTGTCCGGATAGCAAAACGTCGTAAAGAAGGCAGTGAGAAGTTTGTCAATGCTATTCTTAGAAAGCTCATCCGCGAAGGACTACCAGCTATTGATACAATCAAGCGAAAGAACAAACGTTATTCGGTAGAGTATTCCCTACCTGTATGGTTGGTCAAAGCATTGATCGAAGAATACGGTGAAGAACGTGCTTGTGCTATTTTTAAGAGTCTTTATCAGCGTAATAAATCCAGTATTCGTGTGATTGATCTGGACGAAAAAGAAGAGTTGGCTCAGCTGTTCGAAGCAACCTCCTCTCTACTTGCTCCGTCCGCTCTCGTGAAAGAGCAGGGACATTTTGCGGCGCATTCCTTGTTTAAAGAGGGACGCATTACTATTCAAGACGAGTCCAGTCAATTGGTGGCACCAGCTTTGGATTTGCAAGGAGATGAGTGGGTTTTAGATGCCTGTGCGGCTCCAGGTGGAAAGACGACCCACCTGGCTTCTTATCTCACAACTGGGAAAGTCACAGCCTTGGATCTCTATGACCATAAGCTCAAATTGATTCAAGAAAATGCTAATCGGCTCCATGTTGCGGACAAAATTTTGACAAAGAAGTTAGATGCGACAAAAGTCTTTGAAACATTTGGACCTGATGCTTTCGATAAAATTTTGGTGGATGCGCCTTGTTCAGGGATTGGTTTGATACGGAGAAAGCCTGATATCAAGTACAATAAAGAGAGTGCAGATTTTGTATCTTTACAAGCTATTCAATTGGCCATTCTGGATAGTGTTTGTCAAAGTGTGCGTAAAGGTGGTATAATAGTGTACAGTACGTGTACAATTATGGGTAAAGAGAATTTTGAAGTGGTGGACCAATTTTTGAAAAACCATCCAAATTTCGAACAAGTCCCATTGGATCACGAAAGAAAAGATATTCTTAAAAATGATTGTATCCTTGTTACACCCGAATTATATGGAAGCGACGGCTTCTTTATCAGTCGTTTTAAGAGAATCTCATAATATCAGGAGGAAACTGACAGTATGGATATGACGATCTTAACCGATGTAGGTCAAAGACGGACAAATAACCAAGACTATGCAAATCAATATACAAACAAGGCAGGAAAACCGATGGTTTTTCTTGCTGATGGTATGGGAGGACACCGTGCCGGAAATATTGCTAGTGAAATGGCAGTCACAGACCTAGGTGCGGCTTGGGTTTCTTCTGAGATCGAGACGGTTAATCAAGTACGGGAATGGTTTGCAGAACATTTAGAAGCTGTGAATCGTCGGATTCATTTGGCTGGGCAAGATGATGAGCACAAAGGAATGGGAACGACACTAGAAGCCTTGGCTTTTGTAGAAGGACAAGTGATTTATGCCCACGTTGGGGATTCACGGATTGGCCTCATTCGTCAGGGCGAATACCAGCAGTTGACCAGTGACCATTCTCTTGTAAATGCTCTTTTGCGAGCTGGTCAAATTACAGAGGAAGAAGCTGCCCATCATCCTCAACGTAACATCATCACTCAGTCCATTGGTCAAAAAGATGAGTTAGAGCCGGATTATGGTTTGGTGACGGTTGAAGCAGATGATTATATTTTGATCAATAGTGACGGTTTAACCAATATGATTGGCCCAGATGAAATCAGAGACATTGTCTTGAGTGATGTTTCACTGGAAGAAAAAGCTCAAACCTTGATTCGTTTTGCCAATAATGCTGGAGGCTTGGATAATATCACCGTTGTACTGCTCCACTTTACTGAGGAGGACGCAGCATGATTCAAATCGGCAAAATTTTTGCCGGGCGATATAAAATCATCCAACAAATTGGACGCGGCGGGATGGCAGATGTTTATCTTGCGCGTGATTTGATTTTAGATGGGGAAGAAGTTGCAGTCAAGGTACTGCGTACGAATTACCAGACGGATCCCATTGCAGTTGCGCGTTTTCAGCGTGAAGCAAAGGCGATGGCAGAGCTGGACCATCCAAATATCGTTCGGATTACAGACATTGGCGAAGAAGAAGGGCAACAATACCTTGCAATGGAATATGTTGCAGGTTTAGACTTGAAACGCTATATCAAAGAAAATGCTCCTTTATCAAATGAAGAAGCTGTTCGTTTGATGGGGCAGATCCTTCTAGCTATGCGTCTTGCCCATACGCGTGGCATTATCCATAGAGATTTAAAACCACAGAATGTCCTCTTGACACCAGATGGAACAGCAAAAGTTTCAGACTTTGGGATTGCAGTGGCCTTCGCAGAGACTAGCTTGACCCAGACCAACTCGATGTTGGGGTCGGTTCATTATTTGTCCCCTGAGCAGGCGCGTGGATCAAAAGCTACGGTGCAAAGTGACATCTACGCGATGGGGATTATTTTCTATGAGATGTTGACAGGACACATTCCTTATGATGGAGATAGTGCAGTCACAATTGCTTTGCAGCATTTTCAAAAGCCACTCCCCTCTATTCGGGAAGAAAATAAGAATGTTCCACAAGCTTTAGAAAATGTGGTGATCAAAGCGACAGCTAAAAAACTGACGGATCGCTATAAATCAGTGGCAGAGATGTATGTGGACCTTTCAAGTTGCTTGTCCTACGAGAGAAGAAATGAGAAAAAACTGATTTTTGAAGATCAATCGAAAGCTGATACAAAGACTCTTCCAAAAGTGAGTCCAACTCCAAAGACGGCTCCTGTTCCAATCTCTGAGGTACGCAGTGAAATCAGTTCGGTAGATCCTAATCGACCATTATCTAACCAGCAGACAATGGCACCAAGTAAAAAGCCAAGAAGACGCTTGCGGGCGCGCTACAAGGTATTGTTTGTTGCCATTGCACTAGTTCTTGCAGCCTTTACTTTCTTGTTGTATATGAGCCCAGCCAATAAAACAGTTCCAGATGTTTCCGGCAAAACCATTGCCGAAGCTAGAGCGGTTATTGAGGGACAAGACCTTCAAGTCGGTGAAGAGAAAGAAGAGTACAGTGATTCGGTTGCAGAAGGCTACGTCATTCGAACCAATCCAAATGCAGGTGCTCAAAAGAAAGAACAAAGTCGCATTGATTTGATTGTTTCAAAAGGTCCAAATAGTTTTGAAATGCCAAACTATGTAGGAGAAACACGAGCTAAAGCAGAGGAAGATCTGAAAAATACTTATAAAGTATCAAGCAAAATGATCACGATTGAAGAAGTTGAGACCTTCGATTATGCTGCAGGGACAGTTCTTGAACAAACCCCAGCTCCAGGAGAGCAATATTCTCTGAATTCAAAAACCAAGATTGTTTTGAAAGTAGCGAAAGAAACGACTTCAATTGAAATGCCAAACTATGTTGGATCAACTTATGATTTTGCTAGAAGTAATTTGATTGAGATCTATGGTATTAAAGAAGCCAATATCGAATTAAGAAAAACGGAACATCTCCCTGATGGGGTAGTTGTTTCTGCCGGTCAAATTGTCAGTCAAACTCCAGAAGTTTCGAGTACGGTGGATATTAACCGAACACGAATTGTTTTGACTGTATATGAGCCTAAAGTGACGGCTTCTTCAAGTACGAAAGCCTCATCAAGTTCAGATGCATCTAGTTCATCCTCTGCTGAACGATCAGATACAGAAAGCTCCAGCAGTAGTGCAACTGGTGGAGATTAATAAATCAGTCTAAGACTCAGATGAATTTCTGAGTCTTTTTGTATTTTTTTGTTGCTATGTCGTGATTTTTTTATTTCCCTGTAGAGGGAAAAACTTTGAGGTCGCTTCAAGAAACTATTTTTCTACAGATGAATAGATTATGTGAATCCCTTAACAAACAAGGGGTTTCAAGTCCGGTAAAATAAAATAGTCAATTAAACATAAGGCAATTTGAAGTCGAAAATAGATTGAATATCAAATTATTTGCCTTTGTTTTAGCCCACATGCTATAATCTGCGTGAAAGGAGATCAAAGAGTAAAAATGTCGTTCAGACCTGCTTTGATAGGAAATTGGTAAACGAATAGATTTTTTTCTACTAGTTGAATAGGCCTTGACAACTGGTGGAGATAAATATCGTGAACTAAGAAACAGGGAGGTAGAATGACTTTTGAAATATGTGCACATAGTTGATGTATCTTTCGCCTATACTTTCCCAATGGAGATTATTTAAATGGACAGAAAATATAGAGTGGTTAGTCGAGCAATCTTAGCAACAGCTATGATTGTCCCGGCATTTATAGCAACAAAAGTAGCTGCAGAAAATAGAGGATGGAATACCTCCCCTTATCGTTCAAACTATTATAACTATGGTTACAATAATTGGAACGGTTATAATGGCTATAATTCATGGACCTATAGTTATGGCTATGGATATCCAAATTGGAACTATTATTATGGCTATAACTATGGTTATCCTAGCTGGAATAATTATTATGGCTATAATGGTTGGAACTATGGTTATTCCTTGGAAAATGATGTAAACTACATTTATTGGAATGGCAATCATTATTATCGGATGAGTGATGGGACTTACCGGATCTACCGCAATGGTGAGTGGAAGCCTTTAACTAATCGGAATAACTCTACTAATAACCTTGCCAATGACCCTCATTATGTATATGAAAATGGCTACCATTATTATGTATTAGATAATGGGGATTATTACTACTATAAAAATGGTAAATGGGTATTTGTGAAGAATTCGACGGAAAATCCTGATACTCCAGATCCAACTCCAACACCGACTCCGGATCCAACTCCAACACCCGACGAGCCAGATCCAAGCGATAAACCCGATCAACCAGTCAACCCATCAGAACCATCTACACCAGAAGATCACGGGAACTTGATCTTCCCAGAAAACCCTCCATTTGTAGGAGCAGATGGAGAGTTTGATCCTTTCGCACCAACCCCAGAAAATCCAAGTGAACCAAAACCAGAAGAACCGGTGCAACCTGAAGTGCCTGGAAATGATGGTTTGGTATCAACAGATCAGCCTAGTGAAAACCAAATTCCTCCATACGTTGAGACACCTGCAGAAGGATTAGAACATCTTCCATGGGCTCCAAATGGACGAGCACCAAAGATAGTCTATCCTCCTGGCAAACCTGGATCAGCAGCTTTGCGTCGAGATAAGAACTACTACTTTGACGGGTCGACTCACTATTACTACGTTCCTTCTGATACGGAAGCAACTGGTTATTCTGCTTATTGGAAATGGAATGGAGATAAATGGAAACTTTATGGAATGACAGATCCGAAAGATCCTGAAATCGATCCAAAATTCCACGAAGATGCCAAAGATGATGAATATGCCTATAGCGATCGAGACTCAAGCGTGAAGCTCTACTCTACAAACCTTGTAGAAACAGCTAAAGCAGGTCAAGCTCTTCCATTTAAGAATGTGGATGAATTTAAGGACTATGTCATTAAGAAAATGAATCCTAAATTTATTGACAATGCTGGCTGGGATGCCAAAGTAGAATGGGAAATCGAGGACCCAGAACTCTTTGAGCAATCTAAAGAAAACCCATGGGCTAAAGACTATGTTTTAATCGCTAACTTGAAGAGTGGAGTAGATGACAAGAACTACAAAGATGTTGAGTTTGGCTATGTGAAATTCGTTTATCGTGTAGAAGCAACAGACAATACAAACTATATCGAGTTAGATAAAGCGAAAGAAGCCTTTGCTAAGATTAACGAATTGCGAAAAGCACAAGGCTTAAAAGAATTGACTTGGTCAGATGATGTCTACAACTCACGTGCCTTACCAAAAGCCCATACTATTTCACGTCAGTACGATAGCACAGGTTTTGTAGCTCGCCGTGAAGACAATGCAACAACAGTCGCAACGAAATGGTATAACAGTGGATTGAGAGAATTAATGCTCGATCCAAATGCCACAGAAGGTGCGGTAGCAGCAGTCATCAATGGCGACGGTAACTATTACTGGGCATTCATGTATAAATAATGCCTCTAGACAACTGTTATCGGAAAGAACTTATTTAATAACAATTCATTCCGATACCAAGGACACCCAAAGGATTTCTATCTTTTGGGTGTTTTTTTGCTCTTCGCATTATCCAACCACAGACGGAAGTCAAATGAGGAAAAATTTGATAAAATAGGAAAAGATGAGGTAGACTATGTGGAAAATACAAATTTTTATTTTCGTTGAAGCCGTTTTGTTAACATTAGCAGCGATCACCATTTTATCAATCGATTTTTCCAGATTTGTTGTCTTGATGGTTCTCTTTTTGCTCCTTTTGTATTACTATTTTGGCAAACAAAAAGCAAATTTTCTATTAATCGCGCTGAGTGTGCTCTTGTTTTTTATCGTGATGCTGAATCCTTTTGTGATTGCAGCCATTTTATTTGCGGTGGTTTATGGTTTATTGATCGCCTACCCTTATATGTATAAGGAAAATGAAGCCGTTGTGTTTGATGTTGAAGAGGATACGAAAATTCGTCAGGAAAAAACTCGATGGATTGGTGATTTACAACATTTTTCAAAGCAAAGTCGAGGGTATCGAGATCTGAATGTGATCCGAGTTTTTGGGAATGACACCCTCCATTTAGAGGAGGTAGCCATTTGCAATTGGGACAATGTAGTGATCATTCGGAAAGGGTTTGGAAATACAAAAATTATCTTACCGATTGATTTGGAATTGCATTTACAAATTAACACCCTGTATGGAGATCTGAAGTTTTTGGATCTTCCTGTCCGTAAAATGAGGAATGAAACCATAGACATTGAAACGGCACACTATCGGAGATCGCACCGTTCTATAAAAATTGTGTTAGTTGGTATTGTTGGGGGTGTTGAGGTGATTCGCGCATGAAGAAATTAGACTATCTCCTATTGTATTTCTATTCCCTAATGGTGGTTGCGGTCATTTGTCATACCATTTTCCATTTTGTTGGTTTTCAGTGGGGCAAACTTCTCTCAGATCTTTCCTTGCTTCAGTCATTCCTATTTTTGGTTTTTAGTCTGACGCTTGCATTGACGGCTTTGGTTGTCTTAATTATCAAAATCACGCAATTTGTAACAGTTCATGCAGTACAACAAAAGGTAGAATCTATCCTGACTGCTTCACAGCGAAAAGAAATTGCCCCAAAAGAATTGAATCAACAGTTAGATTTATTGGACAGCAAATTGCTTCGACTAGAAGAAAATTTACAAAAAAGTGAAAATCGTGTGATGCGAAATGAGGAAGAAATTGTGGAAATCGAGCGTAAGAGAATTGCGCGTGATCTACATGACACGGTTAGTCAAGAATTGTTTGCAGCCAATATGATTTTATCTGGAGTGGCAGCACAGGCCCTTGAGTTAGAGAAAAGTCAGATTGAGCAGCAACTAAATGGTGTGTCAGATATTCTAGGTACAGCCCAAAATGATTTGCGCGTCTTGCTCCTACATCTTCGTCCTACAGAATTGGAAGGAAAAAGTTTGGTAGAAGGGATGGAGATGATTTTTAGAGAATTGAAGGAAAAGAGTAACCTAACAGTTGTCTTCCATCATAATGACGTGAGCATTCCAAAAGAAATGGAGGAACATCTATTTCGGATCGTCCAAGAAATTGTCAGCAATACCTTGAAACACGCTAGAGCTCAACAAATGGATGTCTTTTTGCATCAGGAAGGAAAACAACTTCATTTACGGATGGTAGATGATGGAATCGGCTTTGAGCAGGAAAAATTGGAACGATTGAGTTATGGGTTGAAAAATATTCAAGAACGTGTAGAAGACATGGCGGGAACCATTAAAATAAGAACGAGTCCTCAAAAGGGAGTGGCTGTAGATATTCGAGTTCCCCTCCTTGTAAAAGAGAAAAATGAAAAGGAAACTGTATGAAAGTATTATTAGTAGACGACCATGAAATGGTCCGATTGGGATTGAAAAGCTTTTTGTCCATGCAAACCGATATTGAGCAAGTCTTAGAGGCGAAAAATGGGCAAGAAGGGGTGGAGTTGGCGCTGAAAGAAAGACCAGACGTCATCATCATGGATATTGTGATGCCAGAGCTAAATGGAATCGATGCGACTCTAGCCATCCTAAAAGAGTGGCCGGAAGCTAAAATTGTCATTTTGACGTCTTATTTAGATAACGAAAAGATTTACCCTGTCTTAGATGCCGGTGCAAAAGGGTATATTTTAAAGACCTCGTCAGCAACTGAGATCTTACAGGCTGTCCGGAAGGTTGCAAAGGGAGAATTTGCGATTGAGACAGAAGTTAGTCGAAAAGTTGAGTCACGAAAGAACCATGCTGAATTGCATGATGATTTGACAGCTAGAGAACGAGATATTCTGGCTTTATTGACGAAAGGATATGAAAATCAACGAATAGCAGATGAACTCTTCATTTCTTTAAAAACAGTGAAGACCCATGTCTCCAACATCTTATCCAAATTGGAAGTCAGTGATCGGACGCAAGCAGTCGTCTATGCCTTTCGACACCATCTGGTGAATCAAGAAGATTTTTAAAAGGAAACATGCTATAATAGAGCATGATCATAAGGGGGAGACAAGTGGACGCAAAATTACGTTATAAAGCCAAAAAAGTTAAAATCGTCTTTTTTGATATTGATGATACATTACGTGCAAAAGAAACTGGATTGATCCCAGAATCTGTCAAAGAAGTCTTTCATCAGTTGAAAGAAAAAGGAATCCGAACAGGGATTGCAACCGGTAGAGGGATTTTTGGTGTTGTTCCTGAAATCATGGACTTAAAGCCTGATTTTCTAGTAACCTTAAACGGTGCCTATATAGAAGATACAAAAGGAACTGTGATCTACCAATCACCAATCAATGAAGCAATCGTTTCTTCTTTTGTAGATTGGGCTAAAAAATCCGAGATTGATTATGGGTTAGTGGCTAGTCATCAAGCTGCCCTGTCTAATCGGACACCCTTGATCAGTGATGCTATTGACATCATTTATCCCAACTTACCTGTAGATCCAGATCTGCATCTGAAAGAACCTATTTTCCAAATGTGGACCTTTGATGAACAGGATAGTGAGCTAGAGTTGCCCCCTTCTTTGCAAGAGGATTTGCGCCTAGTTTCGTGGCATCCCCATTCGTCAGATGTTGTTCGCTTTGAAGCTTCAAAAGCTTCAGGAGTTTCTCATCTTGTAAATCATTTGGGCTTGAAGCCAGAGAATGTTTTAGTATTTGGGGATGGATTAAATGATCTAGAACTGTTTGATTACGCTGGAATTAGTATCGCAATGGGAAAATCTGCTCCAGAGTTACAAGAAAAAGCTGATTATATCACTAAGAATTTAGAAGAAGATGGCATATTCTATGCCTTAGAGGAGTTAAATATGGTTGAAAAAGAATTGACATTACCACAGTTAGAACTTGCTACGGTTGACGGTCCTGTCGCTGTGATCAAAACCAATCACGGTGAGATGAACATTCAATTGTTCCCGGATCAAGCGCCAAAAACAGTTGCAAACTTTGTAGCTCTTGCTAAGTCTGGCTATTATGATGGTGTCATTTTCCATCGGATTATTAAAGATTTTATGATCCAAGGGGGAGATCCTACTGGTACAGGTATGGGTGGTGAATCCATCTATGGTGAGAGCTTCGAAGACGAATTTTCAAAAGAATTGTACAATATTCGCGGAGCCCTTTCAATGGCAAATGCTGGACCAAACACAAATGGCAGCCAATTCTTTATTGTACAAAATCAACATCTTCCATATTCGAAAAAGGAATTGGTCCGCGGTGGCTGGCCTGAAAAAATTGCTGAAATCTATACGACAGAAGGGGGAACTCCTCACCTAGATCAACGCCATACCGTATTTGGACAATTGATGGATGAAGCTTCTTTTGCTGTGTTGGATGAGATCGCGGCTGTTGAGACCGGGATGATGGATAAGCCAGTAGAAGATGTCGTGATTGAAACCATCGAGATTGAGGACTAATATGAAAATTGGAGATAAGTTAGAAGGGACCATTACAGGCATTCAACCTTATGGTGCCTTTGTCGAACTAGAGTCGGGTGTCACAGGCTTGATTCATATCTCAGAGATTAGAAGTGGTTATGTAAGTAATATTCATGATATTCTTTCAATTGGAGAAAAAGTCTTTGTCCAAGTCATCGATGTTGATGAATATTCTAAGAAAGCTAGCCTCTCTCTGAGAACACTAGAAGAAACACCACAACGAAGTATTCGACACCATCGTTTTTCAAATGACCGCCACAAGAGTGGTTTTGCACCCTTAGCTCAACAGATGCCGACCTGGGTCAAAGAAGGAAAGGTATTCTTTAGCAAACAAGAAAAAAAATAAAAACTTCGATAGGTTGATGAAACCTACCGAAGTTTTTTTAATATAGAGAATTATTCAAATTCGTAAAGGGTAGTAGAAAGGTAACGTTCTCCATTATCTGGTGCAAGAGCAAGAACTTTTTTACCGCTACCCAATTCTTTTGCGACTTCAATAGCAGCATAGATAGCAGCTGCGCTTGAGATTCCGACTAAGAATCCTTCAGCTCCACCGATAGCGCGTGCAAGTTCGAAAGCTTCTTCTGAAGATACGCGACGAACACCATCATATGCATTAGTGTCTAAAGTATTTGGGATAAAGCCTGCTGAAATCCCTTGGATTTTATGTGGTCCAGGTTTTTCACCAGAAAGGACTGCAGATTCATTGGCCTCAACGGCATAGACTTTGACAGCAGGATTATTCTTTTTCAAAGTATGAGAAATACCAGAAACAGTACCACCAGTACCAACACCTGCGACAAAAGCATCTAAACCATCTTTTCCAAAGGCATCAACGATTTCTTGTCCTGTTGTTCTTTCATGTACCTCTGGGTTAGCAGGGTTTTCAAATTGAAGAGGAAGGAAGCCATTTCTTTCTGCAGCGATTGCTTCAGCTTTAGCGATAGCGCCTTTCATTCCTTCACTTCCAGGAGTCAAAACGAGTTCAGCTCCATAGGCTTGGATGATTTTACGACGTTCCACACTCATGGTTTCAGGCATGACAATCACAACTTTGTAGCCTTTAGCTGCGCCAACCCATGACAAACCAATCCCTGTGTTCCCACTAGTTGCTTCGACAATGGTATCACCTGGTTTGATCAAGCCATCCGCTTCAGCTTTTTCAATCATGCTCAAAGCAATCCGGTCTTTGACAGATGATCCAGGATTGAAGGCTTCGAGTTTGACATAGACATCTGCAGCTCCTTCAGGAACAAGACGATTCAATTTGACAATCGGAGTGTTCCCAATCAATTCTGTAATATTTTCATAAATAGCCATAATATACCTCAGTTCTAGGTTTTCTTGATACTAACAAGTATAGTCTCTTGCGAGAAGAATGTAAAATATAGAAATTTTATGGGTGTGATAAAAAAAAACTATCGTTGCCGATAGCTTCTTTGATTATTTTTCTACAGAAAGTAGGGGTACTTCAACCTCACGAATTCCGTGATCCTCAATAATGACTTTGCCATTGTAAAATTCGACTAAAGCTGCTGTGATAGAGTTTGTGTTTTCTTTATCCACAAAAATCGTTGTCATTACCTGATCTGTAAACATCGGATCTTGTTCCGCCAATTGATGGTCTTTTAAGAAATTAGCAAATTCTTGGTATTGGGAGTAAGAAAGTGTGATCCCAAGAACCACTTGCTCTTTGATTTCTACCAGTCCAATCTCTCGAACTGCTTGTGCCACACTTCCAGCATAAGCACGAATCAGACCGCCAGCACCTAATTTAATACCTCCGAAATAGCGAGTAACCACGACACAACTATTAGTGATGCGATGATTCTCCAAAACTCCTAACATCGGTACCCCAGCGGTTCCACTAGGCTCTCCATCATCACTGGTCCGTTTGATATCACTTTGTTCTCCAATGATGAAAGCAGAGCAGTTATGTGTAGCCTTATAGTGTTCCTTTTTGATGGCATTGATAAAATCTCTTGCTTCCTCTTCAGAGGAGACTCGCTTGACATGACAAATGAATTTTGATTTTTTGATTTCTTCTTGAACAGTGCCGTTCTCTTTAAATGTAACATATTCCATATTCTTATTTTACAAAAAAAGAATGATTTTCTCCAACTTTTGCGAATTAATAAGTATGAAGATAGAAGATTCTTATGGAAGACTCTTAACAGAGAGTCAAATGACAAATGATCTAAAAGAAATTGCCCAAGAACTTCCAGCTATAGAAAAAGAGAATGGAAGGTACCATTGCTTTCGATGTGGCAGTTTGATTGATCAGAAACTTTGGAAGTTGAGTGAGGAGGTGCTGTATTGTAGAGCCTGTATCCAATTGGGAAGGATCCGGAGTGATCAAAAACTTTATACTATTGCACAGCGAGACTTTGAAGGTCAAGAGGTGCTAAACTGGAAAGGGACCTTGACTTCCTATCAACAAGAGGTATCTGAAGGACTTATCCAAGCAGTTAAAGCAGGAAAACATGCCTTGGTACATGCTGTGACAGGAGCTGGAAAAACGGAAATGATGTATCAGGTTGTAGCAACAGCGATCAAGGCAGGAAAAGCAGTCTGTATTGCTACCCCAAGAATCGATGTCTGTATCGAACTGTACGGAAGGATGAAGGAAGATTTTTCCTGCCCCATCTCTTTACTTCATGGAGAATCGGAACCCTATTTTAGAACACCCTTGGTGATCGCTACAACCCATCAATTGCTAAAGTTTTATCAGGCCTTTGATCTCCTTATTATAGATGAAGTAGATGCGTTTCCCTATGTGGACAATCCAATCTTATATAAAGCAACTCAGAATGCAATAAAAAAAGAGGGAAATACCCTATATTTAACAGCAACCTCTACAGATGAGTTAGATAAAAAGGTCAAGAAAAAAGAAATCATTCGTTATAGTCTTCCAAGAAGATTTCATGGGAACCCACTAGTGGTCCCTGAAATAAAATGGGTGCCGAAAATTAGAGAAAAAATAGAAAAAGGAAGAATCCCTTACCAACTATTGCAACTGATCAAGAAACAAAGACAGACTCACTACCCATTGTTAATCTTTGTATCTGAAATAGAATTAGGACAACAATTCACTGAGAACTTAAAAAAATACTTTCCAAAAGAAACAGTAGGTTTTGTATCCTCACAGACTACAGATCGTCTACGAATAGTAGAAGAGTTTAGAAACAAAGCCATAACCATGCTAGTCTCGACAACAATTTTAGAAAGAGGAGTGACCTTTCCGTTTGTAGATGTCTTTGTTTTAGAAAGTAATCACAAATTATTTACTAAAAGTGCCCTCGTACAAATTTCAGGGAGAGTCGGTCGAAGTAAAGAAAGACCAACAGGTAAACTACTTTTTCTATCAGATGGTATAACACGAGAAATGAAGAAAGCGATCAAAGAAATAAAGGAAATGAATCAGGAGGCTGGATTTTGAAAGAATGTTTACTTTGTACTAAAGAGTTGAAAACTGGTGAACATTTCACAGACCTTATTTTTATGAATCAACAAGAAGAATGGATTTGTAAAGAATGCAAAGAAGACTTCGAACAAATTGGCGAAATCCATTGTCCTAGATGTTTTAAAGATAAGGAGGAGAAAGTATGTAAAGATTGCGAATACTGGATACAAAAGGGGAATATGGTCGAACATGAAGCATTATATAGATATAATGCAGCAATGAAGGACTATTTCAAGCGATATAAATTTGAAGGAGATCGTTTATTAGGAATGGTATTTGCATGTGAAATCAAAAAAGCCTTGAAAAAATATAAAAGCTATACGATAATACCGACTCCAATCAGCCATGAAAAAAAGCAGGAGAGAGGATTCAATCAAGTATCGACTATACTAGATTTTGCAGAGATAAAGTACAACAGTCTCTTCCAAAAAGAAGACACTTTAGCCCAATCAAAAAAAACAAGAGAAGAAAGATTAAAAACCTCTCAGCACTTTCAATTAAAAGGAGAAATTTCAGAAAAGCAGAAATATCTAATCATCGATGATATCTACACAACGGGCAAAACAATCGAATTAATGAAGCGCCTACTAATTGAAAAAGGTGTGAAAGAAATAAAGACATTTTCAATCGCAAGGTAAAAAAAGATTTGCAAAAACTTTATGAAAGCGTTATAATATACATATAAATAAAAACATAATGTTTAGAAAGTAGGTACTAATATGATTAAATATAGTATCCGTGGTGAAAACCTAGAAGTAACAGAAGCCATTCGCGACTATGTCGTTTCTAAACTCGAAAAGATTGAAAAATATTTTCAGGCAGATCAAGAGCTAGACGCTCGAGTAAACTTAAAAGTTTACCGTGAAAAGACCGCAAAAGTAGAAGTAACCATTCCGCTTGGATCTATCACACTTCGTGCAGAAGATGTCTCTCAAGATATGTACGGTTCAATTGATCTAGTTGTAGATAAAATTGAACGTCAAATTCGTAAGAATAAAACAAAAATCGAAAAGAAAAATCGTGTTAAATCTGGTGCAGGTAAATTGTTTACCGATGCGGTTGTAGAAGAAGCAGCAACCACAGAAAAAGTTGTTCGCTCAAAAACAATTGATCTAGAGCCAATGGATTTAGATGAAGCGATCCTTCAAATGGATCTATTAGCACACGATTTCTTCATTTATCGTGATGCAGAGGATAACACAACAAATGTGATCTACCGTAGAGAAGATGGAGATATTGGTCTATTGGAAGTAAAAGAATAGAGATCAAAAAAAGAGATTGAAACCATCAATTAAATTATAGAGGAATCAGGAGCATTTATGCTTCTGATTTTTTTATATAAACCAAAAAAGTAAAAAAACTTTCAAAAAAATAAAAAATTTTTTAAAAAAGTGTTGACAGTAAGGGTAGGTCATGATATACTAATATAGTTGTCGCGCGAGAGCGACAAAG
>JAGZVW010000043.1:0-15603 GCA_018379295.1 Streptococcus parasanguinis | reverse complement strand
GTATTGAAAAATCATCATTTCACGAAAGGAAGCAAGATGAAAATTACGCAAGAAGAGGTAACCCACGTTGCCAATCTTTCAAAATTGAAATTCTCTCCAGAAGAGACAGCTGAGTTTGCGACAACCTTATCGAAAATTGTCGACATGGTGGAATTGTTGGAAGAAGTGGACACAACAGGTGTTGCCCCAACAACAACCATGGCGGATCGCAAGACCGTATTGCGTCCGGATGTTGCTGAAAAAGGGACGGACCGTGACCGCTTGTTTAAAAATGTACCTGAAAAAGATAACTATTACATCAAGGTACCAGCTATCCTAGAAGATGGAGGAGATGCCTAATGTCATTCAACCATAAAACCATTGAAGAGTTGCACGACCTCCTTGTCTCTAAGGAAATTTCAGCAACCGAATTGACACAAGCGACGCTTGATGATATCAAGGCGCGTGAAGAAGCGGTTAATGCCTTTGTAACGGTGGCCGAAGAAGCTGCCCTTGCGCAAGCTAAGGCCATTGATGAAAAAGGAATCGATGCAGACAACCTCTTGTCAGGGATTCCACTCGCAGTCAAAGACAATATCTCAACAGATGGCATCTTGACCACTGCAGCATCAAAAATGCTCTATAACTACGAGCCAATCTTTGATGCGACAGCTGTTGCCAATGCCAAAGCAAAAGATATGATTGTCATCGGGAAGACCAACATGGATGAATTTGCCATGGGTGGATCTGGTGAGACTTCTTACTATGGGCCAACCAAGAATGCTTGGGACCACAGCAAGGTGCCTGGTGGATCTTCTAGTGGTTCAGCAGCTTCTGTCGCTTCAGGTCAAGTCCGTTTGTCCCTTGGTTCAGATACAGGTGGTTCTATCCGCCAGCCGGCTGCTTTTAACGGGATTGTTGGTCTCAAACCAACTTATGGAACAGTTTCCCGTTTTGGTCTCATTGCTTTTGGTAGCTCGCTTGACCAAATCGGACCGTTTGCACCAACGGTTAAGGAAAATGCCCAATTGCTCAATGTCATTGCCAGTGAAGATGCCAAGGATTCAACTTCTGCACCTGTTCGTGTAGCAGACTTTACTTCTAAAATTGGTCAAGACATTAAAGGCATGAAGATTGCCCTTCCGAAGGAATATCTTGGGGAAGGGATCGACCCAGAAGTCAAAGAAACCATCCTTAATGCGGCCAAACACTTTGAAAAATTGGGAGCAACTGTCGAAGAAGTTAGCCTTCCACACTCTAAATATGGGGTTGCCGTTTACTACATCATCGCTTCATCTGAAGCATCTTCAAACTTGCAACGTTTCGATGGGATTCGCTATGGTTTCCGTGCGGAAGATGCCAAGAACTTGGATGACATCTATGTGAACACTCGTAGCCAAGGCTTTGGTGATGAGGTTAAACGCCGGATCATGCTGGGTACCTTTAGTTTGTCATCTGGTTACTACGATGCTTACTACAAGAAAGCTGGTCAAGTTCGTAGCCTTATTATCCAAGACTTCGAAAAAGTCTTTGCGGATTACGACCTCATCCTTGGACCAACAGCTCCAAGTGTAGCCTTTGATTTGGATTCGCTCAACCATGATCCGGTTGCCATGTACTTGGCTGACCTCTTGACCATTCCAGTCAACTTGGCAGGTCTTCCAGGAATTTCGATTCCTGCAGGTTTTGCGCAAGGTCTTCCAGTTGGTTTGCAGTTGATTGGTCCTAAGTATTCTGAAGAAACTATCTACCAAGCTGCAGCTGCCTTTGAAGCTACGACGGATTACCACAAGCAACAACCCCTTATTTTCGGAGGTGACAATTAATGAACTTTGAAACAGTCATCGGACTTGAAGTCCACGTTGAATTGAATACAAACTCAAAAATTTTCTCACCAACCTCTGCTCACTTTGGGAACGAGCAAAATGCCAATACCAATGTGATTGACTGGTCTTTCCCAGGGGTGCTTCCTGTCTTGAACAAGGGTGTTGTGGATGCTGGTATCAAGGCTGCTTTGGCGCTGAATATGGATATCCATCAGCACATGCACTTTGACCGGAAGAACTATTTCTACCCTGATAATCCAAAGGCCTACCAAATTTCGCAATTTGACGAGCCAATCGGTTACAACGGTTGGATTGAAGTGCAATTGGAAGACGGCTCAACTAAGAAAATTGGGATTGAACGGGCCCACTTGGAAGAAGATGCTGGTAAGAACACGCACGGAACAGACGGTTTCTCTTATGTAGACCTTAACCGTCAAGGGGTTCCATTGATCGAAATCGTATCTGAAGCAGATATGCGTTCTCCAGAAGAAGCCTACGCCTATTTGACAGCTCTCAAAGAAGTCATCCAATACACTGGCATTTCAGACGTCAAGATGGAAGAAGGATCGATGCGGGTGGATGCCAACATTTCCCTTCGCCCATACGGTCAAGAGGAATTTGGTACCAAGACGGAGTTGAAAAACTTGAACTCTTTCTCAAACGTGCGTAAAGGTCTTGAATACGAAGTGGAGCGCCAAGCGAAAATCTTGCGTTCAGGTGGTGTCATTCGTCAAGAAACGCGTCGTTACGATGAATCCAACAAGAGTACCATTCTTATGCGTGTCAAAGAAGGAGCGGCGGATTACCGTTACTTCCCAGAACCAGATCTTCCCTTGTTTGAAATCTCAGATGAGTGGATTGAGGAAATGCGTACGGAGTTACCAGAGTTTCCAAAAGACCGTCGGGCTCGCTACGTGGCAGAGCTTGGGTTGTCTGACTATGATGCCAACCAATTGACAGCGACGAAAGTCACTTCTGACTTCTTTGAAGCAGCTGTGGTCCTTGGTGGCGATGCCAAACAAGTCTCTAACTGGCTCCAAGGTGAAGTGGCACAATTCTTGAATGCAGAAGGCAAAACGTTGGAAGAAATCCAATTGACACCAGAAAATTTGGTCGAAATGATTGCCATCATCGAAGATGGAACGATTTCTTCTAAGATTGCCAAGAAAGTCTTTGTTCACTTGGCGAAAAACGGTGGTGGCGCACGTGAATACGTAGAAAAAGCTGGTTTGGTACAGATTTCAGATCCTGAAGTCTTGATCCCTATCATCCACCAAGTCTTCGCAGATAATGAAGCAGCCGTAGCCGACTTTAAATCAGGGAAACGGAACGCGGACAAGGCCTTCACAGGATTCCTCATGAAAGCAACCAAAGGCCAAGCCAACCCACAAGTAGCCCTCAAGTTACTTGCCCAAGAATTGGCGAAGTTGAAAGAAGAGTAATAGATAAAGAACCAGCCGAGAGGTTGGTTTTTACTATCCATAAAATTGTGTTAGAATAGGAAAGACCATTACATATCAACTGGCATTAGGAGGAGTTACATGAACAAATTTTTAAGAGTCTTATTTGTCCTGGTTATCATCGCCATGTCTGGAGCGATTGTCTTCCAGCTGTTCTTTCCATCTTATATGGGAAGTCATTCGGGATATGGTGTTTCTGTCGGTTGGCAGCGGGAGATTGGGATTTGGAATGTGGCAGTTCTTGTGATTCTCATTGCTGTCAATCTCAAATACGATTGGTTTTACCTTCGGACGGTTCTATTGGCTTTGATCCTAGGTGGGATTGGAATTGGGACGAATCATTTATTTGCTTATCTCAACTATCATTTGCCAGTCAATGGGATCGGTGCGCTTGAAAATTATCTCCTCGTCCTTGGTTGGATGGTAGGCTGGAGAATTGAAAATTCACGAATCAAGAAGAAATAAGAAGGAGCAGTCAAATGGCTGCTCTTTTTCATCTTCAGTTTTTCCTTGACAAACAAAAGGAAAACGTTTACAATTTTAAATATAAAGTTTCCTGAAAAGAAAACAAAAAAGGTGAAAACAAGGAGATCATCATATGGCTACTATGAAAGCAGCTCGCTGGCATGCAGCAAAAGACGTTCGTATCGAAGAAGTGGAAGTACCTGAAGTACAACCACATCAAGTAAAAGTGGCAGTTAAGTTCACAGGGATCTGTGGTACGGACTTGCATGAATATTTGGATGGACCGATCTTCATCCCAACTGAAGAACATGTGTATTCTGGTCAAAAAGCACCGGTTACTTTGGGACATGAATTCTCTGGTGAAATTGTAGAAGTCGGAAGTGATGTGACTCGTGTCAAAGTTGGGGATCGCGTGACGATTGAACCAATTTTGGCAAAACATAACCTAATCGGTGACTATAACCTTGATCCAAACTTGAACTTTGTCGGCCTTGCTGCAGATGGTGGTTTTGCCAAATATTGTGTCCTTGATGGAGATTTGGTTCATGTGATTCCAGATAGCTTGAGCTATGAACAAGCTGCTCTTACAGAACCTGCTGCTGTTGCTGTGTATGCCGTTCGTCAATCTGCATTGAAAGCTGGGGATACAGCCGTTATCTTTGGTTTAGGCCCAATTGGTCTTTTGATCGTTGAAGCCCTTCGTGCAGCAGGAGCATCAAAAATCTATGCGGTTGAATTGTCTCCTGAACGCCAAGCTAAAGCAGAAGAATTGGGAGCAATCGTTGTTCGCCCAGAAGAAGGAGAAACAATCGTCGAAGCCATCCATCATTTAACAGGTGGTGGAGCAGATGTTTCTTATGAAGTTACTGGAGTTCCAGTTGTTTTAGGTCAAGCCCTTGCAGCTGTTCATAAAGCTGGGGAATGTATGGTCGTATCTATCTGGGAACGTGAAGCCAGCATCAATCCAAATGAATTTGCTATCCAAGAAAAATCTCTCAAAGGAATTATTGCCTACCGTCATATCTTCCCTAAAGTGCTGGAATTGATGGAACAAGGCTACTTCTCTGCTGAAAAATTGGTTACCAAGAAAATTAAATTGGAAAATATCGTTGAAGAAGGATTTGTTGAATTAACACAAGATAAATCTCAAATCAAGATCTTGGTTCAACCTGAATAAGCGAATAAATTTATATGAAATATATGAGGCTGAAACGTTTCGTTTCGGCCTTTTATGATACAATAAAAGTAAGGAACAGATTTAGGAGGGGACTATGTCAAAGACGATGAAAGGAACACTCATGACCTTGATCGCTGGGATCGCTTGGGGCTTGTCAGGAGCCTGTGGCCAGTACCTACTGGCTCATGGATTTACAGCAATTGGTTTGACAACGATTCGTTTAGTGTTTTCAGGGGCTGTGCTGCTGCTTCTTGCTTATCTAGCAGACCAGGAAAAAGTAAAGGCCTTTCTAAGAGACCGCTCGTCCTACCTTCCCTTGCTCTTATTTGCTTTTTTAGGGTTGTTAATGACCCAATTGACTTATCTAGAAGCGATTGATGCGACTAATGCAGGTACGGCAACTGTTTTTCAATATCTCTGTCCCATTGTAGTTTTGGCCTATTCTTGTGTTAAGGACCGAGTAGCTCCGACAGTATCTGAGGTCATTTCCATGGTCTTAGCGATCGCAGGGACCTTTCTCATTGCAACCCATGGTCAACTAAATCAATTAGCCATCACTCCTAAAGGACTAGTTTGGGGACTGGTTTCTGCCTTTGCCTATGCCCTCTACATTATTCTGCCGATTCAATTAATTCAAAAATGGGGAAGTATGTTGGTGATTGGTATCGGTATGCTCATTCCAGGACTTGTGATGATTCCCTTCACAGGAAGAAGACTCTTTCATGGCCAATATAGCATGGACAATCTGATGGGCTTAGTTGGCTTGGTGGTGATTGGGACCATATTTGCCTATACTGTCTTTTTGAAAGGAACGAGTCTGATCGGTGCAGTTAAAGGAAGTCTTCTTGCAGCTATGGAACCTATTTCAGCAGTTTTCTTTTCTTTTATCATTATGAATGAACATTTCTTTGCCATTGATTTTATCGGAATGGCTATGATCCTCCTTGCGGTCCTCTTGATTTCCCTCAAGGATCTCATGATTCAAAAAGAAAAAGGAATCTTGTAAAACCAAAACCAATCATATTTTAGTTAAAAGGTTGAGACGAAGGTCTTGGCCTTTTTGTAATCCTCGCCCTCTGAGGGAGAGTTATCACTATATAGCGTATACATCGCTAGAAAAAGATGTTAAAATAGAACAAAACTTTTTTAAGGAGATGAGGATGAAAAAGATTTTTAAATGGACCCTATTTGCTGTAGCGACCTTGAGTTTAGCGGCTTGTGGAATCAGTGCTCAAAAGACAAATTCGCAGCAAGCAAAGACAGAAAAAGCAGCGAAAAGCTCTGCATCTGACGGTCAAGTAGAGCTGAGCCTAAAAGGAGGGCAATACATCAAACCGCCTGTCCTCAATGACTCAGAAAACGGCACTTATTTGGCCCTTCAATTAGAATTTAAGAATGTTGCTAAAGAATCTATTAACGTGTCAGATTCAGATATCACCATTTACGATGCGGAGAATAACAAGGTCAAATTGCAGTCAGGAATTTATGACCAAACGGAAGCCTTCCAATTGCTCAAGAGTGATCAGTTGGCCCAGGATAAAAAATTAACCGGCTATATTGTCTTCCCAGTCGAAAAAGGCAAGAAGTACGAAGTGCAGTATGAACGAAAAACCTATAGCTCTGATAAAAAATCCAAGCCTTTAAAATTTGCGGTGGATTCTTCTCAGTATGAGGACAAGGTGGAAGCTTCCACTATTCTAGCAGATGAATACATCAATCAAGTTTACTTCAGTGGCCAACGAAAGGTCAAAAAGGATGACGCTTTTGTTTTGGGAACTGATTTGAAAAAGGAAGCCAGTGATTTTCGTGCGAAATTTGCGGCTGACTTTACTCGTAAACTACATGATTACCAATTCTCTGAAGAAGAAGTGAACCAGTTTATCGATGCTTATGAAAAGGAAAATGCTAAGCGCGCGAAATTAACCTATAAGGTCAAACAATACTTCCCAGACAAGGTAGTTATTAGCTTGAATCCTGAGACAGTCAGCATGGAAAAGACGATTTTAAACCACATGCAGACCTTCTATCAAGAACATCGAAAAGACTATCCAGGTATCATCAAGGCGAATCAGGCTCAAAATAAAGCCTATAGAGAGGAAATGATGGCTTCTCTTGCAGATCGTCCCTTGACGACGCCGGATCGGTACGACTACCAGTTGACCTTTGTTAAGAAAGATGGCAAATGGGAAGTAGAAAAAGCCTACAATAGTGATAGCTTTATGGAAAAATTCGAGGGAAATCTTTCTTAATGCTGAAGTTGGCACTCCTAGGATAGGAATCTAGGAGTGTTTTTGTCTATAGTTTGAAACTATATCAAAACCCAAGAAACAAGAATTAGACGGAAACACCTATTAGTGATAAAATAATTTTAAGTTTGAAAGGAGATGAAGGCTTGTGTCTTTTTCTTATGAAGAGTTAGCAGAGATTCGCCACTATATCCACCAACACCCAGAATTGTCTGGTCAAGAATACCAGACAACCGCCTTTCTAAAAGAGCGTTTAGAAGAGTTGGGGATTCGTATTTTAGAGAGTGGATTAAAAACTGGTCTGATTGCAGAAATTGGCTCCGGCCAACCGGTAGTGGCACTTCGAGCAGATATCGATGCCCTTCCAATTTTGGAACAAACGAATCTGCCCTACCAAAGTCAGAATCCAGGCGTCATGCATGCCTGTGGTCATGATTTTCATCAAACCAGTCTTCTAGGAGCAGCAGCTCTTCTCAAGGAAAAAGAAGATCAGCTTGAAGGAACCATACGCTTGATCTTTCAACCAGCAGAAGAAATCTCAGAAGGTGCTTCTGATGTTTTGGCAACAGGACTGTTGGAGGATGTTCAAGGAATTATTGGTTTTCACAACATTCCCCAGCTAAAAGCAGGGCAACTTGCCTTGAATGCTGGAGCTATGATGGCAGGGGTTGAGAAATTCAAGGTTACCGTGACAGGGGTTAGTAGCCATGCTGCGAGACCGGATTTGGGAGTTGACACTGTAACGGCTGTCACAACCATGGTTCAGAACTTACAATTATTAATTTCACGGACCGTTTCTCCTTTTGAAACAGCTGTTTTGTCCATTACGCACCTGGATGTGGGCTCAACCTGGAATGTGCTCCCAAAATCAGGCTATTTTGAAGGAACCATTCGTTCCTTTAATCCGAGTGTGCAAAGAGACTTGAAGGCACATTTTATTTCTATCATTCGACACATTGCAGAAAGTCTGGAAGTAGATGTGGCTTTTGAGTGGGGTGTGACCCCGCCCGTTACCTTTAATGATGAGGAATTGACGCAGGTGGTTTGGGAAGCTTCACAAGGTTTGGCTGAAGTGATTCCAGCAAATCCTTCTACTGCTGGAGAAGACTTCGCCTTTTACCAAGAGCGAATTCCTGGAGTCTTTGCCTTTATCGGTTCGAATGGAGAGCCGGATGCGCCAGACCTCCATCATGATCACATGACCATCGATGATGCAGCCTTTGAGGTATCGGTTCCCTATTATGTTGAAAATGCGCAAGCTTTATTGCGATATTTTAAGGCCAAAGAAGTGTGATAAAGAAAAACTATCACCTCCATAAAAAATATATATTAGGCAAGTAAATGCTTTTTTGATAAAATTAAAAAATACTTTTAAAATGGCGTTTTATGTGCCTGAAACGAATAAGGAGATCCTATGAATCTAAAAAAAGTGATTAAGTATTCTGCTTTAGGATTAGTTGCAGTCCTTGCAACCAGTGCTTTAGTAGCATGTTCATCTGGTAAATCAGCCAGTGGTAAGAAAACCATTGAAGTTGGGACTGTTGGAACAACCAAACCATTCTCTTACGAAGAAAAAGACGGCAAGCTAACCGGTTATGAAATCGAAGTTTTGCGTGAAATCTTCAAAGGTTCAGACAAATATGAAGTAAACTTTAACAAAACAGAGTGGTCTTCAGTCTTTGCTGGCTTAGATAGTGACCGTTTCCAAATCGGTGCCAACAACATTAGTTACTCAAAAGAGCGGGAAGAAAAATACCTCTATCCAAATCCATATGCTCGTAATCCATTAGTGTTGGTCGTACCAAAAGATTCTTCTATTAAATCGTTGGATGACATTGGTGGCAAGAAAACAGAAGTTGTTCAAGGAACATCTACTGCTAAACAATTAGAAGATTACAATAAAAAACATTCAGATAATCCAACTAACTTGCAATACACAGATGGAACCATTCAAACCATCATGGCTAATTTAGCGGATGGTCGTACAGATTACAAGATCTTCGAACGGATCTCAGTAGATACTATCATTCGTGATCAAGGCTATGACAACTTGAAGGTTATCGAGCTTCCAAGCGACCAACAACCTTATGTGTATCCAATTATTGCAAAAGAAGATAAAGACCTTCAAAAATTTGTCAACAAACGTATCAAGGAACTCTATGACAATGGAACCCTTGAAAAACTGTCTAAAAAATACTTTGGTGGAGTTTATCTACCAGAAGCAAAAGATATTAAAGAATAATATATAATTAAAGGAGACTTCAAAATGAAATTGAAAAAAATTCTTGGTTTAACAGCTCTTGCAGCTATTGCAACATTTGCTCTTGCAGCATGTGGTTCTTCAAAATCATCTAGCAAAGATGGTGAAACAACTGTAAAAGTGGGTGTTATGACTTTGAGCGACACTGAAAAAGCTCGTTGGGATCAAGTTCAAAAGAACTTGGATGACGCTAAAACAGGGATCAAATTGGAATTCACTCAATTTACAGACTACTCACAACCAAACGTGGCTGTAAAAGATGGTAGCGTGGATATCAATGCTTTCCAACACTACAACTTCCTTGATAACTGGAACTCTAAAAACGACAAGGCCCTTGTTGCAGTAGCAGATACGTACATCGCTCCAATCCGTCTTTACTCTGGTACAGAAAACGGTAAAAACAAATACACTTCAATTAAAGAAATTCCTAAAGGTGGAACAATCGCTGTACCAAATGACCCAACAAATGAAAGCCGTGCCTTGTATGTCTTGCAATCAGCAGGTTTGATTAAATTGGATACTAAGGATGGACAATTGGCAAACGTGTCAAACATCAAAGAAAATTCAAAAGATTTGAAGATTTCTGAATTGGATGCTTCACAAACACCATCTGCTCTTCCATCAGTAGATGCTGCAGTCATCAACAATACCTTCGTTCGTGAAGCAGGCGTTGATTTCAAAAAAGCTATCTATGTTGAAAAGAAAGACAACAACTCAAAACAATGGTACAACGTGATCGCTGCTAAGAAAGATTGGGAAAAATCTGATAAAGCAAAAGCAATCAAAGAAATCATCAAAGCCTATCACAAAGACAATGTGAAGAAAGTGATCGAAGAATCTTCAGAAGGAATGGACCAACCAGTCTTCTAAGATTTGATCTCAAGTGTATGAAGGAGGTGGAGAAGCAATTCTCTACCTCTTATCGTGTATTAGGAGGAATGCATGCCTTTTGCAACAGAAGCGGAACAAATCCGTAAATTTGAAAATGATGAGGTCGCACAACATTATTTTGAAGTGTTGCGAACCTTGATTTCAAAAAAATCTATCTTTGCCCAACAAGTTGGTCTCAAGGAAGTAGCCAACTATTTGGGGGAAATTTTTACAGCTGCAGGAGCCAAAGTCGAAGTGGATGATAGCTATACAGCCCCTTTTGTGATTGCCAAATTTTTCTCGCCAAATCCTGAAGCCAAAACCATCATTTTTTATAACCACTATGATACGGTACCAGCTGATGGAGACCAACCTTGGACGGGAGACCCTTTTACCTTATCAGTTCATTATGGGACCATGTATGGTCGAGGGGTTGATGATGACAAGGGGCATATCACAGCTCGTCTTACAGCTCTTCGAAAATACATTCGTGAAAGTGGTGATTTGCCAGTCAATATCACCTTTATCATCGAAGGGGCAGAGGAGTCTGCATCGACGGACTTGGATAAATACTTGGCCAAACACAAGAAACACTTGCGTGGGGCAGACCTCTTAGTTTGGGAACAAGGTACCCGAAATAATCAGGGTCAGTTGGAAATTTCCGGTGGTAGCAAAGGGATCGTCACCTTTGATATGGTGGTGGAGAGTGCAGAAGTGGATATCCATTCCAGCTATGGTGGCGTGGTGGACTCTGCTTCTTGGTATTTGTTAAATGCCATCGCCAGTCTTCGTGACAAAGAAGGCCGAATCTTGGTGGATGGGATTTACGATCAGATCCAAGAACCCAATGAACGGGAGCTAGCTTTGATCGACCAATATGCCAACAAAGGACCAGAAGATGTAGCAGAAACCTATGGTCTAACCCTTCCAATCTTGAAGGAAGACCGAAAAGAATTCCTGCGCCGTTTCTATTTTGAACCAGCCCTGAATATTGAAGGTTTTGGCTCTGGTTACCAAGGCCAAGGTGTTAAAACGATTCTTCCGGCAGAGGCACGTGCCAAGATGGAAGTGCGCTTGGTTCCTGGACTGGATCCCAAGGATTTCTTAGAAAAGATCAAGCAGCAATTGAAGAAAAATGGCTATGATCAGGTCGAATTGGTCTATACTCTCGGTGAAATGAGTTACCGAAGTGATATGAGTGCCCCATCGATTTTAAATGTCATTCGGCTGGCCAAAGACTTCTATAGAGAAGGAGTTTCTGTTCTTCCAACAACAGCGGGGACAGGGCCAATGCATACGGTATTTGAGGCTTTGCAGGTGCCGATGGCAGCCTTTGGAATTGGCAATGCCAATAGCCGTGATCATGGGGGCGACGAAAATGTGAAAATCGCCGATTATTACACCCATATTGAATTGATAAAGGAGTTAATAGCAAGTTATGAGTAAAGCAATGATTCAGCTGGACCACATTGATGTGACCTTCCAGCAAAAGAAACGTCAGATACAAGCCGTCAAAGATGTGACCATTCATATTAATGAAGGCGATATCTATGGGATTGTAGGGTATTCTGGAGCCGGGAAATCGACCTTGGTTCGGGTGATCAATCTCTTGCAAGTGCCTAGCGCCGGAACCATCACTGTGGATGGAGATGTGATTTATCAAGATCAGGTGACCCTAAAACCGGCTGCCCTTCGGGAGAAACGTCGGGATATCGGAATGATTTTCCAACACTTCAACTTGATGGCTCAAATGACTGTCGCAGAAAATGTAGCCTTTGCTCTTAAACATTCTAAATTAAACAAAGAACAAAAGAATGAGAAAGTGGCGAAATTGTTGGAACTGGTTGGTCTATCTGACCGTGCAGAGAATTACCCAGCACAATTGTCTGGTGGTCAAAAGCAACGGGTAGCGATTGCGCGTGCCCTTGCCAACGATCCAAAGATTTTGATCTCAGATGAGTCAACTTCAGCCCTGGATCCAAAGACGACCAAACAAATTCTAGCTTTGTTGCAAGAGTTAAACAAAAAACTTGGCTTAACCATTGTCTTGATCACCCATGAGATGCAAATTGTCAAAGATATTGCCAACCGGGTAGCTGTCATGCAAAATGGCGAACTGATTGAAGAAGGGTCTGTTTTAGATATCTTCTCGAATCCGAAAAATGCTTTGACGCAAGACTTTATCACGGTTGCAACAGGAATCGATGAAGCCATGGTGAAAATCAATCAACAAGCGATTGTTAAGAACTTGCCAGATGACTCGATTTTAGCGCATCTCAAGTATGCGGGTTCTGTGACAGATACAGCTATCATCAATGATATTTACAAGCAGTACCAAGTATCTGCCAACATTTTATTTGGGAACATCGAGATCCTTGATAACACGCCTGTTGGAGAATTGGTGGTCATCTTATCAGGTGAAAATGAAAATCTGGAAACGGCCAAAGCTGAGTTAGAAAATGCAGGAGTTTCCGTGACTATTGTGAAAGATGGGAGAAAAGCATGATCCAGTTAATTCAAACATATTTACCAAATGTCTATAAATTAGGGTGGTCTGGCCAGTATGGATGGGGAACCGCTATTTACTTGACTCTTTACATGACCGTTATTTCCTTCATTATTGGTGGATTTTTAGGTTTGGTGACAGGACTTTTGTTAGTCTTGACCCGTCCAGGTGGTGTCATCGAAAATAGAATCGTTTTCCAAATTTTGGATAAAATTACTTCCTTGTTCCGCGCCATTCCTTTCATTATCTTGTTGGCCTTTATTAATCCTTTGACCTACTTGCTCTTGAAAAATACCATCGGTCCTACAGCGGCACTTGTTCCGCTATCCTTGGCTGTCTTTCCATTCTTTGCCCGCCAAGTCCAAGTAGTCTTGTCAGAATTGGATGGAGGCGTGATTGAAGCAGCACAAGCCAGTGGGGCAACCTTCTGGGATATTGTTGGTGTCTACCTTCGTGAAGGGCTTCCTGATTTGATCCGTGTAACAACAGTGACCATCATTTCCTTGATTGGAGAAACCGCCATGGCGGGTGCCGTTGGTGCTGGAGGATTAGGAACCTTGGCCATCAACTACGGGAAAAACATGTTTAACAATGATGTCATCTTTGTGGCGACCTTATTGATCCTGATTCTTATCGTTCTGGTCCAATTTATCGGGGACTTCCTTTCGAAGAAAATTAGCCACCGTTAGGATCAGTATCCAATGAATAGAATAAATGTGAATCAAATAAAACAAGTTGGAGCCTTCACTTTCCTCTATTTTCTTGCGATTGGACTGGGGGTCTTAGTTGGAAATCTGGTCGATCATCAAGGAAATATGTTTTATGCTCCTGCCTTTTCAGCCTTGTTTGGCGGGATGATCTACCGCTATTATCTAGAAAAAATAAAAGGAGTTGGATCTATCTTTATAGTTGGCTGCGTGATTGGATCCTTCTTCCTCTTTTCGCGTCATGGTGCAGGGGCCTTTATTCCAGCCTTGATCGCCGGAAGTTTTGCGGAAATGGTCGCCTCAAGTGGTCGTTTTCGCTCGAATTTACGAAATGCCTTGTCTTTTGTCATTTTTGCCTTTTCGACGACAGGGCCCATTCTTATGATGTGGTTCTATCCAGCCAGTTACCGCATGTCGTTACTGGATCGTGGTAAATCGATAGACTATGTCAATCGGGTGATGGTATCACCAGATCTAGCGACCATCACTTGGTTTGTCCTCACGGTCATAATGGGTGCTGGATTAGGATGGGGACTATCGAACATCCTTCTTCCATTATTGGCCAAAAAAGGAGATAAAGATGCACAATAATTTACTAGTTCTTCAGTCAGACTTTGGTTTGGTGGATGGAGCAGTATCAGCTATGATTGGGGTTGCTTTAGAAGAATCACCAACCCTTAAAATTCACCACTTAACTCATGATATTACCCCCTACAATATCTTTGAAGGGAGTTACCGTCTCTTTCAGACAGTAGATTACTGGCCAGAAGGGACGACCTTTGTTTCGGTGGTCGATCCTGGTGTTGGTTCTAAACGAAAGAGTGTGGTAGCTAAAACGGCGAAGAATCAATACATTGTCACTCCGGATAATGGGACTCTCTCTTTCATCAAGAAACATGTAGGGATTGTTGCTATCCGTGAGATTTCAGAGGTGAAGAACCGCCGGGCCAATACAGAGTTTTCTTATACCTTCCATGGGCGTGATGTCTATGCCTATACAGGAGCTAAGTTAGCCAGTGGCCATATCAGCTTTGAGGAAGTGGGACCAGAACTCAGTGTCGAACACATTGTAGAAATCCCAGTGGTGGAAACGGTTATGGAGGACAATCTTGTCAAAGGAGCAGTTGACATCTTGGATGTGCGCTTTGGTTCTCTCTGGACTTCGATTACCCGAGAAGAGTTCAATCATTTGAAACCTGAATTTGGGGAACGCTTTGAAGTGACCATCTATAACAATGACATGCTGGTTTACCAAAACCAAGTAACCTACGGCAAGTCTTTCGCCGACGTGCGGATTGGACAGCCAATCCTTTATATCAATTCCCTCTACCGTGTTGGTCTTGCCATCAACCAGGGATCCTTTGCTAAGGCCTATAATGTAGGAGTTGGGGCTTCTTGGAATATCGAGATTAGAAAAATGGAAAATTAATAGGAGATATCAGAATGAAACAGAAATCATTATTTTCAATTAAAGATGTTGTAGCTATTGGGGTTGGAGCAGCCCTCTTTGTCGTGATTGCTATGTTGCAAATCCCTGCACCTGCACCGAATACGAGCATTCAGTTGCAATATGCCCTTCAAGCTCTCTTTAGTGTAGTCTTTGGCCCGATTGTCGGCTTCTTAATCGGCTTGATTGGTCATGCCATTAAGGACGCTATGTCAGGTGGTCTTTGGTGGACTTGGATCATTTCAAGTGGTTTGTTTGGACTCTTTGTTGGTTTCTTCCGCAAACAAATCGGTGAATTCAAAGGGGAAGTGACAAAGAAAGAATTAATTGTCTTTAACGTCGTTCAAATCGTATCCAACCTTGTGATCTGGGGCTTGATTGCTCCGGTTGGAGATGTCTTGATCTACAAGGAAAGTGCCAATAAAGTCTTCCTACAAGGTGTTGTTGCCGGTTCATTTAATGCTTTAACAGTAGCTGTTGCAGGTTCTCTTCTCTTGATTGCTTATGCACGGACTCAAACAAAAGATGGAAGTTTGACCAAAGATTAAATGTACAGAAGATAAGAGAGTGGGACAGAAATCGGTAATTCGTTAGAATTCGATTTCGTCGTCCCACCTCCGCACAGTTGAGTAGGGCTGTAAAAGCTGATGAAATCAGCGT
>JAGZVW010000042.1:0-16136 GCA_018379295.1 Streptococcus parasanguinis | reverse complement strand
CGCAGTGGTTGAGTGGGCTCTACTACGCTGATTTCATCAGCTTTTACAGCCCTACTCAACTGTGCGGAGGTGGGACGACGAAATCGAATTCTAACGAATCACCGATTTCTGTCCCACTCTCTTTCTTCCTTATAGGATATTTTCATATTCATCGCGGACAGATTGAGGCCAGACACTAGTTTGGACTTCACCGATATGTTTCTTACGAAGCAAGAACATAGCCAAACGAGATTGTCCGATCCCTCCACCAATTGTAAGTGGGAAAAGACCATTTAACAAAGCTTTGTGCCACTCTAATTGGAGACGATCCTCGTCCCCTGTGATCGCAACTTGGCGGCGAAGCGTATCTTCATCGACACGGATTCCCATTGAAGACAACTCAAAGGCTGAACCTAGAACGTCATTCCAGACGAGGATATCACCATTCAAGCCCTTGTAGCCATTTTCAGACTCTGTTGTCCAGTCATCGTAGTCAGGCGCACGTCCATCGTGTGGTTTGCCATCTGCAAGCTCTCCACCAATACCGATCAAGAAAACGGCTCCGAATTCTTTGGCAATGGCATTTTCACGCTCTTTTGGAGTTAAATCTGGATAGCGTTCCACCAACTCTTCTGTGTGAACGAAGGTAATTTGTTTTGGAAGAACTGACTCAATGTCATAGCGCGCTTCTACTGCTAGTTCTGTCAAACGAATGGCCTTGTAGATTTTTTCAACCGTTTCTTTAAGGTAGGCGATGTTGCGTTGACCATTGGGGATGACCTTTTCCCAGTCCCATTGGTCTACATAAACAGAGTGGATAGCGTCTAGCGAATCTTCATCTGGACGAAGAGCCTTCATATGGACAAAGAGACCTTCTCCTTCGCCAAAACCAAAACGTGCCAAGGTATGGCGTTTCCATTTTGCGAGTGAATGCACGACTTCATAAGTCTCATCAGGAATTTGAAGGACCTTTACAGATACCGGATGTTCAATCCCAGAAAGGTTATCCTGCATCCCGTCTCCGACCTTACTCAAAATTGGCCCTTGGACTTCAATGATATCCAATTTATCTTTTAAATACTGCGTAAACGTCGTTTTAACAAACGAAATTTCTTTTTGTTGGTGGATAAAACTTTTTTTCATATAGTTCCTCATTTATAGACATTTTAGAATTGATTATACTCCTTTTTCAATCAAAATCAAGTCTTTTCATTCGTTTTCAACTGAATTTTTCTCTTGCAAAAAGGATTCATTTTTGATAAACTATACGTAACCTTTAAAACGTTACGTAGGAGAAGCGACATGTTTGATGCAAAAAAACTAAAAGAAAGACGCCTGGAAAAAGGCTTGACCCAAGCAGATGTCTACGAGGATCTCAAGATTTCTCGCAAGACTTACTCCAGTTGGGAGAATGGCTTAGCGGAGCCGCACGAAAAAAATCTCAGGAGGTTGGCCAAGCGCCTCTCCGTTAAAGAGGACTACTTTATTAACAAAGACTCCGCACTCTACACCTACCCTTTATTAACCCCACCTCATCAAAAGAAAGTCGACCAGTTGGCCAGCCAGTTATTTGAACAGCAGCAAAAAGTTGTTTCCTTGACTGCTTATAAGGTTCTTTCGATTGAGTTGGCAGCCGGTTTAGGACACACCTTTTATGACAACGAAACGGACTATGAAACTGTCTATTTTGACCAAGAGATCCAGCACGATTTCGCTTCTTGGGTATCAGGTGATTCGATGGAACCTCTCTATCCCAACGGCTCTGTTGCCCTCATGAAGCAGACTGGCTTTGACTATGATGGGGCTGTCTACGCCCTCATCTGGAATGGAAAGACCTATATCAAGAAAGTCTATCGGGAAGCGGAAGGTTTGCGCTTAGAATCCATCAACCCTGATTACGACGATTTATTTGCTCCCTATGAAGACGAGCCCAAAATCGTCGGCATTGTGGTCGGGCATTTTCTTCCACTTGAGGTTTAAATATGCTATTTGATTATTCACGTGAGCCTCATTCTGATATTGCTTTTGTGGATATGAAAAGTTTTTATGCCAGTTGTGAATGTGTCCGTCTGGGGCTCAACCCCTTGACGACTTCCCTTTGCGTCATGAGTCGGAGCGACAATTCAGCTGGCCTAATTTTGGCGAGTTCTCCCGTTTTCAAACAAGTCTTTGGCAAGAAGAATGTCAGCCGTAGCTACGACCTACCTTTTGACCTCAAAACCAGAAAATTTAATAGCTACGCCGCTAAAAAGCAAGGATTGCCCACAGATCCAGTCTTTATTGCATCCATTGAATCCTGGGCTAAGAGGACCCTGATTGTGCCACCACGGATGAATGCCTACATTCAGGTCAATATGGAGATTCAAAAAGTCTTTCAGGAATTTGCGGCACCAGATGATATTTTCCCTTACTCGATTGACGAAGGCTTTATCGATCTGACTTCTTCTTTAAATTATTTTATTCCAGATTCCTCCCTCTCTCGAAAGGAGAAACTGGATCTCCTTTCTGCCAGGATCCAAAAAAGGATCTGGCAGGAAACTGGAATCTACTCTACCATCGGCCTCAGCAATGCCAATCCCCTTCTTGCCAAGCTAGCCTTGGACAATGAAGCCAAGCATTGCCGAAATATGCGCTCCAATTGGTCTTATGAAGATGTAGAAAGCAAGGTCTGGAAACTGCCCCAGCTTACTGATTTTTGGGGCATTGGACGTCGTACTGAAAAGCGATTGCAAAAGATCGGGATCACGTCTATTGCCGAACTGGCTCAAGCTCACCCAGATCTCTTAAAGAAAGAATTCGGAGTCATGGGTCTGCAACTTTGGTTCCATGCTCATGGTATTGATGAAAGCAATGTCCACAAGCCTTATCGTCCGAAATCACGAGGCATTGGTAACTCTCAAATCTTGCCCTATGACTACCATCTACAAGCCGACATTGAACTGGTGTTTCGGGAGATGGCTGAACAGGTGGCTATTCGCTTGCGACGGAAAAAAAAGAAGACCCAACTGGTCTCCATTCATGCCTCCTACTCCAAAATCGAGGGACTTCCGTCCATTCACTGCCAGCAAAAGATTGAGCCTACCCAATCCACCAAGGTTTTATCCGATACGGTTCTGCGGCTCTTTCGCTCCAAGTACGAAGGAGGCGGCATTCGGCAGATCGGCGTTTTTTATGGAGAACTTGTCGAAGAGTCTCTTCAACTCTTTTCTCTCTTTGATGACCCAGTAACCCTGGAAAAAGAGGAGAAACTTCAGCAGACCATTGACCGCATTCGGGATCAATTTGGCTTTACCTCTCTTCAGAAAGGCTCCTCATTACTAGAAAACTCACGCGCCATTGCACGTAGTAAACTAACAGGCGGACATTCCGCAGGAGGCTTAGATGGATTAACATGATCGACCGTTCTTATCTCCCTTATCAATCCGCCCGCGAATTTCAAGATCGTGGCATGGCCAAATGGGCTGGCTTCTTTTTATCCGAACACACAACTGCCCTGCAGACAAAAGAAATTGACCGCAGTCAGCTCACGATTCTTCCACTTACTGAACAGATCCAACTCCTGGAGCAGGCCTTTCAACAACAAACGACAATCTCGATCACGACTCTAGAGGGGAATCAATTTGCAACCTACACAGGTTCGATTCACACCTTATCTGCTTCTGAGCTTCTTCTCAAAAGCGATGGCCACTACCACCGTCTCCTCGTAGACTCTATCATTTTTATTGAATCTGAGGAAACAGCCTATGAAACCTATTCAGACTAAACACGAATTACAATTTGATTATTTTTCGGAGAATTACCACCAATTTGAGATGGACTTTTACAAGTGGGCCGCTACTTCTACGCCGCTCGTCTTTTTAGAAGACGATATTCTCCACTCTATGGCAGCAGGCCAGCGAAACTACTTTCGTCTTCACCACACCAAAAGTCGGGATCATCGAGACCATTATTTCTATTTTAAGGTTTCCACACTCTCCCAATCACCCCTGACCCGTATTTACGCTTATACAGGACATCACTTACAAAAGATAGATCCTCATCAGACAGAGAAAAAGGATAGCTTGATCTGAGAAGCTATCCTTTTTCTTAATTTATGGGATTCACTACAGTCCTTACGAGTGATTAGAATCCATCTACGTTTGTGTAGATTTTTTGTACGTCCTCGTCGTCTTCAAGAACGCTGTAAAGTTTTTCAAATGTTTCCAAATCTTCACCTGACAACTCAACTTCTGATTGAGGAATCATTTCCAATTCTGTTACTTGGAATTCTTCGACACCTGATTCACGCAAAGCAACGATTGCTTTGTGAAGATCAGTTGGAGCAGTGTAGACTGTGATCGTTCCTTCTTCTGCTTCGACATCATCCACATCCACATCTGCTTCAAGCAAAAGCTCAAAGATGGCATCGGCATCATCACCAGCAAAGACAATAACACCTTTGTTGTCAAAGAGGTAAGATACAGAACCGGAAGCTCCCATGTTCCCACCGTTTTTACCAAAAGCAGCACGGACATTGGCAGCTGTACGGTTTACGTTTGAAGTCAAAGTATCAACAATCAACATCGAACCATTTGGTCCAAATCCTTCGTAACGTCCTTCTGTAAAGGTTTCGTCAGTGTTTCCTTTTGCCTTATCGATCGCTTTATCAATCACGTGTTTTGGCACTTGCGCTTGTTTCGCACGGTCAATAACGAATCTCAAAGCAGTATTTAGTTCTGGATCTGGTTCACCCTTTTTAGCAGCTACATAGATCTCCACACCAAATTTGGCATATACTTTTGAGTTGGCACCATCTTTGGCAGTTTTCTTGGCAACAATATTGGCCCATTTACGTCCCATGAGGATTCTCCTTAAATTTTTTCAAATTATTTTCAATCTTTTATATTATATCACAAATCATCGAAGTTAGACTAGATTTTTCTATTTTTAGTGAGGGGATTCTATAGGAATTTTCTTCGAGTTCTGAATTTTAAATAGCTATCCTAACTATCAAAAAGCTCCTCTTTTAAAGACTTAATAATGATCTTTAAAAGAGAGGAAAGCGACACCTGACTCATCTAGCATATAAATCAGGCGATTCTCTGCATCAATCCGTCTTGACCATGCTCCTTGAAAGTCATATTTCAAGGGCTCAGGCTTACCAATCCCAGCAAATGGGTCCCTTTGGATCTCTTTGATAAGGCTATTGATTCGCTTCAGTGTTTTTTTGTCCTGACTTTGCCAGTAACAATAATCCTTCCAGGCATCTTCTGTAAACTTGAGTAACATCTGTTACCCCTCAATCTCATGGAGTTGAACCTGGCCAGCTCGGACTTCTGCCATGCCCCGCAAGACCTTATCTGACAATTCCTTATTCTGAGCTAGTCTCAGGGTTTCTTGTAGGCTGTCCCACTCGCTCTTAGAGATGACCACAATATCTTCATCAGGATTCTTATTCACGACCGTCAAAGGCTCAAACTCATCATTCACCTTCTTCATATAATCCTTCAAATGATTGCGGAATGTTGAATAAACGACTGCTTCCATGACCATACCTCATTCTACCTCTTTTCTTTTATTATACATGAAAAAGAAAAACTTGTCAGGAACTTGTACAAGTTTTTCCTTCTCTACCTAATTATTCGTAAAAAGTTTCTAAAATTGGTAAAAAAAAAAGATGAGTCTGGGACAAAAGTCCTAGCCTCTCAATTATTTTTGGATTGTCGAGCAAGACGCAGTGGTTAAGTGGGCTCTACTACGCTAATTTCATCAGCTTTTACAGCCCTACTCAACTGTGCGGAGGTGGGACGACGAAATCGAATTCTATCGAATTACCGATTTCTGTCCCACTCTCAAACACTGTTTCCGTATATCATAAACTTCTTGCCTTACGTGAATGTGGGCAGAGAAAATTTATGTCAGACACTTTATTCTTCCACTCTCACGGGCACCCGCCCCCAGATCTGTTCTGGCAATTGGGGATGCCCTAGTTGATACACCTGATCCGCTTGTTGGGTCAAACTGTCCCAAGGTTCCTTACCGATTCGGGTCACGATTTCTACTGATTTTTTCAAGCCTTTGAGGTGGACTTGTCCCTTTGCGGAAAATCCTAAGACATGAATGACATCGGGAAGAGCTTGATCCATCGCCCCTACCAAGATATAGTTCAAGATGCGGCGGACACGTGCTTTGGTATAGCGCTTGGTTGCGACTTTCTCCACCAGGTCTTCCACAGAGTTAGCACTTCGAATCGCATCCTTTATCCGATGGGCCAGTTCTTCATTGACTTGAAAAATCTGTGTCAGATCCGGATGGGTTAGGATTTGATAACGGAGCAGTTGGTCATAATCCTCCCAAGATACCTGTGGAGCCGACTGAAAGAGTTGGCTATTGGGCATGAATCTAGCGACAAAGTCCTGATCTTCCTTGTGTATGCGTAGACTAGTTGCAGAAGCATAGGCCACTTCTTTTTCTTCTGAATGGTAACCTGCACCTTGTCGTTGGATAGCCTTAAGCGCAATCCCCTTCCCAGCACAAGCCTTGGCATAAGCCAGCCCCAGAATATGATTGGGAGTATCTCCTGTGAACTCCACTCCAGCAAAGGTTTCCCACATTTTTTGGGTCTTTTGTGGATAGGATAAATCTTCTGGAAGGCTTCGCAAGAAAGCTTCCATTTCCGCCTCTTTCTCCGAATAAACAGTCGCAATCGCTTGGTAATCTATGACTTCTTCTGTCCCAAAACTCAATTGGTCGATTCCTAGACGGGACAAGATTTCTACCGCTCCCTTGGCAAAATGATCAGCCGACTGAACAGCCACGAGAAAGGGGAGCTCGACCACCAGATCCGCTCCATTTTCCAGAGCCATCTGCGCACGTATCCACTTGTCTACAATGGCAGGCTCGCCACGTTGAACAAAATTTCCGGACATGGCCACAATCTTCAGCCCGTCTGCCTGTTTCAACAGGTACTTGTGACCATTGTGAAAGGGATTAAATTCTGCAATAATACCTGTAACTGTCATGCTGTCCTACTTCTGTGCTACAAAAAACCAACGTTTGCTGGTCTTTGTTGGCTCTTTGTCTTCAAAGTCTGCATACAATTTGAAAGATTTAAAGCCAGCCTGCTCCAATAAGATGTCATAGGTTAAAACTTCATAAGTGCGTTCCTCATGAACTTCATCGTGCCGACTAAAGGAGCCATCCTCTTCTTGGATAAAGAAGGTCAGCTCGTGGACGATCGAGTGAGGGGCTGCATCCTCATAGGTATCCCAAAGCATGGCAAAGTCTTCTGCGTTTTCGTGGTAAGAATAGCCTGGAAACACCTCATCTGTCTGATAGGTCGAATGGACATCAAAGATAAAGACTCCGTCCTCATTGAGGGCATTATACACTTCTTTAAAGACGTCTCCTACTTCCACCTCATCCTGCATATAACAGATAGAATCCGAGTAGCAGGTTACAAAGTCATAAGTGCCTGCTTGCGATAGGTCCAGCATATTGCCCTCGATAAAATCAATCTTCTGCTTGGCTGAAGCAGCTCTCTTTTCGGCAATCTTCAACATATCCGCACTCAAATCAAGCCCAGTCACATCAAAACCAGCTTGGGAAAAGCGGACAGACTGGATCCCTGTCCCACAAGCCAATTCCAGTAATTTTTTCCGGTCCTTGCTTTTAGGAAGATGCCGGAGAGAAAAATCCGTCCACAAATCATACAGACTGTCATCCATGACCGCATCGTAGACCGCCGCAAACGTTTCATAAGTCGCCATATTCATGATACCAAGTCCGCCCGTAATCCGATAGAAAATTAGGAGCACGACGATGGAGCTAAGCTCCAAGGAGAGCTATCTATTTTCCGAGGATTACAGGACGGGTTCAAATCCTTTCTAAGATACAAAGAGCATTAAAAGCAAAGAGAAAATAGGAAACTTTCTGCCCTATCCTCAGATACAAAGGAAGTTACTCTTTTTCTCACAGCTTTTAGCTCGTGTTCAATTAAGAAAATAACCAAACACGAGGCCCCATCCTTTCTTTCCATAGAATTTCAATTTAACCAACAAAACTCAGTTGCTACCAACTGAGTTTACCTGCTTATGCTAAGGCTGCTGAAAGATTGACAGCACTTGCTTCGTGCCATAGCTTTTCTAGGTTATAGTGGGCACGCATTTCTTCTGAGAAGACATGGACTACTACACCACCTAAGTCAAGAAGGACCCAACCTCCAGCTGAATCACCTTCGACGTGGCTGGCATTGCCACCAGCTTCAACGACCTTCTCGCGAATATTTTCAGCGATAGCTTCCAATTGGCGACTGTTCATAGAGCTTGCGATGACAAAGTAATCTGTCACACTAGTCAAGCTTTGGACATCCAAAGCGACAATGTCTTCTGCACGTTTTTCATCGGCAGCTTTAACAACAAGTTCAAGTAATTCTTTTTCTTTCATTTAGTCCTCTTTCCTTAAAAAATTGATTTGTAATCTAAGACATCCGCAAAACGTTCTGCCCAAATATTTTCATAAAATTCATTAAGCGTTTCTGCCGGAATATCCTCTCCATCAAAGGTTGTGACAGCTCCTTCTGGAATGACCAGCTTGTAGCCGTATTCAAACCCCACTTTGACGGATGTATCGACACAATATTCTGTCTGCATGCCACACAGGACCAGTTGTTGAATTCCTTGTTGATCCAAGTATTCTTTTAATCCTGTCTCCTTAAACATGCTATTGTATCGCTTCTGAAATACCTTTTCATTCTCCTGTCTTTTCAACAGAGGCGATAATTGCCAATCTTCCGAAGTTAAAGCCTCAGGCGTTTCAATATGCTGCATGTAGATAATTTCAATCTGCTGTTTTCTAGCCTGATCTTGCAAATAAGCGATCTTCTCTAAGAGCTTTTCTGTCTCAAAACCTGTTTCCACTAAGATATTTTGTACATCAATAATGATAAAAGCTGTCTTCACTCACTGCTCCTCTTTCAAATACTTCACAAAGGCATTATAGGTTTCGATGGTTTGGGGATAAATGGGCAGTCCTTGGTGGGCCAGGTGTTCGACTGTGCGAGCCGTCTCATAGGCCACGGCACGATCCAAGGAGACTTGGGCGATATCACGTGCTTGATCCACTCCCGGGAAGGCCCGGTTGTGCTCAATGTAATCTGCCACATAGACAATCTTGTCTAAGGTCGACATCTGATCACTCCCCACGGTGTGAATCTCAATACTGCGAAGAATGGCTGGATCTGTCAGTCCGAGGTCTTCTTGGATCTTGTAAATCCCGACCATCCCATGCCAGACATTGTTGCCCCAGTTTTTTAACGCTGGATCTAGCTCATAGCGATCGATCAAGTCCAGAAATTCCTGATCCGATAATTTCTTGGCGTAGTCATGTAACAAACCTGCTAGGCCAGCCTGCTCTTCGTCAGCCCCATAGCGTTTGGCCAAGTCACGCGCAGCCTTCTCAACCCCTAAACAGTGAGTAAGCCGCTTTTCTGGCAGGATTTGGCGCATTTTTTCAAGCAAGACCTCACGAGAAAAGCCTAGATAGTTTTCATAGGTCATTGATACAATCCTTCTTTCTTGATGTAGTCCAAGACTGGTTTTGGCAACATAAAATTCGGCGTCCGGCCTTTGGCCACAAAATCACGCACCATACTAGAGGAGATGTCCATTAAAGGAACATCCACCCAGATCACCGGATAAGAAGTCCCTGCCTTATAGCGTGGTCGCTGTACCCCGACAAATTGTACAATCTCCACCAATTCATCGATGCGGTGCCATTTTGGTAAATAATCCACCATATCTGCACCAATGATGAAGTAATAATCTGTGTCTGGATCCCGTTCATTGAGCAAGAGCATGGTGTCGTAGGTATAGGAAATCCCTTTCCGCTCGAGTTCAATCGTCTCGATCTCCAGACCTTCAATGCCTTCAATGGCTAATTCCAGCATCTTAAGGCGATGGTGCTCTGCAATCGTCCCCTTGGCATCGACATGCGGCGGCTCATACTCAGGCATCAAGAGCACCTTATCTAACCCTAATTGTTGGCGCACTTGATCCGCAACGACCAAATGGGCATTGTGGACCGGATTGAAATTTCCACCCAAAATACCAACTTGTTTGCGTTTCTTGTCTTTGATCTCTGGCTCTAACTCTACCTTGGTAAAGGGAGTCAATAGTTCAATTGCCATAGGTTTGCTCTCCTCGATGTCTTAAATTTCTTTTACCTTCGCTGAAATTTTACGATTTTCTTTTTTACTCGATTGTTTGAACAAGATGAGAATCCGACCAATCTTTTGGACCGTTTCCACACCGATTTCTTCTTCCAAGATTTCTGCTACTTCATGGATATTCTCATCCGTATTTTGAAGAAGGGTCACCTTGATCAATTCGCGCGCATCAAGCGCTTGGCGCACACTGGTTTTGATTTGGTCATTGAGCCCATTTTTCCCAATTTGGATAATGGGTTTGAGGCTGTGGGCTTGGCTATTGAGGAAAGCCCGTTGTTTAGATGTTAATGTCATGCTTTTACTTCCTTTTTTTTGATCGTTATTTTAAGTGGTGGGGACGGCCGGAACTAATTTTTCAAAGATTTCATCTTTGAAAAATGGATTTCCTCACCTCAAAATGGAGCCTTGGTCTCCATTTTTCCCTTGCCAATCGATCGATTGGCAACTACACCACGGCAATAACGATCTCTTTATGAGCTCACTTTGTTCGCTCTTCAGATATATTTTTTCCTGTTTTTTTAAATAATAGCTTTGCGGGTAACGACGGCGACGCCTTCTGGTGCCCACACAGCTACTTTGGCTTCTCCATTGACACGGATCCAGCCCAGTCCTGAGATGACGAGATCTGTCTTGTCCTTGATGGTAAACTCATGAGAAACCAAGGGCGGGAATTCTTCTTTTTCCTTGCTATTAGGTGGAGTTAGTAAGCCACCGACATGCTTGTTATAAAAGGCGGTCGCTCCTTCGAGCTTGGTTCTGTGAAGCTTGAGTTCGTTGTCAAAGAAGGCAGTGAAACCTTGCTTTTCTCCCTTGATAAAGTCAAAACGTCCCAAGCCACCCAAGAAAAGGGTTTGCTCTGGATTGAGCTGATAAGTCTTGGGCTTGATTTCCTTTTTAGGGCTGACATACTTGAGGTTTTTCGCCGTCAAGTAATGAGCCATCTGGTGGCGATGGATAATCCCTGGTGTATCGTAGATGTAGGATCCATCGTCCAATGGGATTTCGATCTTGTCCAGTGTCGTCCCTGGGAAGCGAGAGGTCGTGATGATATCCTTATCCCCAGTGATTTCTTGGATAATCGCATTGATGAGGGTCGATTTCCCTACGTTGGTCACACCCACCACATAGACATCACGGCCCTTGCGGTACTGCTCAATCTTTTCCATCAAGTCCTTGATCGCGCTCTTGTTTTGAGCAGAGGTGAGGACCACATCGACAGGACGCATGCCTTCTTCATGGGCACGCTCCATCAACCAATGAGTTACCTTGCTGTCCTTGACAGACTTGGGCAAGATATCTTTTTTGTTTCCGACCAAGAGGACATCATTTCCTGCTACAAAGCGTGGTAGGCCAGGAATGACGGAGCCATTAAAGTCAAAAATATCGACTACATTGACCACCAGTGCATCACTATCTCCTACCTCGTGAAGGAGCTTTAGAAAATCATCATCTGTCAGATGCACATCTGTGATTTCATTGTAGTGACGCAGACGGAAACAGCGTTGGCAATAGACTTCTCCTGTTTCCAAGCCTTTTTCAAGAGCTGATTGGGGAGTATAGCCTAGCCCCTCTTTGTTTTCTGTCTGAATGGGGGCTCCACAGCCGATACAGAATAATTCTTCCATTCTTAAATTCCTTTTTTGTATACAATCGGACCATATTTCTCGGCCATTTGCTTCATAACACGGCGTTCACGCGCCCGGTTGATCTGGGTCTTGATCGAGTCATGCTCAACCAAAGGCTTGACCAAAATCGAACGAATGCCCGCCCGATGGGCAGCCCGGATATCCGTCATCAGTTGATCCCCGACCATGACCACTTCATTTTTCTCATAGTGGAAACGTTTGAGCGCACGATCAATCCCAAAAGTAAAGGGCTTGAGCGACCAGGCTTCATAGTCAATATCAAATTTCTCAACAGCGCGCTTGACCCGTTTGGGACTATTATTAGACACCACGATAACCCGAATCCCTCCATCACGAAGGTCATGCAACCACTGGCGCATCTCAGGAGTTCCATCCGGATTATTCCAAGCAATCAAGGTATTATCCAAATCCACAAGGACCGCCTTGATACCCTGTTTTTTCAAGTCTGCAACAGTGAGATCATAGGCTGCTTCCACCGCAAAATCTGGTTTGTAATTTTCGATTGACACGTTTTTCTCCATTTTTTATACTCCTTTCATTGTAGCATAAAAAGGCCCATTTTGCACCCGCTTCACGACTAAAACAGCGACAGACTCCGATCAGGTCGCTTTCACTACTCAAAAAATAGACAAAATCCTTACAAAGTTCCAAAAACATGGTATAGTAGAAGAAAAAGAACTCGGAATTTTTTATGAAACAAACAAGCTTAAAAGAGGTCTCTCCTCTTCTCCAGCGCATCATTAATTGGTCGTCCATCATTGGAGCTCTTGGGACCTTGGCCTTTTGTATCTGGGCCTACTTTGCTGGCATCCTTCAATCCAAGGAAACTCTGTCTGCCTTTATTTTGCAAGCAGGTATTTTTGGACCACCTCTCTTTATCTTTCTTCAGATCCTTCAGACAGTGGTCCCTATTATTCCCGGCGCCCTGACATCTGTAGCAGGTGTCTTCATCTACGGTCACATCATTGGGACCATTTACAATTACATCGGCATCGTGATTGGCTGTGCCATTATTTTCCACCTTGCGAGAATGTACGGGCCTAAGTTCGTCCAATCCATGGTCAGTCAGAAGACCTACGACAAGTACATTGGCTGGCTCAATGAAGGCAAGCGGTTCGATCGCTTCTTTATCTTCATGATGATCTGGCCGGTTAGTCCCGCCGACTTCATCTGTATGCTAGCAGGTCTGACCAATATGACCTTCAAACGCTACATGACCATCATCATCCTCTGTAAACCCATCACCCTCGTCATCTACACCTACGGCCTGACCTATATCATCGATTATTTCTGGAAAATGGTTTAAAACATGACACCACCTCCTTAATTGACTAGGAGGTGGTGTTTTTGGTCAATATGAAAAGATTTTTATACGCCATTTAGTCTAAAATAAGCTTTTGCCAGTCGACGTGATATTAATAAACACCGCACTATTTATTAATATAAATCTTCCAAACTTCTATATTCAACGACTTCATTCTTAATAACATTTTTTTCAAATTCAAAATGGTTAAGTGGGTTATCAATCAATACCAATTTTGGAATATCGTCGAGATTGGTGACTAGAGACAGAATAAAATCTGATTGATATTCCTTAGCTTTCTCAAATTCTTTGGCGGTCAACCGAATACGTCCTTTAGGTTTTCGAATACCTTTCACTTCAGCAAGGTATGAATGTTCTTGAACATCTACTTGGAAATCATATCCATCACCATAAAGACGGGCATCGGTCAATTGGCCACCTTGAAATTTTTCTTCCTTATCAAAATGGTGTATGAAATAGTTCTCTGCTTCCATTCCCGTTTCTTGTAGGCGTTTGAATTTCGTCCGAACAATTGGCTTTTCAATGATGGTTATACCTGTTTTCTTCCCTTCGCTTGCAAGCAGCATTTTGACTATTTCTGCAAAACTGTGAACATCCTCATTTCCAAACATCGTGTCAATTAAATCTTTTCGAAAACGGTAGATTTCAGCTTTTTGCCACCAACCTTTTCGATTGTTATCAAAATAGGGGTCGAATAAATCCATTCTATTTTTGACGACACCCGTTGTTTCTGCAACGCCTAAAGAAACTATGTAACGATAAAACTCGGATTTACTAGAGCATTGAAATTCCTTTATAAAAGTATCATCAAACTTAGCAAGACCATAGCCAATTAAGTTTAACAATTCATAGTGAGGGTGTTTAGACATAACTTTCTCCATCAATAGATATTGATTTCATTATACCAAAAAAACACGGCATACCGCCGTGTTTCTGTGTTTATTTCACGAGTTTCTTCATCTCATCAATACGCGCAACGGTCGCGTCGTATTTCGCTTGGTAGTCGGCTTGTTTGTCGCGTTCTTTTTGGACAACTTCTGGTTTGGCATTGGCTACGAAGCGTTCGTTAGAGAGTTTCTTGCCAACCATATCCAGTTCTTTTTGCCATTTGGCTAATTCTTTTTCAAGACGAGCCAATTCTTCTTCGACATTGAGAAGGTCAGCGAGTGGCAAGTAGATTTCTGCACCTGTGATGATGCTTGACATAACCAAGTCAGGTACTTCGACATCTGCTGCAATTTCCAAGTGTTCTGGGTTTGTGAAGCGTTTGATGTAGTTGACGTTGTCATTGAAGAAGGCATCGAGCTTGCTGTCGCTTGTCTTAATCAAGATAGTGATTGGTTTGCTTGGAGCTACGTTCACTTCTGCACGTGAGTTACGGACTGAACGAATCACGTCTTTAAGAGCTTCGACGCCAGCTGCTGCTTCTTCATTTTCAAACTCTGGACGAACCACTGGGTATTCCGCAGTCACGATCGTGCCTTCAGAGATTTGGCAGTAAATTTCTTCAGTTACGAATGGCATGATTGGATGAAGGAGACGCAAGATTTGATCCAAGGTGTAAAGAAGAACAGAACGAGTGATGACTTTTTCGTCCTCGTTATCACTGTAAAGCACTTCCTTAGTCAACTCAACATACCAGTCCGCAAACTCGTCCCAGATGAAGTTGTAGAGGATGTGACCAGCTACACCAAACTCAAACTTGTCAAAGTTTTCAGTGACCTTACCGATTGTTTCGTTGAGGTTGTGGAGAATCCAGCGGTCTGTAACATTACCTGCTTGACCAGCAGCCACTTTGGCAACATTTTCACGTGCCGCATCCAAGGTCAACCCTTCATTGTTCATGAGGATGTAACGTGAGATGTTCCAAATCTTGTTAATGAAGTTCCAAGACGCATCCATTTTCTCGTAAGAGAAACGCACGTCTTGACCTGGTGCAGAACCGTTTGAAAGGAACCAACGGAGGGCATCAGCACCATATTTCTCGATGACATCCATTGGGTCAATCCCGTTACCGAGTGACTTAGACATCTTACGCCCTTGCTCATCACGAATGAGACCGTGAATCAGAACGTTTTGGAATGGCTGACGGCCTGTGAATTCCAAAGATTGGAAGATCATACGAGATACCCAGAAGAAGATGATATCGTAACCTGTTACCAAGGTTGAAGTTGGGAAGTAACGTTTGAAGTCTTCTGAGTCGACATCCGGCCAGCCCATAGTTGAGAATGGCCAAAGGGCAGAACTGAACCAAGTATCCAAGACATCTTCGTCTTGTTTCCATCCGTCACCTTCTGGTGCTTCTTCGGCAACGTACATTTCACCCTTAGCATTGTACCAAGCAGGGATTTGGTGACCCCACCAGAGCTGACGAGAAATTACCCAGTCATGGACATTTTCCATCCATTGAAGGAAGGTGTCGTTAAAACGAGGTGGGTAGAATTCTACCTTATCGTCTGTGTCTTGGTTGGCAATGGCATTCTTAGCCAATTGGTCCATCTTGACGAACCATTGCGTAGACAAGCGTGGCTCAACCATAACCCCTGTACGCTCTGAGTGACCAACTGAGTGGGTCATCTTCTCAATCTTAACAAGGGCACCAATTTCTTCTAACTTCTTGATAACAGCCTTACGAGCTTCAAAGCGGTCCATACCGTTGAATTCACCAGCCAATTCATTCATAGTACCATCATCGTTCATGACGTTCACTTGCGGAAGATTATGACGTTGACCAACCAAGAAGTCATTCGGGTCGTGGGCAGGAGTGATCTTCACCACACCAGTACCAAACTCAGGGTCTGCGTGTTCGTCCCCTACGATTGGGATTGGCTTGTTCAAGATTGGCAAGATAACATTTTGACCAATCAAGTCTTTATAACGATCATCATTTGGGTTAACCGCTACGGCAGTATCCCCAAACATAGTCTCAGGACGTGTTGTTGCTACTTCAAGGGCACGTGAACCGTCTTCCAACATGTAGTTC
>JAGZVW010000041.1:0-16444 GCA_018379295.1 Streptococcus parasanguinis | reverse complement strand
GTAAAAGCTGATGAAATCAGCGTAGTAGAGCCCACTCAACCACTGCGTCTTGCTCGACAATCCAAAAACAATTGAGAGGCTAGGACTTTTGTCCCAGCCCCCCATTTCTTTCTATTTATCACTTTCCGTCCTATTCTTTTTCAAAGCACGAATCGTAAACCAATAATAAATAACTAGCCCAAAAACGATGATCACTGTGGGCAGAAGAACCGTCATAGCAAGATTCTGAACTCCTTGCGCCAAGGTCCAGCGATGTAAGAATCCAACCACTAAAAAGGCGACGATAGGAAAGATGAAAGCTCGTCCAAACTCTTCTTTCCATTGCCAAAGAATGAGAGCCCCGCTAGCCCCTATCATGAGAAGAGTATCCCAAGGACTAGGGACTACAAACCAAGCAAAAGCAGGCAAGAAGCGGACTCCCACTATTTCACCGACAAAATAGAATCCTAGAACTAGAACAAATGCTACATAAATTGCTTTTTTCGTTTTTTCCTCCGCAAAAATGAGACGACGAAGGAGATAGAAGATGATCCCAACAGCTAGGAGTCCCAAAATGATGTCTGTCAAATAGACTAGTGGCTTGAGCACAAGGACCGCTTGAGAAGCAAAATCACTTAAGAGGCGATAAAATATCACAATACCTGAAAAGATAGCCCCATATTTCAAAACAGACCGCGTCGATTCTTTGGGCATATTTTCGATGATTTGGTCTGCCATTCCCTTTGGATCGAGACCAAAATAGTCCTTGGCCGTTAAGCCATCCGCTCCTGCTTGCGAAAAATCTAGCGCTAGATTATAGACCTGCTCTCTTAAGGCTTTCTCCTCATATAAGAAACCTGCAAAATTGAAATAATCCCAGAGATCTTGGAAATAGGCTTGGTCCTCCTGGCTAAAGGTTTTCATCAAGGTCTGTGTTTCTTCAAAATACATTGCTGATTTCATGCTTCTTCCTTCTTTCTTTGGAGACAAAATACAATAAGGGGCAGGACTAGTCCTATGAGAGGAAGTAACCAGCCTATTAAATGAGCAGTTTCCTGATTCACAAGACGCATCCAGCATCCAGTAACTAGGAAAGTCAGGCCCAGGACTAGTAGACTCGACATCAGACGATTCCTGCTTCTAAAAGCCATGACCGTAAACCCAAGTAAGACTAGGACAGCGAGAACAATCGCCCAACCATCTGATAAGAAGAGACTCCCAATGTGGCCAAAATAGATCGAACATAGTCGTACAATGTTCAGAAATACCATCAGGCTGATCACACAGATAAAAGTAGCCCAAGACCACTTCATTTCACCATAGCTCTGTTTAGACCAAAGCCACGTGATAAACTGGCTGAACACCAAGAAATTGAGTAGAATGACAACATAGGTCAAGGGTTCGATTTTCAGTGGCATCATCCAGGAAAAATCCATTAAATAACGCATGCCAACCAAGATCCCTCCAAGTAGGAAGACGAGTCCCACATAAGACCCTAAAGAGCGTTTAGGCAAGTCTGAAAGAACTTGATCCACCATCGCCCGTGGATCCTTTCCAAAATAATCCACCGCCCGAATGCCTTCTTTCTCAGCAATTTTCAGGTCGCAAACCATATTGTAGAGTTGTTCACCGAGTGCTTCATCATCATAAAAATAGGACTTGGACCCAATATAGGCCACCATTTTTTTCACATAGGCTTGATCCTCTTTATTTAAATGAATCAATTCATCTGACATTTTTTCTGTATAACTTTCTACCATTCTTCTCCCTCCCTCTTGATACGTTCTACTTTTGTGACTAACTCCTGCCACTGGTCCCAAAATTCCTCTAAGCGCTCTCTTCCAGCATCACTGAGTGAAAAATACTTGCGATCAGGACCATCTGGAGACGGCCTCATTTCCCCATGAATAATTCCTTGTTTTTCTAACTTTTGAAGCAGGGGATAAATGGTCCCGGCGACAATCTTATCAAATCCCATCTCTTTGAGACTTTGGATCAATTCATAGCCATAGATGGCCTTTTTTGAAATAATCTCAAGCACACAGCCCTCCAAGACTCCCTTTAGTAATTGGGACTCTTTCATCCTTCTCACCTCTTTCTTCACATTTTCCACTAGTTTGTTTTACATACTAGTTATTTCACTATCAGTATACTCTTTCTCGGCTAGTATGTAAAGCATAATAGTAACTTTTTTCAAAAAAATTTTTATTCCTTAAAAATCCCTTAAAATCAAGGTTTCTCTGTATACTCGTGTGTAAATATACAAAAAAAGTTCAAAAAACACTTTATTTTGTAGATTGATTGGAGTATAATAATTAAAATTATTCAAAAGGAGACACGAATATGAAAAAATCGAAGCTTGCTCTTTTAGCAGGTGTCGCCGCGGCTTCAACGCTTTTCCTTGCTGCATGTGGCTCATCTTCTAATGCGTCAAAAGGGACTACTTACAACTACGTGTATGGTACAGACCCTGATTCCTTGAACTATTTGACTTCAAATCGTTCAACTACAAGCGACATTACAACCAACTTGGTCGATGGTTTGTTTGAAAACGATCAATACGGTAACTTAGTGCCTGCTCTTGCTGAGGACTGGTCCGTTTCAAAAGACGGTCTCACTTATACCTACAAGCTTCGAAAAGACGCGAAGTGGTATGATTCAGAAGGAAATGAATACGCTGACGTCACTGCACAAGATTTCGTGACATCTCTAAAATACGTAGCAGATAAAAAATCGGATGCTCTTTACTTGGTTCAAAACTCAGTCAAAGGCTTGGATGACTATGTAAACGGGAAAACCAAAGACTTCTCAACCGTTGGGGTAAAAGCTGTTGATGATCACACTCTTCAATACACTTTGAACCAACCAGAATCTTTCTGGAATTCTAAATTGACCACTGCTACTATGATGCCAGTCAATGAAAAATTCTTGGAATCAGCTGGGAAAGACTTTGGTAGCGTGAAACCAAATGGTATCCTCTACAATGGTCCATACATTTTGAAATCCTTCACTTCAAAATCACAAATCGAGTTGGATAAAAACCCTGATTACTACGACAAGAAAAATGTTCACATCGATACGGTTAAATTGACTTACTTCGATGGATCTGACCAAGACTATCTTGCTCGTAACTTCTCAGATGGGAACCTATCTACTGCTCGTCTCTTCCCAACAAGCTCAACTTACAGCACAATTGAGAAGAAATTCAAGGATAACATCGTTTATACACCTCAAGATTCTACTGTTTACTACGCTTACTTCAACGTTAACCGTCAAAACTACGGTCATACGAAGAAGACGTCTGATGAGCAAAAGAACAGTACTAAGACAGCTCTTCAAAACAAGAACTTCCGTCAAGCCTTGAACTTTGCTTTAGACAGAACTTCCTACAGCGCTCAAGTTAACGGGAAAGACGGAGCATCAAAAACTCTTCGTACCCTTCTAGTTCCACCAACATTTGTGCAAGCCAACGGAAAAGACTTCGGTACGCTCGTTGAAGAAAAACTTGCCGCAACAGGAGATGAGTGGAAAGGTGTTAGCTTTGCTGACGCGCAAGATAGCTTGCATAATGCGGATAAAGCCAAAGCGGAACTTGAAAAAGCGAAATCTGAATTGCAATCACAAGGTGTTCAATTCCCAATCCATATCGACTATGTTGTAGACCAATCTTCTAATGCTCTTGTCCAACAAGCAGACTCTATGAAGAGTTCTATTGAAACAGCGCTTGGTAAAGACAATGTCGTGATCGATGTACAAAAATTGTCTACAGACGATGCAGATAACGCTACTTATTTTGCCCAATCACCAGAGCAAAAAGACTTTGATATGGATATCACTGGTTGGGGACCTGACTTCCAAGACCCATCTACTTACTTGGATATCTTAAACTCAACAGATGGTTCAACCTTGACTGGTATGGGACTTGATCCTAAGAAAGACCAAGCACTCATCGAGAAAATTGGTTTGAACGAATACCAAGCATTGCTAGATGCTGCCAATGCTGAAAAATTGGATACCAATGCACGTTATGAAAAATACGCTGCTGCCCAAGCTTGGTTGACAGAAAATGCCATGGTTCTTCCAATCTACTCTAAGGGTGGAGTTCCATCTATCACGAAGGTAACACCATTCTCAAGAGCAAATTCTGCAATTGGTATTAAAGGTGAAACAACCTTCTTCAAATACCAAAAGGTTCAAGACAAGACAGTCACAACTGCTGACTACGAAAAAGCTTATAAGAATTGGTTGAAGGAAAAAGAAGAATCAAACAAAAAAGCGCAAGAAGAACTTGCAAAACACGTGAAATAATCGTGATAAAAAACACCGAGGATATAATCCTCGGTGTTTTTTGTGCTAACAAAATGTTGTATGTTTCATCTTATTTCTAATCTTTTATAGACTCGAACGCTATCTCACGACAATCTTTCGATAACTTCTAGAAGTCAGAAGAAAGACGAGAACATAAGAGATGAAAAAGACAGCGCAGATGGAAAGAGTTGTTTGAAGGACCAAGCCCGCATTGGTTGCTCCTAAGATAGCAACGATTTTTGCGATCATCTTGTAGGCCACTCCTAGGTAGAGGAAGGAGAAGAATAAAGGAAGGAAAAAGACAGTGAGTATCTGTTTGCGAATGGTGGTGGCCGTTTGCTTTTGGTCCAATCCTACTTGTTGCAAGATCACAAAATTTTCCCGGTCCTCATAGCCCTCTGAAATCTGTTTGTAGTAAATGACAAGAACTGTAGCTAATAGAAAGATCACCGATAGAAAAATCCCGATAAATAGAAGAGTCCCTGCTGTTTCACGCCAATCTTTCTCTATACTGTATCGATCAAATCCACCAAAATAAGTCGCATCATATTGACTGATTTTGTCTGTCGAATACAGCTCTTTGATCAAGCCGGAAATAAAATCTTGGTTATCTTTATTTTTAGCAGTAATAGAGAATTCCAAATTTTTATCAACTTTTAGTCCCAGTTGGTTCAAGTCAGGGAGGACCAGGTACAAGCCCATTTGGTGTTGAAACAGGTCGGATTGAGGGAGTTTCCCTTGGATAAAATTGGAGTTTAGCTTTTCTTTAATCGTGAAGGTCTTCCCATTGATTTCTAATTGTGCGTCTAATCTTCCAGGATACTGATATCCATAGGCTAAGATTTCATTTTCCCCAAGCTCAACTTTTTGCCCGGTCAGTTGCTCATAAGTCGCCTGATCAAAAAAGTAGACTGTTCCTTCTGACTTCAACTCCTGACCAGTTGATGGAGTGGACTGGTCATTCACCTCTAAGCTCCTTCCATCAATCTTTCGAATTTCAGCTGACCAGTATGTTGTCTGTGCCACCTGATAATCTGACAGATGTGTCGCGTCAGCTGTTTTCTTAATTTGAGCTTGAACATCCTCGATAACCGGTTCTATCTCAGCATCTGAAGGCATATGCCCCACACTAATCATGTAATCAGAAGGGTAAACAGTATCTAGGTAATTCTGCCCTCCAATAAAGATATTGAGCGACCCGGTTAAGGTGACCAAGACCATGGTGGAAAGAATACTAATGGTCGCGAGGCCCGCTGCATTTTTTCGCATCCGAGCTATTAAGTTGGAGACAGATATAAAATTCTCTGGCTTGTAATAATAGGATTTCCGACCTTTGAGAAATCTTAAGAAGGTAATAGAGCCTGCGTTGAATAAGAGATAAGTCGCTAGAATGACCAAGATGACAGCAATAAAGAATCCTTGGACAGCCGCAACTGGCCGCTCAACGGTTAGCGCCATATAAAAAGCAATTCCTAAGAGCCCTAGTCCTAACAGAGTTTGAACCAGCAAGAAGCGTCCCTTCTTCTCTCCTGCTTTCTTTTGCTGCATAAGGTGGAGGGAACTGTAGCGCAAGAGGCGGAAAGAATTCAACAAGAGAATGAGGACAAAAGCTAAGGCTAACCCAAGTAAAGTGTTAAGAACAGCATCTATCTGGAAGGTTGATTGAATGACGACTGGTAAACCCATACATTTTAGAAGCAAGGCGAAAATCAAGCGATCAAACAAGAGTCCCAAACCCAGTCCTACTCCAACTGTGAGAACATAGAAGAAGAGCAATTCCCATAAGGTCATGATGAGGAGATGCTTCTTCTCCATTCCCAGAACACTGTACAAGCCCAGTTCTTTGGATCGATTTTTCATGACGTAGCCATTGGCATAAGCCACCAAAATGATGACGACCAGCTGGACGACGAAACTGCCAAAACCAAGAACAGTTCTCGCCGATCCCCCTCCGTAAGAATCCTCTAAATGAGGGGTCAATGACAGGGCGATAAAGCTATATAGAATCATGGTCGTTAAAATGACAGCTATAGCGAAAGGGTAATAGAGCTTGCGATTTTGTTTGAGGTTGGAAAGTGCCAATTTACTTGTTAATTTAAACATCACGATCCTCCTTACCCGCCATGACCGTCAGAGTATCTGAGATTTCTTGGAACATCTGACGCTCCGTCTTTTCCCCGCGGAAAATCTGGTTGTAAAGAATCCCGTCCTTGATAAAGAGCACGCGCTTGGCCCGAGCTGCCGCTGCGGTCGAGTGGGTCACCATGAGAATGGTTTGCCCCATGCTATTGATGTCTTCAAAGACGTCGAGCAACGCAGCCGAAGACTTGGAATCCAACGCCCCTGTTGGCTCATCAGCAAGGAGGATTTCTGGTGAGGTGATGATGGCCCGCGCTACTGCCACCCGTTGCTTTTGCCCACCAGAGATTTCGTAAGGGTATTTTTCTAAGAGCTGGTGAATGCAAAACTCCCGACTCACGCTATCGACCTTGCTCATCATTTCCTTGACCGGTCTGCGAGAAAGCACCAGAGGGAGAAGGATATTGTCCTTGACAGACAAGGTGTCGAGCAGGTTGAAATCTTGAAAGACGAAGCCTAGTTTTTCCCGACGGAAACTGGACGCATCCTTGTTTTTGATGGTTGAGGTGTCGGTGCCATTGAGGTAGACCCGTCCTTCCGTCGGTTGGTCCAGCATGGCTAGAATGTTGAGGAGGGTCGACTTCCCGGATCCTGATTCCCCCATGATGGCGACGTATTCCCCCTTCTCAACGGTAAAATGGATATCCTTTAAGGCTTCGACCTGCGTCCCTTGAAAGCGGGTTTTGTAGATTTTTTTGATATGTTGAACGTCTAGTAGGGTCATGATCCGTTCCTTTCTAGCTTGATAAAAGCTTCAATCGTTTTTTACAAATCTATTGTACTAAAACTAAAACGCTTTCACCATAACATAACCTTACATTTTCCCCTTTATTTCTTACATTTTTGTAAGAAAGCAAAAATAGGCTAGGACTTGAGGTCCTACCCTATTTTTTTCATTGATTATTCAGCTGATGAAGAGAGCAATGGCGCAATTGATTTATATGCACTTTCAAGAGCTTGTTTCATAGTGTCACGTCCAGATTTCAATTGTTGTACAAAAACAGTACGCCCTTGTTCAGGAACAACCGTATCATCTGAACCACCAGTTGAAAGTGCTGTATCAAATTGAGTTTTTGATTCGTCCAATGTCTTGAGAGCTGGTTCCACTTGTTGAGTATATTTAGATCTCAGTGATTCGGGAATTTGATCGCCAATATCTTGAGCATATTTTTTATAGTTATCCACTAATTTACTATAAAGAGTTTTCATATCACCAATTGTTTTGGCATTATCGATTTCATCATCAGTCAACAAGACAATTTCTGGAATTTTAACAGAAGAGGTTGCTGATTTAGATGATTTTGATGAACTGCTTGATTTGCTTTCTGAAGTAGATGATTTTTCTACTTTGCTAGAAGAAGCTTTTGCATCTTTGCTTGATGATTCTGAAGCAGTTTTACCAGAACAAGCTGCTAACGTTGCAGCTGACAAGAGAGCCACACCGGCTGTAAGAAGTTTTTTCATATTTTTTCTCCTATAAATAAAGAATGAATATATTTTAAATGATTTTCCTTTAATTGTCAAACATTTTCTGTTTTCAAATACTTATGCACTGCCAATTATCACTAGTTTTTAACATATTTTATATCCTAAAAATTATTTCTTTTATTGTATTTTTATTCATTATTTGAATAAACAAAACCAGAAAAACAGTCTTTTTCTGGTTTATTCTTCTTTTTATTGATGAAGTAACTGTGTAAATTCTTCTTGAAGTTCCTTGTTGTCCGTTGGTTTTAGATACATCTTTCCACCATTGGTCGTTGGAGAATGAAAGACAATACCTTCTCCTGTATCTGTAATGGCAAAGAAATAACTATGCACATCTGGATACTTGTCCCAATTGCTATAGCGTTCCACGATGCGGTATTTTGCATTTCCCTGACCAGTATCTGTATAAATGGCATCCATCTTACTATTTTCCCCTAGAGTATAGAGGTTGTCTGGGCCTACATCACCGCCAGCGATGCCTTTTTGGTAGTTGGGTTGGCCCATCTTTTCGCCCCAGGTCTTCATAAATTCTGCTAATTTTGCTGATTTTTCAGCATTCCAAGGCGTTTTTTCCTGGCTTTGGCTATTTCCCGCTGATGGTGTGCTGTCAAAAGCTTGCCAATCGAAACTCTTGAGATCCAGTTTATCCTCATCCGATTTCCCAAAGAGGGCATTCAGATCTGACCCCGGTACTTGGACTTCTTCTTCCTGGACTTTGGTCGCGGCTTGAGGCGTCTTTTCTATCCGTGAGAGCACAGCTACCCCACGGCCAGTTCCTGACATCCAGCTGATTTCTAAGACTTCTCCTCCCTTATAGAGGGTCGTCGCATTGCGCGCTCCACCGTGTCCAGCGACGAAACCTTCAGCTAGTAGAGTCGGTTTTTGGCCCTTGAGATAGTAGACTCCCGTCACAAAGTAGCTTCCATCGGTCTGCTGATTGGCGATGATCATCTCATCTACCCCATCGTTATTTAAGTCCTTAAAGGCATAGCGAACGGCATCTGGCTGATTGATCACGGTCTCGATCACCCAGCTATTGATCAACCGATCTTCTTTGGCTAATGCATCATTCAATTTGGAAATAGCATCTAAATCTTTTGAAGTGGCAAAAATCTTTTGGTAGTCTGAAAAAACAGACTGGTATAATTGTTTGTTATCTGCTTTTTTGGCTTGTTTTTTTGCTGAAGTCTGGCTTGTTGCAGCCTCTTTTTTGGGACTGGACTGGCGTTGGTATCTCTGGTAACATCCTGTTAACATGACCATACTCGAAGCCACTAAGCCCAATTGCATCCATTTTTTTCTTTTCATCTTATTTCCTATAGTCTCCCTTATTTTCATACTAAACTTTATTATACTAAAAAAAAGGTGAGGAAGGAATCCCTTCTTCACACTTAGTTTATTTTATTCGGTTTGGCTCGACGATCCGTTTGACTTTCAATATGCTCTTTCACCAAGGCAACTACCTCATCATTGGTTGGAAGGTCTGAGTGCTGGGCATCTTCCCCCGTCACCGTAATCTCCGTATAGCTAGCTGCTTGGTTTTGGTAGATATATTTCCCAGCAGAAACACTGGCATCTGGGACCAACTCATCTGAATCATAGGTAATAGTCCCTGCTACTGAATACATATGAAGGGTTGTGGGGATAGCTTCTTTTCCCTTGATAAAGTCAGCCAACATCTCAGATTTATTTTTGATATTGGTCTCCGTGAAATTGTAAGGAGTCCCGATGGTCATGAGGGTCTTGAGATCTATATCGTAATCCCCCAGGTAATTTTCAATAAAGGCTGTATAAATCAAGCCACCGTTGGAATGACCTAAGCCCTTAAAATTATTAAAATTGTATTTGGCTTGAAGGGCTTCGAAGGCATGATTAAATAGTTTGGCTTGCTTTTTAATGTTGCTATAGCCATCTTTGTTGTTTTCAAAACCAACCACAATTACTGGTTCATTGTCCTTGGCATCAATACTACCACTATAGGTGATATGCCCATCATTCCAAACCTTAACCTTAAGTAGACTGTGTTTGGTTCCTTGGCGGTCTTGGTTGAGCTTGGTCACCAAGCCATCAAAGCGGTTCTCTGTCGCAGAGCTTCCCGGGATCATGATGATGGGAGACAATTTTGAATTATAAAATTTCTCGATTTTTGAAACATTAGTCCGAGTCCAGCTATAAGATGGAATGGCTAAAGCGATTAAGAAAAGACTGACCAAAGTAAGGACGATTGCTGTTTTTTTAGATGGTTTCACCGCTTTCTCCTTTCACTTTTAAATCTTTTCGGATACGATTTCCCATGCGGACAAATGGTAGATAAAGGAGCACATCGACGGCAAAACAAAGGATACTTACAGCTAAGGCTCTCAGACTTCCTCCGGTTCCAATAAAGGCATAGAGAAGGCTAGGTGTCCCGTCTGGAACCGGATAGACGGCTGCTGGCATCAGCTTGAAGCACAAAGCTACAGCTGCTATTCCCATATTCACCAAAGGGATCAATAAGAAGGGAATCACATATAGGAGGTTGAGAAGGACCGGTATTCCTACCATGAAAGAAGCCCCATTGTTAAAGAGACTTGGAAACAGACTGAGGAGGCTGACTTTCTTGTCCTTCTGACTTCGTGAAACCAGCAGGATCGCTACCAATAAGGCTAGAACTGCACCAATTCCAGCTACCAGACCAAAACTGCGGTACAAATTGGTCAAGGTATAGAGATGAGGAATGCCTGTCGTTGAATGATGGGTCACAGCGTAGGTGAGATTTTCCAAAGCAAAGTTATCATCCGCAATTGAGTTCAAGGCAAAGGCTTGACTATTACCAAACCAAGCAGATAGCCCACTAAATAGTCCCATGACAAAGGTGGACAGGAGATGATGACTGCTTACCGTTAGAGAAGCCAAGAACTGTCGGATAGTCTGAAAAATATTAAATTGATTTCCAAGAACCAAAAGAAGATTGAGGCTGACCCCTAGAACTAAGGACAAGAAAATGGGACGCACAGTCTTGGGCTGATAGATGAAATCCTTGTCCACAATCTGGTCGTCACTAGCCTTGGATAGACGAAAGATTTGCCCGATTAGATAGCCTAAAAAAATCGCTAAGACGATATTGGTCGTCGCAGGTAAGTTGATACGCGTCAGTTGCCCGTCATGGAGGGGGCCCACCAACAATTCCTGAGAGCCTACTATTAGACTGACCAAAAGAGCTGTCACTCCAGCTGTCCCTGTACTTCTACCATAGTGTCCAGCTGTATATTTTCCAGCGAAGTAGGTCACTAAAGGGCCTGCTAGCCCTCCTAGAAAGTCGGAAATATTACCGAGGACCTGGCTGATGGCCTGATCCCATGGCAACCAGCTATCCATCGAAAAGAGCTGATGGATATAGCCTCGATCGGAGAAGACCGATAGAGCGATCACCCGAATGATTCCTGAAAATAGAAAAAAAGGAAATAAGGAAACAAGGGTTTTCTGGGAAATTTGAATCAAACTTTTTTCTCGTAACCAGAAAAACTTCTGGACTAAATACTTGGTCATGGGGCCTCCTGTTCGAGTTGATTGACTTATTCACGTTTACTGCTTTCTTCTTATTATATCATACTGGCGATCCTTACCTTTCGTTTGGAGAGACGTCATCAGTTGAGAATGCTGTTAATATTTTCAAAACTGTTCAAAAACTCTTTGACAGGGGTCTTCATTTCCTCTATACTATTTGTTAGCTAATAAAACGATGGATCAGGTTGCCGTAGGTCCCACTATGCTACCTGACGGAAAATTAGATCGTTACCATATTTTTTATACCATAGTCCATGTCTATAGGAAGATTTAGGAGGAATCAGACACCGATGTCACAAGAAAAAATTTCAGCCAAGGTCCTGTATGCTATTTTTGCAACAGGGATCCTTTCCTTTTGCGGGGTGGCTGGAGAAACTGCCATGAATATCACCTTCCCAATATTGATGAAGGAATTTGAGATCAATACCGCAACCGTCCAGTGGGTCACCACCATCTATCTTCTAGTGGTTGCCTGTGTAGTCCCCTTATCTGCCTACCTCAAGCGCTCTTTTAAAATGAAGTCCATCTTTTTAGTTGGAAATCTCCTATCTGTTTTAGGTGTTCTCATTGACTTCTTAGCTCCAAGTTTTGGCTTTGTGGTTTTGGGTCGATTGGTCCAAGGAATGGGGGTTGGTTTTGCCCTTCCTCTGATGTTTAATATCATTTTAGAGCAGGTCCCAAAACGCAAGATCGGTCTCATGATGGGAGTGGGGACCCTGATTACAGCTATCGCTCCCGCCATTGGGCCTACTGTCGGTGGTCTCTTGACAGCTAACTTTGGCTGGCGTTCCATCTTCTTGGTTCAATTCCCGATCCTTCTAGCTTCGCTAGTTGCAGGGCTTCGTTCCATTGAACAAATCAGTAAAGTCAAACGAGAAACCCTTGATATCATGAGCCTTATCGCTATTATTGCTTCATTTTTAGGCTTGATTTTAGGCATTCACGGTCTTTCTGATCATGCTTTCTTTAGTTTTTCTGTCCTTGGTTGGCTGGTGATTGGGTTTTTGGGACTGGTTCTCTTAGTCTGGCGGTCCAATCAGTTGGAGACTCCCATTATCAACCTTGCCATCTTAAAGAACCATCTCCTCACTGGCCATGTTCTTGCCTTTTTCACTTTCCAATTAGGTTCTCTGGCCATGAGTTTCCTCTTGCCCAATTATGTCCAATTGGTCAACCACTCGAGTACCACACTTGCAGCCTTGATGCTACTTCCAGGAGCCATCATTGGAGCAGGTTTTGCTCCCTTCTCTGGTCTCATTCTAGATAAGTTGGGCGCCCGTAAACCGATTCTCCTTGGAGCTGTTTTAATCCTTCTGGCCCATTTCCACTTCACCCTTTTTGCCCTGAAGCTGACAAATGGCTTGATTCTTATCTTTTACATGATCTTCATGACCGGTATGGGACTGGCCTTCGGCAATATTATGACCAACGGACAAAAACAACTCTCTCTGGAAGAGCAACCCGATGCGAACGCGATCTTTAACACTCTGCAACAATTTGCAGGCGCTGTCGGAACAACCCTGGCTTCCTTGATCGTTGCCATGAGCCAAGCCAATCAAAAGATGGACTTCACCCAAGCCACTGCTAAAGGAAGTCGCAACGGTTTTATGGTCCTATTTGCCTTAGGCATCTTCCAACTCCTTCTCTTATTTTGGGTTGTTGGGAAAGAACAAGATACGAATTAATTTTTCTCATCAGAAAGGAGCTGGGAATAAACTGTCCAGCCTTCGATCTTTGATAGAAATAACTGTATGACGCAGTGGTTGATTGCTCAAAGCACTGCTTTGAGGTGGTAGATAGGACTTGCGAAGCAAGTTTCCTAAGTATTTGTTCGCTTGATTAAGCTCCAAAGAAGACCTAATCAACTTTGCGGGGGTGGGAAAATTGAAAAGGTTCGGGGAACCTTTTCAATTTTTTTATTTTACGGAGTTCTTTCCCACTCCCTTTTTATTATCCTTTTCTAACCCGTGTGACAATGCCATCAGGATCCTCAAAGGTAAAGTCACTTCTGCTAAATAAATCTTGCTAGAATAGGCGTATGTCCTATTCTTTCTTTTTGCTTGCAATACCAAAGATTATAACTTAAATTTCATTAAATTGTCGAACTTTTATCATTTGAGTTAAAATCCTTGCTTTCTTTTTGTATTTTATTTATAATCATTCTAAATAAGATGAAGGAGATATTGTATGACTGAAATGAAACATGGAGTAGATGAATCATTTAACGACCGCTTGAATATCTTGAGAGCCGCTGTTCTCGGGGCCAATGATGGGATTATTTCTATAGCTGGGGTGGTGATCGGGGTAGCCAGTGCCACGTCAAACATCTGGATCATTTTCCTTTCTGGCTTATCGGCGATTCTGGCAGGTGCTTTCTCGATGGCGGGCGGTGAGTATGTCTCTGTTTCCACACAAAAAGACACGGAAGAAGCCGCTGTGAACCGCGAACAAGCCTTGTTGGATCGCGATCCAAAGTTAGCGAGAGAATCTCTCTACCACGCTTATCTTCAAAATGGAGAATGCGAAACTTCCGCAAAGATTTTGACAGAACGGGCCTTTCTGAAACATCCACTCAAAGCCCTGGTCGAAGAGAAATATGGTATCGAATATGAGGAGTTTACCAATCCTTGGCATGCTGCTGCATCTAGCTTCCTTGCTTTTTCAGTTGGTTCCCTTCCTCCAATGCTCTCTATCATTCTCTTTCCAGCTGCCTATCGCATTCCGGTGACGGTCTTCGTTGTTGGACTATCCTTGATCTTCACTGGCTATACCAGTGCAAAACTGGGAAAAGCACCAACCAAGCCAGCCATGCTTCGCAATCTCATCATTGGACTTCTCACCATGGGTGTGACTTACTTCTTCGGACAACTCTTTAGTATCTAAAAAAGCTGAGAATTTTGTCTCAGCTTTTTCTTATGCTTCTAATAGATCTTGTGCTTGTTTTTTCAGTCCTTCCACTGCTTCGTCCGTCAAGATTAATTCACCTGTTCCCCAGGCTTCTGGGTTTACGGTTGTTCCAGTGAACTCTCCAACTACTTGAGTTCGAACGAATGGCAAGAGGGCTTGGTAGGCCGCAAACATTGGCTCGTGTCCTGCATTGGCTACTGAAGAAACTGTTACGATCTTGTCTTGGAGGGCAGATGGGCCACGAGTTTCTGATAGGTCAAGGGCACGGCTGAGCCAGTCGATCAAGTTTTTCACTATACCTGGAATCGCAAAGTTATAGACTGGTGAGAAGATCCAGATGGCATCCGCCGCAAGGACCGCATCACGCGCTGCTTGTACCGCTGGCAAGGTTGGCGTTTCTAAATCTTGGTTAAACAAAGGGATGTCCTTGTAGTCCAAGTAAGTCACTGTTGCTTTTCCTTCAAGAAGACTTTCTGCTTTCTTAGCCATTTGGTGGTTAAAAGATCCTTGACGAAGGGATCCGACAATAAATAAAATGTTTTTCATAGTTGTTTCCTCTTTCTGTTGTAAGATTTTTTGTTACAATAGCTATTATACACGATCATAATGTAATGTCAAGGATTACAACTCGGATATTTTAAACTTTTATTCCATTTCACTAAGGATGGGCCAAGAAGAATGAGAAAAAAGGTTGGACAAAAGTGTCCAACCTTCAATAAATCATAACCGTATAAATCTGTAGAGGATCAACCTTCAATAAATCACAACCGTATAAATCTGTAGAGGATCAACATCCAATAAAAACGACCCCCAGACGATCTTTACAATCCATTTTAGAACTACTTTTTTATAAGCAAGGCAATTCTCAATCCCAAAATTCTGTTCGCGCTACTACGCCTCGTCAGACGAATCAGTAGCCAACATTTTTTTGATGGATTCGCAGGATAAATCTGTCATTTCAGCAATCATCTCGATACTCATCTCCTTCAAAGCCAGTTTCTGAATTAGAGACTGCTGACCAGCTTGAATCCCCAGTTCCATGCCTTCTTGTCTGCCTTGTTCCAATCCCTGTTCGATACCACGCTCGAGACCTTGTTCGAGACCTTGTTCAAGACCTTTTTTCAACCCTTTCTGAAAACCGGCTTCCAGTTGTTCTTTCCGAAAGGTATCCATGCTCATCTCCCAATTTTCTCTGATACGAATCCGTTCATCAATCATTTCTTTTTCCTCCCTTGTCCAATTTGATGGGATCAGGAGTGATTCTGCCTGCTCGATCACTTGATCTGGTTGATGACTGAATGGGCGATTGCCAAAAAATTCAAGCCATTGTCTCCAGTGAGCATTCAACTCCGTATCTCTATTTTCATTATACTTATCCAACTCTAAAAAGGCAACCTTTAACATATTGTGCGCTACTCCATCCTTTCGAGAGCTATAAAGAGGTGTCCCATCTACCGTATGGCGCATTTCATAGACATTGACGGGTGAATCTAAATGAGGAAAAATACTTCGCTCCAGGATAGCGATCCCATAGACCGGCTCCAGCTCCTGGTACATAGAATGGGTCGCTCCTTTCTTTCGCTTGCGTTGGACATTTTCTACCAGCTGATTGGCTAAATAATAGTGGAAACGATTCAGGAAATACTCTTGCTTCAAAACTTGAATCTCAATGATCACTTCAAGTCCACTATCTAGTTTTGCTCTCACATCAACGGATGTTTCAAAAGGAAGATCTCCTAAAAAGCCCTGCTCATGGATCTGGTCTCCTTCTAAAATCTCAACGGATTCTACTGGCAGATCCAATACTTCGCGGATGAATTTGGCTGTCACATCCGGCAGACTAAAAATCTTTTTTGCCATTAAATCCAAGGTGGGCGATACATACTCGTGTCGTTTTTTCATAGCAACCTCCAATGATTTCGTGTAGGGAATCCCCTCACTTATACCATTCGAAAAAATTGCAGAAAAAGAGGCTGGGACAAAAGTCCTAGCCTCTCAATTATTTTTGGATTGTCGATCAAGACGCAGTGGTTGAGTGGGCTCTACTACGCTGATTTCATCAGCTTTTACAGCCCTA
>JAGZVW010000040.1:0-16618 GCA_018379295.1 Streptococcus parasanguinis | reverse complement strand
GATTTCATCAGCTTTTACAGCCCTACTCAACTGTGCGGAGGTGGGACGACGAAATCGAATTCTAACGAATTACCGATTTCTGTCCCACTCTCTCTTTTTAGCTCAATTCTGCAATGATTTCTTTTAATTGGGCTTTCGTATGAACTCCAGCCACTTGTTTCACGACTTGGCCATCTTTTTTAAAGAGAAGAGTTGGGATCGACATGATACCGAATTGACGCGCTGTATTTGGATTTTCATCGACATCCATCTTACAGATTTTCAAATCATCTTCATGTACTTCTTCTGCCAACTGATCCAAGATCGGTGCTTGCATGCGACATGGACCACACCAAGTTGCCCAAAAGTCAATCAAGACAAGGCCTTGGCTGGTTTCTTGTTCAAAAGTTGCATCTGTGATTACGTGTGCCATATTTCCTCCTTTTTCAGTAGGCATCTACTGATTCTGCATTTCTACTTTTATTTTACACTAAATAATGCCATTTTAGAAATATTTGCTACGGGGACTCCTTAGGCATCTTCTTTCTTCTTGCGCCAAAAGACGAGGCTAGAAGCTGTCAGGGTAAACAGACCTAAGAGACCCAGAGCATGTTCTTTGCTCCCTGTTTGAGGAAGCGTATGATCTGCTTGTTCTCCTCCTACTGCAGAAGTCGCAACTTGAGGATCTTCTGCCAATCCTTGTGAAACAAATTGAGGGCCATAGGATACAGCTAGTGTAAGACGAGATTGCTCTTGTCTTGCTGATTCTCTTTGCATCTGCTCTTCTTTTTCAGGAAGAGTTTGGCTTGGTTGGACAAAGTATTCTGGGCTTGGAAGCCTATATTCTTCCTTGTAGTGGACTTCTGGAGCGACTAGAGCAGCACCTTCAACTTCTGGTAAATTCGCATAGTCTGTATCTGTTGCACTTGGTACATAGGCTACCTTTTGGGCGCGGGTCTTTTCGACAATTGGAATCGCCACCTGGATAGAATCTGTCTTGAAGGTCACTTCATAGGGATGCTCCACCGTTAAATCAGATGGGTCATAGGTGTTAAAGACTAGGGCTAACTTGTGACCTTTCTTAACCGTATAGAGATTTGGTTGGAGATAAACCGTGTAATCGTGGTATTCTCCCACCTTTGGCTCAATGCTAGCGCGTGAGCTTGCTGAATCGTAGCCAGACTCAGGGTTCGCAAGGTTGATCCACCCTTTTGCAATCACCTTGTACTTGGTCTTGATGGTTTCGTATTCGGCAACAGATAGGTTGCTTAGATTGCTTCCCATCCAGAAACCGTCTGCTGTTTTATCTTGCTTGACGCTACCATTTCCTACCACGTCAAAGTCCTCATCTGCCACATCTACCAAGAGGGCATTGATTTGGAAATTCTTTCCTTGACCCTTGGCAAGAGCCGCCTTGAAATGAACGGGGATGTGGCCCTTGATCGTAGTGTCCTCAGTAACATCAGAAACGAAGGTCAGATTGGCCTTAGAAGAGGCTTTGCTGACGGTTTCATTACGGTTAGCGATCTCCACACCAGCAGCCGCATAATCACTAGAAATGGTTTCTTCTAGCCGTTTCGAGCTTGCATTCAAGAAGAGGCGTTGACTGCTCTTCCAGTTATCATAGCTGGTCCACTTGCTTGGATCATAGTTGTTTTGAGCTAGAACCGCTGGCAAGCTTTCGACGTGATTATCCACTCCGTAAAGGTAATGGGTCAGCCATGTATTGAGCAGGTCATAAAAGTCCTGACCATTGGCGGTGATGCCGTATCCCCTTGACATTGCCGCCGGATAGACGTGATCTCCTTGGTGGAGATAGAGCTTAACATCTTGTCCTGCTTTCTTGAGGGCATCGTACATAAGTTCAAAGTGTTTGGTCTTGACATTGTCATCATTCAGGCCATGGACGATCAGGGCGCTGGTCTTGAGATTTTCCGGATGAAGGGTATAATCCCGCTCTTTCCAGACATCACTGTAATTGCGATCATGAGCGTACTGGTCCTTGTTTAATTGGTTAATGTAGTTGGAATAGTTTTGCCAAATCCCTGCCCAATCGTCTTGGTCCAGCATCCGTGTGCTAACGTAGAGGGAGAGCCATGAAAGGTCACTATAAGGCGCATTGCCAAATTGGGTTCCTTGGCTATTGAAATAATCATACCAAGAGGCAATCCCTGCTGCTGGAACGATGGTCTTTAGGCCTTCTACGCCAGTCGCTGCCACACCAAAGGTTGTGGTGCCAGCCCAGGATAAACCGGTCATTGCGACATTGCCACTTGCCCAGTCTGCCTTGATTTCGATATTGCTAGTCTTATCGGTGTAGGCTTTGCGTTTGCCATTGACCCATTCGATGATATTCTTGAAGGCATTGATTTCGAGATCAGACCCTGTCGTGTTAAAGCCTTCGGATCCCTTGGTCCCAAGTCCAGCACTTGAGATAAAGGCATAGCCCCTGACCAAAAAATAGTCATACCAGTTGAGATCTTCGTAGTCATAGATATACTCGTAGGGACTGTAGTAGTACCAATCCGATGCTTTGGCTTTTTTCGCTGCTTTTACTGTCGTCTCACTGCCAACTGGCTGTCTCTTTGCAGGTTGGCTGTGCAGTTTCTTCATGTCGTAGCTGCCGTCTGTCGGAAGCCCCAGACTTTCAAGGGTCACGTAGTTTTCATCGAGTGTTCCTGCTACGTAAGGACGCGCTTCCAGAATAGTGGCTGCCTTAAAATCACCTTGCGCTACGGCTTTTGGTAGTTGAACAATGGCTTTGACCAAGTCAGGCTTGCCATCTGCATCGGTATCGTAGTCTGTTTCGACATAGACTGGGAAGCGTACAATTTGGCTATCTTCATATTTGTAGTCTTGGTCTGCTTTTTCTCCTGTCGTATAAGGGAAAATAGGCTGGGCACGACCATTTAAAAAGAGCGGGCTTTTCTTTTCAGCACGATAGGCATCGTAGAGTTTTTTAGCTGTTTCATACATCTTGGCCAATTCTGGCTGACTGACCTTACGAGTCAGATCTTCTGATTTTTCAATCAAGCCTAAACTCTTGGCAAAGCGTTCGCGATCTGCTTGGCTTTGGCCCAGTTGGCTAGGATCTGTTGCTGCCCATTGAAGCAAGCCATTAACAGCATCTTGGACCGTCAACTCTTTAGAGGTCTGATCCTCTGCAAGGGTGCTACCTGTGACCTTTGCCAAATCCTGGGCTGTTACCGAAGCTTCTGAAGTAGAAGCAGCTTGAGGCGCAACTTCCCTGTTTGTTGCTGCTGGAGTTGCTACTGGGACCGTAGGCTCACTTTGTCTTGTGTGTTCTTCTGTAGCAGGGTTTGCTTGATTGGCAACTGCTGTCCGATCCAGCGATGCCTCATTCAAGTTTGCTGCTTCTTCACTAGTGACAGTACTTGCGTCACTTGTTGTCGGTCTTGCTTCAGTAGATGGAGCATGGACCACTTCTGTCGATGGGGCTAACTCTTCCGTTTGCTCGTCTGCTGCTACTACTTGATGCAAGACCATCGGCGCGATCAGTAAGCTCGATGCGACAATGGAAACCATTGTTTTCTTTTTCATGTCAATCTCCTCACTTTTTGTAATCAACACTCCTATTATACTATGTAAGCGTTTTTATATCAAACAGATGTTCATCTGATCCAAAAAAAACCGAGGCATCAGCCTCGGTTATCGATCCTTATTTGACGTGTTTCTTAAGATCTTCTTGTGCTTTCTTGTTTGACTCTGCTTGTTCTTTTTGCCATTTTTCAAGGGCTTTGTTGTAGTCAGCAGTTGTCACAGCTTTATCTTGGAGTTTCATTCCTTTGTAGATCACGTTGTCTTTTCCTTTACCACCAGTCCATGCAAATGGAGCTGAGAATGGTTCGATACGTGTCAAGAATGGACGTCCAGTTGATGAAGAAGTTGGCATAACAAGGGCGCTATCAGTCAACCAAGCTTGCGCTGCCGCATATTTTTCATAGCGTTTGTTGACGTCTTGTGTTTCTGCACCAGCATCTTTGATCATCTTTTCAAAGTCGTACAGACCAACTTTTTTAGCTGCTTCATTGTTTTCACTTGGGTCAAATCCAAGGAAAGTCTTAGTATTTTCACCAGATGAAGCTTTCAAGATATCCATGTAAGTTGATGGGTCTTGGTAGTCAGGGCTCCATCCAACATTATCAGAGAGATCCCAGTCTTCGCCAGCCGCATTTGGCGCAAAGAGGGTCACATTTTGAAGGTCTTCTTTCGAAAGCATTTGGATATCGATGACGATATTTTCTTTACCAAGTGCTTCTTCAACAGATTGTTTGAAGGATTGTACCCGTTGAACTCTTGATGGTGTGGTTTGGTCTACAGGCATATCGATGTGAATTGGGAATTTCACACCTTCTGCTTCCAAAGCAGTCTTCGCTTTTGCAAACTCTTCCTTCGCTTTCTTAGCATCGAAGAGACCATTTTGACCATCGTCTAGTTTAGTAGATTTCCACTCATCTCCGTAGGTATCCAATTGTGTTTTCACCATTTCACCAAAGGTCTTGCCATTAGCTTGGACAAATGTTGGTGGAATGTAGAGGTTACGGATGATCTTGCTTGCTCCGTCTTTTCCGTTCAATTGAGCAGCATAAGCTTCACGGTTGAAGGCAAAGCTGATCGCTTGACGGAAGTCCTTGTTCAAGAGGGCTTTCTTAGTAGATTGTTTTTCTTCATCGGTCTTCTTAGCAGTATGTTTGTAAGATTGGCGATCGATGTTGGTACCAATCACGAAAGAAGCAGCATCCTGAGGAGTATAGGTAATTTCATCCTTGAATTCTTTGGCTTGCTCTGAGTAACCAGATCCTGTTGGGAAGAGTTTGGCCAAGCTAAGAGCATTGTCAGCAAATGATTTGGCCAATTTGCTTTGATCTTGACCATCGTAGAATTCCAATTTCACATCTGAGATGTAGACCTTGTCTTTATCCCAGTAGTTTTCATTCTTAGTCATTTCGATAGAAGATTTTGAAGTAAAGCTCTTCAAGATGTATGGCCCGTTGTATAGAAGGGAGCTTGTATCGCTTGCTTGAGCGAATTTATCCCCTTTTGATTTCACGAATTTTTCGTTGACAGGGAAAGTGATCCCAAGAGTCAATTTAGAGTTCCAGTAAGATTCTGGTTGGTTCAAAGTGATTTGAAGGGTATGATCATCAACTGCTTTTACTCCTACAGCTGAGAAATCTTTATTTTTACCACTGACGTAGTCATTCAAGCCTTTGATAGAATCTTGGATGATGTAGAGCATTTCTGATTTGTTATCAGCCGCATATTTGATCCCTGTGACGAAATCTTTAGCTGTTACATCCGCATACTCTTCGCCCTCTGAATCATACCATTTAGCATCGTCACGAAGTTTATAAGTATAAGTCAAGCCATCTTGGGAAACTGTCCAGTCTTTTGCAAGAGATGGAATCAAGTTACCGTATTTGTCATTTTCAAACAAACCATCAATCAAGTTTCCAGTGATATCGTGGGTTGCTGCTTTACCAGATGTGATATAGTTTAGGTTTTCTGGCTCAGTCTCATAGACATATGAGAATTTTTGACCGTTGCTTGAGCTAGATGATTTAGAACCACCCGAACAAGCTGCTAGGATACCTGCCGAAAGGAGGGCAACTCCCGCAAGTGCAATGACATTTCTTTTTTTCATGTAAAACTCCTTAAGAAATTTTAAGTTTATTTTAAGATTATACCACAAAGATTTTCAGAAGAAAAGGAATTTTCAGAAAATTTTAGTTTATGAAAAAACTACAAAAAACTACTCCGAAGAGTAGTTATTAATTTAAGTTTAAAACTTATTTGAGACTTTCCTTAGGTGAGTACGGACGTCAGCGAACTTCGAAGAAGTTCCATGACTTAGTTTTGAACCTAAAGTTTCAAAACTCCCGAGTGCTAGAAACAATCCTATTTCTAGCACTTTTCTCACTGCGGAAAGTTTCAGTTTTGATTTGAAAAACTATAAGGACTGGATATTTTATAAAAAGACTTCTTATGTTATTTTCTAAGAAAAAACATTTTTTTCTTTCTAAAACTAGTTCACAAAAGTAGTTCCAATTTTTAATCTACCAAGTCGCTCTTGAGGTAGGCATCGACCATGCGCTCTGTTGCGACTACAGAATCCAAGTGAGTTCGCTCATATGAGTGGCTAGATTCGATCCCTGCTCCGAGGAGGGCATGTTTTACTTCTGCTCCTGCGCTCATGGCTGCAGAGGCATCTGATCCATAGAAAGGATAGATATCCAACTTATAAGGGATTTCTTGAGCTTTTGCCAAGGCTACTAAATGCTGACGGAATTCGTAGTGATACGGTCCAGAAGCGTCTTTGACACAGATGGATACCGTGTATTCATCCGTCGCTTGGTCATCTCCCATAGCTCCCATGTCCACTGCCAAGTATTCGACTACTTCAGCTGGAATACTAGAATTAGCCCCATGCCCTACTTCTTCAAAGACTGAAAAGGCAAAGGTGGTCGTTACTGGTAATTGGATCTGTTCTTCCTTGTACACGCGCAGAAGATTCAAGAGAATCGCCGCACTCACCTTGTCATCTAGATGACGAGATTTGATAAAGCCGGTGTCTGTCACAATGGTCCGAGGATCAAAGCTGACAAAGTCCCCCACTTCAATGCCAAGGGCACGGGTTTCTTTTTCATTGGTTACTTTTTCATCCAGACGGACTTCCATATTGTCCTGGGTCCGCTCGACAGTCCCCGCATCCTTGTAGACATGGCAAGAAGTCTGATGGACCAAAATCGTCCCAGAATGGGTCTTTCCTGTATTAGCCACATGGACTGTACAGTTTTCCCCTTCAATCATATTCCAAGGGAAACCACCGATACGGTCTAGCTTGAGGCGGCCATCTGCTTTCACAGCGCGGACAATAGCCCCCAAGGTATCCACATGGGCTGTGACATAGCGTTGCTTGTCTGTGATCACACCAGGAACGGTCACATTCACGCCACCCTTAGCAGTCCGAGTTACTTCGTACCCAAAGCTTTCAATGGTTTTGACCAAGTATTCTGCGATCTCACGTGTATAACCGGTCGGGGAAGGAATGGCTGTCAATTCCTGCAAATAAGTCACTGTCTGATTCATAATGCCTCCAAATGTGTTTTTCTTTATTCTAGCATGAAATGGGGGGAATAGCTAGAGGAGAGGTTACAGGGTAGAGTTTTTCAACTCTTCCCGTACTTGCATTAGGAGAAAGCCAGAGTTCTATTTATATTTTCAACACATTTTGGGAGAGATTCATCTAGTGCACCTAAAATAAAAAAAGAAACTTGTCCACAACTAACGGTGTCTAAACAAGTTCCACGCAGGCTATTTCAATGGTGATACATAATTATCAGGATAAAATATGATGTAATTTTTGACAATATCTGTTAGACTATCTTCAGTTATGTTTCTCCACTTATGGAGATAGAAGGTTTCAGACTTGAGAACAGAGTGAAACCATTCGATACAGCCATTATCTGCTATTTTGCCTCTTTTCTGAGAATTCTTACACTCCTGTTTCCAGCGATAAAGGTGGAGCGTTTGACGCCGAAACATTCTAAAATAATAGATACAGCGCACGTTTTCTTATACTCTTCTACTAGCTTGATAAGACTTACTTTGTCGATTCTCTTATCAAGCTCTGATACTTTTTTAGTAATTCTACCTGCAAACGTAACTGTTCCACTTCAGATAACTGTTTCATCCCATTACCATAAGTATATTGTTTCCTTACGGGTTGGTGGAAACGGTACAATTCATCATTCTGATACCATCGCTACCAGGTCTTGGCCTGACTAGCATTTTTGATACTGAGGGTATCCATGATAACTTTATTTGATTTGCCTGCCTTCTTCATTTCGATACAGGCTAACTTAGTTTCTACCGAATATGCTTTTTTGACCATAACAAAACACTCCTGTTTCTAGTTTACCAGATTTCAACAGGAGTGTTTTCTTGTGTCTCATTTTATGGGTGCAGTGCCGACCCTAGGGATTCTTTCGTTCTCATATATACGTCATTAGTATAGGCTAATTTGATTTAAATTCCAAGAGAAATAACATTTTACATAAAAATCAGTGGGTATTTTACAATTTTGGCATATAATAGAGCTAAAAAACAACTGGTTTTAAGAATTCTTATCTGAAACATTCGGAAATTCCCCTTAACCGTAGCGGAAAGTTGTTTTCTTCTCCTATTTATAATAGACTATCACTAACATTAGATGAAAAGGTGACTCTATGACTATAAATCAACTGCTTCAAAAGCTGGAGCCTACTAGCCCTATCCTTCAAGCTAACTTTGGAATTGAACGCGAAAGTCTTCGTGTCGATAGACAGGGAAAATTAGCACATACGCCTCACCCTTCCTGCCTAGGAGCTCGAAGTTTCCACCCTTATATTCAAACAGATTTTTGTGAGTTTCAGATGGAACTCATCACACCAGTTGCTAAATCTACCACTGAGGCTCGTCGATTTCTTGGAGCCATTACCGATGTAGCTGGACGTTCCATCAGTAAAGATGAACTTCTCTGGCCCTTGTCCATGCCTCCTCGTATCAACGCCCAAGAAATCCAAGTTGCCCAACTGGAAAATGAATTTGAACGCCATTATCGTAACTACCTGGCCGAAAAATACGGAACTAAACTACAAGCTATCTCAGGTATCCACTATAATATGGAACTAGGGAAAGATTTGGTTGAAGCCCTATTCCAAGAAAGTGACCAGATTGATATAATTGCTTTCAAAAACGCCCTCTATCTTAAGCTGGCTCAAAACTACTTGCGCTACCGTTGGGTGATTACCTATCTCTTTGGGGCTGCACCTATTGCTGAGCAAGGATTCTTCGACCAAGAAGTTCCAGAACCTGTGCGTTCCTTCCGTAACAGTGACCACGGCTATGTCAATAAGGAAGAAATACAAGTATCTTTTGCAAGCCTAGAAGACTATGTCTCTGCCATCGAAAACTATATCGAACAAGGTGATTTGATTGCGGAAAAGGAATTTTACTCGGCTGTTCGTTTCCGTGGACAAAAGGTTAATCGCTCCTTCCTTGACAAGGGAATCACCTACCTAGAATTCCGTAACTTCGACCTCAACCCCTTTGAGCGTATCGGTATTAGCCAAACTACCATGGATACCGTACACCTACTCCTTCTAGCCTTCCTCTGGCTGGATGCCCCTGAAAATGTTGATCAGGCTCTGGCTCAAGGTCACGCGCTGAATGAAAAAATTGCCCTCTCTCATCCTTTAGAACCTCTACCTTCTGAAGCTGAAACTCAGAACATTACGACAGCTCTAGACCAACTGGTGCAACATTTTGGGCTTGGTGACTATCATCAAGGGCTGGTCAAACAAGTTAAAGATGCCTTTGCAGATTCCAGTCAGACACTAGCTGCTCAACTTCTTCCTCATATCAAAGACAAGTCCCTTTCTGACTTTGCCCTTGACAAGGCGCTTGCCTATCATGATTACGACTGGACTGCCCACTATGCCCTTAAGGGTTATGAGGAGATGGAACTTTCTACCCAGATGCTGCTCTTTGATGCCATTCAAAAAGGGCTTCATTTTGAAATCCTAGATGAGCAGGATCAATTCCTTAAACTCTGGCATAAAGATCATGTTGAGTACGTCAAAAATGGTAACATGACCTCAAAAGACAACTATGTAGTTCCTCTTGCCATGGCTAATAAAACCGTGACCAAAAAAATCCTGGCTGATGCTGGCTTCCCTGTCCCTGCCGGCGACGAATTTACCAGTCTAGAACAAGGTCTAGCCTACTATCCTCTTATCAAGGGCAAGCAAATTGTGGTTAAACCAAAATCAACCAACTTCGGTCTGGGCATTTCCATTTTCCAAGAGCCTGCCAGCCTTGATAACTATAAGAAAGCTCTCGAGATTGCCTTTGCAGAAGATACAGCTGTTCTTGTTGAAGAATTTATCCCAGGAACCGAATACCGTTTCTTCATTCTGGACGGGCGTTGTGAGTCTGTCCTCCTTCGTGTCGCTGCTAATGTTGTCGGTGATGGCAAACACACCATTCGTGAATTAGTCGCTCAGAAAAATGCCAATCCATTGCGAGGCCGTGACCACCGCTCACCTCTGGAAATCATTAAGCTAGGAGACATCGAACAATTGATGTTGACTCAGCAAGGTTATGCACCTGATGATATTCTCCCAGAAGGGAAAAAGGTCAATCTCCGCCGTAACTCCAACATTTCTACGGGTGGTGACTCTATTGATGTCACTGAGACAATAGATTCCTCTTACCAAGAATTGGCAGCAGCTATGGCAACTAGCATGGGGGCCTGGGCTTGCGGGGTTGACCTCATCATTCCAGATAAAACTCAGCCTGCTAGCAAGGAAAAACCTCATTTCACTTGTATCGAGCTCAACTTCAATCCCGCTATGTATATTCACACCTATTGTGCTGAAGGTCCTGGACAAGCTATCACTCCAAAAATTCTAGACAAGCTTTTTCCAGAAGTTGCCACAAGTCAAACCTAAAACCTGATTCTTAGGAACAAACAAATCACCTTTATCTCGATGATATGATACCTCTTAAGTAGACAAGGTAAATACCTAAAATCTACGGCTCTTTGTCAACTTTAGTGAGTTGAAGAAAAGCTAAGCTCGAGAAAGGACAAATTTCGTCCTTTCTTTTTTGATATTCAGAGCGATGAAAATTCGCTTCTTGAAGTTTTCAAAGTTCCGAAAACCAAAGGCATTGCGTTTGATAAGTTTGATGAGATTATTAGTCGCTTCCAATTTTGCGTTGGAATAGGATAACTGAAGGTCATTGATGATTTTCCCTTTGTCCTTTAGAAATGTTTTAAAGACAGTCTGAAAAAGAGAATGAACCTTCTTTATATTGTCTTCAATGAGTCCAAAAAATTTCTCTGGTTCCTTATTCTGAAGGTGAAAAAGCAAGAGCTGATAGAGATTATAGTGGTATTTCAAGTCTTCTGAATAGCTCAAAAGCTTGTCTAGGATTTCTTTATTGCCTAAATTGTCAAATTAAGTTAGACTTTTCAAGTAACTCAGAAAAACTTGGTAGGGTGATTGAAATAGTTCTAATGGGAATTCATAGACTACCCTCTGTTCAGCTATTCTCCCTTCATCTGTAACAAAAAAATATTTCTCATGATGTCGCCAAACATGTTGTCCATAACCTTTTATTTCTTCAAACTTACTAACGTCTTCCCAAGTTAATTTACTATGTTCCATGTGTGTTCTCCTCTTTGGGTACTAATATCTTTCATGATGCCTTCTGGCATATTTCCTGGGAAGGTTTGTCCTCCTGGTTTCCAAAAATCTTCAAAAGCAGATGCTTCATTTCCGCTTGGAATTCTTGTATGAGATTGATGAAATGCTTCTAATTTTAAAATTTGATGCATTTACTATGATTCCAAGTTTTCTATTTGATTTAAAAGCTCCCATAATCTATTATTGTAGGCTTCAATTTCTTCATTAATTTTTAGTCGTTCCAAATAATCATTCTTCCAAACAGAAAAGTCTGATAGACCTCCTCTTGGAGGATAAAGGATATCTTTAATTTCTCTTATTGTAGGGAGTGAGTCACCATTTTCCAATGCACATTCTAATCCTTGTAAAAATGAAATTTGTACATGAATTGTCCCATCATTGTATTGATTTAATAGTGGTAATATTAATTTGATATTATCTAATAATTCTTTTCGTTTCATTTCTTTCCTCACTAATTTAATGGTTTTGAGCTAATAACCTCTACACCTTCTATTTTCCACGGAGTTTCAATAAAAATTTGTTCATATTCCAAACCACCTTGATAGATGCCTCCTTGACTCGCAACAGGTCCTCTGTATATTGTTGTGCCAGCTGGTATTTTTATTTCGTAAACTGTATTTAAAGGAGAGCTACCAGTGTAGTTTCCTGAACGATCTGTCCAAATTGGTTTTACTGCCGTATTTATTCTAACTTCTATCTCAGAATGTGGGGCTGATTCTGTAAACCATTGCCCTAGCGGATTGCTTTGGTCGCCAGCTCGATATAATATTTTGGGAGACTTCAAAACTTCAACATCATACCGTCCCCCATAAAAATTAACATTAGGCTGACCTCTTAAATCATTTAGTGGACCAGGATTTGTATATGAATTATATTCATAAGTTTGCAAATCGGGATATTTAGATTGAATATTATTTACTACTGGTCCCTCAACATCTAAATTCTTAGGTGCAGGCTGAGGCTTGGCTACCGGCTGAAGCCTCGTGGTTGAAAAGTCTTTAAACCCTGAACTCTCCCTCGCAAGCCTGCTTTCTTCTATATTTCGTAAAATATGTTCGCGATCATAAGGTTTTGTGGTTTCTGTTATAGTTTTACCATTGATATCTACCTTAAGGTTCACCTCAGGAATTACTGGTTTCCTATTGAAGACAGGAATTTTCCCTTTTACCTTACTATATACATCCAAGAACGTTGTATAGGGTTTATTGTAGTACTGATTATATCCAACATAAGTGGTTACCTTAAGGTAGCTCCTTAAAACTTTGTCCTATTTTTAATTTTCTACTATGTAAACTTGAAAACTCTTGACCTTACTGCCAACAACATGCTTTTCAACATCGCATTCCCACCAAGGAAGAATATCTTCTTCCAAAATTTCTAAAAATAAGTCTTTAGATGATAAGTCATCTTTTAAGAAGCTATCATAATTTTCAAGAATAAAGTTGTATTCTTCAGCTTTTATCCATGATAAGTCTGTCAGCCAATCTGTAATAGATGACCAATTATTGGCATCAGGAAGTCCGACATTTTTTTCAAGAAAACGAAATAGTTCTTCTTTGTTTTGGATCTGCTTCCCATCAAAATTTGCTACAAAGCCACTGAAAGGCAATCGATCTTGCATTTCAAGTTTCGTAATGTAATGAATTCTATTTTCAGGATTTCAAACCTCTATTCTATTTTTTTAAAATGTTTTATAATGGTCTTCTGTTTTGAGTAAAATCTATTTTTGAATATCGATTTGAAAAAATAGGTTGATTCAAACTAAACTTGCTGGTTGCTGAGGAGGCCACATAACCTCCTACGATGTTCCCGATAAAGTTTGCAGTTTGAGCATCTTCTTCACTTCCACCTAGGAGTTTGGTCCCATGATAGACAACCTGACCACTTGTATAGAGATTTATTTCTCTTAGAATACAATATAATTATACAAAGTCTAATTGAATAGTTTGATTGCTCTCCATTTTTTTAGCTGTATTAATAATATTTTCTATTTCTCTTTGAGTTATCGGAAGATTCTCATGAGGAGGCTCCCATTGTGTCATACTATCTTTATAAACAACAAATTTTTTATTGATCAGCAATTCTCCTTGTGCTTTTATGAGGAAACCATTCTCTAAATCAAAAGTAATTGTTGATCTTGTTCCTGTAATTTTCATTTCTACCTCTCGAATATAATTTTTTCTACCCCTGTTTTAGGATCTATTGTTGTAACCTTAGTAACATTTGGATTGGCCTTCAATCTTGGTAGTTCGATGTTTTCCCAAATATTTCCTGGTCGTAGTTCGCTACCAACTACAGCTCTTATTTCACCAGATACTTGCTCTGCGTAAACATTCGAAGCTTCCTCCCAAGCTGTTACACTTGAAGGAGTATTAAAATCCCATTCAGGCATTACAATGTTCGTATCATCAATCGTAGATTCTAATGTAACTCCTCCTTTATTTTTTGCTATTTTTTTCGCAACATCCATTCCTCCAATGCCATCTGTTCGTCCTGACCAGAAAAAAGCCGTATCTGGATCAGTTTTCAATCTACCTCTTATTAACTCAACATCAAAGTCAGTTTGAGTAAAATCTATTTTTGAATATCTATTTGAAAAAACAGGAATTACTGGTTTCCTATTGAAGACAGGAATCTTCCCTTTTACCTTACTAAATACATCCGAGAACGTTGTATAGGGTTTATTGTAGTACTGATTGTATCCTACATAAGAGGTATACAGGGTACTTGCCAGTTGGAATCTCTCAGTAACAGTTCTCACCTTTTTGATATTTTTTGCCCGATTGATTTCTTCCTGTGTAGCAGGTTTGCCTGTAAAAGGATCAATACCTTCTTCAATTATATAATAATCATATTTAGTTTGAAAAGCAGGATCTCGCCAACTAAGCATTTTTTGACTATCTAAAAGGAAATAGCGGTCTAGTAGGTAATCATAATTAGCTCGTTCTGTTTCAGATTTAAATAGTTGTGCATATGGATTCACATGAGCCATGGAGATCAATGTTTTAAGTTCTGGGTAGGCCTCTTCTAACGCTTCTTGATCCATTGCATCGATACGTTTCTTAAATTTCGGGTCCACCTTGGCTAATTCTGAAGGTAATAATCCTAAGTGATCATCCTTTACTTCATTATACCGCTTCCATAACAATTTGAGATCGTTCATATCCCATTTGGCAAGGATCGCATCACCTTGCCCCATATTCGTATACCTTTTATAGGCTTGAATCACATCTCCATACTCTTCCTCCAGTTCAGCACGTGACATTTTTGAGAGTTTTTCTTCTAATGTTTCAACTTTCGGATTCTTCACTTTGTTCAGAATGGCTTGACGTTTTTGCCATCCTAAAGAGGTTGTTTGCTTCCACGATAGATCAGATCCACTACTTGGAGGCAAGTAGGTTCCACTCGCAGCATCTTCTGTCGCTAGCAATTCTTTTGTTTAAATTAACACGCCTACAGAATCATCCTAATATCAAATTTTTTTGAGAAATACATGGACAAACTTCTTTCAAATTAATAAACTGACTTCATCATATGCTATAATTTAGTTATATTTTACAAAAATGAAAGTTTCTAACTAATGCCCCTATTTGCTCATTAATGTAACTGGGCTGTTATGTCATTATCAGTTTTATGTTATAGCATTATCAAGGAGTTTCGTCTATGTTTCAATACCTTAAGCCTTTGCGCTGGTATCTTTTCTTTAATTTTCTCTTTAGTGGACTGTCCAATATTTGTACGGCTCTTCTTCCATACTTTACACAAGAATTAATTCGTGGCCACTATCAAATAGCTTTGTCAGGTTATTGTATCGCAGTTATAGGTTACTTGACTTGCAACTACATCCAAATGCGACTTGACTGGAAACAGGCCATTCTCTTTTCGACAAATCTAAAGAACGATTGGTTTCAATCTCTTTTAGGACTTGCCCACCATGATTTCAAGCAGAAAACAGTCGCAGAATACATTTCTTATCAATCTAATGATCTTGATTCACTGGAAAAAGATTATCTACCTCCACTGATGAGTTTTTTTAAGCAGATTCTACGAATTTTGATTTATACCATCATTATTACCAGAACGATCAATCCTATAGTGGCACTGATCCTACTGATTTCAACAGCCATCAGTATTCAAATTCCAAAGATCGTTGGTCAATTGACTGCGAAGCGTAGACAAACCTATCTTGAAAAGCAAGGTGATTATTATCGGACCTTGGAGGATCTATTCCGAGGACATCACCTAGTTAACAAACTTACTCTACCTCATTTTATAGAGCAACAAAGAAGTTCTCTCAAAAATTTGCAGGATAAGTATCTTGGGTATGGTTTGACTAAAATTACAGGTATTCTCTTGACGGGTATTTCTTTTGAATTCATTAGCCTTATTCTCTTTTCCTATCTAGCTTACTCTCTATATCATCATCAAATTGGTATCCCTGAGGTGGTTGCAAGTTTTGGTTATATTACAGCCTTCTCAGAACCAATTCAAGAAATCCTTTACGATCTGCAAATGTTAGAGTCGGTAAAACCTGTAATTAAAAGCTTTCAAACTATTGTTAAGCATCCATCTTCAATTCAGTCACCACAGCCTTCCTTTAAAACGATCACATTGAAGAATCTTTCTAAACAACTTGGGGAATCAACATTGAAGATTTCTTTTGCCACCATTCACAAAGGAGATAAGATTGCTCTCATAGGAGAGAACGGATCAGGTAAGAGTAGCCTACTCAATATTTTAAATGGTACGGATGAGGATTTCCAAGGCGAGATCTTGCTGAACGATCTTCCCCTAAATCAGCTTTGGGGGAGATTTGGCCTGATCTTGCAACAAGAGCATAGCTTCATCTCTAGTTATGAAAATAATGTTACGCTATTCAATACTTTCCCCGCAGAGTTTAAGGATGAGGAATTTGAAGCAACACCTCCTCAATCCCTGTCAGGTGGTCAACAACAACGTATGTACCTCAATCGAGAAAAAAACCGCCAGAGTCCATTAGTTATTATGGATGAACCTTTTTCAGCCTTGGATGCTCATCAGTTCGAGGCAGAATTGAAAAAAGTACTAGACTTACCGTGTGCTGTCATCATTACTTTACACCGACAGAATGAAGCACTGAAGAACTTTGACCAAGTCTGGGAAATTAGATCTGGAGAACTAATCATTCAAAAAAATGAGTAGACTTGCTTTCTCACGAAGATTTGTTTTACCATGATCAATACATCATCAGGCACAGATAGATTGAGGTCATCTTAACCTCAAAAAGAGAGTGGGACAGAAATCGGTCATTCGTTAGAATTCGATTTCGTCGTCCCACCTCCGCACAGTTGAGTAGGGCTGTAAAAGCTGATGAAATCAGCGTAGTA
>JAGZVW010000039.1:0-16718 GCA_018379295.1 Streptococcus parasanguinis | reverse complement strand
CTCTCCTTCAAATACTCTGTCACTGTCCATTTACTGTCCAATATAATGTAATACATCTATAAATTGTTGATTTTATCGAATGCAAAATCGCTTAAAATCGGTATTTTGATAAATAACAAGACTTTAAGAATCTTAAATTAAGTCTTGCATATTCATCATAGCAATAACATTCCTTCCAAATTGTGAAATTTACAGTTCATTATACCATTTTTTAGACGCTTGGAAAAGCCTAGGTGAGGGAACTCTGACATCATGCCTGCTGTTTCAGGCAATTTCATGAAGAGAGAAAAGAGTTTTGAAATCTGTGGGCCTCATCTTCCCTTAAAAGCCAGAATGTTCTTTCAAATACTCCTCTTCTTCCTTGGTCGAAGGCCGTCCTAAGATGGCATTCCGATGTGGATAACGCCCAAATTGTTGAAGAATGTCCATGTGCATCTTCTCATACTTCAAACGCTTTTCTAAGCCCGGTTGATCAAATAGGCGCAGAGCTTCTTCATGAATGGTTAAAGATTCCGAATGCATAAAGGGCATGTAGAAAAAGCCTCTTTGTACAACTGGTAATTCTTGAGCTTGTGTTAGGCCTTCTTGGGCCAAGACCAAGGCCAGGGAATCTGTCGCAAAAGCTTGGGCAGTCCCTCGAAAAATATTGCGAGGAATTTGGTCCAAGAGCAAAATCTCTGCTAAACGCCCTTCTGCCGTAGCCCGCCAGTGAAACAATTCCCCACGACTGGCCTTCCAATAAAGTTCCTCAAAGCGCTCCCGCATTTCTTGATCCAGTGCTTCTGATTTTTTGAACCAATCCTCTGGCTTCAACTCTTCGAACCAGAACCTTATCACTTCCTTCATTGCTTAACCTGCCATAATTTTTTCTTTTGTTTTTTCATCCAATGCATCATTCATCCGGCCGTACTTATATCCAGCCAAATCCAAGGCTACATAGGTAAATCCGATTTTTTTCATGTAGTCATTGATCTTGTCATGCAGTTGGATGGCTTTAAGCAGATGGTCTTCTTCCACTTCGATGCGCGCCAAGTCTCCATGCACACGCACACGGACTTGCTCAAAGCCAAGTCCTACAAGGAACTCTTCCCCTTCAAAAACCCGTTGTACATTTTCTGAAGTGATTTTCACTCCGTATGGGAAGCGTGAGGCAACGCTACAAGATGGCACCTTATTCCAATTGGAGACCCCTCTTTCCTTGGCCAATTGACGAATTTCTGTCTTATAGAGGCCGGCTTCTTGCAAGACACTGCGGACACCCGCTTCGTCCCGAGCCTTGATACCAGGGCGAAAATCGTCGATATCATCCATAATATTGCCGTCTACCAATTGCTTAAAGCCCAGTTCTGTAACTGAATCCTTAATAGTTTGGTACATCAATTGTTTGGTGTAATACCAAATATTGGGCGTATTGGCAGCAATCCGTGGATCACTCAATTCTCTCATTTCCAGTCCAAGCACAGGTGCTCCTAGCTGATCGGCCAAGTCGAGCGCTAGATCGAATTCTTCATTTGAAAACATCTCAGAGTTCACGACGGCCGCAATAACATTGTCAGGTCCCAAGGTATCCAAGGCCACCTTCAAGAGATAAGAGCTGTCAATCCCACCTGAATAGGTAACGGCTACTTTTCCGATTTCCCGCAAAATATCTTGTAATTTTTCTTCTTTTTCTTTTCTGATTTGTGCTTCTGTTGCCATGTTAGAATGTTTCCCTTCCAATAAATTCTTCAATTCGTTCGATGTCCAAAATAACGATCTTTTGCTGTCGAATGTCTAAAACTCCCTCCCGCTTTAATTCGTTCAGTATGCGGTTGACACTGTTTCGGGTTGAGATCCCACAAAAACCAGCAATATCTTCATTGGTAATATTAAAATCAATCAAGATACCATCGTCCTGCTCTACCCCAAACAAACTGCACAGCTTTTGTAGGTGAAAACAAACTGCGCCTTTTTTCCCATTCATCATCATGTACTGCTGGGATTCCATACTCTCAGACAGTTTATTGCGATAATAATCCCGTACGTAATCTTGCAGTTCCTTTTTCTCTTTGACAAAGGTCCAGAACTTGACCCGAGGAATCCGGTAAAAACTAGCCTCAGCTGTCTCGACGCGCACGTTAAAAGGCGAGTCCGTATAATTGGATACCTCATCCCGTAACAAGGATACAATATCGGTCGCTTTTAAATAGGAAAAGTTAAATTCTCGACCATCACGCATGATGACACTGGTCTTGACAACCCCTTCTTTTAAAATATAGATATAGTCCTCTTTAATCCCGCGATAAGAGAGGTAGCTGTGGTATTTTTTCTTGATAATGGGCGTTCGCCTCTCTTCCAAGAATTTCACTAAAAATGCTGAATCCACGCGCGTTTTTCCTCCTGTTTTGGCTCTTCATAGAAGTCACACTAATGATACACCTGTTCAAAACGAACGACGTTAACATTTGTTGACATCAATTGGTGCACACCTCTTTTTAAAAAGAATTATACTATAAGTATCAGTATTAATAAAGGAGATCGCAAATAATGGTAGAAATTAAATTACCGTACGACAAAAAATCGATTGTTGCAAAGATTCCAGATGAAAACTTTGCAGGATTGTTAGAGTCTAAGGCGGAAAACTTCCATAACCCACTGTCTGAAGAAGAAACTGTTGAACGTTCAATGGACAACCCTATCGGCAGCCCTACTTTGGAAGAACTTGCTAAAGGCAAAAAAGACATCGTGTTGATCAGTTCTGACCACACTCGTCCCGTTCCTTCTCACATCATCACTCCAATCATTTTGCGTCGTATTCGCTCAGTTAACCCTGATGCACGCGTGCGTATCTTGGTTGCTACTGGTTTCCACCGTCCTTCAACTCGTGAAGAATTGATCAATAAATACGGCCAAGAAATCGTTGACAATGAAGAAATCGTTATGCACATTTCAACAAACGACGATGACATGGTGAAAATCGGTCAACTTCCTTCAGGTGGTGATTGTATCATCAATAAGATCGCTGCTGAAGCTGACTTGTTGATAGCAGAAGGATTCATCGAATCTCACTTCTTTGCTGGTTTCTCAGGTGGACGTAAATCAGTCCTTCCAGGTATCGCATCATACAAAACTATCATGGCGAACCACTCAGGTGACTTCATCAATTCTGATAAGGCACGTACTGGTAACCTTGACCACAACCCAATCCACGAAGATATGCTTTACGCTGCTCGTACTGCAAACTTGGCCTTCATCGTCAACGTTGTATTGGACGGCGAAAAACACATCATCGGATCTTTCGCTGGGGACATGGTTGAAGCCCACAAAGTTGGTTGTGACTTCGTTGCAGACTTGGCACGTGTGTCTAAGATCGAAAGCGACATCACAATTTCAACAAACGGTGGTTTCCCACTTGACCAAAACATCTACCAAGCTGTTAAAGGGATGACTGCAGCCGAAGCTTCTAACAAAGAAGGCGGAACAATCATCATGGTAGCTGGATGTGCAGACGGTCACGGTGGAGAAGGTTTCTATCGCAACCTTGCTGACGTAGAAGATCCAAAAGAATTCTTGGAACAAGCCATCAATACACCTCGTTTAGAGACTGTCCCAGACCAATGGACTTCTCAAATCTTGGCACGTATTTTGGTACACCACCATGTTATCTTTGTATCTGACCTTGTAGATCCTGAATTGATCAAAGGTATGCATATGGAACTTGCAACTTCATTTGACGAAGCGCTTGAAAAAGCCTTTGCTCGTGAAGGAAAAGATGCTAAAGTAACTGTTATCCGCGACGGACTTTCTGTCGTTGTTGAATAGAATCAAACATGGATTTTCAACCCAATCTAGAACAAACACTCCGTTCTTTGCAAGCGGGCCATCTCTCCGTTGAGGATGCGCTGGAGCAAATCAACGGGGTTAAAGAGCTAGGGTATGCAGCAATTGATACTGACCGGCAACGTCGCAACGGCTTCCCTGAAGTCGTATACGGCGAAGGAAAGACAGTTGAGCAAATTGAAGGAATCCTGCAATTTCTTTCACAGAAAGAATTGCCGATCCTCACAACAAGAGTCTCTCTCCAAAAGGGAGAGGCTCTTTCTCAGCGCTTTCCGACTGGCCACTATTATCCGGAAGCCCGCTGCTTCGTTCTCAACTCTAAAAAGGAAGAAGCCGATCCTGAACACTACATTGCGGTCGTCACAGCAGGGACAAGTGATGTTCCTGTTGCAGAAGAAGCTGCAGTCACTGCAGAAACCTTTGGCCATTCGGTTCGCCGAATCTATGATGTGGGAGTCGCCGGCATCCATCGCCTCTTCAATCGCTTAGAAGAGATCCAAAAAGCCAGTGTGATCATCGTGATTGCCGGTATGGAAGGAGCTCTTGTTAGTGTTGTAGGAGGTCTTGTGGATGTTCCCGTTATTGCCGTTCCGACCAGCATTGGATACGGAAGCAACCTTCAAGGGCTAACAACCTTGATGAGTATGTTGACCTCTTGCGCTTCTGGCGTAACGGTCGTCAACATTGATAACGGATTTGGTGCAGCTTATTCAGCATGTATGATCAATCGACTCAACCACAATCGAAAGGAAAACTGATGACCAGTCTATTTTTAGAACCTTTTTCTGGAATAAGTGGCGATATGCTCAATGGTCTTCTTGTGGACCTTGGGGCAGATGTCGAGCTTCTTCACACAGAACTCGAGAAACTGGGAGTGGATGGTTTCCACCTCCACGTTCATCGCGTCGCAAAGAGCGCAATTTGGGGAACTGATTTTGATGTTCACCTTCACCACGGGGAGAAAGATACGGGGATTGAAGGTGATTTTGATCACGATCATGAACATCATCACGATCATGAACACCATCACGATCATGAACATCATCATGATCACGAACATGATCACGAACATGATCACGAACATCATCATGATCACGAACATCATCATGATCACGAACATCATCACGATCATGAACACCATCATCACCATTCCCACGCGGATGCTCGCAGTTATGCGGATATCCACGATTTGATTGCCGCTTCACAGTTGAGTCCTTTTGTGAAAGAAAAAAGTCTTGAAGTCTTTCTTGATATCGCAAAGGCCGAAGCAGCTGTGCATAACATGCCTGTCGAACAGATTCATTTCCATGAAATTGGTGCAATTGACTCCATTGTCGACATCGTTAGCTTTTTCATCCTAGTGGAATCGCTCGGTATCGATACAGTTTACTCTACTCCTCTCACTGAGGGAAGTGGGACCATTTCAGTTGCCCATGGAGAAATGCCTGTTCCGGTTCCCGCTGTGATGCAGTTGAGAAAAGGAACGACTATTCCGATTACTCAAGACTTCACAGTTAAAACGGAGTTGATTACTCCGACAGGGTTAGCCCTCCTTAAAGCATTGTCCCCAATCTTTGAACCAATCCCCTCTCACCTTTCCATCGAAAGTGTGGGCTATGGATTTGGTAAAAGAGAGACTGGAAAATTCAATGCTTTACGCGGTTCGCTATTGAAAGAAGACACCTCTCACAGCACCACTGTTGTTCATCGCACGGAAGATCAAATTATTGAGATCACCACTACGATCGATGATCAAACACCAGAGCAACTCGGTTATATTATCCACCGTTTCCTGGACGCTGGAGCTTTAGATGTCTACTATCGTAGCGTCGTTATGAAAAAGAATCGCCCTGGCTTTGAATTGATTCTCTTGATTCAAGGAAGTCAGTTGGAAGATTTTTCAGCCCTCTTGTTCAAAGAAACCAGTACCATTGGTTTTCGATATCAACAAGTCGACCGAAAGGTCATGCAACGTCGATTTGAACAAATCGATACGGAATTTGGACCTGTTACGGTAAAAATTAACCAGTACGGATCTACCACTAAAAAAACACTTGAATACGAAGACTGTCAGCGTATTGCTACGGAGATGCAGTTGCCGATTCAAGAAGTTTATCACCAATTACAAAAATACATTTATTAATTTAGGAGACATTAATTAACATGACACATCAATTACTTGCAGAAGTTATGAGTACAGCTTTGATGATTATCTTCGGGGTTGGCGTACACTGTGACGACGTTTTGAAGAAAACAAAATATGCTGGAACTGGACACTTATTCGCGATCACTACATGGGCATTCGGTATCACTGTCTGCTTGTTCGTCTTTGGTGGCGTTTCAATGAACCCTGCTATGGCTTTGCTGAAAGTCCTTCTTGGTAAATTGACAATCGCTCAATTCTTCCCAATTGCAATCGCTGAAATGATCGGTGCCTTCCTTGGTGCAGTCATTGCTTACTTTATGTACGCAGACCACTTCAAGATTTCTGAAGGTCAAATTGATGGTGTTGCTATCCGTAACATCTTCTCAACTAACCCTAACTGCCGTAACCTTCCACGTAACTACTTCGTCGAAGCGTTCGCAACATTTATCTTCTTGACATCTATCATGGCTGCTGAACATGCCAACGAAGCAATGCTTCCATTCACTGTTGGTTTGATCGTTTGGGCTATCGGTATGGGTCTTGGTGGTACTACAGGTTTCGCGATGAACCAAGCGCGTGACCTTGGACCTCGTTTCGCTTACCAAATCTTGCCAATCAAAGATAAAGTAAACAACGACTGGCAATATGGTCTTCTTGTACCAGGTACTGCTCCATTTGTTGGTGCTGTCCTTGCCTTCTTCTTCATCCGTTACTTCCTTGGAATCATGTAATGAGTTGATCAAAGAATCATTCAAAAGCAAGCATCGAAAGGTGCTTGTTTTTTGATTCCTTCATTTCCGAAGCCGTCCATAAAATGATATAATGGACAAAGCAAATCATGAAAAAACAAGAGAAGGAAGAACGACATGACTCATTTTCACACCATTGTCATCGGTGGTGGCCCAGCAGGTATGATGGCGACCATTGCCAGCGCCTCTTATGGCCAACCTACGCTGCTGATCGAAAAAAATAAAAAGCTGGGTAAAAAACTTGCAGGTACCGGAGGAGGTCGCTGTAATGTCACGAACAACGGGACCTTAGACGATTTGATGGCCGGCATCCCTGGAAATGGCCGTTTCCTTTACAGTGTGTTTTCCCAATTTGATAATCATGATATCATCCAATTTTTCACCGATAATGGCGTCAAGTTAAAAGTCGAAGACCATGGTCGGGTCTTTCCTGTTAGTGATCAATCTCGCACCATTATTCAAGCCTTAGAAAATAAGATCCTTGAACTAGGTGCTAGCATTTCCACCAACTGTGAAGTGGTCTCTGTCACCAAACCAGAAGACGTCTTCATCGTCAAATCATCTGAAAATACTTGGACAGCCGATAAGCTGATCGTTACGACTGGAGGCAAATCCTACCCTTCTACCGGCTCTACTGGCTACGGACACGAAATCGCCCGCCACTTCAAACATAACATTACGGATCTAGAAGCGGCAGAAAGCCCTCTTTTGACAGATTTCCCACACAAGGCCCTCCAAGGCATCTCTCTGACAGATGTGACCCTCAGCTACGGCAAACACATCATCACACACGACCTTCTCTTTACCCATTTTGGACTTTCTGGCCCTGCAGCCCTTCGGATGTCCAGCTTTGTTAAAGGCGGCGAAATCTTATCTCTGGACCTCCTTCCGACTACCTCTTCTCAAGAGTTAAAAGACTTTCTAAAAGAGCATCGAGAAAAGGCGATTAAAAATAGCCTCAAAGCCCTTCTTCCTGAACGATTAGCTGATTTCTTTGCGCAAGGATTCCCTGAAAAAGCCAAGCAACTCACTCCTCCTCAAACAGAAGAGCTCATTCAAAAGATCAAAGAGCTACCTATCCCCGTCACTGGGAAGATGTCACTAGCTAAGTCCTTTGTGACCAAGGGTGGTGTCAGCCTTAAAGAAATCAATCCTAAAACCCTAGAAAGTAAGCTCGTTCCTGGACTCCACTTTGCAGGAGAAGTCCTCGATATCAATGCCCATACAGGCGGTTTTAATATTACAGCTGCCCTCTGCACCGGTTGGGTAGCAGGGAGCCCTCATTATTAAAAAAAAAAACGAACTCGATTTTCCATCGAGTTCGTCTTTTTATTGTTCTTTGGTTAATGAAAAACGGAAATCATTGTATTTGGTGTAGTCAAATTCTGTATTGACAGGCGCTGTGAAAACAATCGGGGTATAGTGTCCTTCTTCTAAGACAAAACCTGGCTCCAGTCGGAAGTTGGCTACACCTAGCCCTGTGATCCCAGGAAGCAAGGCATCAGCTCCATCCAATCCTTCTGACTCCCAATAGTAGATATTGCCTGTTGCTTTTACTGCTCTTGCTGTATAGGTAGCTGTCCGAGTTGGTTCGCTATCATTTTTGAAGCTAACCACTGTTGTCACATCTCCATTGGCATCCACTGTCATTTTAATCGAATCCGCTTGTGGGCTAGATCCTACCCAAGTTCCCACCAATTCTGCAGGGACAGTAGCTTGCGTCGTAGTAGACGCATTCTCGGTCTTACCAGAGTCTTTTGAAGCTGTCGCGCTACTTGCTTGAGTCGAAGAGCTAGCTGTATCGTTTGCCTGAGAGGAAGATGCTGCACTCTTTTTGCTATTACTTTTGGCTTTTTTCTCTACCTTGCTGGTAGATGTTTTTGCGGATGAGGAAGCTGTCTTTTTATCCTTTGCACCACAACCACCGAGAGCTAGACCAAGTGAAGCAACCACCAGAACAGCGGCACTCCAACGGAAGATTGATTTTTTCATACGATCACCTCTTTATCTTTCTGACTACCATTATACTCCAATTGTTACAAAAATCAAGTTTTTTTGTAACAATTGTAATTTTTTTGTAACATATTTTTCCATTTAAAACACCAATCGTAATAGGGCGATCAAGACAATTCCAAACAAAACAGTTCCCATAAGGTTTTTGTAACGAAAGGCGACAAAGAGACTGGGAATGGTCACCACTAGGTCCAACCAATGAAACTGCGGGAGGCTTCCAATTTTCCCATCTACTAAGCTTGATAAAACCAAGGCAAAGATAATGGAAATGGGCAGGTATTTGAGAAAGCGAGTTACAGGAGCCGGCAGTCCCTTGTATTTGACTAAGAGGAAGGGTAAGATCCGAGGAATCCAGGTAACGAGAGCTGAGGCCAGAATGGCCATGAAGATATAACTATTCACGCGCATCACAGACCACCCCCACAAAACAGCCGATCAAGGTCGCAGCTAGCACAGCTAGCGGTTGCGAAACAAAAAAGAGTAAGAGAAAGAAACTCACTGCTACTGCTAACAGCACCATGAGCATGGTCTTGGTCTTTTCTGTCAGTTGCATTCCTTGAAACTGGGCTGCAAAAATCCCAATAAACATAGCCACTAAAGCAAAATCAAGCCCAAAAGCCTTTGGATCAGGTAGGAGAGATCCTAGAGCTGTTCCGATAACCGTCGCACTGATCCAGGCCACATAGCCTACTAGATTGTTCCCATGCATCCAAGGAACTGTAATGGTATCCGTTTTTAACTTCTCACTCAAGTAGACCCCATAACTCTCATCGGTCAGGAGACTTCCAATCCCGATGGTATGAGCAAGGCTAGCATCCTTAAAGTCAGACGACGTATGCAGACTCATCAACATATTACGGAGATTGATCAAACACACCGTCAAGGCCATATTCAAGATCGAAGAGTGGGCCGCAATCAGAGAGATCATCGCAAACTGAGCCGCCCCAGCATAGACCAAGATACTCATCAAGGCTATCTCCAAAGGAGAAAGATAAGGAGACGCCACAACACCACAAGCCAGGCCAATACTGATATAGCCCAAAGCCGTCGGTAGCGCGTCCTTCACCCCCTGCCAAAAATCTTTTTCCACTCTCTCACTCCTTTCTGAATCATTGACCTCTATTATAACACAAGAAAAAAGGTTGAAAAAGGACCAATGAAAGATTCAAACGATTCCTACTGCACTTAATGCTTAACTCTTAATTTGCTTTCCAATTGTATATGATAGATAAAATAGTAAGTGTCACAAAAACAATCATAAAAATGATGTAGAGAATGAGAAAGAGAAGAGCTAACTTTTTATACAGTTTATCTTTATTACAAAAACGTTCAACATAAGACTCTTCTGGATTTTGAGGATTATACCAGACAGTCATGGTAGATCCTTTAGGAAAGGCTTCTTCTAAAACGTTTGTATAGGAGACCATTGAGTTTCTAGAAATCACTAAATTTTCACTTAAAAGATCCGGTGTATCAGCCACCGCCTTTCGACTCATCCAGGGGGCCGATTTCACCACAGTCCAACGATATTCCAGTTGTCTCTTATATGCTATTCCATCAACAATATATTCTACAATGGGTGGAATCACCTGTTTTGCGTATGCATACCCAACAACTATACCATCAACCCGTTCTGTTGCTAGATTTTTCCTTCTTGCAAAACGCTTAGAAATGTAGGAATAGATGAAGAAAGCAGTTAGGAAATAGATCGACCCGCCCCCTATTGCAAAAAGAAATATAATATATACCGGCATTTTTCTACCTCCTATTTTAAAGAATTTTAATAGCTGTCAAATCTTTCTTACTTACCATTTCCCACTTCTTGAGATATGATCTCTATCATATCAGGCCATTTAGATAATTGGTAATCAAATTTAAACATAAAAATCACTGAAAAACTAATGAGCAAAAAGAGTGCTGCAATGGTTTCATTTCCGATGACAAACAAAAGAATAGCGGCTACAGTTAGGAACCTAAAAAGATTGACAAGAAATGTAAAGTACACCTTCCGTCTCTTTAATGCCTTGATTAACTTCTTGCACTGATCCTCATCCAACTTAGATGTCTGTAATTTCAGGCTTGCATGGTAATATCGAATGATCCACGCAGCTAGGAAGTAGGAGATAACACCTAAAATTGGAATCGTTCCAAGTCGTACCAACTGATTGTCAAATATTCCAGCCTCCACTAATCCATCCGAAATTTTGTTAATAATAAATAATGTAATAGGGAGCAGTACATAAGACCAGTAGTTAGGAGAAGATGTCTCTTCTAGTATGATTTTTTCCTCCCAATCAAAATGGTAATTCTTGTTCTCCCATATTCCTAAATTAATCATTGTTTGCATAACAACCTCTTTTTCACTCTCCTTGTATGTTTTCTAAAAATTCTCTCAGTATCAATATGAAAAAGATTTACCGTTATAATACTGTTGAATCTCGTCGAACTGAGAGATTTTCGTATCCTTATTTTCTATACTCAGTTCTTTAGGCAGATAGGCATAATCGTACACAGAGGAACCTAATGTAAGAAATTCTGATTCAAGATCTATCAGTTCTTTTCCATTCGTAATGGCACCATTCTCAGAATTGATCACTTTATAAGCAAAACCTTCTGGTTTTGAAAAGAGTTTAAATGCAGTCGGATAGGATGCTTTTAAATTGATATTACCTTTGTAAGATTCATCCTTCCAAAAACCATTATAAAAGGGATGAACTCCAGCAGTGTAGCCTTTACGGGTAGAAATTGAGAGATACACTCTATTTTTCTCATTCACGTCTTCTTCCGTTATTTCTTTATCAATTTTAAGGGTTTTAAGATTAAGCAAAAAATAACGTGGCTGAGTTTGCTTCCTAATTTCAATGATAGCGTAGTCCTTCCCATTCATTTTTCGAAGAGTCGGGAAAGGACTATAGAGCTCAAAATCATCATTTTTTACATACTCCACCATCATCTTCCAAAGATCGACTTCCTTTCGTTTCGCCTTACTCCCTGTTAAATCATAGATTTCTAAATGGGCGTATTCATCTGACTTCATTTTTTTCGATGGAATAATATCTCTTACTCTGTTTCTTTTCCTAACCAAATAATTAGAGTTCACCTCAACCCAATCTGATGAATCGGGAGACTGTAAAGATTTCTTCCGTTCTTTTTCATCAAACTTCCATTCGACCAGAAGCCCATTTTTATTATGGATAAATTGAAAGTCTTTAATGTCGGATTTCGCATTATAGACCGAAAATTCGTAGGACTCTTTACTCTTATCACTTTTTTCAATTTTCTTTTGTGATTCGCATCCTGCAACCAGTAGCAAACAGACAACAATGACAAGAATCGTACCAATTCTATATTTAGAGCTCTTCTCTTTCTTCATATCTATTCTCTCCCTCACCATTCTTTTTTTCCTTCTATCATACCGAATTTTCTTTCACCTCGCAAATCCGCTACTAGTTGGTGAGATCCCAGCAAAAAAGCCATTGGAATCGCACATCCAATTGGCTCCTTTTTCTTATTCAATTCCTTCAAAGGCTAGGCTTGGTTTGGCATTGAGGTCCCAGCCTGCGAAGTTTTCTTTGTTCCACTCACTGACACTGGCATAGGCGATCATCCCTGCATTATCCCCGCAGAGGCGCAGAGGCGGAATGATGACCTTAACATCTGTGATCTCAGAAGCCAAGCGTTCGCGAAGACCTTGGTTAGCTGCGACCCCACCAGCAACGACCAGGGTTTTGACCGGATATTTTTCTAAGGCCTTCTTGGTCTTGGCCATGAGAATGTCTAGTACGGCTGCCTGAAAACTTGCAGACAAGTCTGCATTGGAGAGACTTTCTCCTTTTTGCTCGGCATTATGGTGCAGATTGATAAAGGCAGATTTGAGTCCTGAAAAGGAGAATTCCAGATTGTCTTCCTTGATCATGGCCCGAGGGAAATCATAGATATCAGCCCCTTGGTGGGCCAGCTGATCAATCTCACGTCCTGCTGGATAGGTCAAGCCCATCACGCGCCCAACCTTGTCATAAGCCTCTCCGACAGCATCATCACGGGTCTCTCCGACGATCTTATAATCACCCGCTTCACTGACGTAGACTAGTTCTGTATGTCCTCCACTCACCAGCAAGGCCAAAAGCGGAAACTCTAAGGGCTCGACGCTTTGAGCGGCCATCAAATGCCCTGCCATATGATTGACAGGAATCAAAGGAAGTCCATGCGCCCAGGCAAAGGCCTTGGCTGCAGCTAGGCCGACTAAAAGAGCTCCAACTAGGCCTGGACCGTAGGTGACAGCCACAGCTGTGACATCTGCTTCTGTGATACCGGCTTCTTCCAGGGCTTCTTCAATACAAGCGGTGATGACTTCCACATGGTGACGAGAGGCTACCTCAGGCACCACCCCACCAAAACGCTTGTGACTTTCGATTTGACTGGCAATGACATTGGACAAGAGTTGGTCGTCATTTTTCAAGACAGCCACACTGGTCTCATCACAAGATGTCTCAAAAGCCAAAATATATCTATCTTTCATTTGGGTTCCTCTTCATGATCACAGCATCCTCTATGGGATCGTGATAGTAGTTTTTCCTCCGTGCAATTTCTTCAAAATGCATTTTTTTGTATAGGCCTTGGGCCGGTTGATTGGACACGCGCACTTCTAAGAAAATTTCTTTATGGTCCGGCAACTGCGCGAGTAACTGCTGAGCTAGGCCTTGGCCTTGAAAGGCGCGCTTGACCGCAATCTGTAGGACCTCTGCTTCATAGAGAGTCTCTTGAATGGCGACAAATCCAAGGACTTGTCCTTCATCCACAGCTAGGAAATAGGAGGTCGATTCCTGCTCTAAATCGGCTTCAATCTGCTCCAACTTCCAGGGACTCGCTTCATAGACATCTTCCATGACAGCGAGAATGGCAGCCGCATCCTGGCTGCTCCCTTTCTTGATTGTTCCTTTCATCATAGACGCTTGATGTAAGAGGTCGTTGTTTCCGTGTGGTCTTTGAGCCAATTTTCCTCTGCTTCGACCCGTTTGAGATAATGAGGGACAAAATCATGGAGGCTAGCAGTCGCTTGTTTGAGACCGAGACGTCCGATTTTCACTGCATCTGGCAAGGTTTCATAGTAAGTAGCCCTTGGCAGGCTAGAGGCGATCTGCTCCTTAAAGGCCGTGACTTCTCCGACAAAGGTGACCTGCTCACTCGTCGCTGCATGCTCTAGGACTTCCTCAAATGGAAAATACCCTTCTGGTGCGACCAGCTGATCATCTTGGTAAAAACCTGCATAAACGTTGTTCCGACGGGCATCCATGACAGGCACTACCAAACCTTCTAGATCATCTGGCACTAGGGCTAAGAGGCTCGAAACCCCGACCAATTCAATTCCTAAGGTATGAGCCAAGGTCTTTGCGGTTGCGACCGCAATGCGCAGTCCAGTGTAACTCCCAGGACCTTCTGCCACCACGATCCGGTCCAAGTCCTTGGGTGTCAAGTCGATTTGTTGCATCAAAAAATCGATGACCGGCATCAAGGTAATACTATGATTTTTTTTAATGGTTAATGTTGTTTCTGCAAGTAGAGTCTCATCTTCTAAAATCGCTACAGAAAGAGCCTTACTCGAGGTATCAAATGCTAATAATTTCATTTCCTACTCCTCTTGAACTGGATTATATTATACTACAAATTCCCTTCAAATCCCAGCGAAACTTTCCCTTAGAGTGCAGGATTTTCATATCCAAAACCTCTCAAAAGCTTCTCTATTATAGGTCTTTGCCTCTCTGACTTTTCCAGTCTATCTTTTACTTACAGGCGAATTTATGATATAATGATAATTAATTGTATCGAATCAGGTCCACTAGTTGCGAGTAGAAAACTCTAGTGATTGCACTCCTTCGCAGCTAACAAATAGACCGAAATAATGAAAGGAAAATTACTTCATGATTTACAAAGTTTTTTATCAGGAAACAAAAGAACGGAACCCTCGTCGTGAAACGACGCATGCACTTTATCTCGATATTGATGCACCGAATGAACGCGAAGGACGCATCCAAGCACGTCAATTGGTTGAAGCAAACACAGATTTCAACATTGAATTTATCACACCACTTTCTGAGCAACATCTTGCTTACGAGAAAGAGTCAGGTGCTTTTGAACTAACGGAGTACTAATCCATGGCTTATACCTTAAAACCTGAAGAAGTTGGTGTATTTGCCATTGGTGGCCTTGGAGAAATCGGAAAAAATACCTACGGGATCGAATACCAAGATGAAATCATCATTGTCGATGCCGGGATCAAATTTCCAGAAGATGACCTCCTTGGGATCGACTATGTAATCCCGGATTACTCTTATATCGTTGACAATATCGATCGCGTCAAAGCGGTTCTCATTACCCACGGACACGAAGACCACATCGGTGGGATTCCCTTCCTTTTGAAGCAAGCCAATGTCCCTATCTACGCTGGACCTTTGGCGCTTGCCTTGATCCGTGGAAAATTAGAAGAGCACGGCCTTCTTCGTGATGCCAAACTCTACGAAATCAACCAAAACACTGAGCTTCAATTTAAAAATCTTAAAGCAACCTTCTTCCGTACGACTCACTCGATTCCAGAACCTTTGGGGATTGTGATTCACACCCCTCAAGGAAAGATTGTCTGTACCGGAGACTTCAAATTTGACTTCACACCTGTTGGGGAACCGGCTGACCTCCATCGTATGGCGGCCCTTGGGGAAGAAGGCGTTCTCTGTCTGCTTTCAGACTCAACCAACGCGGAAATCCCAACCTTTACTAACTCTGAAAAAGTGGTTGGCCAATCCATCATGAAGATCATCGAAGGCATCCATGGGCGCATCATTTTTGCCTCCTTTGCTTCGAATATCTTCCGTCTCCAACAAGCTGCTGAGGCCGCTGTTAAGACCGGTCGTAAGATCGTCGTCTTTGGACGCTCGATGGAAAAAGCCATCGTCAATGGAATCGAGCTTGGCTACATCAAGGTCCCTGCTGGAACCATTATCGAGCCAAATGAGATCAAAGACTATGCAGCCAATGAAATCCTGATCATGTGTACAGGAAGCCAAGGAGAGCCAATGGCAGCCCTCTCTCGGATTGCCAACGGAACACACCGCCAAGTGCAACTCCAACCAGGAGATACCGTGATCTTCTCTTCTAGTCCAATTCCTGGAAATACAACCAGTGTGAATAAATTGATCAATACGATTTCCGAAGCGGGTGTAGAGGTCATTCACGGGAAGATCAACAATATCCATACCTCTGGACACGGGGGGCAACAAGAACAAAAACTTATGCTCCGCTTGATCAAACCAAAATACTTCATGCCTGTCCATGGTGAATACCGGATGCAGAAGATCCACGCAGGACTTGCGCGTGATTGTGGAGTAGAAAAAGACAATATCTTCATCATGAGTAATGGTGATGTCCTTGCCCTTACAGCCAACTCTGCTCGGATCGCAGGAAGCTTCAACGCTCAAGACATCTATGTCGATGGAAATCGTATCGGTGAAATCGGGGCTGCTGTCCTTCGTGACCGGAGAGACCTTTCCGAAGATGGTGTCGTGCTTGCTGTTGCGACTGTTGACTTCAAATCGAAGATGATCCTGGCTGGACCAGACATCTTGAGCCGTGGTTTTATCTACATGCGTGAATCAGGGGATCTGATCCGTGAAAGCCAACGCATCCTCTTCAACGCTATTCGTATCGCCTTGAAGAACAAAGATGCCAATATCCAAACCGTCAATGGTGCGATTGTCAATGCTCTTCGTCCATTCCTATACGAAAGCACGGAACGTGAACCCATCATTATTCCAATGATTCTCACACCAGATGACGAAAATTAAAAAACAACCAGTTGAGACCACTGTTTCAACTGGTTTTATGGTATCTTTTTGAGGATCAAAAAGAGGCTGGGACAAAAGTCCTAGCCTCTCAATTGTTTTTGGATTGTCGAGCAAGACGCAGTGGTTGAGTGGGCTCTACTACGCTGATTTCATCAG
>JAGZVW010000038.1:0-17354 GCA_018379295.1 Streptococcus parasanguinis | reverse complement strand
AGTTGCCAACCCATATGGAGAAGGTCAAGCGACAGCAACCTCAGATGCCAATGGTCTTGTAAGCTTTGTAGGCTTTGAGGCTAAGGATTATGTTATTAAGGAGTTGACAGCGCCAGCTGGATACCAACTATCAACGGATGTTATTACTGTATCTGCTAGCGAATTAAAGGCTGCACCTAACCTTGTAGTAGATAAGGGGACAGTCGTAAACTACCTAACTCCACCAAACACACCGCCAACTACACCGCCAACTACACCACCAACTACACCACCAACTACACCGCCAACTACACCACCAACTACACCACCAACTACGCCTCCAACTACCCCATCAACAGACAAACCAAAAGGTGATAAGCCTTCTGGAAGTCAACCAAAAGAAGATAAGAAACATACTCTTCCTTCTACAGGTGAAACAGTGAGCGAGGGACTAGTGGCTGCAGGACTTGCTTTGGCAGTAGCTGGAAGTGCCTTAGTTTACAAAAAACGTGAAAATTAATTTCTAAAACAGGTTTTGTTCTAGCCCTGCTAGACAAACCTGTTTTTTTCGCTATAAATATTTTTTATCTTTATCTATCGCCTATTGTGAATCAGGAAATATCCTATCTCATTCTTTCATACATACATTGGGAAAACTCCCTATCTTTAGTCTTTTACCTGTTAGCACAAACGATAAGAGTCAGGAAAACATGGAGTAAAATATCCTATGTGCACTAAAAAAGAGGTTGACCCAACTTCAACCTCTTTTTTTATAATTCCTGTAATAAGTATTTAAAAAGTTCTAAATTCCCTTTTTCTTCATTAACCAAGTATTCTGGGTGCCACTGCAAGCCCATAATGCGATGACCATCTACAGCTTCAATGGCTTCGATGGTGTGATCGCGCGGATCAAAGGCGGTTGCACGGAAATTCGGTGCGAGATCCTTGATGCTTTGACGGTGCACGGAATTAATCCGACTGGCCTGTCCAAAAAGCTGTTCTACCACACTGCCTTTTTTAGTCTGGATAGAATGGGAAGTCCCAAACGGAAGTCCTTGCCAATGCCCTTCGATCTCTTGGTTGAGTGTTCCTCCAAAAGCCACATTGATCAACTGAACCCCACGGCAAATTCCTAGAACCGGTTTGTTTTGGCGTACTGCTTCCTTCAGTAGGGCAAGCTCAAATTGATCGCGTTTGATGTTGTAATCGTCGCTCTCGATAGTTTTTTCTTCACCATAAAGACTCGGCTCCACATTTTGGCCCCCACTCAAGATCAATTTATCAATGGTTTCAACATAATCCTTGACTAAGGAAATATCTCCCATCGGAATAACCATTGGAAGTCCGCCTGCTTGACGAATCCCTTCTGCAAACTGGCTGGAAACGGAGGAATGAAGGTTCTTCCCTTCCGGATCAACCGGACAGAGATTAGCGGATACTCCTACTATGGTTCTGCACATATTCATTCCTCCTTTATTTTAACTACTACTTATCTTACCACCCATTAGTGATAGTGTCTAATATGTATTTTTTAAAACCGTGATAGATTTTATTTATCACCCTCACCTTCCTCACAAAACAATTGATGATCATACAAGTTTTTTTACCTATATTATGTTAAAATAGAGAGGAAAATAGAATCGTCCTTCAAGGCACACATTAAGCCGTTTGGAAGGCGCAAGCGCTAGATTCCTAGCCTTGTTGAAAAAATAGACATAGAAATGGAAGATACAATGGAAAAACAAACCGTTGCAGTATTGGGTCCTGGTTCATGGGGAACAGCCCTTTCACAAGTCCTCAATGATAACGGCCATGAAGTCCGTCTCTGGGGAAATATCCAAGAACAAATCGATGAAATCAATACCGCTCATACCAATCAACGCTATTTCAAAGACATCGTTATTAGCGAAGACATCACTGCTACGACTGATTTGAAAGCAGCTTTGGACGGTGTGGACGCTATCCTCTTTGTCGTTCCTACAAAGGTGACTCGTTTGGTGGCGAAACAAGTCGCTGAAACACTGGATCACCCTGTAACAGTCATGCACGCTTCTAAAGGGCTCGAACCTGGTACACACGATCGGATTTCTCAAATCCTTGAAGAAGAGATCCCTGCTTCTCTTCGCAGCGAGGTGGTGGTCGTTTCTGGACCTAGTCACGCCGAAGAAACCATCGTACGGGACATCACCCTCATTACAGCTGCCTCAAAAGATTTAGAAGTTGCACGTTATGTTCAAGAACTCTTTAGCAATCACTACTTCCGCCTGTATACCAATACAGATGTTATCGGAGTGGAAACTGCTGGAGCCTTGAAGAATATCATTGCTGTTGGAGCTGGGGCCCTGCACGGTCTTGGTTATGGTGACAATGCCAAAGCAGCTATCATCACGCGCGGTCTCGCTGAAATCACGCGCCTTGGTGTTAAGCTAGGAGCTAGCCCCTTGACCTATAGCGGTTTGTCTGGGGTTGGTGACTTGATCGTTACCGGTACTTCTGTTCATTCCCGCAACTGGCGAGCTGGGGATGCTCTCGGACGTGGCGAAAAATTGGAAGATATCGAAGCCAACATGGGCATGATCATTGAAGGGATCTCTACGACCAAAGTCGCCCATGAACTGGCACAAGAATTGGATGTCTACATGCCGATTACACAGGCCATTTACCAAGTCATCTACGAAGGAAAAGATATCCGTGAAGCCATCCACCACATGATGAGCAATGAATTTAAAGAAGAAAACGAGTGGAAATAAGTCAACCACCCTAACATCAATCCTACCTTTTAGAAAGGAAACTATATGACTAAAGTTAGAAAAGCAGTCATTCCTGCGGCTGGTTTGGGGACACGCTTCCTCCCAGCTACCAAAGCTTTGGCAAAGGAAATGTTGCCAATCGTTGACAAACCTACGATCCAATTCATCGTAGAAGAGGCTCTGAAATCTGGAATTGAGGAAATTCTTGTCGTAACAGGGAAGGCCAAACGTTCGATCGAAGACCATTTCGATTCTAACTTTGAATTGGAATACAACCTCGAACAAAAAGGTAAGACTGACTTACTCAAGTTGGTCAATGATACAACAGCGATCAATCTTCATTTCATCCGCCAAAGTCACCCTCGAGGTTTAGGAGACGCTGTTCTTCAGGCGAAAGCTTTTGTTGGAAACGAGCCTTTTGTCGTTATGTTGGGAGATGATCTCATGGACATCACTAATGATGATGCCTTGCCATTGACCAAACAATTGATGAACGACTACGATGAAACCCATGCGTCAACCATCGCTGTGATGGAAGTCCCTCACGAAGAGGTTTCTTCTTACGGTGTGATCGCACCTCAAGGAGAAGGTATTAACGGTCTTTATAGCGTTGAGACCTTTGTCGAAAAACCAGCTCCAGAAGATGCACCGAGTGATCTCGCCATCATTGGTCGCTATCTTTTGACTCCAGAGATCTTTGACATTCTTGCAAATCAAGAACCAGGTGCTGGTAATGAAATTCAATTGACGGATGCAATCGACACCCTCAATAAGACCCAACGAGTCTTTGCCCGTGAATTTAAAGGCCAACGCTACGATGTAGGTGACAAGTTTGGTTTTATGAAAACATCGATTGATTATGCTTTGAAGCATCCACAGGTTAAAGATGATCTCAAACAATACATCATTGATCTTGGAAAACAATTAGAAGAATCTGAGAAAACTGCAGACTAATCATTCACAAATCAAAGAATACAAAAAGACTGGCCATATAATGTAAGGGATTTGCTACCTTACAATGGTCAATCTTTTTTTCGTAAAAAAGAGGCTGGATAAAAATCCGGCCTCTTTTGTTTCATTGGACTTGGTCCAATTTACTTTTTATTCTTATTGTTTAAGGATGAACATTGTAAGAATAATTTGTATTTGGGAAAGTTTCAATTTCGCCTGGATTGAAATTAGAACCGAAGCGATTATTGTTGTTTACACTGTTTCCTACTACAGGAGCTTCAACCGGAGATTGAACTTTTTCTTCTGGCTTCACAGGCGTTTCTACTTTCGAAGATACAGCAGGTTGTTTATCCTTGTTAGCAGCATAGCCAAAGCGATTATTTGGATTTCCTTCTGCATTTGCTGGAATGTCTTTATTAGAAGGTGTTGCTACATAATCTGGAGCCGGAATTTTAATTTTGTTCACATCTTCATTGATTTGTGGTTTTTCTGGAACTTTTGGTGTATCTGGTTTCTTAGGTTCTTCAGGATCTTTATAATTATCTGGTTGAGAAGCACGATATGGATCAGATTTACGTCCAGCTGCCTCTAATTGTTTTTCCATTAATTTTTCATAATCTTTGAAGTGTTGGAAAAGACGATCAGACAATTCCAGTGCATCTTTTGTCACCTTATCTTCGGCAGCTTTTGCAGCTTCCGGTTGATCTTTCAACGCATAATATTCAATATCTTTCTTTTCTTGATCAACAATAAATTGTTTTTCAAGAGCTTTCCAGTGATCTTGGACCGATTTTCCAAAGACATCTTGGTTATTGATCGCCATATTGTCAATGTGCCATACTGTCCAATACCATGAATTTGGATCATAAGTTGCTGTTTGAGGTTTGAAAGCTTCGTAAGTATCTTTTAGATTACCATAGAATGGAACATAAGGAGTGTTCCGAGATGGTCCCATACCAAGCCATAACGTACCACCAAATGATTTTGGAAGTTTTGGATTGATTTGGTAGACATGGGCATCAATAACGTTTTCGTTTCCTAAAGCATACTTGTATTGGTCTTTACGAACAGCATCATTGCTACCATTATCCCCTTGTTTCTTGACACCAATTTGATCGTCTGGAACAAAACGACCATTCAAATGTTCAAAACGGTTGCGTTGGAGAGCAAAGGCATCTTCCAAAGTAAATTTCTTGTTTGGATCTGTTGGTGAGCGGAAGAGTTCGTATTCATCATCTTCATAAGTCACTTTTGATTTTGGATCCAAAAGAGTGATTCCTGCGTAAGTACGTGAACGGTCTCCTTCAGCATATTTTTCTGGTCCATAAGATTTAGCGATATGGAAGTTACCATCTTTGTCTGTCTTGTAGTTACCAGATTCTTTGGCTACTTTTTCGACATCTTTCGAAGCGATCACATTTTCCTTGTCATTCAAATCCACATGACCAAGGTAGTAGGTATTTGCAAAGACTGCATATTTGTCTTCTGGGACTTTTACTGCTACATATTGGTGACCAGAAAGAATTTCCATGTACCAAGTTTCTTTCTGGTCCGCAATAACAACTGTATTCCCCTCAGCTGAACCTTTTTCTTCAATGACTTTCGCAAGTAATTCGATTCCTTCGCGAGCAGATTTTGCACGAGGTAAAATTACATCAAGCATGGCAGCTTCTGGAATTCCCTTTTCTGTCAATGGGTCAGTCTTCAAGACTTTTTTGTTTGGAATGGCTGTAACAGTTGAGGTCATAGAAACGCCGGCTTCGTTAAATCCATGTTCACCAAAAGCACCGTTACTACCATCTCCACGAGCAGAGTCATAAGTCGCTGTGTATTTCATTTCACTAGCAGCATGTGGATAGGTAAAACCATTAGATTCGTCTTCCAGTTGATCCCCTTCCTTATAGTTCTTCGCATCAACAACTACAAAGTTTTTGTTGTGCTTTCCACCATTTGGATAGTAAGGGTAGTCTTCTGTCCGACCAAAGAGAGTGGTCCCATCCTTGGTCAATTGGCGACCAATGATAAAACCGCAACAGGCTTGAACAGCTTGAATTGGTAGGAGTAAAAGTGTCATCGCTACCAATGAGAGTTTTAACAACCATTTTTTCATGGCAAATCTCCTTTGTTTTTGCACTACTTTTGACAAAATAGCACTATTTTTGGTTTTTATATCTCCAGTTTACACCTTTCTCAACCCTTTTGCAAGCGCTTTCTATTTTGCATTTTTATACTTTTTTACCCATGATTACCTTCTCTATGGACCTAGCAATAGAAGGCTCATTTAGCCTCTACAAATATATTATAATAAATATATACAATCCTTTGCATTTCAAACAATTTTCTGTTAGTTTACGATTTTGCTACATTTTTTAGGAAAAAAAGAGAGTGGGACAGAAATCGGTAATTCGTTAGAATTCGATTTCGTCGTCCCACCTCCGCACAGTTGAGTAAGGCTGTAAAAGCTGATGAAATCAGCGTAGTAGAGCCCACTCAACCACTGCGTCTTGCTCGACAATCCAAAAACAATTAAGAGGCTAGGACTTTTGTCCTAGCCTCTTCTTAAAATAGATTCAAGATTTTACCTAAGAAATAAAGCAAAAGCAAGAGATAAGAGAGGGCTGCACTCATCTGATAGGTTCGGTTCATAAAACGAGCTTCCCCTCTTACTGGAAAGACATAAGCCAACATGACCCCAGCTACTAAGCCACCGATGTGCCCCGCCATACTGATTCCTGGCATGAAGCTAAAGATCAAATTGACCACAATCAAGCTGGTATAGGACTGACTCAAGTGGCGAATATAGGGACTTTGGACAATAAAGCGCAGCGCACCAATGGTCCCAAACAGTCCAAAGAGGGCTGTAGAAGCTCCTGCCGCAATCACATCTGGCGTAAAAATAGCAACAAAGACATTGCCCATCATGCCTGATAAGAGATAAAGAGCTAAGAAAGCCTTCGATCCAAAGAGATCTTCTGCCAAACGTCCCAAGTAATAGAGAGTGATCATATTGAGCACAAAATGTTCTAGGCCGATATGAACAAATGTAGCTGTCACGATTCGCCATAACTGGCTAGGATCGACTTTCACAACCTCTCCAATAATCCCACCGCTATAGTAAACAGCAGCACCCGTTTGGTAGTCGCCTCCAAATCGGATGAACATAGAAAGAAAGACTGCCGTTGTGACGAGCAACAAGAGGCTGGTCACAGGATAACGACGATCAAAGAGTAACTTCATAGACTAGCACCTCCTGAACTGCCTGATCAAACGTATCTGGCTGGAAATCCCCTTGCTGGATGGAATAAATCGTACTCACCGTTTTTCCAGTAAAATCTGCTAAATAACGATCATAATAGCCACCACCATAGCCAATTCGGTAGCCTTTTGATTGGAAGACCACGCCTGGTACATGGATCAGATCAATCTCTGACTGATCCACAAGCTTCCCTTTTTCATTTGGCTCCAGCAAACCAAAGCGTGTCTTTTCCAAAATATTAGGATCGTATTCCACAAATTCCATTCGCCCTTGTGGATAGGTACGGGGAACACAGACGCGTTTTCCAAGTTGAAGAGCTGCTTGGATCAAGCCAGCTGTGGAAACTTCATGGCCAAAAGACAGATAGGTCGCAAGGGTCTTTGCCTCCTGAAAAGCTGGTAGCTCCAAGAGGCGTTGAGTCAGCTCTTCATCTGCTTGAGTTTTCACAGTTTGAGGCAGTGCTTTCATGGCTGCTATAGTTTCTTTTCGTAGTGTTTTCTTCATTCCCTACTCCTTTTGTCTAGCTTTTATTGTAACATTTTTTAGGAAAGATCCGAACAGTTTTTATACGACAAAGAAAAAATCCAACTCCAGACGGAGTTGAATCATTCCTTTATTGGTTGGCTTTCATTTTCAAAAATTTACCAATGTTTTCCACAGCAAAGGGAAGGGCTGCTTCATTTGGGCTCATCTTTGGATGGTGCAAGGCATAAGGGGTATCAATCCCCAGCCAGAACATGTCACCCGGGACCTTGCTCAAGAGAAAGCCGAAGTCTTCTCCTGTCATCGCAGGCAGAATATCAATCAGGTTTACGTCTTCCTCAGCTGTGAAAAAGTCCATGAGCTCTTTGGCCAATTCTGGTTGGTTTTCCACAGGCAGGTAGCCTCCTTGCTTGAGTTCCAGGTCCAATTTCACATCAAAGGCTGTTGCAACTCCTTCTGCAATGGCTTTGACCCGTTTTTGAGTCAAAAGATTCATCTCCATGGTCAAGGTCCGAATGGTCCCATGAAGGAAGGCGGTCTCAGCAATCACATTATTGGTGGTTCCTGCATGCATGGAACCAAAGGTCACCACAGCACCTTCAATTGGATCGACATTTCGACTCACGACCGATTGGACTTGGGTAATGAAGTAAGAGGCTGCTACAAGAGCGTCATTGGCCTCATGTGGAAAGGCAGCATGTCCTCCCTTTCCTGTAAAGGTGATCTTGACTTCACAGGTCCCTGCAAAAAGGGTACCCGTATTGGTCGCAATGTCTCCCACCTTCAAATCAGGGCGTACATGCAGACCATAAAATTCATCAGGGAGCCAGTCGCCAAAAGCATTGTCCTTATACATGAGCATCCCACCAGCCTCATTTTCTTCAGCTGGTTGGAAGAGAAAGAGCAGGTTATTTTTTGGTTGCACTTGGACCAGTTGATCCAAAAGCCCTAGGGCTGTTGTCATGTGCATATCATGACCACAAGCATGCATCCGTCCTTCATGCTTAGAGGCAAAATCAAGGCCCGTTTGTTCCACAATCGGTAAACCATCGATATCTGTCCGCCAACCGATGGTTTTTTCAGGTGCAGACCCATGGAGATAAACCAGGATCCCGGTCCGCCAAGTCCGTTGCTCGACAAAGTCCTTGCCCGCTGTGATCTCTGCGATTCTCTCTAAGAGGTAGGCTTGGGTTTCAAACTCTTCCAAGCCAATTTCAGGGATTTGGTGCAAATCCCGTCTGATTTTGATTAAATCCAATGTCATAGTCGTCTTCTTTCTATTAGAATAGAGGCCTTGCGGCCTCTACTATCAATATGTTACAAATTACGCAAAGCGTCTTCGAGTGCTGTTTTTTGTTGTGTTTTTTCATCAATTTCCTTGATGATGCGAGCTGGGACACCAGCTACGACCACATTTTCAGGGACATCTTGAGTAACGATAGCTCCAGCGGCAACAACTGATCCGTTCCCTACTTGAACCCCTTCAATCACAACAGCGTTAGCACCGACCAAGACATTGTCACCGATCCGAACCGGCTCAGCAGAAGCTGGCTCAATGACACCCGCAAGAACGGCACCTGCACCGATGTGGCTGTTTTTACCAACTGTTGCACGACCTCCAAGGATAGCCCCCATATCAATCATAGTACCTGCACCGATTTCAGCACCGATATTGATCACAGCCCCCATCATCACGACAGCATTATCTTCGATGGTCACTTGGTCACGGATGATAGCGCCTGGTTCGATACGCGCATTTAGATAGCGCTTATCCAGCAAGGGAACAGCTGAATTACGGCCATCTTGTTCGACCACATAATCCTTATTCTCTGTTAAGTTGGCAAGAAGCGGCTCGATATCTTTCCAATCACCGAACAACACATTACCTAGTTTTGTGACAGAAGCTGGAACAGCTGTTGCCAATTCCCCTTCAAAGGTTACTTTCACATTTGTTTTCTTTTCTGCATTTCCAATAAAAGCGATAATTTCTTGTGCAGACATTTTTTGTGCAGTCATGAGATTCTCCATTCATTTCAATTAAAGGTATCCATATTATACCACAATCCCAAAGAGATGAATACCTAAGGCGATGTGGATGTCGCCGGATCTTCGAGACCCTTGATTTCACTAATAGTTCGATTACTTCCAAAACGAATAATGACTGATCGCGAATCAGAAAGTTTATAGTAAAAGATTAAGAAGGACTCTGAACTCATCATACTCGACCAAGAAACACGGCTAGGAATTCCGACTGTATTCACAAGATCTGCATAGCTGGTTCCTATTTTAATATTGGCAAAATCCTCTCTGTTCAAACTGCCATTTTTATTGGCTAATCGCTCACTGTTTAAGTTCTCAAAATTAAGAGAAGATAGACGGCTACCAATCATATTTGAAAGTAAAACTGTTACGGAAGAAGGAGATCCTTCAGCCTCATAATCCAAGCTTGTCATGAAAGGACCGACACTACCCTCTTGGTAGGTTTCTTCCCCACTACTAGCCTTGCCCAGTACAGCTACCACATCCTGCGGAGACAGATAAGTTGAAGAGGTACGGCCTTGATCCCCCTCACTTAAACCAGGAATCAGGGAAATCGCCTTCTCATAGGTCACTTGAAACTGAAATTCCCCCTCCGGAGCAATCAAGGTACTCGTGCCACTCCTCAAGGTTTCCTTTCTGGTTCCATAAGACCGGCCAGTGCTTCCGTATTCACTAGTAGTAGAAGGAGCTTCCTCACTATGGATACCTCCTGAAGCTAGATAGGCAAATAATCCCAGCATGGCCAATAATCCAAAAAAGGCTGCTAGCGAAGACCCTCCACTATTAGAGGAAGGAGCGTAGTTCTTCGCCCTATTCGATTGGGAGTCTAGTACAGGTTGTCTTGGTTCTGGGCGCCTGCCTCCCCCTATTGAAGCCAGGTCAGCTTCTGAAATCAAGCGGCTCCCACCCTGGTGCTCTACTTTTTTCTCAGCTGAAGGAGACTGACCTATTGTATCTTGTGCTGGTGTTTCTGACCTTGCTTCTTCTGTTAGTGGTGTAGCAAGAACGACCTGAGCTGATTCGTCTTCAGGTGTAGCAAATGAGCCTTCCTTTGGATCATACGATTCCTCCTTCACACCAATCGCTGGTTCGTCTTTTCGTTCCTCTTCTTGTTTCACCTCTTCCTGAAAAGCAGGGACTTCTAGCACTTCTGGCTCTTTTGCGAGCGTATCTTCTAGCTTCTCAGGACTTCCTTTTTCTAAGGGTGCTTCTTTCGGCTGGCCTTTCGAAAACCGACTCTGGTGCTCATTTCGTAGATGCGACCAGTCTTTATTTCCCATTGTCCTCTCCTTTTATTTAAAATGCTTCGGCTGATTTTTTTACTGTGCTGTAGATGTAGAGGAAGCTGGTGTGGTCGCTACCTCTTTCGATTTGATATCCTTGATGGTTTGCCGGCTATCAAAATGGATTTGAACCGTTTGAGAATCCGATAATCGATAGGTAAAGGAAGGCGCTTCCCCGTAACCTAAAAGCCCAGATACATATATTTCATCCGGAATCCCTACCGTATTGAGTAGGTCTAAATAAGGCATTCCGACCTTGATAGTGGCAAAATCGTCCTTCGTCAAGCTCCCATTCTTATTCGCAAATCGGTCACTTTTTAAGTGTTTCAAACTTAAAAGAGAGATCCTGTAAAAGGCACCTGTTTTTTCAAGAAGAACCTTCCCATCTGCATCCTTTGATTGGTAATCTAATGTCAGCAAAAAGGGACTGGAACTGCTATCACTATACGTTGCTTCCCCACTCCTCGCTTTACCTAATGCTGCAACGACATCTTGTGGGTCTACCGTCCCAAAAGAGGTCTTTTTTTCTTCCACTGCAAAATTAGGAATGAGAGACATGGCCTTTTCATAGGTTGGCTGAAATTGAAATTCATTAGCTGAGGCGATATAAGAACTATTTTCACTGGTCAGATATTCCGTTCTGATACCATCACGTGATAAACCATTGATCCCCTCACTCGAAGAAGATGAAGAAGAGCTTTTATTAACTTCGTTTTGAAGCACAAACACAAAAGCCATTAACAAGGCGAACCACCCAAAAAATCGCAAAAGCGAACCAATCCCCTCTTTTGAGGAAGAAGGGGAAGACGCCATCGTATCTGAATGGCTTCTAGTATCCTGATGATTGTCCATCCCTATTGAAGCAAGGTCAGCCTCTGAAATCAAGCGGCTCCCACCCTGGTGAGAGGAAGCTGCCTTGATGTCTGTCCGTTGATCGTCCAATGATGTCTCCTTTCTTATACCAACACCAATTTCTTGGCTTTTTTCTTGAATTCCATCACCACTTCTGGCTGCCCTGGTACCTGGTAAGTCGCGCGATAGCCCATTCCGCCATCTGGCATTTCCCCCCAGACCAAGCGTTGAGGATTTCCAAGTTGCTTAATGATCTGGGCGAATTCTGTACCTTTTTTCTCTTTTTCAGTAGTGATTTCTTTCTCACTGCTTGTCTTCTCTTTTGCGTCCAACAAATTCGTCGCATCCACCATCATCAAGCGATACCCCTGGTCTTTTTCCTGTTCAAACCACAAGGTCACACTTTTCTTACCCTGATCGGTTTGCTTAGCTGCATAAGTCAAGACGAGAACCATTTTATCTCCTTGAGCTGTCTTTGTGTAGCGAACTTTTTGAGCTTTTCCCCATTCCGTCACAACTGTTTCCAAGCGGGTTCCTGGTTGCTGACTCTGCTTGAGACGAACTTTCAAATTCGCCACAGCTTCGATGGTCCATTTAAACTGTTTGATTTCTTGTTCCTTGCTGACCAAATTCTTGTAATCCTTTGGTTGGAAATGAGTCAGTGTTTGGTCCTCCTTGGTATCGGTTCCTTGCTCTTGCACCTGGATGCTTGCAATCGCAAGTAAGAGCCCTAAAACAAAACACAAAAACGGCAACAAGAGTTCTTTTCGATTCTTTTTCATCCACTCGATCATCTGCTTCACCCCTTCTTCGTCAAACGAAACTGACCAGTCTGGTCGCGTTCAAAGGTCAAAGAGACCAGTCCATCTGTCACCTGATAAGACAGGGCTAGGACTTGCTTGTCCTTTTCAGAGGTCAAACTAAGAGAATTGGGAAGACCTGATTTTTTCAAGACATCTTCTACTGCTGTCCCCTTTTCCTTTTTTCCATCTAGCGTCTGATAGCCTGTAAAATCTGCTAGTTTTAAGTTCTTTTTGCTCTGATAGTGAGCCGACTTGGGCGCAAAGCCTTGAATCGAGCTCAAATAAAAGGTATCATCCTGCTTTTGAAATTCTATGGTATAAGGATGAATCCCCTGCACAGGAGTCCCATAGCCTAGCTGGACTTGCGCTCCAAAAGTCGTATCTTCTTGTGTAAAACTCGCTGCTTTTCCAAATTTTTTGACGAATGCAGACAAAGTCACCCAATTTTTTTGTGTCTTTCCCTCTTCCCTTACAAGGTTCAATGACAACAAGTCTTCTAAAGCCGGCTCTTTGGAAGAAGACGCAACAAATTGCTGGCTGTCTGCTTGCATGCGAGACAAACTCAACAAGCGATCTTTGGGCAAGGTTTTCACTGGATGAATCATAAACACCAAGCAAGCACCAACCAGAAAAGCCAGCAAAGCAGTTGCAGCTTTTTGGAGGATCCGCTTATGACGTTCTATCCACTGTTTCATTTCTTCCATCCTTCATGCTCTTTCTATTCAAACTCTTTCTATTGTATAGAAAATTAGCGTATTTGTCTCGTCTTATCCCAAAAAAGAGGCTCTTGCCTCTTTCTTTTATTCAGTGATTTAGTAGCTGTCTTTACTGCTCAAGAGGAAATCTCCATTTTCTTGGCGAATAAAGGTCAAATCTACATAGTCCCCGTTTTTCTTTTGGAAGTCCATGACCAACTCTATCTCGTCTGAATCATCAGATGAACTCACCGTCAGATTGACTGCATCACCGTATTTTTCTAAAAGCTCTTTGTAAGAGGTCCCTCCAGCACCGGTTTCACTATCTCCAACCTTGAACCCATCTGCAAAGTTATCCTCAACCGTAAGATTTTTCCCAAATTGATTAAATTCAAATTTGACAAGCTGGAATTCTTTCCCTTTCTTAGAGTAAGTCGCTTTGACCTCTTTATTATAAGAGTTATCATCCCAAAATAATTTCAATTCTCCACTTTCAAATTGAACAGAACTAGCCTTTCCATAAGCGTCGACCATTTCCTCAGGAGTCTCCCCAGAATCCTTTCCAGTCAAAAACTGAAGTTGCTCAATATCAGATTGTTCCCAGCTAAAATTGGCTTCCGCGTCTTCAGAAGTCAATTGCTCCAAATCGATATTGGAAGAAGAACCAGATTGGTTGCCTGACCAAGAAGTCTGCTTTCTAGATGGTGACGTACTAGGGCTAGCATGACCAATCAAATAGCCACTGACACCACCGATAAGAAGCCCCACTAAAATTCCAAGAGCAAAACGAATCGCCTTCTTGTCTGCAGTATCCATCGGTCTTCCAACAGGAGAAAGAGGAGCTTGTGGAATAGGTGTCTCAGGAACAGGCACTGTTTGCGGACCAATTGGTTCAGCTGCCATATTTTGAGGAGCTTGTGGTGCAGGCTGGAATGGAGGAGTCGGTTGGGGAGCAGCAACTACATCCGGATGTTCTCCAACAGTTGCTTCATCCACCTTTGGAGGCTCCACTGTTCCTGAAACAGCTGGCTCGTCTGCTTCTTCTTTCATTGCTTCCGTCTCCGTCACTGAAAGGCCACTAACTTCTGGAACGACCAAGTCTTCGGCTTCTTCTTTTGGGACAAAGGCTGGCGCAGCCACATCAAATTGAGGCGCACCCTCTAAGGGCGTCTGTTTCATAAATTGTTCTTGATCTTTCTCGGACATTTCGAATTCTCCTTTTTATTCTTCTCTTCTACTATAACATAAAACCAAGCAAGGACCAACTCCTGTCTGTTAAGACTGAAAAAGATCGGAGATAGATCGGACCTTTTAGAAATTTCTATTAAAATTTCTTGCGAAGGGGGACAATAGCAATCAGTTAACCATATGATTGAGAAACATAACTAGATCGTGTTTTTATAATTGATTCCAGGGGACAAAAATATGAGTTTGTTTAGCAAGTAAAAAAACGACCTCTTGCGAGATCGTTTTATCCATCAATTAAAGACGAGCGTTGAGTTCTGCTCCAAGTTCTTCAAATCCTGGTTTACCAAGAAGGGCAAACATGTTTTTCTTGTAAGCTTCAACACCTGGTTGGTCAAATGGGTTAATCGCGTTCAAGTAACCTGAAAGGGCGATGGCCAACTCGAAGAAGTAGATGGCATAACCAAGAGTGAAGGCATCTTGCTCAGGAAGAGTTACGTACATGTTTGGCACGTCACCGTCTGTGTGGGCAAGAAGAACACCGTCAGTTGCTTTTTTGTTTACAAAGTCAACGTCTTTCCCTTGAAGGTAACCAAGTCCATCAAGGTCTTCTTCCAATGTAGGGATGATCACGTTCTTACGTGGTTTGTCCACACGGACAACTGTTTCAAACATGATACGAGTTCCTTCTTGGATAAATTGACCCAATGAGTGCAAGTCTGTTGAGAAGTTTGCTGAAGTTGGGTAAATACCTTTTTGGTCTTTTCCTTCTGACTCACCAGCCAATTGTTTCCACCATTCTGAGAAGTATTGAAGAGATGGTTCGTAGTTAACCAAGATTTCAGTTGCATAACCTTTACGGTAAAGGATATTACGTACAGCTGCGTATTGGTACGCTTCGTTTTCAGAAAGTTTGTCTGAAGTGTATTCTTTACGGGCTGCATTCGCACCTTCCATAAGGGCTTTGATATCAGCACCTGATGCAGCAATTGGAAGCAATCCAACTGGTGTCAAGACTGAGAAGCGTCCACCGATATCATCTGGAACAACAAATGTTTCCCAACCATTGGCATCTGCTTCCACTTTTACAGCACCTTTGGCACGGTCAGTTGTCGCGTAGATCCGTTTATTGGCTTCTTCTTGACCATATTTCTTCACCAAGAGTTCTTTGAAGACACGGAAAGCGATCGCTGGTTCAGTTGTAGTACCGGATTTAGAAATCACGTTGACTGAGAAATCTTTATCTGAAACATACTCTACCAAGTCAGCAAGGTAAGTAGATGAGATGGAGTTTCCAGCGTAAAGGATTTGTGGCGCTTTGCGTTCTTCTTTTGTTTGCAAGTTTGCAAAGTGGTGGTTCAAGAAGTCAATGGCAGCTTTCGCTCCAAGGTATGATCCACCGATACCGATCACGACCAAAACATCGCTGTCTGCTTTGATTTGTTCAGCAGCTTTCAAGATTCGGTCAAATTCTTCACGGTCATAATTTTCAGGAAGGTCCAACCAACCTAGGAAGTCACTACCAGCACCTGTTCCTTTACGGATCAATTCATCAGCTGCAGTCACTTGTGGTTGCATGTATTCCACTTCATGTGGGGCAACAAATTTACCCAAAACTTTTGAGTAGTCAAATTTAATATGAGACATGTTATTCCTCCAAATTTTGTTCTTCTCTATGATATCGCTTTACACGGATTAAATCAAGGGAAACCAATCTATAAAACGTTTTCATTTGCTAATTTTTTTATTTTCACAAATCAAGCAACGACGCAATAGCAATCGTTTGCATATTTGTACTATTTTGGGCTAAAAAATCAAAAAAAGAAGCTTCTCACGAAACTCTATTTTTTTCTTTTATTATTTGGATATGAAAGTCATTTCTACATGACTCTGGTGAATGATAGCCCTCACGTCGCTTTGCTCCTCAGGGTCAATATCTCTAAGCTCGGTCGCGCCTTACGGGCTAATTTCATTTTACGCTATAGTCCTCACGTCGCTTCGCTCCTCAGGATCAATATCTCTAAGCTCGGTCACGCTTTACAGACTTACCTCACTAAGAGCTTCTATAGGTTTACAGCTTTTTCCCTAGCGGGAAAAACTGCATCCATTGCTCTAGGATTCGTCTGCGTCCCTTGGACTTGACTCATCAAGAGCAATAGAAAAGAGCACACAGTTCACTTCGCTTAGGGCTGCTGGATTCCTCCCCTGACCCGCTTCACGCAGAACTGTTGCTCCGATAGGTATTATATCATAATTTGTTCGATTTGCAAAGGTCCGGTTTTTATTCTTGTGTTTCGGCCTTGGCTGCGAGCTTGGCTTGTTTTTTTCGTTCTCGGCCTTGGCGGAAGAAGGTCTGCATGATGGTTGCACATTCTGCTTCCAAGATTCCTGTTTCTACTTCCACCCGGTGATTGAGGCGCTCATCTGCCAAAATATCATAGAGACTCCCTGCTCCGCCAAACTTTTGATTGGTCGCTCCGTAAATCACCTGAGGGATCCGGGCCAGTCCAATGGCACCGCTACACATGACGCAAGGTTCAATGGTCACAAAAAGAGTCGTATCCAGCAAACGCCAGCTCTCTTCATGCTGATTGGCTTCTTCGATCGCTATCACCTCAGCATGCATGACCGCTCGCTGCAATTCCTCTCGTGCGTTGTGGCCACGTCCAATGATCTCACCGTCTTTGACAATGACACAGCCAATGGGTATTTCCTCATGGGCTAAGGCAATCTCTGCCTCTTTTAAGGCCTCTCGCATAAAAGCTTCTTTCTCTTCTAGGGTATAGTCTCTCACTTGTACACTCACTTACTTTTTATGTTCTTGTTCTATTATATGATGAAGCTACAAAAAAAGCCACCAATGGGTGACTTCTTATAGGGAGATATTATGAAAAAAGTTAAAGAGTGCTAAACAAAGTTGGGAGGTCTTTGTTTATGATCTTAGTATATCTCAGAGGTCTTAAAGTAAGCTTAAGTAGCAAAAGAGAGTGGGACAGAAATCGGTAATTCGTTAGAATTCGATTTCGTCGTCCCACCTCCGCACAGTTGAGTAGGGCTGTAAAAGCTGATGAAATCAG
>JAGZVW010000037.1:0-17772 GCA_018379295.1 Streptococcus parasanguinis | reverse complement strand
CGAGCAAGACGCAGTGGTTGAGTGCTCAAAGCACTGCTTTGAGGTGGTAGATAGGACTTGCTAAGCAAGTTTCCTAAGTAGTTGTTCGCTTTTCAAGTTCCAAAGATGCCTTACTCAACTGTTCGGAGGTGGGACGACGAAATCGAATTCTAACGAATTACCGATTTCTGTCCCACTCTCTTTTTTTATCCTGCTTCCTTCTCTTTTATGGTATACTGAAAGCGACAACATGATTGGAGCTCCCGATGAAAAAGATTCCCTTAGTATTTTCAGGCTGTCTGTTAGGACTGGTTGGCGCTGGAAACCTTCTTGCAGACTCGCTACCCTTCCTTGCTCATGCCTTTAGTCTGACAGGTTTGTTCTTCTGGTTTTTCTTTGTCGTTTATCATGTGATTCGCTGGCAAGAAACCAAGATAGAACTCCAACAACCAGCCCTTTTATCTGGGATGGCGACTTTTCCCATGGCAGGGATGATTCTATCCACCTATCTTTTGCGCCTCTTTCCCGCCTTTGGAGGTCTATCACAGTTGGTCTGGTGGTCTGCCTTTCTCTTGGATCTGGGCTTAATTCTCTATTTTACCAAGACCCATGTCCTAGCGCGACCAAGAGCCAATGCCACTCCCAGTTGGACCGTTCTCTATGTGGGCATTGCAGTAGCAGCTTTGACTTATCCAGTTGTAGGAATCAGAGAGATTGCTTATCTCGCTTTAGTGATTGGTTTTGGTTTGACCTTTCTTCTTTATCCCCTTATCTACCATGATTTGAAGCAGTCCCCTTTACCCAGTCATCTATTGGGCCAAGAAGGCATCTATTGTGCTCCCTTTTCCCTTCTTTTAGCAGCCCTGGTTCGTGTGGGTGGAGCAAGCCTTCCTGTCTGGTTCTTACTGATCATGGTGTTGGCCTCGCAAGGTTTTTATTTCTTTGTTTTGACGCGCCTACCGAAAATGATCACAGAAGGTTTTCAACCTGCTTTTTCAGCCCTGACCTTTCCAACAGTTATCACAGCGACCTCTTTGAAAATGGCCCAAGGCTTGTTGCAACTACCTTTCTTGACAGCTCTCGTATGGCTGGAAACTCTTCTTTGTCTCTTGATTTTAGTCGCTGTCCTAGGTGGTTATGTGGCCTATCTCAGAGAGTAGGAAGGCATCCTTTTTCATTGAAACCTTGTCACGATTATGGTAAGATGCACTATACGATTTGTCATACTTTATAGGAAAGGTATCTATGAAATTCATCAAAGGAAAGCTCTCACTGCTTTATCCCCTCTTTCTGCTCTTGTTTTATTTTTATGTTCGGCCTCAATTTCGCCCTTTGGCCCAGTACGTCTCCAATAGTGTAGCAAGCGCCAATAGCTATTATTGGACCTTATTTGGCCTAGAAGGCCTCTATGCAGTCTTTACAGGATTTTTGGTCTATCGTTTTTCTAAAAAAGCGCAGTTTAAGCTGGGGAAGAACCCCCTTCAAGCTCTGATAGAAGCCGTTTTTGCGGCTTGTTTGGTCTACTGGCTGGACTACTTCATCAGTGGTTTTGTTCAAGGACGGGCAGCCGTTTTGAGTCTCTTTCCACGGGAAATTAGCCCCACAGGGGTGCTTATCCTGGTGATCGCAATGGTCGTCATCCGGCCAGTGACAGAAGAGCTGATCTTTCGTGGAGCCTTGGTGAATGCCTACTTCAAAGGCTGGAAACTCTATGCTGAGATTTGGCTTCCAGCCCTCATCTACAGTGGCCTACATTTTCTCCACAATCCCTTTTCGCTGGGAGCTTCTATCATCTATCTCCTGCCGAGTGTGATTTTTGGGATCCTGTATTATCGGAGTAAGACGCTCCTTGCTCCTATTTTGGCTCATATCTTGCTCAATCTCTACTACACCTTGCCTTTACTTTTATCTGTGTTCAAGTAGCAACCGATTTCCTGAGGGAGATTGGTTTTTTTTGAAAATATGGTATAATAGAATAAATTTAATAGAGGGAGTTGAGGTTTGAAAAAAAGCTACCGCGTCAAACGTGACAAAGATTTTAATGCTATTTTTAAAAGTGGTCAAAATGTTGCCAATCGGAAATTCGTTGTTTACCGCTTGCGCAAAGACCAACCGCATTTTCGAGTCGGCCTGTCTGTTAGTAAGAAACTGGGAAATGCTGTGACCAGAAATCGCATCAAACGTTTGATTCGCCATGTTTTGATCAAACACCAAGCCTTCCTTACGACCGATGATTTTGTTGTCATTGCTCGTAAAGGAGTGGAGGAACTCGACTTTCATCAAGTAGAGAAAAATCTTGTACATGTCTTAAAATTAGCGCATGTCTACCAAGAAAGGGAATAATGTGAAAAAGAAACTGAAGTTAACTGGATTATTAGGAGCGGCCTTATTGGTCTTGACAGCTTGTGGAACCTCTCAAGTGACAGCTCAGTCGACAGGTGGTTGGGAACGCTTCGTCTACTTCTTTGCAGAAGCCATCCGCTTCTTGTCCTTTGGCGGAAGTATCGGTGTAGGGATTATCGTCTTTACCATTGTCATCCGGACGGTCCTCTTGCCTCTCTTCCAATATCAAATGAATTCAACCCGCAAAATGCAGGAAATTCAACCCCTCCTCAAGGAATTGCAAGCTAAGTATCCTGGGAAGGATCTTGATAGCCGGACCAAGCTTTCCGAAGAGATGCGGGCCCTATACAAGGAAAAAGGTGTCAAAACGTCTTCAGCCTTCCTTCCTCTCTTAATCCAGATGCCGGTCTTGATGGCCTTGTTCCAAGCGCTGAGCCGTGTCGAATTCCTTAAAGTCGGTCACTTCCTCTGGTTGGACCTTGGCGCGATCGACCCGACTTATATCTTGCCGGTTCTTGCAGCACTCTTCACATTTTTCAGCAGTTGGTTGACCAATAAAGCCATGCCAGAGCGCAATGGTAGTGCGACAACCATGATGTATGTGATGCCTGTGATGATCTTCTTCTTTGCCTTGTTCTCAGCCAGCGGGGTCGCACTATACTGGGTGACTTCCAATGCTTACCAAGTCGGGCAAACCTATCTCTTGAACAACCCCTTCAAGATTATCGCAGAGCGTGAAGCAAAAGAGCAAGCTTCACGCGACATGGAAAAACAAAAACGCCGTGCCCTAAACAAAGCACAGAAAAAGAAAAAATAAGAAAGAGGTGGACATATGGTCCTATATACTGGAGCAACTGTTGAAGAAGCGATTCAAAAAGGTCTGAACGATTTAGATATTCCTCGTATGAAGGCACATATTACAGTTGTAGCGCGTGAAAAGAAAGGTTTTCTTGGCTTGTTTGGGAAAAAACCAGCCCAAGTAGAGATTGAGCCCATTGCAGAAACAACTGTTGTGAAAGCCAATCAAAAAGCTGTCAAAGGTGTCCCAGATGAGATCAATGCGCAAAATGAACCGGTTAAGACGGTGAGCGAAGCAACGGTCGATCTCGGACGTGTCGTTGCAGCGATCAAAAAGGTCGAAGAAGAAGGAGAAGTTGTCTCTGAAGAAATCAAGACCGAAATCCTGAAACATGACAAAGAAGCAGATACCGTTCTTGAAGAAAAAGGACATGAACATATCCTTGAAAAAGTTAAAGAACCAGCGACAAAAGAATCAAGCGAATCTGATTTCTCAAACCTTGGTATCGAGGTAGAGGAAAACTACAACATCGAAGAAGTCGTAGATGATGTGACAGCCTATGTTCAAACCGTGGTCGATGAAATGGATGTGGATGCGGCCATCTCAAGCAGTCACAACCGCCGTACGGTCAATATGCAAATTGATACCAATGAGCCAGGACGTGTCATTGGTTACCACGGAAAAGTCTTGAAGGCTCTTCAACTTTTGGCGCAAAATTACCTCTATAACCGCTACTCAAAGAATTTTTACATTACCATTAATGTTAATGACTATGTAGAACACCGGGCAGAAGTTCTTCAAAGCTATGCTCAGAAGTTGGCAACACGTGCCCTCGAAGATGGGCAAGCCCAACAGACAGATCCGATGTCAAACAGTGAACGCAAAATCATTCACCGGATCGTCTCTAAGATGGAAGGAGTCACTAGCTACTCTGAAGGGGAAGAACCAAACCGTTATGTAGTTGTCGACATCGAAGGATAATCTAGCTATTATTTCCCATAAGGGAGAGACAGGATTGAGCCGATCTCTCCTTTTTTAGGTTTAGAAAGGAAGCAAATGGCATTTGTAGCGATTCGAGAGTTTTTAAAGCTTCAAGGAATCCACTACCAGGCCCCGGCAAAGGCTGGAGTGCTAGCCTCAGAGATGGAGCAGTATCGTGCCCTAGCTCAAGCGGCTCGTAAGGAATTCACCGATTTAGTCTCGGCCTTTCAGCAGCGTCACCCTTACTTGGAGCAGGATCGGACTAGCCAGTGGATGAATCAGGCTCAGATCTTGCGGCCTCATTTTTGGGCCTATCTAAAAGGAGAAGGGACGATGGCAGAGCCTATGTTTGCCTTGAGGCTATATGGAGATGCAGTTGATTTTGGAGTTTCCTTAGAGGTGAGTTTTATCGAGCGAAAAAAAGATGAGCAGAGCCTTCAAAAACAACAAATGGTTCTCACCCTTCCCATCACTCAGCCAGTTTATTATTTCGCCCAGAAAAATGGAGAGAGTCAAAGGGTAGAAGGAACAGAAAAGAATCGCCATGATCTGTTGCAAGCAGTAGCAGAAGGGGAGGTTCGTAAGGTTCTCGTCAAATACGATGTTTCTCTAGTTGAGGAGAGTTCCCTAGAGAATATCTTGGATCAGTTGCAAGAGGCGCTGGTGGCTCTGGAACCCTATTACTTGGCAACCCGTCAGGTGTAGAAAGGTGTTCTCCGACCTGTATTTGCAACAATTTTGCCATAGCTATTGACAAATAGAGTCGAATCCGATAGAATAGTAAAGTATGTTTAGTAACTGATCACAACTAGCCGGCTAAACGAATACAAAATCTATGAGGAGGTATTCATCGTGAAACGTACTTATCAACCAAGTAAACTTCGTCGTGCGCGCAAACATGGTTTCCGTCACCGTATGGCAACTAAAAATGGTCGTCGCGTATTGGCAGCTCGTCGTCGTAAAGGACGCAAAGTTTTGGCTGCCTAATTCAGATAAAAACCTAAAAACCAGTAGAAACTCGAGACTACTGGTTTTTGTTTTGTCCGAAAGTGAATTTAGAGGCGCTTTCTGCTATAATAGAAAGAAGAAAAACTCGGAAGAAAAGGAAGATCATGCAGATTTTTGATACCCACACCCATCTCAATGTGGAAGAATTCGCAGGAAAAGAACAAGAAGAGCTCGACTTGGCCAAGGAAATGGGTGTTGTAGCCCATAATATCGTTGGTTTTGACAAACCGACGATTGAGCGTGCCATGGAGTTGGCAGACCAGTACCCAGAACTCTATCTCACGCTTGGTTGGCACCCCACTGAGGCGGGCGATTATAGTCCTGAAGTGGAGGCCTATTTACTTGAACAGCTAAAACATCCCAAAGTCGTCGCACTCGGAGAAATCGGTCTGGATTACCACTGGATGACGGCACCAAAAGATGTCCAAGAAAAGGTTTTTCGTCGTCAGATTCAATTGTCTAAGGACTTGGACCTCCCCTTTGTGGTGCATACACGCGATGCTTTAGAAGATACTTATGCCATCATCAAGAGTGAAGGAGTCGGTCCTCGCGGTGGGATCATGCATTCTTTCTCAGGAAGTTTAGAAGAAGCTAAACGCTTCATGGATCTGGGGATGATGATTTCTTTTTCTGGAGTGGTGACCTTTAAGAAAGCCACAGATGTCCAAGAAGCGGCAGCTGGCCTTCCGTTAGACAAGATCTTGGTTGAAACAGATGCCCCTTACCTAGCACCAGTTCCCAAACGTGGTCGGGAAAATAAAACAGCCTACACTCGTTATGTGGTAGATTTTATTGCAGAACTACGTGGCTTAACAACAGAAGAAGTGGCTCAGGCAACCTATGACAATGCAAGAAAGGTATTTGGCCTTGACTGAGAAAAGAAAAATACCAGAAGTGATTGTCGTGGAGGGCAAGGACGACACAGCTAATCTCCGTCGTTTTTATGAGGTGGATACCTATGAAACGCGAGGTTCTGCGATCGATCAAGATGACTTGGAACGAATTGCTACCTTGCAAGAGTTGCGTGGGGTCATTGTCTTTACCGATCCAGACTATAATGGTGAGCGAATTCGCAAGATCATTATGCAAGAGGTGCCCCAGGTCAAACATGCCTTTTTAAATCGTGGTGAAGCAGTCCCCAAATCCAAGACCAAGGGGCGTTCTCTTGGAGTGGAGCATGCCAGTTTTGAAGACTTAGAAAAAGCCCTAGCTGGACTGGTCGGGTCTTACGAAGATGAAAACTTCTTTGATATCACAAAGACCGACTTGATGCGTCTCGGTCTTTTGATGGGAAGCGATAGTCGCAAACGGCGGGAATATCTAGGCGAAACTTTGCGCATTGGCTACTGCAATGGCAAGCAATTGATCAAACGCTTGGAATTGTTTGGAATTTGTTTGGCCCAAGTCGAAGAGGCCATGGCCAGTTATTAAGACGGAAGTAGAGGGGATCCTTTACCCCTAAACTGATTAGAAAAGAGAAAAAATGAGAATTGCAGATTATAGCGTGACCAAGGCAGTGCTGGAGCGTCACGGTTTTACCTTTAAAAAATCCTTCGGTCAGAACTTCTTGACCGATACCAACATCCTTCAAAAAATTGTGGATACGGCTGAGATTGATCAGCAGGTCAATGTCATCGAAATCGGTCCCGGAATTGGAGCACTGACTGAGTTCTTGGCGGAAAATGCGGCAGAAGTCATGGCCTTTGAGATCGATGACCGCTTGGTTCCCATTTTGGCGGATACCTTGCGGGATTTTGACAATGTCACGGTTGTCAACCAAGACATCCTCAAGGTAGACCTCAACCAGTACATCGCAGAGTTTAAAAATCCAGGCCTTCCGATCAAGGTGGTGGCTAACCTTCCGTATTACATCACAACTCCTATCCTCATGCACTTGATCGAATCCAAGATTCCTTTCCAAGAATTTGTGGTCATGATGCAAAAAGAGGTGGCAGACCGCATCTCGGCTGAGCCCAACACCAAGGCTTATGGTTCTTTATCCATTGCAGTCCAATACTATATGACTGCCAAGGTAGCCTTTATCGTGCCTCGCACCGTCTTTGTGCCAGCACCAAACGTCGACTCTGCCATTTTGAAGATGGTCCGTCGCGAAGAACCAGCAGTAGCAGTCAAGGATGAAGATTTCTTCTTCTCTGTCAGCAAGGCTAGCTTTGTCCACCGACGCAAAACGCTTTGGAACAACTTGACCAGTCGCTTTGGCAAGACCGAAGAAATCAAAGCCAAGCTGGAAGCAGGAATCCAAGCTGCAGGCCTGCAACCTTCTGTACGAGGAGAAGCTCTTAGCTTAGAAGACTTCGCTCGCCTAGCAGATGGCCTTCTAGAAGCAGGAATAAAATAACAGAAAAGACATGAACTTCGTAGCTCATGTCTTGTTTGTTGTAGAAGGAAAGGACGGGATTTGAACCCGCGCGTGAATAAAATCCACTTGCCGGATTTCGAGTCCGGTGCCGTACCGAGCTGGGCCACCTTTCCAAGATGCGGAGAAAGGGATTTGAACCCTCACGCCCGAAGGGGCACATGCGCCTGAAGCATGCGTGTCTGCCGTTCCACCACCTCCGCATAGTTCTATTATACACTTTTTAGGAAAAATGCCAAGGAAAAAAAGGAAGGTGCCCTTTCCCGAATTCTGCTAAAAGACAAGTCATAACGGATACTCCGTCTTCTGTTTCTATCCATTTAAAAAACGAACCTATTCGTTTCTAAAAGTGTCCGGAGAGGTTCACTTTTCGTTTTTTCTTATTGAGCAATCCAGCCTTATTTCTCATTTTTTGGTATAATAGATAGTATTAATCTCAAAGGAGTGCGATTTGCAAGGAACAATCGTCAAGGCCTTGGCTGGCTTCTACTACGTGGAGTCAGATGGTAACATTTACCAGACACGGGCTCGTGGAAATTTTAGAAAAAAAGGACAGACTCCTTATGTGGGGGATCAGGTGGAGTTCTCTGCTGAAGAGAATTCAGAAGGCTACATTTTGAGCATTGCGCCTCGAAAAAATAGCCTCGTGCGCCCTCCTATTGTCAATATTGATCAGGCGGTAGTGATCATGTCAGCTAAGGAGCCGGATTTCAACGCCAATCTTTTAGACCGTTTTCTGGTTCTTTTGGAGCATAAGGGGATTCATCCCATTGTCTATATTTCCAAACTGGACTTGTTAGAAGATATGGAAGACATCCACTACTACCAAGGAATCTATCAGGCTATTGGCTATGATTTTGTCTTGTCGATTGAGGAACTCTTGCCCCTTTTGACCAATCAAACCACGGTCTTTATGGGACAGACTGGTGTAGGAAAATCGACCTTGCTCAATAAAATCGCTCCGGATTTGAAGCTTGAAACGGGTGAGATTTCAGATAGTCTGGGACGCGGTCGACACACGACCCGAGCTGTCAGCTTTTACCATTTAAATGGAGGAAAGATCGCAGATACGCCTGGCTTTTCCTCCCTTGATTATGAAGTGACAACCAGTGAAGACTTAAATCAAGCTTTTCCGGAGATCGCCGATGTGAGCCACTCTTGTAAATTTCGTACCTGTACCCACACGCATGAGCCCGCTTGTACAGTGAAACCAGCCGTTGAAAGAGAGGAAATTGCACCTTTCCGTTATGAGGATTACTTGCAATTTCTAAGTGAGATTGAAAACCGTCGCGAAACCTATAAAAAAGTTTCGAAAAAAATGCCAAAATAGGAGACACTACAACGATGAAAACAATGAAAATTGCACCCTCAATTTTGAGTGCAGATTATGCCAATTTTGAAAGTGAATTGAAACGCTTAGAAGCAGCTGGAGCTGACTATGCCCATATTGATGTCATGGATGGCCATTTTGTGCCCAATATCAGCTTTGGAGCTGGTGTCGTAGAGAGTATGCGTCCACATAGCAAGTTGGTCTTTGATTGCCACTTGATGGTCACCAATCCCGAACACCATATCGAAGAATTTGCCCGTGCAGGTGCTGATATCATCAGCATCCACGTGGAAGCGACTCCCCATATTCACGGAACTCTTCAAAAAATTCGTCAAGCGGGTGTGAAGGCCAGTGTCGTGATCAATCCAGGGACTCCAGTAGACAGTATCAAACATGTCTTGAACTTGGTGGATCAAGTCTTGGTTATGACCGTTAATCCAGGATTCGGTGGCCAGGCCTTCTTGCCTGAAACCATGGACAAGGTACGCGAATTAGCCGCTCTTCGTGAAGAAAAAGGCTTAGACTTTGATATCGAAGTGGATGGAGGAATTGATGGCCAAACTATTTCCCAAGCCAAAGAAGCTGGGGCCAATGTCTTTGTAGCAGGCTCTTATGTCTTTAATGGAGATGTTAATGAGCGCGTTCAAACGCTCCGAGATGCTGTAAATGGATAACATTGCAATACTGGCAGGAGGTGACAGCACGCTCTTGCCAAAAGATCATGACGTTTATGTAGGCGTTGATGGTGGCTGTTTGAAGTTACTGGAAAAAGGTCTGCCTTTAGATATAGCTGTGGGGGATTTCGATTCTGTCTCTGAGGCCGATTTGCGCCAGATCCGAACCCAAGCCAAACAAGTTGTTCAATCCGTTCCTGAAAAGAACGATACGGATTTGGAATTGGCCTTGAAAGCGACCTTTGAGGCCTATCCAGATGCTGTTGTCACTGTTTACGGTGCTTTTGGTGGTCGCTTGGATCACTTTTTGTCCAATATCTTTTTGCCGACCGATCCAGACCTAGCTCCCTACATGGACCAGATCCAATTAGTCGATGGTCAAAATCGCTTGATCTACAGACCAGCTGGTTGCCATGAGATTCAGCCAGATCCAGCCATGTCCTATGTTGGTTTTATGCCTGTCGGACAAGGTCATCTAGAGATCACAGGGGCCAAGTATCCGCTCCATCAGGAGAATTATTTTTTGAAGGCCATGTATGGCTCCAATGAATTTTTGGATCAACCGATTCAAGTGAGTCTTGACCGTGGCTATCTTGTCATTGTTTATAGTAAAGACAGAGGTTAATATGAATATCATTCTGCTTCTGATTGGCCTGCTCAATCTGGGCCTCCTCATCTATTTCTTGCAACGGTCAGATGATACAAGACCGGCTTTACGAGAGATGCTGGAAGACCATGAGGATCATTTGACAGACCAGTTGGACTATCGTTTTGAAAAAGAAAGACAAGCAAGCCAGATTGCCAATCAGCAGTTAGAGATCGCCCTGACAGATCGCTTAACCGAGATGCGAGTGGAGATCCACCAGCAGACGACGGCTCTGCGCGCTGAGATGAATGAGCACTTTACTAAAAATCGGGACAAAACAGATGAGCGCATGCGCCAGATCCAAGAGTCCAATGAAGTGCGGCTAGAACAGATGCGCCAAACGGTAGAAGAAAAATTGGAGAAAACCTTGCAGCACCGCTTGCAGACCTCCTTTGAGACGGTTTCAAAACAATTGGAGTCGGTCAACAAAGGGTTGGGAGAAATGCAGACAGTGGCGCGGGATGTCGGAACCCTTAATAAAGTTCTCTCCAATACCAAGACGCGTGGGATTATGGGCGAATTACAGCTGGGTCAAATTATTGAAGATATCTTGACCCCAGCCCAGTATGAGCGGGAGTTTGTCACCGTTCCCCAATCCAGTGAGCGTGTGGAGTATGCTATTAAGCTTCCAGGACAAGGAGAGGAGCCAGTCTATCTGCCGATTGACTCTAAATTCCCACTGGAAGACTACTATCGTCTGGAAGAAGCTTATGAATCCGGAGAGAAAGAGGAGATCGAGCGTTACCGCAAGGCCCTTCTTGCTAGTATCAAGCGTTTTGCTAAGGATATCCAACAAAAATACCTCTTTCCACCAGCGACGACGAATTTCGGAATTCTCTTTTTGCCAACTGAAGGCCTCTATTCCGAAGTGGTTCGCAATCCAGAATTCTTCGATCGCTTGCGTCGGGACGAACAAATTTTAGTGGCTGGTCCAAGTACGCTATCAGCCCTCTTGAACTCCTTGTCTGTTGGCTTTAAAACGCTCAACATCCAAAAGAGTGCAGATGACATTAGCAAGGTGTTGGGATCGGTCAAATCAGAATTCCATAAGTTTGGAGGGATTCTGGCCAAGACTCAGCGCCATTTAAAGAATGCTTCCAATAATATTGATGATTTGCTAACCAGACGGACCAGTGCCATCGAGCGGACACTCCGCCAAATCGAAAGCGATGAGGACTTGCTGGGACTAGATGTATATATAGAAGATGGAGAAGATGATGGTCAAAATTAACCAAATGAAAAAAGATGAATTGTTCGAAGGATTCTATTTGATCAAGTCAGCAGAAGTGCGTCAAACGCGGGCCGGGAAAAACTACCTCGCCTTTGTCTTCCAGGATGAGACCGGTACAATCGAAGGTAAACTATGGGATGCCCAACCTCACAATGTAGAGAGTTTTATGGCTGGGCGCGTGGTCCATATGTCTGGACGTCGAGAAGTTTACAATAATACTCCTCAAGTCAACCAATTAAACATGCGCTTGCCACAAGCAGGAGAGCCCAACAATCCAGCAGACTTTAAGGAAAAACCACCAGTAGATCCCAAGGAATTGCATGAATACCTGTCAAACATGATTTTCAAAATTGAAAATCCAGTCTGGCAACGGATTGTCCGTGCCCTCTATGGGAAATATGAGAAAGAGTTTTATAGTTATCCAGCTGCTAAGACCAACCACCATGCCTTTGAAGCAGGTCTTGCTTATCATACAGCGACCATGGTCCGCTTGGCAGATAGTATCGGAGATATCTATCCTCAGTTGAATAAGAGCTTGCTCTTTGCAGGGATTATGTTACACGATTTGGCCAAAGTGATTGAGTTGACGGGCCCTGAGAATACAGAATACACTGTTCGGGGCAACCTCATCGGCCACATTGCACTGATCGATGAAGAAATCACCAAGGTCTTGCAAGACTTGAAGATTGATGATCAAAAAGAAGAAGTCATCGTCCTTCGCCATGTGATCTTGAGTCACCATGGCTTGCTCGAATACGGTAGTCCTGTTCGTCCAAAGATCATGGAAGCAGAGATTATTCATATGATCGATAATTTGGATGCGGAAATGATGATGATGACAACAGCACTTGGCTTAATTGGTCCTGGCGAAATGACCAATAAAATCTTTGCTATGGAAAATCGTTCCTTCTATAAACCGAATCTCGACTAGTAAAAACAGAGAGAAATACGGGAATGATTCTGCCAAAAATAAAATAATCAGGAAAAAACGGCCTTCTGTAAATCAGAATGTTCGTTTTTTTCGCTTCTTATGGTATAATGATAGAAAAAACTACATGGTGAGAAAATGAAATTAAGAAGAAGTGAACGGATGGTCGTGATTTCTAATTACTTGATCAACCATCCTTATGAATTGACTAGCCTCAATACGTTTGCGGAAAAGTATGAGTCTGCCAAGTCTTCCATCTCAGAAGATATCGTGATCATTAAGCGTGCATTTGAAGAGATGGAAATCGGAAATATTGAGACCATCACAGGAGCTGGTGGAGGCGTGATCTTTACACCGTCTATCTCAGATCAAGAATCCAAAGAAATCGTCGAAGATCTTTGCAAGCAACTGTCTGAAAGTGATCGTATCCTTCCTGGTGGCTACATTTACCTATCTGATCTTTTGAGCAATCCAAAGATTTTGAATCGGATCGGCCGCATCATTGCCAAAGCCTTTCGAGATAAGAAGATTGATGCTGTCATGACCGTAGCGACCAAGGGAGTTCCACTAGCCAATGCAGTAGCTAATGTCTTGAATGTTCCATTCGTCATTGTCCGTCGTGATTTGAAAATCACAGAAGGATCAACCGTTAGTGTCAACTATGTTTCAGGCTCAAGTGGGGATCGCATTGAGAAAATGTTCCTTTCAAAACGGAGCCTAAAAGCAGGAAGCCGGGTCTTGATTGTCGATGACTTCCTTAAAGGTGGCGGAACGATTAACGGGATGGTCAGCCTCTTGTCTGAATTTGATTCTGAATTAGCAGGGGTAGCTGTCTTTGCGGATAATGCTGCAACCGACCGTGAATTCTTTGAACACAAATCCTTATTGCGCGTGACCAACATCGATGTAAAAGAAAATAAATTGAGTGTCGAAGTTGGGAATATCTTTGATTAAGAGCAACAAAGGAGGATCAAAAAGTGAAAAGAATTTTAGATCGATTTGATAATAGTCCTTTGTGGATTCGCTTGGTGACAGTTCTGTCTCTATCCTTTATTTTGGTAGCTGGTTTGTATACCGTTAAAAAGAATACGGCTGCCCAGGTAACGACAGAAATTCAACCTGCTAAAAAAACAGGTTCCCTTCCAGTGAAAAAGGAAACAAAGGAAGAAAAAGAAAAGAAGGAAGAAAAGAAAAATACAGAAGCTGCTGAAAAAGCAGTCGTTCAAATGGAAACAACTCCAAGTCAAGATACTGTGAACGCTGCCCAAGCTGCTATGAAGAAAGTCAAAGATGCGACTCAAAAGCAATCGCTTGAGGCCCGTATCCAATACATCGCTAACTATTATGGACTGACCTATGAGAGCGACACAACGGCAACACAGCAGACTCAAACAGACGCTAATTCCAACACGAACGCGAACGCAAATACTAATGCCAATGCCAATGCTGGAGTAGCTGGAGCCAATGCGACAGTTCAACCACAACAGCAACAACAGTATGCTCCGGCTGCAGATGCAGGGGCAGAAGTACCTGCTGAAGCTGGTCAATAATGAACTTTTTCGACTTCTTTAAAAAATAAAAAAACATCTTGCAATCAAAGTGCCGTCATGTTATAATAATAGACGGTACTTTTTACTTTTGGTCTCTCAAGAGTGTACAGGGACGTGCTGACAAATGTTGCAAAAGTACACACAGATGGTAGCTGTCACCAAGTGTATCATCACCAAAAATAAAAAAATTCACAGGAGAATGTAGATGCCTACAATTAACCAATTGGTTCGCAAACCGCGTAAATCAAAAGTAGAAAAATCTAAATCACCAGCTTTGAACGTTGGTTACAACAGTCATAAAAAAGTTCAAACAAACGTTTCTTCACCACAAAAACGTGGTGTTGCAACTCGTGTTGGAACAATGACACCTAAAAAACCTAACTCTGCCCTTCGTAAATTTGCCCGTGTACGTTTGAGCAACTTGATCGAAGTTACTGCTTATATCCCAGGTATCGGACACAACTTGCAAGAACACAGCGTGGTTCTTCTTCGTGGTGGACGTGTAAAAGACCTTCCAGGGGTACGTTACCATATCGTCCGTGGAGCACTTGATACTGCAGGTGTAAACGATCGTAAACAAGGCCGTTCTAAATACGGTACTAAACGTCCAAAAGCATAAGGAAAGGGGATAAAGAGAAATGAGTCGTAAAAACCGTGCGCCTAAACGCGATGTATTGCCAGATCCGCTTTACAATTCACAATTAGTTACTCGTCTTATCAACCGCGTTATGCTTGATGGTAAACGTGGTACAGCTGCTTCAATCGTTTACGGAGCTTTCGAACAAATTAAAGAAGCTACTGGAAACGATGCTCTTGAAGTATTCGAAACAGCTATGGAAAACATCATGCCTGTACTTGAAGTACGTGCTCGCCGTGTCGGTGGTTCTAACTACCAAGTCCCAGTTGAAGTTCGTCCAGAACGTCGTACAACACTTGGACTTCGTTGGTTGGTAACAATTGCTCGTCAACGTGGTGAACACACAATGGTTGATCGTCTTGCAAAAGAAATCTTGGATGCAGCGAACAACACTGGTGCAGCTGTTAAGAAACGTGAAGATACTCACCGTATGGCTGAAGCTAACCGTGCATTCGCACACTTCCGCTGGTAAGGAAATGATACTAAGAGCGGCAAAGGCCCAAGGCAAAAATAGGAAACTGATGCAGTGTTCGATGAACACAAAGCAGTTTATCTTTTTTGCACCGGGCCTCGCTCGGGTTCAAATCAGTTAACTTGAGCTTTTAGCCCGAGTTCAATTAAGCTTCGTCAGCTCTTGAACCCAATTCAACTCTTCTTACAAGTTGGAACCAAAACTTAGCATGAAAACACTGAAAACGGGTAGGTCCTGCCTATCCGTTTTTATTAAATCATGTTATAATAGAATATAGAAATAAAAAATATAGGAGAAACAAACCTCATGGCACGCGAATTTTCACTTGAAAAAACTCGTAATATCGGTATCATGGCTCACGTCGATGCTGGTAAAACAACTACAACTGAGCGTATCCTTTACTACACTGGTAAGATTCACAAAATCGGTGAAACTCACGAAGGTGCGTCACAAATGGACTGGATGGAGCAAGAACAAGAACGTGGTATCACTATCACATCTGCCGCTACAACAGCTCAATGGAAAGACACTCGTGTAAACATCATTGACACACCAGGACACGTGGACTTCACTATCGAAGTTCAACGTTCACTCCGCGTTTTGGACGGTGCTGTAACCGTTCTTGACTCACAATCAGGTGTTGAGCCTCAAACTGAAACAGTTTGGCGTCAAGCAACTGAATACGGAGTTCCACGTATCGTATTCGCTAACAAGATGGATAAAATCGGTGCTGACTTCCTTTACTCAGTAAGCACACTTCATGACCGTCTTCAAGCAAACGCTCACCCAATTCAATTGCCAATCGGTGCTGAAGATGACTTCCGCGGAATCATTGACTTGATCAAGATGAAAGCTGAAATCTATACGAACGACCTTGGTACAGATATCCTTGAAGAAGATATTCCAGCTGAATACCTTGAACAAGCTCAAGAATACCGTGAAAAATTGGTTGAAGCAGTTGCTGAAACTGATGAAGACTTGATGATGAAATACCTTGAAGGGGAAGAAATCACTAACGAAGAATTGAAAGCTGGTATCCGTAAAGCTACAATCAACGTTGAATTCTACCCAGTACTTTGTGGTTCTGCCTTCAAGAACAAAGGGGTTCAATTGATGTTGGATGCAGTCCTTGACTACCTTCCAAGCCCACTTGATATCCCTGCAATCAAGGGTGTAAACCCAGATACAGACGAAGAAGAAGAACGTCCAGCATCTGATGAAGAGCCATTTGCAGCTCTTGCCTTCAAGATCATGACTGACCCATTCGTAGGTCGTTTGACATTCTTCCGTGTTTACTCAGGTGTATTGAACTCAGGTTCATACGTCTTGAACACTTCTAAAGGTAAACGTGAACGTATCGGACGTATCCTTCAAATGCACGCCAACACTCGTAAAGAAATCGAAACAGTTTACTCTGGAGATATCGCTGCTGCCGTTGGTTTGAAAGATACTACAACTGGTGACTCATTGACAGATGAAAAAGCAAAAATCATCCTTGAATCAATCGAAGTTCCAGAACCAGTTATCCAATTGATGGTTGAGCCTAAATCTAAAGCAGACCAAGACAAGATGGGTATCGCCCTTCAAAAATTGGCTGAAGAAGATCCAACATTCCGCGTTGAAACAAACCCTGAAACTGGTGAAACAGTTATCTCTGGTATGGGTGAGTTGCACTTGGATGTCCTTGTTGACCGTATGAAACGTGAATTCAAGGTTGAAGCTAACGTTGGTGCCCCTCAAGTATCTTACCGCGAAACATTCCGCGCTTCTACACAAGCACGTGGATTCTTCAAACGTCAATCTGGTGGTAAAGGTCAGTTTGGTGATGTTTGGATCGAATTTACTCCAAACGAAGAAGGTAAAGGATTCGAGTTCGAAAATGCTATCGTCGGTGGTGTGGTTCCACGTGAATTCATCCCTGCAGTAGAAAAAGGACTTCAAGAATCTATGGCGAACGGTGTTCTTGCTGGTTACCCAATGGTTGACGTGAAAGCTAAGCTTTACGATGGTTCATACCACGATGTCGACTCATCTGAAACTGCCTTCAAGATCGCTGCATCTCTTGCACTTAAAGAAGCTGCTAAGACTGCACAACCAGCTATCCTTGAACCAATGATGCTTGTAACCATCACAGTTCCTGAAGAAAACCTTGGGGATGTTATGGGTCACGTAACTGCTCGTCGTGGACGTGTAGATGGTATGGAAGCACACGGTGCAAGCCAAATCGTTCGTGCTTATGTGCCACTTGCTGAAATGTTCGGTTACGCTACTGTCCTTCGTTCTGCAACTCAAGGACGTGGTACCTTCATGATGGTATTTGACCACTACGAAGATGTACCAAAATCAGTACAAGAAGAAATCATTAAAAAAGCTAAAGGTGAAGCTTAATTTACCAATGCTTAAAAACTCTTCCCATTTCGGGAAGAGTTTTTGTTTGTTGAAAAAGTTTAAAAGTTGAATACAGGTAAAAGAGCGTTCTTCTTATCGATCAAGACTTTGTGAAAAACTTTAATAAAAGAGGTGGTGATCTATGATAAATCTTGCTTTTCGTTGGGAAATAGTTGCTTTTTAATGCAATAAAGTATATAATAGAGACTGTTAAAAGATGTTTGGCGCTGTGTCAAGTTACTCTTTTCACAAAAAATTTTTTTGATTTTCATAAGGAGGAAATCACGAATGGTAGTTAAAGTTGGTATTAACGGTTTCGGTCGTATCGGACGTCTTGCTTTCCGTCGTATCCAAAACGTAGAAGGTGTTGAAGTTACACGCATCAACGACCTTACAGATCCAGTTATGCTTGCACACTTGTTGAAATAC